>JBEKPO010000215.1:0-3716 GCA_049520675.1 Occallatibacter sp. | reverse complement strand
ACTGGCAAACGCCGATCAGGAATTGCTCAAAGCCCGGTTGACGCTCCAGATCTATCGCATCATCAAGCAACGTGGCTTAACTCAAACGCAGGCCGCCAAAGCGCTGGGCGTAAAGCAGCCGCATGTCTCGTTGCTCATGCGCAATCGGGCCGGAACGTTTTCGGTCGGCCGCCTGATCGATTTCCTGACGGCCCTTGGTCAGGACGTGCAAATCACGGTTCGCCCCACGCGCAAGGAGCGCGGGGAGATGTCGGTGGCGGCTGGCTGACGGATGGTGTCCTGGGGTGCATCGCTGGTTTGATAGGCTATTGTGATGCCAAAAGACGGTTGGGTTGTGACGCAAAGCGCGATGGCCTAACCAGATGGATCCCAAGATCTTCAAGGAGGTGCCGATATTTTGGTGGCGCGCCTGGGGAACTGTCTTAATGTCCCTGCTCAAGAACCTGGGTCTTGCTGGGATCGCCCTATCCTTCTGTGCTATCGCGGTTCGCTACTTTGAGGAGCGACACAAGAAACTGTCGCGACGCGAAGCGTGGGAAAGCTGTAGACGCTACTTTTTTGAAAAGGTTAAGACTCCGCTGACTGCATTTCTTGTCGCGCTTCTTATCTTGGGGGTTGCTACGGGTCCTTATGAGCTATATCGAGACTCCCAAGCGGAAGTGAAGCAGCGGAACCACGCCGTCGCAACACTAACCGCTGAGAGAGATACGGCTCGTGTTGCGCTTGAGGATAGGAAAAACGCCCGTGTCAATAGAAGAGTGTAAATTCGCCGCCGACTCCAGAGGCCGGGTTTAAGATGCAGGTACCTCTCCAGAAACTTCCTTCTTTTCCGACGCTAGGCTGAAGTGGGTTGAGGGACGATCGAATATCCCAAGGTGGCGGCCCTGCGTTGCAGAGATGATAGTTCGCGCTGGGTGCGTTTACTTTCAAACTCTTTGATTCCGCGGTCTACCCAATCCTGTCCATGGGTGAACATGCGGTAAACGAGGCATGCAAGGTATCGGGCCATGGCTTTGATTGCTTTGCCGGCTCCGAGTCTGGTCCGCAGTGATCGGTAGCGGGCCCCCAAATAACTCTCGCTCCGTATCAATGAACTTGCTGCCATGCGTAGCATGATAGCCACCGGGCTCTTAATTTTTCGCGATTCCTGTTTCACGATTTTGCCGCCGCTGATGTCGCGGCTTGGAGTCAGGCCCAGCCAGGACGTGAAATGCGATTCGTTTTTCCAGCGGCTGTAGTCGGTTCCTAGTTCCGCCACAATGGTCTGTGCCGTCATGACGTCTATGCCATCGATGCTAGTCAGGTTCACTCCGCAGACTCGCTTCAACTCAGCTTGCAAGTCGAATCTCGGCGCGTTGCCGTCCGCGCGGGATTTCTTCCGCTTTTGTTTCCGTTTCGCCGATTCACTGGCGGGGACTTCGGCCTGAGCTTCTGTTGACTTCACCTCGCGCTCCGGCAGAGCTGCCAACAGCGTCTGGAGACGTTGGTCACACTCAGCAATCTGATTCTGTGTGAAGTCGTATGCGTCGACGGCCTGTTTGAGTTCAAAGAGCATGTCAGCCCGCCAGTTTCCTTCCAGACTGCGCGCAATCTCCTCTTCGGTGGCCTTGATGCGCCGATCGCGGAGTTTGGCGAGCTTCCAGGGGTCTCGTTCTCCATTCAGAATCGTCCGGATAATCGCTTGCCCGGTTGCACCGCTGATATCGCTGATTGCATTCGACAACTGCACGTTCATCATCGTCATCGTTTTCTGCATATGCTGTACCGCGCGTCCGGCTTCCTTCACGTGGCGATCGCGCAGGCGCCACAAGCTGCGCAGCGCGCGGATTTCTTCTGGTGGGTGAAATGAATCCCGCAACAAACCATACGTGTGCAACTTCAACAACCATTGGCTTTCCTGCACGTCGGTTTTGCGTCCAGGCAGGTTCTTGGTGTGGCGTGCGTTGGTCAGGCAGACCTTGAACTTCCGCGCTTCCAACATGTCATAGAGTGCCATCCAGTACACGCCCGTGGACTGCATCACTACCATTTCAACGCCGCATACTTTGAGCCAGTCGGCCATCCGCTCCAAATCCGCAGTCCAACTGCCGAACTCCCGAACGGGTTGCGGATCGCAGCGCGGCGCCACTGCCACATAATGGCTCTCATTTCCAACGTCAATGCCAGCCACGTTCCGATTTACGATCTCTAGCCCAGGGTTTTCGGCCGTCAGCTTTCTTGCCAGTTCCTTGCGTTGTTGGCGATTGAGGCGGCCACTGCTCAAGCGCTCGAAGGTAGATTGCTTCCGGTTTGCCATGTCACACTCTCCTTGCCATTGAGTTGACCGGGCCGGGCTCGGTAGAACGATCACACACAAACTCTCCAACGGGGTCGGACCAGGCCTATTTCAAGCCGGCCCGCCACCAATCACTGGATCGCCCATACCGAAGTCATGCTGAGCGGCGGGTACTCTCGACCATAGCTTGCCCACCCGGACACTACCGAATGTGACACGCACCTGACGGTTAACGCAAAGTTTCAGCATCTCTGGACTTCGCCGAAGGCGCGGTCCCAGGCTGAGCGGAGGACACGGCAACGCTGGGAAGCGAGTGCGCCGGGATAAACCGGCATGTTGTAGGGGATGAGAGAGCCCTACAGAAAAGGAGCAGCGACTCTATTCTGACCTTGATCTTGCGCGGTGCGTCGCGAGGCGTACGGCGAAGCGTAGAAAGAGGCATCGGCGGGCCGGGAGATTGAGCCTCGAAAACTGACGAACCGCGTGCCGACTTTATTCGCATAGTGGAAGGCACTATCCGTAACAGGCGACAAAATCGCGAGCCTTAGCGGAACGCGGCGTGGTCGAAGGCCCTGTGCACGTCGAGAAACAACATGCACGAGAACCGGGAGACCTGCAGCGCGTCTGTCAATGAGACAGACCGGTCCGCAAAGGCGCAAAGCCGAACGGCGGACGCGTACGCGCTGCAGGAGTCGGACCGCGGCGTAGTACCGATGAAGCTGCCGAACATAGAGGAGGAATCCTCGACGGAGGTGGTGGAGGGAAGGCAGCGGCCCAAGGAGAACGACGCACAATCCAACACCAGTCCGACACAGAGCGGGGAACGGGTGTCCCAAGGATTGAGCGGCGTGCGTCGAGCGGCGCAGGAAAGGAAGAAAGAGCGGTTCACTGCTTTGCTGCATCATGTGACGCTAAATCTGCTGCGGAAGAGTTACGAAGCCTTGAAGAAGGATGCGGCTCCAGGCGTGGATGGCGTGACATGGCGCGAATACGAAACGGGACTGGAAGATCGGCTTGCCGATTTACACAGCCGTGTTCATCGTAGTGCGTATCGGGCACAACCCTCACGCAGAGTCTACATACCGAAGGCTGACGGAAGGCAACGACCGTTGGGCATCGCGTCACTGGAGGACAAGGTCGTCCAACAGGCCGTGGTGACCGTACTCAATGAGATTTATGAGGCGGACTTTCGAGGCTTCTCGTATGGGTTCAGGCCGGGACGCAACCCGCACCAGGCGCTGGATGCGCTCAATGCGGGGCTGCAAAAGAAGCGAGTGAACTGGATACTCGATGCCGATATCAAAGGCTTCTTCGACCATGTCAGTCACGAATGGATGATGAAGTTTGTCGGACATCGAGTGGCCGACAACCGAATGCTGCGGCTGATCCAGAAATGGCTGAAAGCGGGAGTATCGGAAGACGGCGAATGGTCGGAGACGAA
>JBEKPO010000214.1:0-2584 GCA_049520675.1 Occallatibacter sp. | reverse complement strand
ACCTTCAACTCGGCTGGTTGCTCGATCACGATCAGCCGCTCGCGCAGCGGAACATGATCGAGCAGTGCCTTCATCAGCGTGGTTTTTCCCGAGCCGGTTCCACCGGCAATGATGCCGTTCTTCCGTCCTTCGATCAGTCGTACAACAGTGTCACGTACATTGACCGGAAGACTGCCCGATGCGACGAGTTCATCGGAGGTAAACCAGCGGTTGAATTTGCGCACGGTGAAGGTGGGGCCGTTGATCGAAGAAGGCGAGCCGACAACGGCCACGCGCGAGCCATCAGGCAAGCGCGTATTAAGGATCGGATTCTGGGTTGTCAGATCCTGCCCAAGAATGCGCGCAACGCGCTCAATGGCAGCCTGCAACCGTTCGTTCGTGAACGGCTGTGTAAGTCCGATCTGCTCAACGACGCCGTTGCGATCCGCAAAAACTCCGCTCGTCCCATTGATCATCAGATCGGAGATCGACGGATCGAGCAGAAGCTCGCGCAACTCCTCTGGAAAGAACGGCAGGATCAGGTCGAAACTCATCGCGCTGCTCCCGATACTGCATCTGGACTGTGCACATCGACAGAGACACGGTTTTCGTGGAACTCTGTGATGGTAAGCCCAAGCGGATTGATGAACTCGTATTGCGGATAAACGCGGGCCTGATCGCTGACCTGCTTTGGATTCAAGTAGTAGGTGATGCTGAGCAGCCAATGCTCCGTGCGCGGCTCGTGCGAATTCTCTGCCGAGTAGAAGCGATCAACTGCCATCAGCGCTGTTCCACGGGCGATTCGCGCACCCTGGAGCATTTCTTCCGACATCGTTGTAATGGTCACGTTCTGGACCTGCACGTCGCTCGCTTCGATCTGTCCTGCCGTGACCTGAGAGACGAGGTGGTTGGCGTTGTCTTCACCCATCAGGCGCGATGCCAATGCCTGTGAGAGAAAGTAGTAGTTGAGCGGATATTTCTTTGCGATCACGTCACGATTGACCGTGTAGCGGTAGTTCGCCCAATCGGTCAGATAGGTGCGGACTTCGCCTTCGCGGGGCGAGTAGTTGAGATCGCTGTACTGGATCGCCTGGGCGCGGCCCATCTCATCGATGCGAATGTAACGATTCGCCACCGGGCGATGCGCCAGCATCAGGTTCATGCCGAGCGATGCGAGCAGCATGACCGTGCCACAGGCGAGGATGAGCCGATAGGCTTTCCGCTCGGCATAATGCGACGCATAAACCTCGTTGCCGATGTGGTCAACGAGCAGCGATTCCGCAGGTGCAAGCGGGGCTTCAGAAGAAGTCGAGTGTCGTGGCATGGGATGCACTTATCCTTTCTTCGAGCGTGAGAAACAGGCCCACGGTGTAGATCAGGACCACGATGAAGAGGCCGATCAAAAGCACGGCAAGCACGTATCGGAAGGGCTTCGATAGCTTGAGCCGGCGGAAGAGCAGAAAGCTGAAGAGATAGGTCCACATGTTGCCCTCCTCAACCGGCCATCATGGCGATGGAAGCAACCGCGCCGCCGACTTTTGAGACGCTGTCGGCCATCCCAGCCGTTCCGCCGAAGATCGCCTGCGTCATGCTCGGGATGAAGAGCATGTTGATGATGAAGGCGATGAAGACCATCGTGCAGGGAATCAGATTCGCCAGCCACATCTCCATCGAATAGGTTCCGTTGAAGGTTTGCTGAATGAAGGTATTCAGAAAACCGGACCACACGAAGATGAAGGCGGCGGCCACGGCGCGGATCATCGCGAAGCTCAGTAGCACATCGACGAAGTGAAAGAACTTCCCTCGGAATGTCCTGGTCATCAGCAGCGGAATGAAGACCGGACCGAAGAGTGCCGTGACACCATAGAGGATGAACGATGAGCAGTTGATCAGGAACAGGATTGCCGATGCAACGCCCATCAGAGCCTGGACGTAGAAGTAGCAGAGAATCTGAACTGGTGCGGTCAGCGACGGCATCGGTGTATTGTCGCCAGCGGTCTTCATGAGCTGGAGCAGATTGTCGAGCGAACTCTGGTCGAATGCCGCAACCATTGCCTGAGCGATGTAGCTGAAGAAGTGATTCAGCCCGAAGCTCGCGCCGGGAAGCGGATTCACCCAGTAATTGATGAGCAGGCAGCAGACGATGAGCCGCAACAGGAAGTGCGTCAGATCGCCCGCGCGAACAGGGTGCGCGTGAAAGCGCCATACCGTCATCCCGGAGGTGTTCCAGTTGATGACCATGCTGATGAGCGTGAAGAGAGCAATGCAGCTCAGCTCGGTTAGTCCAAGCTGTGTCAATGCGCCGCCGTTTTGCGTGGTCAGATTTGTCAGATTGTTGGTGAACTGGTAGAGCCAATCCACGCCGGAACTCGCACTCGGCAGAGCCTGGGCCAATAGGGTCGGTGAAATCATTGTCTGCACCTCGTAGTGGAAAGTGCGGCGCTGACCGGAAAGGCCCGCGCCGCGTGAAATTCACTCACGGAAGGTAGGTCTGCCAGGTATTGCTTTCGCTGGCAGCACTTGTGTCATTTGTTGCGCGTTGCTGCTGGACGAGGACCGCGGTATTGATGTCTTCGACGGCGGCATTGCGCCGTTCCATGTTGGC
>JBEKPO010000213.1:0-4087 GCA_049520675.1 Occallatibacter sp. | reverse complement strand
AGCGCCGCGATAGATGAGGCCCTGTGCGTAGAGGCGGACGAAAGCCTCCCTGACCGCGATCGACAGGCGCTCGTCCATGGTGAAGTACTCGCGGCTCCAGTCGACGGAGACGCCGAGGCGCTTCATCTGCTCGAGGATGGCGCCGCCATAGTGCTGACGCCACTGCCAGACGCGGGTAACGAATGCTTCCCGGCCTAGTTGCTATGTCCATCTCCGTCTGATTGAGCATGTGGCCCATGTGCAGACGGCCGGTGACGTTGGGCGGAGGGAGCAGGATCACAAAGGGCTCACCACACGAGCCCAGGTTTTGAACCGAGCCGGTGGGTGTCGGGACAGCGAAAAGATTCTCGCGGACCCAGTAGTCGGCCCAGTGATCTTCGATGGCGGTTGGGTCGTAAGCTTTGGGCAGGTCGTGAGGCATTTTGTCTTCGTGAGCCCCGGAGAATTTCGAGAAAACTCCCATGAATAGAGGGGTTTTCAGAGCGAGGGGACCACTTTTCAGGTTAGCAGATAGATAAGGCGGCCAGAGGCGCAGCTATGGGTTGTGGACCAGGCTGCCGTAACGCTGTTGGCGACTCGCGACGCGCAAATCGCGAACCCTGAAACCGATCGGCACGTCCCAGAGATGCGGGTCAGGCTCGGTACGCGAGATGTTCGAAAGGCGAATGACCTGTTTGCCGTTGATGGGATCGATCCGTGTGACAGCCAGGTTGGTTTCGAGCTCGTCAGAGTACCAGAACTCGCGCGTTGAAACCATTGGCCGCTCGTTGCCGGCAACTCCCTCGCTCACTGTCGTGGTCTCGCGCGTTCCCTGCACGTAGATCCCCTCAATCGTATCCGCGCCGAGAAATTCCCGGTGCAGGGTGCGGGTATCGTGATCGTATGTACCCTCAGGGGTAGGTTCAAAAGACGTTCGTGGCTTGTAGTCCGAGAGTATGCAGACGTAAGTTCTGCCGTTGCAGAGCAGGTCGGTCTTGGCGACAGGATCGGTGAGGTGGATTTCGTACAGCGGGGCCGGATCTGTCGTTCCCGCCGGAACAAACTTGTGCCGCTCGCGGTAGATTCTGCCCCGGTTATCGCGCGCAAGGAAGGCATCGAGGTGAAGAGAGACTGTATTTCCACCTTCGAGCGTCCGTGTCCAGTCGGTAGTCGTCTTGGCGGCGAAGGGCTTGCCGGGAATGGCGAGGATTTCGACGCCCGATACGTGGGTACCGCCGGTGCCGCCGTCAGGCCCGCGTGACGGCTCCTGGGCGGCGGCCGCGCCAATCAAAGCAAGACACACAGCGATAAGTGGAAACGGATCGCTCTTCATCGGATTTTTCCCGGAGTCGCGTGGCAATTCTAGCAAGAAGCAGAAGAAAGGGGGAATTTTCCCCACAGAATCAGCTTCCCCAAATCTCCTTGAGCACGCGCGCCCAGTTGCCGCCCAGCACGAGCCCGATCTGCTCGTCGGTGTAGCCGCGCCGCACCAGGCCGGCGCACAACTCCCACATGCGCGTCGGCCCCTCGAGGCCCGCCACGACCTCGCGACTTCCGTGCACGTTGTAGCGTGGGTCCGCCTTGGTGAGCATCTGTTTCAGCGAGTCGGGCGAGCCCAGGTCGTTGCTTTCGATGCCCGCATCCGAGCCCACTCCCACATGCTCGATTCCCACCAGGTCGCGGACGTGATCATAGTGGTCGATTACGTCGTCGATGGTCACAGGATCGGTTCCCTTGACCATAAAGGCGATATCGGTAATGCCCATCACGCCGCCCTTGGCCGCCAGCTTGCGGATGGCCTCATCGGTTGACGCTCTGCGGGCCTTGGGGTTCAGCGCGCGACAGTTTCCGTGCGACAGGATCACCGGCGCCTTCGAAATCTCCAGCGCATCGAGCTTAGTCTTGTCGCTGGCATGCCCCAGGTCCACGGCCATCTGCGCCTGATTCATGCGCTCGATGACCTTGGCGCCGTACTCGCTCACGCCGGCGTCGACCGGCTCAAACGCGCCGTCGGCCACCAGGGCGCGGAAGTTGTAACTGAGCTGCGAAACACGCAGGCCAAATCCAAAACACCGGTTCACATCGTCGAGCTTTTCGAACTGCGCGCTGCTTTGCAGCCCGTAGAGGATGCCGAGCCGGCCAGACTCGCGCGCCTTCACGAAATCGGCCGCGCAATCGATCCGCATGAGCCATTGCGGATATTGCGCGATGAAATTGTTCCATTTGGCAAACAGCGCCTGCGCATCGGCCGCGCTGTCAGTTCCCTCGCCGAAGTTGACTGCGTGGACACCTGTCGACCGGAAGCGCTGGTAGTCCGCCTCGGTGAATGCTCCGGACTCGGTGAGCCAACGTTCCTTCAGCTCCTGCTGATCGCTGCGGTAGAGGAACTGGTTGAGCATGTCGATGACAACCGACTCATGCATGAGCCGCAAAACGCGCTCGGGGTACTCCGTGGGGGTTGCAGCGAATAGCCGGTACCGCCCGCGCAGGACGACCGGTACTGTTGCCCAGGCGCCCAGGGCGCCGCGCAAAAAGCTGCGACGGGAAATGAGTTTCAAGTCATCGTCTCCACGAGCACGCCATCCTTTCTATCACGCTACGGCGCGATGAGCGGCACGTGGGGAAGTACGTGGCGTTGCGGAGCGTGTCGCGAGTCATGGATTGCGTATAACTTGTTGATTGCCAGCTTAGAACGGGTTCAGCTTGGCCAGGCCCTTCTTCTTTTTCTTCTTGCTCGAGGATTCCTCGCTCAGATTGACTTTGGGCTTTGGGGTTTTGCCGTTGGCGGCGTCGGTGGCCTGGGGCGGATTCTCGCCGGCCTTGATGTCGTTCATCTGCAGCGGAGCCTCGGCAGGTTTCTCGGCACCAGGCACAACAGTGTTGGCAGGGCCGACAGCGTTGACCACGGCATTGGGATCGGCGGCAGCGGTGCTGGCGGGAGCGGCACCACTGTTGGGCGCGTTCACGACTTCGACGCCGACGCTGGTTCCCTCCCCCGGGGCCTGCATCTGCAAGGGTGCGGTGGAGGGCTGGTCGCTGCGCGGGGGCTCATTGGGTCCGGTGGGTGCGACAGCCTGCGCCGGCACAACCGGCTTGCCGACATTGGCGGCCACGCTGTACATGGCAAAGTTCTGTTTGGTGACTTCGGGAGCGAGCACGCGCTTCGGATCGTCGAGCGAAGGCTCGCCCACGTGTACCGCTTCAACCACGGTGGGGCCGCGCTTGATGATGTCGAGGGTCCGATCGGTGAAGTGCAAGGGCTGGCGGCTGCGCTCCTCGGCATCGCTCTCGGCAATCGCCGCTTCAGTGGGCTCGGGAACCGGGCGGTTCATGGCTACGAGGCGATCGCGTGCATCTTCGACATGCGGCGCCATGGGATAGCGTGTGATCACCTTGGCATAGGCTTCGGCTGCCTTGTCCGCATACATCGTGCTCAGGCGCTCGCGAATCGCGCCGTTCAAGTTGGCGATGATGGCGATACCGTGTGCCTCGCCGGCGTAGGCGTCGCCGATGCCGATCAGCACCTGGTCGCTCTTGGAGTAAAGCGGATAGGTGTCTGCAACCGTTTCAAGGCGGGCAAGGGCGGCAACGTAGTCTTCGCGGCTCCCGTAGTAGCTGCCGATTTCGAATTCGCGCTCGGCCAGGACCTCCTGCACTTCACGCAGGCGCTGCTTGGCGCGCGGAACCAGCGTGGAATCGGGAAACATGTTGACCATCTCCCGGTATTCCTTCTCGGCCTGTTCGGCGTTGATGGGATCGCGGTCGGGCTTTTCCATCTGCTCGTAGTAGATGTCGGCGACCTTCATCTTGGCTTCGGCAGCCTCGGGGGCATTGGGGAAGAAGGTAATGAAGTCCTCATACTCGGCTTCGGCCTGGGTGAGAGCGGCGGTGCCTCCCTCTTTGAACCAGGTGTCACCGACCGAGAGCTTGGCGCGCATGCGGAATTCCGACTCGGGGTAGGTATTGAGCAGAGTCTGAAGGTCGAGCCGGGCCACGTCATAGCGGCCCTTCTTCATGGCGATCATCGCCTTGTCGTAGAGTTCCTTGTCAGGCTGCTTCGACTGCACACCGGCGAGCGGCTTGGCATTCAGGTCGTATGCCTTCTTCG
>JBEKPO010000212.1:0-2604 GCA_049520675.1 Occallatibacter sp. | reverse complement strand
CCGGCATTGCCGATTATTTCTCCTTTGCGCTCATACTCAATGCATGAGAATTCCAAAGGCTCCGATCGCCCGGTGCCCCCAAGTCTCGGATTAGGCGTGGGCCTCCGCGCCCAGGCAGCACGAAAATAGCTAATTCTTTCAGAATGACGACTTTCTGGAGGGTGCTCTTTTAGAATCAATATTTTACAGAGATACCGGTTCCATAACCCCTTTCCCAGGAGGACTTTAGGTTCAAAGCAGGGGGGGCACCCCCCATTCCCAACCAGTAAACACTGCGACCGGAGTTTCAATCCCTTAGGGGCCACGGCGCAGGTCACAGTTCCACAGAAACGCAGAAACATAGAAACCGTGAAACAGCGGGAGTGCCCTGAAGTCACCCGGATCCTCATCGCGATCTGGTGGCTCGCCGCGATACAGTGCCCGCTTGCCATGCCCCGCGCTGTGGGTCTACGCTGTCTGCATGCGTCGATGTTGCTAACACCGCCTCTGATGCAAGCTCCGACGCTCCTGTGCGCTCGATTGCGCGCTTCAATTCAGTGACAAGCTGCACCGATACCCTAAGATTCATCACATGAGAGGTCCGGGCTTTGGCCCTGATAAAGGAGAAAGTTTATGGCGCGCATTGCTGCGAATGTAACGGAACTGATTGGCCACACTCCGCTGGTGCGGTTGAACCGCGTGGCTGCCGGGCTGCCGGCTACCGTAGTTGCCAAGCTGGAAAGCCAAAACCCCGCGTCGAGCGTGAAGGATCGCATCGGCTTTGCCATGATCGACGCGGCGGAGAAGGCGGGCAAGATTTCGCCCGACAAGACCATCCTGATCGAGCCCACCAGTGGCAACACCGGCATCGCGCTGGCGTTTGTAGCGGCGGTCAAGGGCTACAAATTGATCCTGACGATGCCCGAGACCATGAGCCTGGAGCGCCGCGTGACACTGCTGGCCTACGGCGCCGAGATTGTGCTGACGCCCGGCCCCAACGGGATGAAGGGCGCCATCGCCAAGGCCAACGAGATCCTGGAAAAGACGCCGAACGGCTACATGCTGCAGCAATTCGACAACCCGGCCAACCCCGCCATTCACCTGAAGACGACGGGCCCCGAGATCTGGGACGACACCGACGGCAAAGTCGACATTCTGATTTCCGGCATCGGCACGGGCGGGACTCTCACCGGCGTCTCCAATTACATCAAGCCCAAGAAGCCGTCGTTCAAGGCCATCGCTGTTGAGCCGACGGACAGCCCTGTGCTCTCCGGCGGAAAGCCAGGGCCGCACAAGATTCAGGGCATCGGCGCGGGCTTTGTGCCCAGCGTGCTCGATACCAAGCTGATCGATGAGATTGTGCAGGTGACCAACGACGAGTCGGTCGAGATGGCGCGCCGGCTGGCCAAGGAAGAAGGCATCTTTGTCGGCATCAGCTCGGGAGCTGCGGCCTCAGCGGCGCTGAAGGTGGCCGCGCGGCCTGAAAATGCCGGCAAGCTGATCGTGGTGGTGCTGCCCGACTTTGGCGAGCGCTACCTGTCGAGCGTGCTCTTTGAGCCGCTGCGCCAACAGGCTCTGGCTCTGCAGGCCGAGCCGATTGCGGTGCCGGCGTAAGAAGCAGGGATCAGGGGTCAGGGATCAGGGAAGCAGATTTTCGTGCCGCTGCTGAATGTCTGATCTGATCTCTGGTCCCTACGTCCCTAGTGCCTGGTCCCACGTCCCTATGTCCCTGTTTGGCCGCATGCACGACGATATTGCCTCCATCATGGAGCGCGATCCGGCTGCGCGCACCGGCCTTGAAGTGTTTCTCTGCTACCCGGGCCTGTGGGCGGTTTGGATTCATCGCATCTCGCATTGGCTCTGGCGGCATCGTTTGCGCTTGCTGGCGCGCATCAACTCTCAGGTCGCGCGATTCTTCACGGGGGTCGACATTCACCCGGGTGCGCTCCTCGGCCGCCGGCTGTTTATCGACCACGCCAGCGGCGTGGTGATCGGCGAAACGGCGATCGTGGGCAGCGATGTGACGATCTACCAGGGCGTGACACTGGGCGGCACCGGCAAGGGCCACGGCAAGCGGCACCCGACCATCTGCGACGGCGTCTTCATCGGCGACAATGCCAACGTGCTGGGCAATGTCACTGTAGGCGAGAATTCGCGAGTGGGCGCGGGCTCAGTGGTTCTCGCGGACGTTCCGCCGAATTCGACCGTCGTTGGTGTCCCCGCGCACATCGTTTATCGCAATGGCCAACGCGTTCTGATCACCGATCCCCATGACGTGAAAGACCCGCTCTCCGATGCGCTCATCGCACTCTCCGATCGCGTGCAGGAGCTGGAAGCGCGGCTCGGCGCTCGCGAACAGTGGGCCAAGCCATTCGAAGAGGAAGAGGCCGAGCGCGCCGCCTATCGCGTGGAGCTCGACCAGGCGAGCACATACGTTGAGATGGGCGAAGGGATTTGACAGCCGTTCGCCTTCCCGTCGGTTGCACTTCAATGCGACGAGGCAGCCTCTTTGGAAAATCGCTCGCGCAGAACCCTTCGCAAGAACTTGCCGTTGTGATTTTGCGGCAACCCGCCTGATTCGAGAATCCAGATCCGGCGTGGTGCTTTGTAGCCGGCGAGGCGATC
>JBEKPO010000211.1:0-2610 GCA_049520675.1 Occallatibacter sp. | reverse complement strand
GGTCACCGAAATACCGCGGCTGTTGAGCCCCCGGGCAAGATCGCTGCCATTGACCGACAGCCCGTCCGACAGAACAAATGCGTGGCGCAAATCGGCGCCTTCGAGCCCGCCCACCAGCCTGATTGCAAGCGCATGCAAGTCCTCGCCGGAAGCGGCCTCCGCACTCACCAGCTGAACCCGGCCCTTCTCGAACTTCACCGCGGTCACAACGATGTCCGCGTCGCTAATGTGCGTGTTGCAGATGCTGCCCGAGGAACTGCATCCGACAATGTGCGCCGCGGGAAAAAAGCCGCGCAGGTCCCGATAGCACTCAGGCGAACGAAAATAGTCCGCATCGGAAAATGCCAGAACCAAATCTGCTCCGTGCGCAGAGGTCGGCGGAGTTTCCCATCCCGAATCCGGTGTCCAGCGAAACTGCGTGATTTCCATGCTCGTATACTCCCTGGCCCCGAACCGTGCATATCGTAACCCGACCGCAAACCGGCGCGCTTATCCCCGACCCGCTTGCTTAGGAATGGAGAGAGCGCAACAGGCCGCGCCCCTCCCGTTCCAGCGTGCTGCGTGACCTCCGGGCAGTCTCCGATCCGGGCAGTCTCCAATCGCCGTGGCACAGCGAAAACTTACGGATTATATCGGCAGGAGTTGGCGTCAACTTCAGGGTTCGCTGACAGCCAGCCGTTACCCCGCGGCATTCACGTGCATCCGCAGCCATCCCTACACCCCTGAAAGGGCGAAAAAGTGGCCGCGAGGATTCCAATTCCAGTCCCGCTTCAACGAGTTCGGCTGTGCCAAAATATGGTACACTTGCGTACACAATGGAGGGCATTATGGCCGCACAAAGCGTCGGTATCCGCGAATTCCGCGACAAACTGGCCACCTACCTGCTCGAATCCGACAAGCCGCTGGCCATCACGCGCCACGGCGACACCATCGGTTATTACCTGCCAACGCGCCGCAAGCGCACCGAGGCCGAGAAGGCCGCTCTCGAAGAAGCCGCTGCGCGTGTCCAAGAGGACCTCATCGCCAAAGGCCTCACAGAAGAGGAAATTATTGAGGATTTCAAGCGATGGAAACTGACGGACGCAAATGAGCGCCCCAAGAGGTCTCGTGCTTGACGCCAACATTCTCCTGAGAGCTATCTTTGGGACACAGGTCCGGAGGCTGCTCAATGCCTACGAGGACGCGGCGGCGTTCTACACACCGGATATCTGTGTAGCAGACGCGCGAAAGTACATACCATCCGTCGCAAGGCGACGTGGAAGCTCCCCTCATCTGGCCGACATAGTCTTGAGCCAAATGATCGACGACTTAATTCATGTTGTTGACCGCAGCCTCTACGAGGAATATGAAGAGCGCGCCCGCGCGCGCATCGCCACGCGCGACGACGACGATTGGCCCGTCGTTGCCACCGCTCTGCTAATCGATGCGCCCATCTGGACCGAAGACCGCGACTTCTTCGGAAGCGGAATCGCCACCTGGACCAGCGATCGAATCGAGCTGTGTCTGCGCGATGCGTAGGGCCCGAATGCCGGGCGCTCCGCATCGTCGATAGCCATCGTTTCTCGCATTGCCCCGCTCTACAATGATCTCTTGCTTCCGGAATCCCAACGCGACCGCATCGAGATCGTTCTCGTCTCTCCGCGCAACCCGCTCAACATTGGCGCAGCGGCGCGCGCCATGGCCAACTTTGGCTTCTCGCGCCTGACTGTCGTTGCGGCCTACGCCCCGCACTGGCGTGAGGCGCGCTCTGCCGTGGGTGCGCCGCAGGTACTCGAATTTGCAACCGAGAGCGCCACTCTCGCCGAGGCCGTCGCCAACTGCACGCTCGTGGTTGGCACCGGAACCCTCACCTACCGCAAGCCCGAGCAAAAAGTGATCGCGCTTCCCGACTTGGCTCCGATCGCGGCCGGCGAGACCAAGCGCGGCGGTCGCATCGCGCTGGTCTTTGGGCCGGAGAACCACGGCCTCACGCGCGAAGACCTTTCTCTCTGCCGTCTGCTTGTCGAAATCCCCACCGATCCCCGCCAGCCTTCGATGAACCTCGGCCAGGCTGTGGCTGTTTGCCTTTATGAGCTGGCGTCGCGGGCATCTCTACCGCCAAGCGCGGCAATTGAAGGGTTACCCAAACTGGCCGCAAAGGGAGATGCGGCCCAAAGCCCTGCCGCCTCCTCCGGCGACCTGGAGCTTCTCGCCCGCGTCGTGGAAGAAGCATTGATAGCCGCGAATTACTCTCCTCCATCAATGCAAGCCGCAAACCGCCACGACCTGCGGTTGCTGCTGCGCAGGCTCGACCCAAATCGGCGGGACACGAGGCGTATTCTGGGTTTGTTCCGGCGAATTCTATGGCGACTGAAGCGGGTTCCAAATGGGAATTAAGTAGGTACCTGAATCCCGCGCAAGTGGGAGATACTTTTCGAACAACGTCCGGAATCCTGCTAATGTGGCGCTCGTGAGGTCCTCAATGCTCGTGACTCAATCAGGTGCGCGCTGGCCAGTTCCGGCCAGAATCCGGCTTGCCGTCTGTGGCGAATTGGCGCTGATGTTTTGTCTGACCGCAAGCGGCCAGCAGACGCCGCCCGCTCCGCCGGGAACGCAGCCTGAAGCGCCCAA
>JBEKPO010000210.1:0-2655 GCA_049520675.1 Occallatibacter sp. | reverse complement strand
TTTTGAATTCCCGATCTGCTCGGGTCACACCTTGCGAAGCTATGCGAGTGGGCGCGACTCCCAAGCGCCAAGCCGTGCATTCTGGAGCAGGGGCCCAGACTTGCTCTGGGAGAGGAGTCCGGGAAGCAGAACGGCGCAGTACCGCAGGGCGTCGCAAAAGCCCCGAAGCAGTGACCGAGCTAGTGAGGAATGGAACTGGGAGACACACTGAAGAACAATGCTTCTCCTGCTTCCTGGCGATGCCATAGATCCATTGACCGGCAATACCAGATCCATATTCCTCGCCACCGGACCTCTGGACAAAGAGCCGCATCTCGCATCCGGTATCGCATGTCTTCCACTCGTTATGGTCACGCTCAAGAGCGCACAACGAGGGCTTGATTCCGTTTGCTTCACCGTGCCCAAGAAGGCTTCTCATAGCCGTGCCTCCGATTCGCATTCCATCCGTGCGATCCGCGCTCCAGTTCATGCCGCCGCCGTGCCGGAAGCCCGGTAGATTTCCTCCGTCACGAAGCACTGGTCCGTGTGGCTGTATCCATTCACGGTGATTAGCTCGCGCACCCGGCGCCGGCCTGTGGAATCGCGTTCGCAGTAGAGAACAAAATCCACTGCTTTTCCGGTCTGTGACCGGATGAATTGCTGGTCGAGATTTGTCCGGGCGCTGAGCGCCATATCCGCAAGGCGATCCAGCGCATCGAGGGCGGAGTCCGCGTGCAATGTTGAAAGCGTTCCGCCGTGGCCGGTATTCATGGCCTGCAACAGGTCATAGCCGCACTCGTCGCGGATTTCGCCCATGATGATGCGGTCGGGCCTATGCCTCAAAGCGGCGGCTACAAGCTGGCTCGGCGTAACAGCAACCTGGCCGGGAATCTCTGCAACTGCCTCCCAGCGAACGGCATTGGGATGGGCGACTTTCAACTCGGCTGGCTGCTCGATTACGATCAGCCGCTCACGGAGCGGAACATGGTCAAGCAGAGCCTTCATCAGCGTGGTCTTTCCCGAGCCGGTTCCACCGGCGATGATGCCGTTCTTCCGTCCTTCGATCAGTCGTACAACGGTGTCACGTACATTGGCAGGAAGACTGCCCGATGCGACCAGTTCATCCGAAGTAAACCAGCGGTTGAATTTGCGTACCGTGAATGTAGGTCCGTTGATAGAAGAAGGCGAACCGACAACCGCCACGCGCGAGCCGTCGGGCAAGCGCGTATTGAGGATCGGATTCTGCGTCGTCAAGTCCTGCCCAAGGATGCGCGCGACGCGCTCAATCGCGGCCTGCAACCGTTCGTTCGTGAACGGCTGTGTGAGTCCGATCTGCTCCACGACGCCGTTGCGGTCTGCAAATACTCCACACGTCCCATTGATCATCAGATCGGAGATCGATGGATCGAGTAGTAGCTCGCGCAACTCTTCGGGAAAGAACGGCAGAATCAGGTCGAAGCTCATCGCGCTGCTCCCGCTGCTGCGTCTGGACTGTGCGCATCGACAGAGACGCGGTTCTCGTGGAACTCGGTGATGGTCAATCCGAGCGGATTGATGAACTCGTACTGCGGATAAACGCGGGCCTGATCGCTGACCTGCTTCGGGTTCAGGTAGTAGGTGATGCTGAGTAGCCAATGCTCCGTGCGCGGCTCGTGGGAAATCTCTGCCGAGTAGAAGCGATCAACTGCCATCAGCGCCGTTCCACGGGCAATGCGCGCGCCCTGGAGCATTTCCTCGGACATCGTCGTAATGGTCACGTTCTGGACCTGCACGTCGCTTGCTTCGATCTGGCCTGCTGTGACCTGAGAGACAAGATGATTGGCATTGTCCTCGCCCATCAGGCGAGAAGCCAATGCCTGCGAAAGAAAGTAGTAGTTGAGCGGGTATTTCTTGGCGATTACGTCGCGGTTGACCGTGTAGCGGTAGTTCGCCCAGTCGGTCAAATAGGTGCGGACTTCGCCCTCACGCGGACTGTAGTTCAAGTCCGAATACTGGATCGCTTGGGCGCGGCCCATCTCATCGATGCGAATGTAGCGATTCGCAACCGGACGGCGCGCAAGCATCAGGTTCATGCCGAGCGAAGCGAGCAGCATGACCGTGCCACTGGCGAGGATGAGCCGGTAGGCTTTCCGCTCGGCATAATGCGACGCATAGACCTCATTGCCGATATGGTCAACGAGCAGCGATTCGGCGGGTGTGAGAGTAGGTTCAGAAGTAGTTGAGTGTCGCGGCATGGAAGACACCGATCCTTTCTTCGAGCGTGAGAAACAATACAACGGTGTAGATCAGGACAACGATAAAGAGGCCGATCAGAAACACCGCAAGTGCATACCGGATGGGTTTGGCGATCCGAAGCCGGCGCAAGAGCAAGAAGCTGAAGAGATAGGTCCACATCGTGCCCTCCTCAACCGGCCATCATGGCGATGGAAGCAATCGCTCCGCCAACCTTGGAAACGCTGTCAGCCATGCCCGCCGTGCCACCGAAGATCGCCTGCGTCATGCTTGGGATAAAGAGCATGTTGATGATGAATGCGAGGTAGACCATCGTGCAGGGAATGAGATTGGCCAGCCACATCTCCATCGAGTAGGTTCCGTTGAAGGTTTGCTGAATGAAGGTATTCAGGAAACCGGCCCACACGAAGATGAATGCGGCGGCCACGGCGCGAATCATCGCGA
>JBEKPO010000209.1:0-2656 GCA_049520675.1 Occallatibacter sp. | reverse complement strand
GCGCACCCGGTTCGCGCGGGCGATCTGACGCACTTCTTGTTGCGGCTGATTGTCTGCTGCCTGCTCATCAATTACTGGGTCAATCCGCTTCCCGGCGCGAGCTTCGGACTGAATCATTTCTTCAGCTACATCGCTCAGGCAATGGTTGCAGCATTCGATCAGAGTTCGCTCGACAATCTGCTCCAGCTATTGAAAACGGCTGGAGACAATACATCGATGCCTTCGTTGACCGCACCAGTCCAGATTCTCTGCTACTTCTTTGTGCAGGCATTGCTCGGTTTAGCCTCAGCGATCCTGTTCCTTATCAATTGCAGTTCGTTCATTCTCTACGGCGTCACTGCGCTCTTTGGACCAGTGTTCATTCCGCTGCTGATGACCAGGACATTCCGGGGGAAGTTCTTCCACTTTCTCGATGTGCTGCTGAGCTTCGCGATGATCCGCGCCGTGGCCGCCGCTTTCATCTTCGTGTGGGCGGGTTTTCTGAATACTTTCATTCAGCAAACCTTCAACGGAACCTACTCGATGGAGATGTGGCTGGCCAATCTCATTCCCTGCACGATGGTCTTCATCGCCTTCATCATCAACATGCTCTTCATTCCGAGCATGACGCAGGCGATCTTCGGCGGCACCGCAGGCTTGGCCGACAGCGTCTCGAAAGTCGGCGGCGCGGTTGCTTCTATTGCCATGATGGCCGGTTGAGGAGGGCACGATGTGGACCTATCTCTTCAGCTATTTGCTCTTTCGCCGGCTCAGGCTATCGAAGCCGTTCCGATACGTGCTCGCCGTGCTCTTGATCGGCCTCTTCATCGTGGTCCTGATCTACACCGTGGACTTGTTTCTCACACTTGAAGAAAGGATAAGTGCATCCCATGCCACGACACTCGACTTCTTCTGAAGCTCCGCTTGCACCTGCGGAATCCCTGCTCGTTGACCATATCGGCAATGAGGTCTATTCGTCGCACTATGCCGAGCGGAAAGCCTACCGGCTCATCCTAGCCTGTGGCACGGTCATGCTGCTCGCTTCGCTTGGCATGAACCTGATGCTGACACGCCGTCCAGTTGCGAATCGTTACATTCGCATCGATGAGATGGGCCGCGCCCAGGCGATTCAGTATTCGGATTTGAACTACAGCCCGCGCGAGGGTGAAGTACGGACCTATTTGACCGATTGGGCGAACTACCGCTACACGGTCAACCGGGACGTAATCGCCAAGAAATACCCGCTCAACTACTACTTTCTTTCGCAGACGTTGGCGTCGCGCCTGATGACGGAAGACAACGCCAACCACCTCGTCTCTCAGGTCACGGCAGGGCAGATCGAAGCGAGCGACGTACAGGTCCAGAACGTGACCATTACGACGATGTCGGAGGAGATGTTACAGGGTGCGCGAATCGCCCGTGGAACTGCGCTGATGGCAGTTGATCGCTTCTACTCAGCAGAGAATTCCCACGAACCGCGCACGGAACATTGGCTGCTCAGCATCACCTACTACTTGAACCCAAAGCAGGTCAGCGATCAGGCCCGCGTCTATCCGCAGTACGAGTTCATCAATCCGCTCGGCTTGACCATCACAGAGTTCCACGAAAACCGCGTCTCTGTCGATGCGCACAATCCAGACGCAGTATCGGGAGCAGCGCGATGAGCTTCGACCTGATTCTGCCGTTCTTTCCAGAGGAGTTGCGCGAGCTTCTGCTAGATACATCGATCTCCGATCTGATGATCAATGGAACGGGCGGAGTCTTTGCAGACCGCAACGGCGTCGTGGAGCAGATAGGACTCACACAGCCATTCACGAATGAACGGTTGCAAGCCGCCATTGAGCGCGTTGCGCGCATCCTCGGGCAGGACTTGACGACGCAGAATCCGATCCTCAATACGCGCTTGCCCGATGGATCGCGCGTGGCCGTTGTCGGCTCGCCTTCTTCGATCAACGGGCCGACATTCACAGTGCGCAAATTCAACCGCTGGTTCACCTCCGATGAACTGGTCTCAGCAGGCAGCTTGCCCGCCAATGTCCGGGATGCGGTTGTGCAACTCATCGAGAGGCAGAAGAACGGCATCATCGCCGGTGGAACAGGCTCGGGAAAGACCACGCTGATGAAGGCTCTGCTCGATCACGTTCCGCTCCGTGAGCGGCTGATCGTGATCGAGCAACCAGCCGAGTTGAAAGTTGCACATCCCAATGCCGTCCGCTGGGAGGCAGTGGCAGAGATTCCCGGCCAAGTGGCTGTCACGCCAAGCCAGCTTGTCGCTGCCGCTCTCCGGCATCGTCCCGACCGCATCATCATGGGCGAAATCCGCGACGAGTGCGGCTACGACCTCTTGCAGGCAATGAATACCGGCCACGGCGGAACCCTCTCGACATTGCACGCTGATTCCGCCCTTGATGCGCTCGACCGACTGGCAGATATGGCGCTCAGCGCCCGGACCAATCTCGACCAGCAATTCATCCGGTCACAGACCGGAAAGGCAGTGGATTTTGTTCTCTACTGCGAACGCGATTCCACGGGCCGACGCCGGGTGCGCGAGCTGATTACCGTGAGTGGATACAGCCACGCGGACCAGTGCTTCGTGACGGAGGAAATCTACCGGGCTTCCTCCACGGCGGCGGCGTAGATTGCAGCGCGGATTGCAGGATGGAATGCGAATCGGAGG
>JBEKPO010000208.1:0-2670 GCA_049520675.1 Occallatibacter sp. | reverse complement strand
ACACCACGCGACCCACTGTGGAGCATGAACCAGACGTGATCCGCTTCGTCCAGGCAGACTTCAATGAAGTGGTTGCCCGTACCAAGCGTGCCCAGGTGATTCGAGTGGTTGCCGCGATCAAGCTTGGGGTGTTTGGCCAGGATCGCATCGTAAGCCGGCTTCATTCGGCCCCACACTTCCAGCGGCCGCTTGGGAATGTCGCCCCATGCGCCGCGGTCGCCAGCTCCGCCATGGTTCGTCCGCCCGTGCGGGACGGCCAACTCTATCGCGTCACGCAGAGGCTTCAGGTTGTCGGGAAGGTGGTTCGCAGTCAGGCTTGTCTCAACCGCCATCATGCCGCATCCAATGTCCACGCCCACAGCCGCGGGAATAATCGCTCCCTTGGTGGGAATCACGCTGCCCACCGTGGCCCCGATACCCCAATGCACGTCGGGCATGGCCGCAATCCACTGAAAGACAAACGGCATCTGCGCGGCATTGAGCAATTGCTGGCGCGCCTGATCTTCAACCGGCACACCTTTGGTCCAGGCTTTCACCGGGACGCCCTTGTCCTGCACATATACGTTGTAGCTCTCGTTTGCCATTTTCATTCTCCTGGAGCCTATCAGTTCGCTCTTGTACATGAAGAGTGCAAGAAGATGGCCAATGTCGATTGAAGGTGTATGTTGCTTCATTTGAGTAGTTTGCGCGTAAAGACAGATCGTTCCGTATTCCGAATACGATCCTAGTGTCTATACTTTTATAAATATGGATAGGATGCCGTTGCCGGTTGTCGTCGTCGGACTGCTTGGGACCACCCTCGATCTGGGCAAGCATCCGGACCGCTGGCAGAACTGGCGGCCGTCGATCTCCATCTGCCAACAGCCCGATCTGATTGTCGACCGCTTCGAACTTCTCCATGGCCTGAAAGAGACCGCCCTCGCCGAACAATTGCGTCGGGACATCGCGTCCGTTTCGCCGGAAACGAAAGTTGTGCTGCGCCCGATCCGTTTTGAAGACCCCTGGGACTTCGAGCAGGTGTACGAAGCCCTTTTCAGCTTTGCGCGCGACTACTCCTTCGACGCCGAAGCCGAAGACTACCTGATTCACATCACGACGGGCACGCACGTCGCGCAGATCTGCCTCTTTCTTCTGACCGAATCGCATCATCTGCCTGGGCGTCTGCTTCAGTCCTCGCCTGACCGCCAGCGCGGTGGCCCCGGCAACATCAAGATCATCGATCTTGACTTGTCGAAATACGACCGCATCGCTTCGCGTTTTCACCAGGAGCAGGCGGCCGGGGTGTCGTTTCTTAAAGGCGGCATCGAAACACGGAACCGGGCCTTCAATCAGCTCATTGACCGCATTGAGCGTGTCGCAATTGCCACGCGCGATCCGCTGCTGCTGATGGGAGCGACCGGCGCCGGCAAATCGCGTTTGGCCCGCCGCATCTTCGAGTTGAAGAAGTCGCGGCACGCGGTCAAGGGAAGCTTTGTCGATGTGAATTGCGCGACGCTGCGTGGCGAAGGCGCCATGTCGGCCCTCTTCGGTCATGTGAAGGGAGCCTTCACTGGCGCCGCGCAGGAGCGAGCCGGCCTGCTGCGGACCGCGAATAATGGCGTGCTATTTCTCGATGAGATTGGCGAACTGGGCCTTGACGAGCAAGCCATGCTCTTGCGTGCACTTGAAGAGAAGACCTTCCTGCCCCTCGGGTCCGATCGCGAGGCACACAGCGATTTTCAGCTCATCTGCGGCACCAACCGTGACCTCCATGCCGCCGTGCGCGAGGGTAGATTCCGCGAGGATCTGCTGGCGCGCATTCATCTTTGGACGTTCGTGCTGCCGGGGCTCCGTGAGCGGTCTGAAGACCTAGAGCCAAACCTGCAATACGAACTCGACCAGTACGCGGCCCGGACTGGAACACGCGTTACCTTCAATCGCGAGGCCCGAGTGCGCTTTCTCGACTTCGCACTCTCGCCATCAGCCATTTGGAGAGGCAACTTCCGCGATCTGAACGCTGCGGTCGCGCGCATGGCAACACTGTCAAGCGGCGGCCGAATCACAGTGGAACTCGTCGAAGAGGAGATCAAGCGGCTGGCCTATTCCTGGGGCGACGACGGCATCGGGAGTGCATCACGTGATCTGCGGGGGCTGCTCACTGAGGAACAGATCGCTGCCATCGACCACTTCGACCGCGTTCAACTGGAACAGGTGGTCGCCGCCTGCCGGCGCTGCCGCTCACTGTCGGAAGCCGGCCGTCTGCTCTTCAACAATTCCCGCACACGCAAAGCGAGCGCGAATGACGCTGATCGCCTGCGCAAGTACCTATCCCGATTTGAGCTGACCTGGGACAGAATCACGCAGGCAGAATAGAACAGTGATTGAACCGCATCCTGGAAAGACTATGGAATCAATGTCCCCCGGCTCTCCGTGAATACCCCTCGGTATTTTGCGGGTCAAGTGTGTGCGCACCATGCGGCCAATGGGCTGATCGTGCCGCAGAGCGCCGTTTGTGAATATAACACTTGAAATGCATGATCACATGTGCTATGTTATCGTGCATATTCATTGTGACGGAGCCACAGGTGCAACCAGAACTCCAGGAACTCGAGCGCTATGTTCACGACGCCCTGGGCACCACGCTGAAGACTGCGCCTTGGCGAGGAGCAGGCAATTTGCCGCCCGTCCTCA
>JBEKPO010000207.1:0-2745 GCA_049520675.1 Occallatibacter sp. | reverse complement strand
CCAGGAAGAACATAAAGAGGAGGACGACCGGTGAGCAGCTTGCGGTATGGCGGCATTCCGCCGAAAGCTCCTAGCCTATGCCCGTCCGCATAGACTTCGTAGCTGGTCATCATTCTTGGAAAATAGAGAGCGAGTGGCTGCGTCCCCTCGGGAATGCGGATGCTGAAGCGATACCATCCAAACCCGCTCATGCCGGGATAGCCCTGCGAGTTCCAACCGCGATCGGACCGAAGCAGGAGCCAGGAGGAATCGTCGAAAGAAGGATAGGCCCAGTGAGCATCGTCGCCGGGATGAAACCGCCACAGTCCGTCAAGCCTGGTAAGCGCCACGCGGCCCTTGTCCAAGTCAAAGACTTGAGCCCCGACGGAATTCACTGCACTCAAGCCCAAAAAGGCGAGAAACAACACGAGCACAGCCAGCTTTTTGCGGGGAAGCATTGAGCCAAATTGTGTCACACTCCAATTTGCAGGCGCAATCTAGAATCGTCGGGCCGCACGATCGCCGTGGCCTGCCGTGGCGAGCATCGGTGGCACACTTGCCGCGCTCATCGCTCCGAGTCCGCCAATGATAAAGTTCTTGCATGTTTTCGGCAAAACTAGACCACCCCACACGCCGTGAGTTTCTCGCGAGCGCGGCCGCAGTCTCAGCCGCGTCGGTTTTTCCCGCCGCGCTGAGCGCCCAGAACTCTGCGCCCTCACTCTGCTTCACGTCGGCCGTGGACATGGCCGCCTTGATCCGCGCCAAGAAGCTGTCGGCGCGCGAAGCGCTGGAGGAGCACCTCAAGCAGATCGATCGCGTCAATCCTCAGGTCAACGCCATCGTCACCTTGATCGCCGACCAGGCCACCGCAGACGCAGCCCGCGCCGACGAGATGCAGGCGCGCGGCGAAACCCTCGGCCCCCTGCATGGTCTGCCCGTCGCCCACAAGGACCTCCTCGAAACCGCCGGCGTCCGCACTACCTTCGGCTCGCCCCTCTTCAAAGACAACGTGCCCACGCACGACAACCTGCTCGTCACGCGCATGCGCGCCGCCGGCGCCATCTTCCTCGGCAAAACCAACGTCCCCGAGTTCGGTGCCGGCTCGCAGACCTTCAATCGTGTCTTCGGCGCAACCCGCAACCCCTACGACCTTACGAAGACTTGTGGCGGCTCCTCGGGAGGTGCAGCGGTCGCGCTCTCATGCGGTATGGTGCCCGTTGCCAGCGGCTCCGACTCCGGCGGCTCCCTCCGCAATCCTGCCGCCTGGTGCAATATCGTCGGCTTCCGCCCCTCGATCGGCCGCGTGCCCAATCCATCGAGCCACCTGGGCTGGTCTACGCTCGCGACCAACGGATGCCTCGGCCGCTCCAGCGCCGATCTCGCCCTCGCACTCAGCACGATAGCGGGCCCTGACATCAGCACGCCGCTCTCCATCAATGAGCCCGGCAGTTTCTTCACGCGCCCCCTGGAACGCAACTTCAAGGGCGTGCGTGTCGCGTGGTTCAAAGACCTCAACGGCATCCCCATCGACCCGCGAGTCCGCACCGCCATCGATGCGCAGCGCAACGTTTTCGAGTCTCTCGGTTGCATCGTCGAGCAGGCCGAGCCCGACTTCGCCCCCGCCGAAATCTCTTACCGCATTTTGCGCGCATGGAGCTCCGCTGCCGCCTATGGTAAGGGCCTCCAGCGATATCCTGACGGCTTCAAGGACACTCTCACCGCGGAGATCAAAGAAGGGCTCGCGCTCTCCGGCAGCGACATCACCCGCGCAGAGATCGCGCACACTGAGATGTGGCGCCGCTTTCAAACCTTCCTGGAGAGCTACGAGTATTTCATCCTGCCCACCACACAACTGCCCCCCTTCGATGTCAACATACCGTGGCCCACCGAGATCAACGGCGTTCACTTCACCAACTACATCGACTGGATGAAGAGCTGCTGGTACATCTCCGCTACCGGCAACCCCGCTGCCTCCGTACCCGCAGGCTTCACGCCCGAAGGCCTGCCCGTCGGCCTGCAAATCGTAGGACGCGACAAGCAGGACTTCAGCGTGCTCCAACTCTCCCACGCCTTCGAACAGGCCACCAACTTCGGAAAACGTCGTCCCAGTATCGCCCTTTAACTAAACGGTCTCTCGAATCATGCAAAATCGCCGATGCGCTCACCGACACCAGATTCATAACGAAGTGTCGGCCAGCGTTCACAAATCCACCCGGACGTATAGCCGGCTATCGGGAGAAATGACATCCGAAGCGGAGTGCCCGCAGGAAACTGTAGGCCGAGCAGGCGACGATTCGTCCGAGGGAAAGCGCCGCACTGGAAATTGGCGAGGCCTTGCAGGTATTTATTCAGCGAGCGCAGCGTGGGTTGAAATCCAGTAATAACGCCGCCAACAAAATTTACAGCGGATTGGACGAAGAGCAAGCAAACCAAGGAGGCCGTCAAACGGCCGCAACTCAGCCGACTTGAATGTGACTGAGTTGCACCGAGGACATTCGCGTCGCCGCCAAAGTATTTGTGGTGTCGAGTTCAGCCATTGTCTGATCGTTTCATTCATTCTCATTCGCTCCGGATTCGTCCTGATTTGGAAGGTGGCTGGTGCTTGAGGGTGATGGCCTGCGTTTGCGTCCAACCATGAGAGCACGCACGCATGCTGCCGGTGGCCAGAGCTACAGAAGAGTCCGCTGCTCCGTAGTATGGGTAGATGGTGTCCGAAGCTCCAGACGGACAGGGAGTGTATCGGGCCGACATTGCGTGACGTCGGCG
>JBEKPO010000206.1:0-2802 GCA_049520675.1 Occallatibacter sp. | reverse complement strand
CGTTCCAGAACGAATATCGTGGATGATCTTCCGCTGTCAATCGGCGTGCGGTGGGTCCCGCTGTGTATGCGATGGCGCCTTGGGTTGAGCCGCCGGGATTTTACGAACGAGAGATCCGTCTGTGCTTATTTCTCGGCGCGCCCATCCCAAAATACGCATTCAAGCGGAGAGAAGGCGATGAAAGAAAGTGCGGTATCGCTGCAGGGCGACGCGAAGGTCCTCGGTCGAGACGCTATGACCCCGGTCCCATTGCTGTTCGAGTTGTGACCTTTCTTCCGCGAATACCTCGGCAAGCCTCTTCATTGTCGATGCAACCAGGCCGTCGGCTTGCTCAACCGCCTTCCGTGGCTCATCGATGAATTCGGTTTGGATTTCTCGCCAGCGATCACGCAATGCATTCGTAACCTGCTTGCGTTCAGATGCGAGCACGATGGGGCTGGTTGTCGGTTGATTGCCGCCGTGTACTTGTAGTTCTGGTGTAGGGAAATTGGAAAAATCTCTCCGCGATACCTCGTCGAGAATTCGGCCGCCCAAGGACAATGGGTGAGATATGAATGTTACACGGCTCTCGCCTGAGCTCGCCGTGCGGAAGCGGTCAGAAGGCGAAACGAGCACCGATCGTCGGAGCACAGTTGTTGTCGGAGTAATAGGGCACCCCCGGGCCATGAGGAATGGCAATCGCCAGACCGCCAGTTACCCAGGAATACGCAATTCCGGCAAAACCGTCAAAGCGTTTAGTGAAGTGATGATCCACATAGAACGACCCCTCGTTCAGGGTGCCCGCGCAGGAACTGCGGAAACCGGCTGCGGCCGAGCAGGTCGGTGGAAGACGGAAGTCGTTCTGCCGCTGTTGATACCAGGCAAGAGTGAAGTCGGTTTTGCTGTGGTAGGTGTACTTCGCGCCCGTCCACCAGATATTCAGCAACTTTTCATTATCAAGATTGTTGTCTTCGACCCCGCTCATGATATAGCCGCCCTGGTCCGCGGCGCCAACGCCCAGCGGGTTCTTCGGATTGTTCTGCCAGATGTATTCGTAGCCGGCAAAAAACTTGAACGGATCCCACTTATACTTCACCGCGAACATAATTGCGTTGTTGTCGGTTACGATGCCATATACGGTGTCGCTTGGGTCGATCAGATTGGGCCCCAAGCCAGGCCCCCCGTTGATGGGGTTTGTATTGATGCTGTCGGTGGTCGACTGATAGGGCGCCGACAAACTTTGAGGCCCGAGCAAGGGATTCAGTACGCTGATCGCCTGATTGTAATGTTGGAAGACGGCGTCCGCCGAAAACTTGCCCCGGTTCCCGTCTACGCCTCCACCAACGTCTCCGCCCAGGTCAAATCCCCAGGCATTGTTGTGCGCCGCTTCCGGCGTACAGGTGGTGGCAGTCCAGGTTGAGGAGGCCGAGTAGCAGCCGGCAGAACCGTCGGCGAATTTGTACATCGCGCCGAAATGGACCGGGCCAAGCGCCAGGCGATACTTGACAGCGTCATCCCAACGGCTGTCCTCGGTGTCGCCGCCGCCGGCCATGGTGCCGTTATACCCGATGTAGGAAAAGGCATAGGCGCCCCCGGCTGGATCATAAAGCAGCATCGCATCGGTGCCGAGAGAGCGCTGGCGTCCGAAAGTCAGCGTGCCGAAAAGCTTGGACGATATACCCGCGTAGTATTCGTCATTGAAGGGTTGGCCCGCGCGCGCGCCGTCGATGGCAATCGAATAGCTTGCCCTGGGAAGGCCATTGTTGATGATGTCAGTCTTTGACGCATTCGCGAGCAGGCCGGACTGCGGATTGATGCCCGTGGAAGCGTTGAACACAACCGACCAGCCCGGCAGAAACTCCTCCTTGCCCCGGATGCCCAGGCCCGTCTGCTGCAAGTTATTCGGTGCGACGACGAATCGATGTTGATAGCCGTTGCGGTTCACCAGAGATTCGCCCTCATAGTTATAGCCGTTCTCCGGCAATCCGTGGCTGACCCAGCCGACGCCGATGTCATACGCACCATACACGGTGATGCCGTGCCAGGTCAGCGTGCAATCGGTCGTGGCGAACTCGTGGCCGCTCGCACAGGCGTCAGCGGTGCTCCGCTGCATCTTAAAGTCGACGGTCGCGTCCTGACCAGCCGCCAGGCTGATTCCCGTGCGGGTTTCATCGGCGAACCCTTGTTTTGCCGCCCGAATCTCGAAACGCCCCGAGGGCAAGCCGGACTCCTGATAGCGCCCCGCGCCATCGGTGGCGCTCGCGCGTGTTGCACCTGTGTCGACGTTCTTGATTCTCACCGCGACGCCATGAAGGGCTGCGCCGTTTTGGTCCGTCACCACGCCGGAAAGGCTCGCTCCCGTTTGGGCCCACGCCGGGAACGCCCCCATCGCAATCCACAAAAGCGGCAAGAAGGCCAGCGGCAGTGCGGCAGCCGTTCGAACGTAGCAGAAGAGGATCTGCGAGCGGTCAGAGCGTTTCACGATGAATCACCTTTCCTGAGAATTCGTCTCGACGAGGCCGATGCATACGCCCAGCCTGCTAGAGATAATAAGCGATGTGTCTTGTAAACTAGACCCTGTCGTTTAGAGGATACTATCACATTGCGGAATGGGAAGCAAACGAGTGCCCACGCCGGCGAGTTGAGCTCAGGGCAGCGTGTATCCGAACCCGGCCAGGACTTCTCGTCCTTTGCCGGTGAGCAGAAACGCCGCGAATTTCCGGGCTGCATCCAGGTGTTTCGCGCCGGCCACGATCCCCAGCTCCTGATCGATGGGCTTATGCAGGGATTCGTCGACGCGAATGACTTTCCCGCCTTCCTTCA
>JBEKPO010000205.1:0-2959 GCA_049520675.1 Occallatibacter sp. | reverse complement strand
TGCGCCGTCTTATTGCCGGGGGTCTGCGTCTCGGCGATTTCCACGCGGATGTTGCCCGCGTCGGTCACGCGGTGACCCAGAGCCTCCAGCCGCGCCTCCAGTCCGGCAACGCGCACCGCCGATGGTCCCATATCCACGCCGCGGCGGCTGGCTCCCAGGTCCAGCGGAACTCCGATTACCCGAATCCCCCGGCCTGGCTGCGACACAACCCCGCGCTGCGGAGATCTCTGGGCCTGAGCCGCGGTCGACGATGGTTCATGATTCGACATTCCGACTCTTTCTAGTGTAGAACCGCAATCGAAACCGCCTTCGCCCGCAAACCACCATTTCGGAACGATTCTCCGCATCGGGATCACCACAGTAAACGCGCACAAAAGTGTTATTCTCAACCACTTCCAATAGCGGGTTAAGATGAGAACAAAGATTCCTTCATATTGCTCCCGCGCGCGGAGATTGGACGGTCTTTCGCGCTTATGGATGAGGTAGGCGCCGGGTTGTGCGCAGGCAGTTTGCCGAGAGCAAGAGATCGCAAACGTGAGCCAAATCATTTTGATAACGAAGCGTCTGATTGGGCCGGCAGTTCTTCTGGCACTGCTCCACCCAGTCGCCGCACTTGCACAGTCGCCCTTGACCACGCTGAAGGCCGTTCACGACCTGAGCAACGCCGAGGCGAGCAAAGGTTTGCCCGTTTCCTTTCCGGCAACTGTCACCTATTTCAATCCAGTCCGTGCCGATCTCTTTGTTCAGGATGGTCCGGTTGGGATCTACATCTGGAATGCCGGCGCGTTCCACTTGGAACCGGGCGATCGTGTCCTCGTCAAAGGAGTGACCGCGCCCAGCTTCCGGCCATACATCACCGCGACAGACATAACCGTCCTCAGGGAAGGCAAAACGCCGAAACCGGTAAAGGCCACTTTTGACCAGTTGATCAAGGGTCAATACGACTCCGTCCTTGTCAGTGTCCGCGGCACGATGCGAGCCGCTAATCCCGATGTGCCATCGGAAGGCAACAACAGCTCCGGCGCCCATCTCAGGGTTCTCACAGATGGCGGAATGGTCGATACCATCGTCAATCGTCTCGGCTCTGAGGAAATCGATAACCTGCCCGATGCCGACGTTGAAATTACCGGCGTCGCGGGCGCAACCTTCGATGGCAAGCGGGAGCAGATCGGCGTCGCGCTCTATGTCCCCAGCATTTCGTCTATCAAGGTTCTCAAACGAGCTGCCGTCAGCCCATGGTCGCTTCCGGAAACACCAATCGATCGCATCATGGGCGCCTCCCACGTGGAAGACCGCAGCAGCCGGGTAAGAGTAACCGGGGTCTTGACGTACTATGAGCCCGGCTCGGCAGCGGTCTTGCAAAACGGAAACCGCAGCGTGTGGATCAGCACGCGAAGCTCGGATCCAATGAGAATTGGGGACCAGGCTGAGGCTACCGGCTTCCCCAAGCTGAACGATGGTTTCCTAAATCTGGTATCGAGCGAGGTGCGCGATCGCGGGACGGCACCGCCCATCATTCCCACCAACGTTTCGTGGCCGCAGCTTAGCCAGAGCCAGCACGTCTTCGACCTCGTCTCCATCGAGGGCGTGGTCGCCGTTTCCGCGCGCGAATCTGCGCAAGACGTCTACGTTCTTGCTGCGAACGGTCACGAGTTCTCAGCCGTTTTGCGCTACCCGCCGGATGCCAATGCCGATACGCTTCCGAAGATGATCGACATCCCGATCGGCACACGCGTTCGCGTCACCGGCATCTGCGTACCCGAAGACACGCACCGTTATCGCCACAACGTTCGCTTCAGCATTCTGCTCCGCTCCCCCGACGCCATCACCGCCCTCTCCGGGCCGAACTGGTTGGACGAACGCCACACTTTGATGATTGCTGGATTGCTGCTCGCCATTGTGCTGGTCCTCGGCGGACGCGGCTGGTTCCTGGAACGCAGCATGCGTCGAGAAGTTGGCTCACTCGCTTACGTCGAGCAGCGCCGCGCCCGCATCCTGGAGAGCATTAATTCGTCTGAGCCGCTGGCGGAGATTCTCGAACGGATCACGGAACTCGTCTCTGTCCGGCTGAATGGCGCTCCCTGCTGGTGCCAGGTGGCTGATGGCGCGACCCTGGGCAATCGCCCTGCGCAGCTTCCCTCTCCGTCGCTGCGCACCGTCGAGTATCCCATCTCCGCCCGCTCCGGCCCTCCGCTGGGCACGATTTTCGCCGCCTTCGATGCGCGCACCAAACCCAACGCGTTTGAGCGGGAAGCGCTGGTCATGGCCGCCTCCCTGGCCACCTTGGCCATCGAAACCTCGCGCCTCTACTCCGATCTCGTGCGCCGCTCCGAGTTCGATGCTTTGACAAACGTGCAAAATCGCTTCGCCATGGAGAGAGCCCTTGACGCGATGATTCATCATGCGCGCCAGTCGGCAAGCATCTTCGCCGTCATCTTTATCGACCTCAACAAATTCAAACAGGTCAACGACCTGCATGGCCACATGGTGGGCGACCTGTATCTACAGCAGGTAGCGGAACGCATGAAACTTCAACTTCGCCCGCGCGATACCCTTGGCCGCCTCGGTGGCGACGAATTCGCGGTGCTCGTGCCCGATGTGCGCAACCGCTTCGAAGCCGAGGAGATCGCCGGCCGGCTCGAAGCTTGTTTTATGGAACCTTTCGTTGGCGACGGCTTCGTGCTGCGGGGCTCTGCGAGCATCGGTATCGCACTCTATCCCGAAGACGCAACCACCGCAGAAGATCTGCTTGCACAGGCGGATTCAGCCATGTACCTCGCCAAATTCAACAAGAAGAGCCTTAACCCAGCCCAGATCGAACACTGACGCCTGAAACTCGCGCGCAAAAGAAAGGCCCGGCTCGCGCCGGGCCCTGTGAGTCGAAAGACACCCTGGTCCAGAGCGTTGCCTGGACGGCCAGTCCTATTCGGCGGCCATCTCCTCGGCTTCGCCCTCCTGC
>JBEKPO010000204.1:0-2971 GCA_049520675.1 Occallatibacter sp. | reverse complement strand
ATCACCGGCTGCGAACACCAAAACCGATCCAATGGGGCCGTATCCGTTCGACCAGTATCAGGGCCGTCTCTATCGAATCTTCGAGGGGATGGTTCTCGAAGGCGTCGTAACCAACCACATCGACGGCGGATTCAACGGGCCGATTCTGGTCATGCTAACCACCGACTACTACTCGCACGACCATCAACAGTTGCTCATGCCGCAAGGCACGCGCCTGATCGGCACCGTGCAGAGCGTGGGCAGTGCCCAGCAGCGCAAGATGTTCGTCACCTTCCATCGTGCTATCTGTCCAGATGGTTTTTCACTCGACTTCGACAAATACATCGGACTCGATCCGCTGGGAACGACCGGACTCGCAACCAAGGTCGATCACGGATACTTCCAGGCATTCGCCGCTGCCGCCGCAATCGGCGGTATCGGCGGCCTTGCGCAGATCGGCAACAACGGTAGCGTACTCAATCCCTCCACCGAGATTCGCAATGGCATCTCGGAGCAGATGGCAAGCGAAGGCGAGCAGATACTGAATCACTTTCTCAATCGCCTTCCGGTCATCACCCTCAAGGAAGGTTCGCGCGCCCGCGTCTATGTGGGCCGCGACATTCTGATTCCGTCCTATGCGGAACATCGCATGGACCCAACCCTGTAGAGCCGGAGACTGGCCATGATTGAGCAGAGCGAACGATCGCGGCATCTGATCGAGGTTTCGCGCCGTGCCATGCATCGCGGTCATGATGCGTGGGCAGCGTTCAATTTGAGCGACAAGGTGACAGTTGCGCTTGTGCTCAATCGTGCCGACTGGCTCGAAGAGTTTGGCTGCACCCTGGCAGAAGCCATCGAGGAGGCGGGCGAGGACTGGATCGTCGTCATTCCTCGGATCGCCCGCGCCCTTCTCGACGAAGGGCTATGACGCAGCGCGGCAGCCAATTCAACCAACAACAGGAGGTAATATGCCAACGCAACGCAGAAACCAGAAGAAGTGGCTCATCATTGCGGCAGCAGTACTGCGGACCGCGACACCCAGCTTTGCGCTCTTCGGACTCGGCGACATCGTCTTCGATCCGACCAGCTACGCCAGCCTGATTCAACAACTGACCACGCTCCAGATGCAGTACAACATGGTCAAAAACAACATCACACATTTCTCGCTCAAGCAACAGTGGCAAACCACGCTGCACAAGCTGGAAAACGCAAACGTCGCCAATATGTTTGGCGAGACGGCAGGTATCAAGATTGCGCTCAACAGCAACGCCCCTTCCACTTCGGCCACGGCGTGGAAGACTGCCACAGTCTCAATGAATAGCGGTACGAGCAGCTACCTCGCGGGACAGCCTCTTGGCAGCGCGCGCATCTCGCAACTTGCAATGGTTGAAACGTCGGATTCCATATCGCCCGACTGCCTGACCGCAGTGGGCCAGTACCGGACCAACAGGACCGAAAACTCAACGGCCAATTCCTCGCTTCTTTCGAGTCAGTTCGACATTTCAAGCGGCACGAACAGCGAGGTTCAGCAGCTCAATCTTTTGAATGCGGCTGAGGCGCAAAAGCTCAGCGAGATGCAATCGCAGGGAACGCTTCAATCCTGCCTTGCCGGGCAGATGACCGTCGCCAACATGGAACGGCGCAATGCCGCTGTCGAAGACATCAATACGGCGGCCTTCGTGCAGCAGCAACGCTCGACGAACAATGTCAGTGCTGCCAGCGAAAGCAATACCTGGAAGACCTACCTTCCGTAAGTGCAACCCACGCGGCGCTGGTCATTCTGACAGCGCCGCCCCTTCCACTACGAGGTGACGACTATGATTTCACCGACGCTGCTGGCCCAGGCATTACCGGGCACGAGTTCCGGCGTGGACTGGCTCTACCAGTTCACCAACAATCTGACGAATCTCACCACGCAAAACGGCGGCGTATTGACGCAGCTTGGATTGACCGAGTTGAGTTGCATCGCCCTTTTCTCGCTGATCAACATGGTCATCAATTGGAACACCTCCGGGATGACCGTGTGGCGCTTCCATGCACACCCGGTTCGCGCGGGCGATCTGACGCATTTTCTGATGCGGCTCATCATCTGCTGCCTGCTGATCAATTACTGGGTGAATCCGCTGCCCGGCGCGAGCTTCGGGCTGAATCACTTCTTCAGCTATATCGCCCAGGCGATGGTTGCCGCGTTCGACCAGAGTTCGCTCGACACTTTGCTTCAGCTTTTGAAGACCGCAGGCGACAACACAGCCATGCCATCGTTGACCGCTCCGGTCCAGATTCTCTGCTACTTCTACGTCCAGGCGCTCATGGGCTTGGCTTCGGCGATTCTCTTCCTCATCAACTGCTCTTCGTTCATCCTCTATGGCGTTACGGCGCTCTTCGGCCCGGTCTTCATTCCGCTGCTGATGACCAGGACATTCCGAGGGAAGTTCTTCCACTTTCTCGATGTGCTGCTCAGCTTCGCCATGATCCGCGCCGTGGCCGCCGCATTCATCTTCGTGTGGGCCGGTTTCCTGAATACGTTCATTCAGCAAACCTTCAACGGAACCTACACGATGGAGATGTGGCTGGCCAATCTCATTCCATGCACGATGGTTTTCATCGCCTTCATCATCAACCTGCTTTTTATCCCGAGCATGACGCAGGCGATCTTTGGCGGCACGGCGGGAATGGCTGACAGCGTCTCTAAGGTTGGCGGCGCAGTTGCTTCCATCGCCATGATGGCCGGTTGAGGCGCACGCCATGTGGACCTATCTCTTCAGCTTCTTGCTCTTTCGCCGGCTCAGGCTTTCCAGGCCATTCCGATACCTGCTCGCTGTGCTCTTGATCGGCCTATTCATCGTGATCCTGATCTACACCGTGGGCCTGTTTCTCATGCTTGAAGAAAGGATAAGTGCCTCCCATGCCACAACGCTTGACTACTTCTGAAGCACCTCTCACGCCCGCTGAATCGCTGCTCGTTGACCACATCGGCAATGAGGTCTATGCA
>JBEKPO010000203.1:0-5263 GCA_049520675.1 Occallatibacter sp. | reverse complement strand
TCTCGAGAGTCCCCGGGGAAGTTATGTTCCCGTTTTCCGGCATCGCCCGGCCCCGGCCCCGATCATCGCCGAGCCCATTCAGCCCGGGTCTGGTGCGACTGCTGCCGCCCAGGCCGCCGAAGCGCGCCCGGCAGCTCGCCGCGCCCTGGTTTGGTTGCCGTGGGTGATTGCCGGTCTCGTCGTTGCCGCGCTCTCGGGTGGCTGCATTTTTTTGTGGATGCAGAACCGCGCAATGTACAGATCGCTTTACCCCTGGAAAGACGAACCCACTGTATCTGCCTTGTGGTCGCAATTTATTGATACAAATCGCGACACCGACATTGTGATCGCGGATCAGTCCTTCATGCTGGCGCAAAACATCGATAAGCAGGTGTTTTCCTTCGACGAATATCTGAGCCGCAGCTATATCAATCGCCTGCAAGCCTCGAACCTTAGCCCCGATATGCGCGGGGTTCTCGATCTGATCGCCGCCAAGAATATTGGCAGCCTGGGAGAATTCCGTCTGGGTCAGCACATTCTGGCGCTCGATCCGCAGGGAAAGAACATCCATTTATATAGCGCACGCGAATACATGTCGCCTCTTCTCGCGCATGACAACGTCATCCTGATTGGCGGCCCCATTTCCAACCCCTGGCAGCAACTGTTTGCCAGCCGCATGAACTTCATCGTAGAACCGGATAGCAATCGCTATAACCCGATTCACAACCGCGCTCCCGCAGCCGGCGAACAGGCCGTCTACAGCACCGATGCCGATCCGTTGGGATATTGCATTGTTGCGCTCTTGCCCAGTCCGGACCACAATGGAAAGGTGCTGATCATCGAGGGAACGTCTGCTGAAGCTACTGAGGCCGGCGGCGACTTCCTGCTCTCGGAAAGCCAGCTCTCCAGCTTCCAAAAGAGACTCCACGCCGCAAGCTTTCCATATTTTGAGGTTCTTCTCAAGACCTCTCAAGCCAGCGACACTCCATTCTCAACCGTCGTCACCGCCTACCGCACTTATCCCGACCTGCATTAGTGCAGTTATCGTCCGATAAGTAGAACCTGCTGGATCTCGATCCATAACATGGTTCAAGCAAACGGTCGATGGGCACATTTGCAAGTCGCGCCCGAGCGTTTCCTTGTCGGCGGGCTGGAAGAATGCCTGAATCAGGTCGACGATATCGCACTTCATTGACCAAGGCCAGGTCGCATCATTTTTGGCATTTTGGCGAGGGACGCTTTCAAGTTGCGGACACTTGTTTTCGCTCCGGCAGCGCGGCACGAAGCAACTCAAGGCGTCCAAGAAGGTGCTGCTGGAGCGCGGCAAATCCCGGCTTTCCGTATAGATTTCGCGTCTCCTTCGGGTCGCTGTCGAGATCGTATAACTCAAATTCCTGTGGCTCCAGAACGTACTGGATCAGTTTGTAACGCTCGGTGCGAATGCCGCGGCAAGGTGGAACCTTTTCAGGATTCGGCCACTCATAGTATTCGTAGTACCACTCTTTGCGGAAGGCTGGCTCGGACGCCTTCGCAAGAGGCAGCAGGCTCTTCCCCTGCATGTGCTCGGGAATCGGCAGGCCGGCCAGATCGAGAAATGTTGGGGCCAGGTCGATATCCAGGGCCGTTTCTTTTCGCACCGTGCCCGCGGGAACGCGCCGGGGATAGCGCACCATCAACGGCACACGGATTGACGGCTCGTGCATCAGCCGCTTATCGAACATGCGCCACTCGCCCAGAAGATATCCATGATCGGATGTTTGCACAATCGCCGTCTCGTCGAGAATTTTCTTCTTTTCGAGATAACTGAGGATACGGCCGATGTTCTCATCCACCGCGACCAAGCCGGAGTAATAATCCTTGGTCATTCCTTCAAGCGATCCGCAGGCTGGATGCGAGGCCGTTGTGCCAACCTTGTTTTCGGCATCCACAAAGCCCTTTGGTTTGCCGGGATAGCCCTTCAAATCGTCGTCAAAGGTATCCGGTTTCGGAGTGACAGTTCCGCGATATAAATCCAGGTGCCGCCGGGGCCGGAAGAAAGGTTCGTGTGGAGCGACAAACCAGACCAGCAGGCAAAAAGGCTTGTCGCCGCGATCTTCCATATTGCTTCTCGGGGCCGATCTCACCCTTCCGGCCTTCCTTGAAGAATGGGTTCGCGTAGTTATTGGAAGGATCGTTATGCCCGAAGTAGTAATCCCAGTAACGCTCTTCGACACCGTTGGCAATATGCACCTTGCCGAGGATGGCAACCTCGTAGCCTGCCTGGTGGAGAATGTCGGTGAAGAGCGGAATATCGGACGGCAGCGGAACCTTCAGATGTTCGTTCGAGAGCGCACCTGTGGAACGCGAGTACATGCCAGTCAACGCCACTGCGCGCGCCGGTGCGCAGAGTGCATTGGTGCAGAACGCATTCTCAAAGCGCATGCCCTCGCGGCCGATGCGGTCGTGATTGGGCGTCTTGAGAATTCGATTGCCCGCGATGGAGAGCGCGTCGGCGCGTTGTCCCTCGCCGAGAAAGAAAACCAGATTGGGACGCTTTGTTCCCGATTCGGCCAACAGGTCAGGCGGAGCGACGGACGAGGCGAGCATGCTGCCTGCGACGATAAGTGATCCCTGAAGGAAGTCTCTGCGGGTTGCTTTGCCTTGAATGGGAATTGCGGGCATATCGCCCTGGTGCTCATTTGCACTCAACGTGGAAGCCCTCCATGGTTATCGTAGTCCTCCCGTTCTCGACGCACCCAATCGAAGTTTTCTTAGCGCATCCCGGCGGTTTGGAAGGGCAGACCGGTGACTGGCCAGTGGTCCGGCTGCGCTTCGACATTGGGAGCTACAGAGACACTTGCAAAAGACGCGGGCGCGACCGTCACATTCCAGCCATCGAGGACTACCATGGCGTTCTCGCCGTTGAAATCATGCAACGCTGCTTCGATGGTGACGATTTTGGTTTCATTCGGAAGCAGCGACACATAATTATCGCTATAGAAGACCGGAAGCACGCGTTCGCCCGACTTCTGCCGGCGCAACTGCAGGTGAGTCATCAGTGCAATGCCTGTCGACGGATTGTGCAGCGTAACCGTGAGCACGCGCTTGTCCTCCGCATCCTTGCTGGAAACTTTGGCTTCCAGCGTAACCGGCGCCAGCTTATTGAGATCGTTGAAATCGTCGGGATGGTCGGGCAGACTGCGCCAATAAAAGTTGCTCGAAATCGGCTTTCCGGTGGAGTCGTTCAGCTCGAGCTTGATGAAATGAACCGGCGAGACCGTCGCCGGAAACTCTATTGCGCCCAGATTGGTGGCAACGTCAGGAAGCGCCGTGACCGCCGTCTCGTGCTGGTAAGCGAGGGTGCCATCAAGGTTATAGACCGAGACACGAGCCACAGCATCGTTGAGTGCTACAGGAAGATTATTGATCACCTGGATTTGGCTATTGGATTCGTTGAACTGAATGTGCTGCAGCTCGGAAGCATGCATTACGGCGAAGAACGAAGACATCGGCTCGAGGTCGTAGTGGTAGATCTGCCACACGAAGCTCGGCTGCGCCGGGTTGCTCATCCAGGTAATGACTCCGGTGGCGGGATGGAAGAGTTGCGCGTTACGCCCCTCGTACATGGCGCGAAAGGCTTCGTAGTTGGCCATCTGCGCCTTGCGGACGAAGTCGGCGAGGTTCGCGATGTTGCCGTAGCGGCCGGCAATAATGCCAGGGTACTTTTCTCCATGCTGCCCGCCCAGGGCGAAGTCGTGCTCCGCCCAATCGTCGTTAATCGTCTCCCAATCTTTCCTGGGCATCATGCCCTCGATTGATTCCAGAGTGGGGACAGACATTGTGCCGGTCTCGGTCTTGAAGAAATCGTCGGTGATGCGATAGAAATAGCGCGGAGCCCGCCAATAATAGGGTCCGTGCGAGCGAACGCCGGCGCCGTCGGTGGAGTTGGGCTGATAGCGCCGTGTGGGTTCGAGCTCAGCCAGCAGCTTGCGCAGGGCCGCATCGATCTCCGGCGGAGGATAGGATTCGTTGCGCGCGCACCACAGAACAATCGAGGGGTGGTTGCGGTAGCGCAAAACCTTGTCCCGAACATTGGCCATATACGTATCGATATCGGTGGGGTCGGGACCATCGGGGGCATTGGCCTGGAAGAATTCGTCCCACACCAGCATTCCGTACTTGTCGCACAACTCGTAGAAGTCCTCGCCGGTGCTCTGTCCCACCCAGTTGCGGATCATGTTCAGATTGGCTAACTGGTGCATGCGAATTTCGGTTTCGAGCCGCTCCCGCGGAATCCGTTTCAGGGCCTCATCCAAGCCCCAGTCACCGCCCCGGATGAAGACTTGAACTCCATTCACTGAGATGGTGAGAGTGTCGGTTCCCGGAACGCTGTAGGAAATCTTTCTGACGCCAAAATTCACATCTTGAGCATCTGAAATCTCGCTCCCCAGCTTGAAGCTGAGATGCAGCTTGTACATATTCTGTGCGCCGTAGCCATTCGGCCACCAGAGCCTTGGATGTTCGATATGAAGTGCCGGCGTGGACTTTGCGTCGAAGCTCACCAGTTGCTTGCTATGCGGCGCCAGTTCCACCTGCTTGTCGAAAGCAATGTCTTCAATTGTTCCCTGGACCACGCCTTTCTCCGGCCGGTCGCTGACGTTCTCCACGGTTACCTGGACAGCGACGTCGCTGGAGTCGATCCGCGGCAGTGGAAGATCGGTCGTCACTAGTGGATCCTTCAGCACCACGGGGCCGGTTGCAGAGAGAAACACCTTTTGCCAGATGCCGGTGTCGCGATCGCGGATGGCGGGAATCCAGTCCCATCCCAGTGCGCAGAGAAAGGTCGGACCGTCAAGCGCGCTCTCGCCGCCGTTCTGCCCCAACCCCTTGCGCAATGTGTGTTCGTGCGAGATTCCGGGGTGCGGTTGCGGCGTGACCAGCACGGCCAACACGGCCTTCCTGCCCGGCTTCACATGCCCAGTGATGTCGAAGATGCCGCGAATAAAAGCTCCGCGGATGGCGCCCACCTGGACGCCGTTCACCCACACTGCCGCCGAGTAGTTGATGCCGTCGAAGTTGAGCCAGATGTGGTGGTTTTTATAGGAACTTGGAACATCGATCAGGGTTCTGTACCAATACGATGTGCGCGCCAGGCTTTCGGGAATCACTTCAGGGCGGTTGTTTTCTCCATAGAGCGGCTCGGGATAAACGTGATTGTTAACCAGCGTCGTCAGCACAGTTCCCGGGACTGTGGCGCTGTACCACCCGTCGGATTTGAAACCGGCGGACGCAACCTCTTCGCCGG
>JBEKPO010000202.1:0-6001 GCA_049520675.1 Occallatibacter sp. | reverse complement strand
CCCGGATTCACCTTCCTCGCCGGCGTTTCGCTTCCGTATTCCATTGCCAGCCGCAAGCGCAGAGGGGAATCATTCCCGCTCATGCTCTTTCATGTGATGTGGCGAAGCCTGGTTCTGATCGCACTGGGGATTTTTCTGCGCTCGACTGCGGGGCCAATCACCTATTTCACATTCGAAGACACGCTCACGCAGATCGGTCTCGGCTACACGTTCGCGTTTCTGCTGGCTTTTGTCAGGCCGCGCTGGCAATGGATCTCATTTGCGGCGATTCTCTTTGGCTATTGGCTCGCATGGGCGCTGTATCCGGCGCCAGGGCCCAACTTTCCCTGGGCTTCGGTTGGTGTGCCGCCGGATTGGCATCGGCATCTCTTCACCGGCTTCGCTGCGCACTGGAACAAAAACAGCAACCTTGGGCAGGCCTTCGACCTGTGGTTCCTGAATCTCTTCCCCCGCACGGCTCCGTTTGTCTACAACGAGGGCGGCTATCTCACGCTGAGCTTCATCCCCACCCTTGGAACCCTGCTGCTGGGCCTGTTCGCCGGCCAGTGGTATCGAGAAGCCGCGCCGCGAATTCCCTTTCGCCGCTTTTTCATAGCGGCCGCGCTGCTGTGCTCCGCCGGATTGCTGTTGCACTTCACCGGGATCTGCCCGGTCGTGAAACGCATCTGGACTCCCGCCTGGACGCTGTTTTCCGGAGGCGTCTGCTTCCTCTTTCTCGCCGCATTTTCGTGGATTGTGGACGTGAAGAATCACCGCAAGCTCGCGTTTCCGTTGGTTGTGGTCGGCATGAACTCGATCGCAGCTTACCTGATTGCGCATCTTTGCGAGGATTTCGTCGAGAACAGCTTTCGCATTCACCTGGGGATGAGAGTGCTCAACGTATTCGGCGCAAACGTCGAGCCGGTGGTGCTGGGCGCGCTGACGCTGGCGACCTATTGGCTGATGCTGTATTGGATGTACCGGAAGAAGGTCTTCGTTCGAATTTGATGGGGAGAGTGAGTGCTATGAAGTTCGATGAATTGCAACCTGCGGCAGACGGCTGGACTCGCCGCCAGTTTGTGCAACTGGGCGCTGCCGGCGCCATGGCGCTGGGCACCCCGCAATTGGTGCAGGCTGCCGAACAAGCCACGCGCAGCAGCATGATGAACGTGCCGTTCGAAAAACGCGAGCCGCGTGTGGCAGTCATCGGCACCGGCGGGCGCGGAACGTCGCTGCTCGGAGACTTGCTGGCTGTCGACGCACAGATTGCGGCGCTCTGCGACGTTGTACCCGAGAAAGCCGAGCATGCCGCGTCGCTGGTGGTCGCGGACGGGCAGAAGAAGCCTGCACTGTATACGCAGGGGCCGCATCACTACGAAGCGCTGACGGCGAGCAACGATGTGGATCTGATCCTGGTGGCGACGCCGTGGAGCTGGCACGCGCCGATGGCGCTTGCCGCGATGAACCACGGAAAAGATGTAGCGATCGAGGTGCCAGGGGTAACGACGATCGAAGAGTGCTGGCAGATTGTGCACGCCTCGGAGCAGACGCGCAAGCATTGCATGATCCTTGAGAACTGCTGCTATGGCTACAACGAGACGCTTATCCTGCGCATGATTCAGGCAGGCCTATTCGGCGAACTGCTCTACGGCGAGGGCGCGTACATCCACGACCTGCGCGAGGAGCTTTTTTCGAACGCGGGCGAAGGTCTTTGGCGCCGCACCGAGCACACACTTCGCAACGGAAATCTTTATCCCTCGCACGGCCTGGGCCCAGTGGCGAATTACATGGGCATCCAGCGCGGCGATCGCTTCGCGTCTATGGTTTCGATGAGCTCGCCTGAGCGCGGACTCGACGCCTGGCGCAAAGATCATCTTGAGCCGGGCGATCCGCGGTGGAAGGAGCGCTACATCTGCGGCGACATGAATACCACGTTGATCAAGACCGAAGAAGGCCTGACGATCACGGTGAAGCACGCTGTTTCGACACCGCATCCTTACGACCGCATTAACCTGATAGCCGGAACGAAAGCGCTGTTTCAGGATTATCCGCCGCGCATCTACATCGACGGTATGAATAAAGATGAGTCGTTCGGCTCGCTCGACGCTTACAAGCAGTACCAGCATCCGCTGTGGGAGCGCGAAGGGGATCTCGCACGAAAGAGCGGCGGTCACGGCGGCATGGACCTGATCATGATCTACCGCCTGATGCAGTGCGTACGTGAGGGGCTGGCGCCCGATCTCGATGTCTACGATTGCGCCGCATGGGCGGCGGTGGCGCCGCTGAGCGTGGAATCGGTTCGCCGCGGCAGCGCGCCGGTGGAGTTTCCCGATTTTACCGGCGGCAAATGGAAGGAAAGGCCGATTTCGGCGATCGCGACGCAAAGCTGAGCACGAAGTAAACTCGACCTCTGAAGCAGCGGAGAAGAATCCTTCGTGCTATCCCAGGTCCCCAAATGCGAGGGACCTGGGGCACCCGGCGGCGACGCGAAAGACGTCGCGTGCGGTAAGGATTGGAGACGCGCGAATACGATGCGGTCAGGCCGCGGCGCGCACACGCACGGCTTTCGCTGGTTTCCTCGCGGCCCGTTTGCGCGCTTTCTTTTTCTGCGGGACGACAGAGAGGCTCAGGCCCATCGTATTGAGTACGGCGACAAGCGTCTTGAGCGTGGGATTGCCTTTGGGCGAGAGCGAACGATAGAGCGACTCGCGGCTGATGCCGGCTTTGGCGGCGACTGCGCCGAGTCCGCCGTAGGCGTCAGCGAGGGAACGCAGCGTGAGGGCCAATTTAAGACATTCGACAGCAAGCTCTGGATCCGAGCGTAGCTTTGCGACTTCCCAGTCATGATATGGAATACCAGCCTTATATGTTTTCATCTCCGCCTCCGTTTCCAGTCCGCCCAGAATCCTTTCGCGCGTTCGATGTCCCGCGCTTGAGTTGATTTATCGCCACCGCAAAGCAGAACAACTAGGGTGGCTCCCGATCAGCCGCAGTAGATGCGATACCACTTGTCATAGGGGCGCTGGCCTTCGTCCTGCTCGTTCTCTTGGCGAACTTCAGTCCTCGGTATTCCGCCCCTGTCTGGACTTCGAACGCCGACATGGCGTTCAACGACCCTCGACTGATTCTCCGCGCTAATTTAAGAACATCGTTCGATACAGTGTGTCCCGTTGCACGGGTTTGAAGCCGGCGTCGCGGATGATGCGGCGCAATTCTTCTTCCGTGGTGCAGTTCGAAGTGCCCGCGGCCTTGACCACGTTCTCTTCGAGCATCACCGAGCCCACGTCGTTGCCGCCAAAGTGGAGTCCCAGCTCGAGCACCTTCAGTCCCTGCGTCACCCAGCTGGCTTGCACGTTCTCGATATTGTCGAGATAAAGCCGCGAAATCGCGAGGACCTTGAGATACTCGACGCTGGTGGCTTCGTCCCAGCCGCGGCCTCCGAGAGCCGTGTTCCCGGGCTGGAAGCTCCAGGGAATAAACGCCGTGAACCCGCCGGTCTCTTCCTGCAGGCGGCGGACGACTTCAAAATGATTGATGCGCTGGCCGTAGCTCTCACCAACGCCGAACATCATGGTTGCCGTGGTGCGCATGCCTAATTGATGTGCCGTGCGGTGCACGCTGACCCAGTCCTGGGTGTCGCATTTGAGGCGCGCGATGCGGTGCCGCACCTCGTCGTCGAGAATTTCGGCGCCGCCGCCGGGAATCGAGTCGAGGCCGGCGTCGCGCAGCCGCGCGATGGTGGTGCGCAGGTCGAGGTTGGAGTATTCGGCGATGGCCAGAACCTCAGACGCCGACAAACAATGCAGCCAGATATGCGGAAAGCGCTGCTTGATGCCGCTGAACAGCCGCTCGAACCAATCGATTTTGAGATCGGGATGAATGCCGCCCTGCATGAGCACGCCAGTGCCGCCCATCTCCAGCGTCTCGGCAATTTTTTCGCAGATTTTTTCGAAGTCGAGGAGGTAACCCTCGTCGGAACGCGGATCGTGCTTGCCTGTGCGAGGCAGCGGCCGGTAAAAGGCGCAGAAGGTGCAGTACTCGGTACAGAAGTTGGTGTAGTTGATGTTGCGATCGATGATGTAAGTGACGACGCCTTCAGGGTGCAAACGCCGGCGCACCGCGTCCGCCTCGAATCCCAGTCCGATCACGTCAGGAGAGTGGAAGTAATCGAGGGCTTGGGCGCGCGAGATCGGCACAGGTCAATTTTACAGGGATCAGGGTTCAGGGTTCAGGGTTCAGGGATCAGAGGGGCTCATCTGGGGCGGAAGAGGAAGATGCCGCGAGTACGGAGCGGTCGTCCTTGCGTCCGCTCGAGATTTGAGGCAGTCGAGACTCCGCTGAACAAGATGAAGAAATCGAAGAACGCCTGGAAGAAGCTTTTGGTTCTTTCGGAACCCATCGGGGGACCTCACGATTCGAAGCTCAGCCTTACACTTTCTTATCCATCCATTCGATGGTTGGAGGGCGCGCGTGGTTGCAGGATTGCGGGACAACCGCTCCCCACCCTAGGCGCAGAAACAAAGACGCGCCGAGGGCGGGGCACCCAGTGTTTATGGGCCGGATCAAAATGTCCGCACAAACGTGGCTTTGTCTTTGTCCTTGCGCGCCCGGCTGACGGGGAAGACCTGGCCATGCATCACAATGTAAACGCCGGGCGCGACGAGGCGAGCGGCAAGCAGGCTTTCCGTCAGATTTTGCAGGCCGTCAGAGCCTTCGAAGCCGAGAGGCGTCATGGCCCCGGTAAGGACAATGGGAGCCTTGAGATCGGGGAAGGACTTCTCGAGAAAGCGGCCGGTCTCGACCATGGTGTCGGTGCCGTGCGAAATCACGATGGGTGCGCCCTCCGCCAGGAGCCCCGCCACGCGATCCCTGACCTCGGCGCGATCGGCATCCGTCATCTCCAGGCTGTCCTTGTTCATCAGGTGCTCGGCGCGGATCTCGGCATCAGGAAGCCGCAGCATGCGCAGATAGCGGTCCAGCTTGGCAGCGCGATTCTCCACCACGCCGCTTTGCTCCGAATAGACCTTCTCAATGGTGCCGCCGGTCGATAGCAAATAGATGCGCTGCATCCTTAACTCTTGGGCCTGATTACTGAGCTTGATATCTTTTCTGGTGCCAAATCCAGGCGGTTCGAACGATCTCATCGAGTTGCTTGTAGCGCGGCTCCCAGCCCAGCTCGCGAATGGCTTTTTCGGAACTCGCGACCAGCACCGCTGGATCGCCGGGACGCCGGGGGCAAATTTCCGCGGGAATAGCATGGCCCGTGACTCGCCGCGCCGACGCGATAACTTGTTTGACTGTGAATCCCTGGCCGTTGCCGAGGTTGTAAATCAGAGGTCCGTTCTCGCCTGCAGGCGAGTCCAGAGCGGAGAGCGCGAGCAAATGGGCTTCTGCCAGATCTGAGACATGAATGTAGTCGCGGACGCAGGTGCCGTCAGCTGTTGGGTAGTCGTCACCGTAGATGCGAATGGAAGCGCGCCGGCCGAGAGCTACATCGAGGATCAACGGGATCAGATGCGACTCCGGCACGTGGGCCTCGCCGCGAGTAATGCCGTTTGGGCCTTCGGCCGCACCCGCTACGTTGAAGTAGCGGAGCGAAGCATACCGCATACGGTATATGCGATTGAACCACACCAGCATTTGCTCGACGAGGAGCTTGGACTGACCGTAGGGGTTAGTAGGCGTAAGCCTCGCATCTTCATGAATCGGAACCGATTCCGGTTCCCCGTAAACGGCGGCTGTGGAAGAAAACACCAGACGGCGAATACCGCCTTCGAGCATCGCTTCGAGCAGGGAAAGAGTGCAAGTCGTGTTGTTGCGGAAATAGATCTCTGGGCGCTCCATCGATTCGCCGGCCTCGATAAGCGCGGCAAAATGAAGCACGGCGTTGAACGGCTCCTCTCCGTCCCGGGCAACCTTGAAGATCTGCTCGAGCAACGCTCTGTCGGCCAGTTCGCCCTCAATAAACTCCACCGCACCTGGCAACAAGTCACGCCGGCCGTGCCTAAGATTGTCAAAAATA
>JBEKPO010000201.1:0-3274 GCA_049520675.1 Occallatibacter sp. | reverse complement strand
TGCGCGCGCGCCTATAAGCCGATCGAGCCTGCGAACCCGCGTCTGCGCGAATTGCTTTCAGAGACCGTTGACTGCGGCATGTGGCGTTTACTCTGGATGCCGCCGGCGCTTGGCTATTACACCCTCGAAGGACCGTTCGCCGCGCCGGAACTGCACGGCGTGACAAAGCGGCTGGTCTTCTCCGCCTGGCACATGGTTCCCCGCGCCGTCGCTTCCCTTCTTTCATATGAAGCGGAACGCCGCATGATGCGGGCGGCTACCCCGCGCGGGCCATTGACGCAAGATGATTGGAAAAAGCAGCGCGGACTTTTGCGCTTCGGAATTTCAGACGACCGCCGTACGGGCCTGCCCCTGCTTTTGCTCGTTTATCCCTGTCTCACATTCGGCCGCGACTGCGACCCGCGCGCGCTGGCGCGAAGCGCCAATCTGACCGCGGCGGATGTGCGCGCGCAGTTCGTCACCCATATCAAAAGCGCGCTCGAAAAGCTGGATATCACACAGGAGGCGACCACCGGTACAGACGATCGCTGGTACTGGCTCGCGCCGATGCTGCTCGATTTTGCGGAGTTCCCCGATGCGACGCGGGAATGGTGGGACCGCGCGGATCTGGCGCAGACATGGGCCGGCACAGAAATGGGCGAAGAAGATGCCGGCTGGTCGAGCCACGTCGAGTACGCGAAGAAGACGCTCGATTCCATTCGCAACGGTAAAGAGCGTCTGGGCACCCCGCCGGACGATCTTGCAAGCGTTCTGGCCCTCGCGGCCTCCGCTGCCCCGGCCACGGCTGCGATGCGCGCCTATGCGCGCGCGAGCCGCACAGATCCCGCGACGTGCCTGCCTCTGCGCGATGTAGCAGCGCGCTCCGGGAGAGCCTTTCTCACGCTGTTCAATCATGCGGAAGTCATCGAATCTGTCAGGACGGAGTTTTCAGGCGAACCGTACTGGGAGCGCGTGCTGGAATATGCTCATGCGGGCGGCCTTCAGGCGGTGCTGGATGAATACACGCATGTGCTCCGGGAGTCTCTCAGCGTAGCCGCGCTGCCGCCCGACACAATCGCGGAAAAGCTAGGCGCAGAACTCATTGCGGCGCTCACGATCCGCGCGGCGTCCCTGCGGATCGATGAAGTCACCGCACCCCGCTATGCCCGAGAGATAAACGTCAAGCCCGAGCCAATGCGCATTCGTTTCGCCATGCGCTTTGGCGATGACCGCTCGGACGAAGAGCCGCTGCTCGTCTCGGATGGCGCGTCTTCGGCGACCCGCAAGGAGCGCGTGCGCGCAGCGTTCAACTCGCCATTCTGGCCGTTCGTGCTGGTTTCGACCTCGGTGGGGCAGGAGGGTCTCGATTTTCATCATTACTGCCACGCCATCACCCACTGGAACCTGCCATCCAATCCCGTTGATCTTGAACAGCGAGAGGGCCGCATTCATCGTTACAAGGGACACGCGGTTCGCAAGAACGTCGCGGATGCTTTTGGCGCCAATGCCTTACGCGATCAAGACGCGGATGCCTGGGAGACTGCCTTTGAACTTGGCCGGAAGGGTAGATCGCAGGAGGAAAACGATCTCGTGCCTTACTGGCTGTTCCCCGGCGACGCCAAGATCGAGAGACATGTTCCCGTCCTGCCGTTCAGCCGCGAGGTCGAACGTCTCAACGGACTGCGACGGGCGCTCGCGATTTACCGCATGGTTTTCGGCCAGAGCCGGCAAGAAGATTTGATTACATATCTGCTGGCGGAGATTCCCGAAGCTGAGCGCGATGCGATCGTGACAGAACTGCAAATCAATCTGAGCCCCCCTGCGCAGGAGTAGGAGACCACGGCAGGATCAGATGAAATCCCGAAAATCAAGGTCGCTGTCGACCATATTCGGATTCTGCTGAATGCTGTCCGCGAAGCTATTGCGGATTTTCGACATCAACTCCTTGGACGCTGCCCTGCGATCCTACCGGGGCCGGCCCCCTGAGAGACGGCGCTATCCAGGGATGACCTAGAGAACACCGCCGAGGGCCAAATACTGTTCGTCGGAAAGCCGGAGCCAGATGCATCCCCCGTCGATCTCGAGGTCAAGCTCAAATCCGTCGCGATCCCAGGTGTCGATCAGTCCGTTGCCCCGCTTGGCCATCTCGCGAACTTTGGCGGCGCTCATGAATGTCAAACGTTTTGAGAGCTTCTGCTTTGATTCGGTTGTGAAGTGGCAATGCCACCCTGAGCGCCGGCGGAAGTGCATGAGGACGTGGTGTCGGACAGAACAAAAGTCGCACCGCTTCGAAACCGGTGTGTGCGGCAACGGCAGGGGTACTTTGCAGGACTTGCATATCTTCCCTGCGCGCATTTTCCTTCCGGCCGCTACAGGCTCATCTGAGAAGGAGCGAGCGGAACGAGCAGCGAGGCTCATATAGAATGTCAATGCTTTTTGATTCATGAGATTATCTTCCTTTGAGAGCTATTTCTTTGGCTGGGAGCGCCATAACTGCAGAAGTCTGGCGCTCCCATTTCTGGATGCGGGAAAGGAATTAGCGTCGGCGGCACGCTCGGTAACCGCGAAAACTCACCTGGTTGTAGATTGGGGAGACCTTTCGGCTCACACACCGCGGGGATTCGAATTGCATACGCGATCGGCAAGGGGCTGGACCACCAGACAACGGCGGGACCGACAATGCTTTTGCCGGCGGGTTTTCCGGACTCTCGAAGGTAAGTTCACGAAGCCACGAAGGCATTGCTTCAATATCGGCGCCGAGATCTATCCACGCGCATCCGTTTGAGGGGGCGATGGGGCAGCTGCCACTGTCGGCAAGAATCGCTATGCCGAGTGCTAATCGCGTAGCCGAGTCACGAAGGGTTCCCTTGGGCCGCCAAAAGAACGCCCAGGTCGTCTGTCCCCGCTCTGAAATGAGGGTAGGGCAGTCTGGCTGGTCCTCGCTTAACCCCGCTAACGAGGCGCGACCGTCGGGACCGTCAATTCGAAGCACGCATATCCGTGACTGACCAATGGCTACGCGCCAGGTGCACAACGGATACTCTAGAGCAAGTTCCTCGAGACGAGCGATTTGGCTCGTCGCCTCGCCGATTAGGAAATCCTCCCGTCCGTTGAGCCTCGCAAATTCCGGAGCTGGAAAAACTGCGAGACCGCGGTTCGCGATCTGGCGCACCTCCGGAGGCAGACTTGAGTGTGACTTCCCGTTTGGGGACGTGCGTACTGCACCCCGTGAGTCTCGACGAGGGTGTTGCAACAGGAACTCTTCAATTGATTTCACGATCAATCCTCCAAAATC
>JBEKPO010000200.1:0-3629 GCA_049520675.1 Occallatibacter sp. | reverse complement strand
GGCGCCTACCAGGTCTCGGGCGAGTACTCGATGTTGCAAGCCGCGTTCGAAAAAGGCTGGCTCGACCGCAATCGCGCCATGCTCGAATCCCTCCTCGGCATCCGCCGCGCCGGCGCGGATTTCATCGTGACCTATTTCGCCAAGGATGCCGCCAAGCTGCTGGGCTGAGTCCGGTTCAGCTTTAAACCCCTCAACCCAACGGTTGATCCCTCCGCGGCATTACCAGGCTTAGAATTCCGTCTTGTTCGAAATCCGTTTTGTTTCCGGAGGTCAACATGCCCCACATTCCCCTAGCCCCCGATCTTCCCGGCATTCGCGGCGCGATGGCCTTCCGGCCAGAGACTGCAAAGCCGATGAACGAGATTGTCGAGATTTTGCTTCACGGCCCCCACTCGCTCACGGCCGGCGAACGCGAACTGATTGCGACTTACGTTTCGAGCCGCAACTGTACCGAGTATTGCCACAACATCCACGGTGCGATTGCCGCAGCGCATCTGGGCGGAAACGAGGCGCTGGTCAAGCAGGTCAAAGTCGACTTCACACGGGCCGAGATCAGCCCCAAGCTCAAAGCTCTGCTGACGATCGCGGGTAAGGTGCAAAAGGACGGCAAGCTCGTGACCACTGCCGACGTCGAAGCCGCGCGCAAAGAGGGTGCAACCGACCTCGAGATTCACGATACCGTTCTGATCGCCGCCGCCTTCTGCATGTACAACCGCTACGTCGACGGCCTGGCCACGGCGTTGCCCGACGATCCAGCCTTCTATCGCGAGCGCGGCAAGCGCGTGGCCCGCGATGGCTATGTGACGGTAAGCAAAGAGTACCTGGCCGCGCACGCGGCGGCAGTCGCGCGCTAAACATCACACCAACAAGTTCTCCGGAGCCCACAACAATGCCCCACATCGCTCTTCCCGAAGGACTGCCCGGCATCAGCGCGGGATTTGCGTTCCGGCCTGAGACGGCCAAACCCATGCGCGAGCTTGCCCACATCCTGCTGCATGAGCCCAACTCGCTCACCCCCGGCGAGCGCGAACTGATTGCCGCTCACGTCTCCTCGCGCAACCATTGCCAATTTTGCTACTTGAGCCACGCGGCTGTGGCATCTGCTCACTTGGGGGACGCTACGGTTGTCGAGAAGGTGAGAGCCGATTTTCTTTCGGCTCCGGTTTCGCCCAAGATGAAGGCCTTGCTGGCCATCGCAGGCAAAGTGCAACAGGACGGCAAGCTGGTGACGGCAGCCGATGTGGCGGCGGCGCGCAAAGAGGGCGCCACCGATGCGGAAATCCACGACACCGTTCTGATCGCGGCGGCTTTCTCAATGTACAACCGCTATGTGGACGGCCTGGGCACCTGGCAGCCGGACAACCCCGCAATGTATGCCCCGATGGGCGAGCAGTTGGCCAAGGCCGGTTATCTCCGGCCTACCATACAAGCTCCCGTTCCCCAGGCAAAATGAGTTGGCGGTCCTCAGGACCCGTCAGCACTTTGTCCCGCCGATTCTTCTTGACGCTAGGCAGAGGCTATGTAAGCCTTACGGCGACTCTTCCCTGCGCATTTCCCGCCCTCTTCGATTACACACTTTTCAGAATGATCCATGACGGAGGTCCGCATGCTGCACCAAAAAGGACTGGCGGCTTTCGTAACGCTGAGCTCATTGCTGCTTAGCGGTGCAGCTTCTCCAAGCGGTTGCACCGACTCGAACTTCAAGATCGGGCCGAGCACAGGTGAAGTGGTAGGCGTCGTCGTAGGCGCCGGCGCAATAATCGCCGTAGGCACCATCGCGATTGTCGAGGTCAACAAATCGCACCACCGGATTAAAGGGTGTGTCACCGCAGGTCCGGATGGCATCCTGGTGCACAACGAAGGCGACCAGAGGGTCTATGCGCTCACCGGCATCACGGCCAACGTGAAAGTGGGCGACATCGTCAAGGTGAACGGGAACAAGAACAAGAAGCAAAAAGACGCGGCGGGCGACGAAGATTTCATGGTGACAAGCATCAGCAAAGATTACGGCCCATGCACAGCCCTCGTGGCGCCAGCAGCTGCGCCGGCCCCGGCAGCAGGTCAGTAGATCGAAACGGAAGTTTCCGTAGCTGGCCTAGTTTTCGCAGGCCATGCCGCCGCAGCATCCTTCGCCCTGGCCGCAGCATGCGCCCCTGGGATTGCAGCCGATCCCTTCAGGGCGGGACGACGCGCCGCTTCCTTTCGAAATCGCGCCAGCGCCGCCACTGATCAGTCGTTTCACGCTTCCCCCGCACTCGGGACAAACGGAAACGGCCGGCTCCGACATTTTTTGCCGCCGCTCGAAGTGACGGCTGCACGCGGCGCATTCGTACTCATAAGCCGGCATGTTGGTTCCTCTCAGATCGCTTCCCTCATTGTACGAACCGGCGGTAAATTGCTCCAGCCCGGCTTCGACCCCGCCTCCGACAAGGGTGATTTGCGACAACAAATGGGACAGCTGCGAAATCCTCTCTTTGTTTCTCAGGGGATGTGTGTTTTTCTAACAACACCGGATGAGGAATTGGAGTAGGAGGAGTTGATGCTCTCAAGTGCCGTTTTCCTCAAGAAAACGGCACCTTGCACGGCATTGGTTACGCCACGTGAATTCCTAATCCGGTCTAGAACCCGCCTATGCTGAAGCAGCTCGAAAAATATTTTGAATTTGAGCGTCTCGGCACCAACTGGCGAACCGAGGCTCTAGCCGGCGTCACCACCTTCCTGACGATGGCCTATATCGTGCTGGTGAACCCGGCGATTCTGGCTGACGCCGGTGTGCCATTGCCCGCTGTTACCGCCGCCACCTGCCTTTCGGCGGCCTTCGGCTCCATTTTGATGGGCGTGATTGCGCGCTATCCCATCGCCCTGGCGCCGGGTATGGGACTCAACGCCTATTTCACCTACACGGTTTGCATCAAGATGCACGTACCCTGGCAAACTGCACTGGGTGCAGTGTTTCTTTCCGGGGTAATTTTTCTTGCGCTCACCGCTGCCGGCATCCGCCAGATGATTCTGCGCGCCATCCCTCATCAGCTTTACGCCGCGGTGGCCGGCGGCATCGGCCTTTTTATCGCCTTCATCGGATTCCAGCATGCGGACCTGGTGATTCGCGACCCCAACACGCTGGTCGGCCTCGGCAATATCCGCAACCCGACGGCGTATCTCTCGCTCGCCGGCCTTGTAATTATGGTCGCGCTTGAGATCCGCAAGGTCAAAGGCTCGATTCTGATCGGCGTACTCAGCGTTACCGGCGTCGCTTGGGCGCTTGGCATGGTGCACTGGACGCCATCGACTGGCGGCTTCAATTCGCTTGCCGGGACAGCATTCAAGCTGAATATCATGGGCGCCGTCAACAAGGGCCTGCTGGAGATCATCTTCGTATTCTTCTTTGTGGACCTCTTCGACAACCTGGGCACTCTGGTGGCTGTCACCAAGCGCGCCGGTCTCATCGCTCCCGATCACACCATTCCCCGCCTCAACAGGATTCTGTTTGCCGATGCGACGGCGACGGTATTCGGCTCGCTCACCGGAACTTCGACTGTGACCAGCTATGTGGAGTCGACGGCAGGCGTGGCCGCGGGCGGCCGTTCGGGCGTGACGGCCATCGTTACCGGATTGCTGTTTCTGGGAGC
>JBEKPO010000199.1:0-3738 GCA_049520675.1 Occallatibacter sp. | reverse complement strand
ATGCACCATTCGCATTCGCCGCAGGCGCTAAAGAGCCAAGCGATGCCCGCGCGGTCGCCTCTCTTAAAGGACTCCACTTCCTCGCCGACCGCCACCACTTTGCCTACACCCTCGTGCCCGGGCACAAATGGGAGTCTAGGCTTCACCGGCCAATCACCGTCCGCAGCGTGTAGGTCCGTATGGCAAACTCCACAGGCCTCCATCTGAATCAAAATTTGATGCCGTTCCGGCACAGGCACCGCCATCTCCTCAATGCGTAAAGGCTGTTGAAAATGCCGGACAACGGCTGCTTGCATCGTCTTTTGTCCCATATGCCCTCCACCGAAGATGGGGCACCTGACGTACCAACTACTTAGGCCGTCAAGTCATTGCGCCCTAGCTTGATCCGCGAGTAAGCATCGCGAGCTGGCGCTCCAATATGAGGGATTGTGCGCGGGTCTGAGTCCTAAGGCGCAACTCCCACAGGTAGATGCTTTTGGCACCCGTATTGCGGATAGAAGTTCTATGGCACAAGTCAATGGAAAGAACCACCTCATGGCCCGGAGCGACAGAAGGGCTTATCTCGTCGGTGGCGGTATTGCGTCACTCGCTAGCGCCGCCTATCTAATTCGAGAAGGCGGAATCCCCGGGGGAGCACGTCCACATTCTCGAAGAGACTGGCGAACTCGGAGGTAGTCTGGATGCCCAAGGCTCGCCGCAAACGGGCTACGTTATGCGCGGCGGACGAATGTTCACCGATGAAGCGTATACCTGCACCTTCGATCTTCTGTCGTTCATTCCGTCGCTGACGGATCCCGAGCGGACGGTGCGCGACGAGATTCGGCAGTTCAACGAAGCAATCAAGAGCTGCTCTCATTCAAGATTGGTCGCGTCTGGCGAGAAAATCGACGTCTCGACCATGGGATTCAGCAACCGCGACCGATTGGACCTGATTGAGCTGATGGCAGTCTCCGAAGACTCGCTCCGGCCCAAAAGGATCGAGGATTACTTCGAGCAGTCGTTCTTCAAAACCAACTTTTGGTACCTGTGGTGTACAACGTTTGCTTTCCAGCCCTGGCATAGCCTGGTGGAACTCAAGCGGTACGTGCATCGGTTCATTCAAGAATTTCCAAGGATCAATACGCTGGCGGGCGTGAAGCGCACTCCGTACAATCAATACGATTGCATCGTGCGGCCCGTCGCGAAATGGCTTAAGGAACATGGCGTTAACTTTGACTTGCACACCCAGGTTACCGATCTGGACCTCGTTCATCGCCCCCAGGGAATGTGCGTCGAACGAATTCACTGCATGCGCGATGGGAAGGCGAGTGAAATCGCCATCCAGCCGCTGGATTTCGTATTCGTTACGATCGGTTCGATGGTTGCCGGCTCGAGTCTTGGTTCGATGACGGCGCCGCCGGGTACGAGGTCCAAGCACGTGGGCGGATCCTGGGCCCTGTGGCATACCCTCGCCGCCAAGCATTCCGATTTCGGCAGACCCGCGGCTTTTGACGGCAATGTCGACGAGTCAAAATGGCTGTCCTTCACCACATCCCTTCGCGATCCGGCGTTCTTCGATCTGATGGAAAAGTTCACTGGCAATCCAGCGGGCACCGGGGGCTTGGTCACCTTCATCGACTCCAATTGGCTGATGTCGGTAGTTCTGGCCCACCAACCTCACTTTATCGGTCAACCGGCGAACATCGATGTCTTTTGGGGATATGGACTCTTCCCGGATGCAACGGGAAATTATGTTCAGAAGAAAATGTCCGAGTGCACTGGTGAGGAGATCATGATCGAGTTGTGCCACCACCTGGGTTTCGAGGCCCAGGTTGCGGAGATCCTCGAAAGCTCGAACTGCATCCCCTGCATGATGCCGTACATCACCAGCCAGTTCATGCCACGAGTGAAGGGCGACCGGCCATTGGTTCGGCCGGTGGGGACAAGCAATCTGGCGTTCATCGGACAATTCTGCGAGATCCCCGACGAAGTGGTTTTTACCGTAGAATACTCGGTCCGATCGGCTCAAACCGCGGTCTTTTCGCTGCTCGGGATTGAGAAGGCCGTCTCACCCATATACAAAGGACAACACGATCCCAAAGTGCTGCTCGAATCCGTGAAGACCATGCTCCGCTAGGCTGGGTAGCGCCGCAGAAATCTAGTGCGCAAGTTCACGCACTGAAGCGTAATTCTGCGCACTAATCAACCAGATGGACCTTCAGTGGGTGACGAGTGTATCGCTAAGGCCCTCAGAATCAACGCCTATGCGGGCCGCGTTCGGTCTGGGTGGGAACCTGCTCATAACATCGGCTGCCAAAGAGGCGCCGAGTCAGGAGAATCAGGAATGTGCTTGGCAGTTCCGGGAAAGCTGTTAAGCGTTGAGGGCGAAGATCCTGCGTTCCGCGTTGGCAAGGTGGACTTCTGCGGCATCAAAAAGACGGTCAATCTGGCCTTCACTCCCGATGTCCAGCCTGGCGAGTACTTGCTAGTCCATGTGGGCTTCGCCCTTACGCGGATCGATGAAGAAGAAGCGCACCGCACTTATCGATATTTGTCCCAGATTGGGGCATTGGCTGAAGAAGGGTTGGCGGCCCCGTGAAGTACGTAGACGAGTATCGCGACCCTAAGATCGCGCTTGCAGTTGCCGGCGAAATCGCCCGCAAAGTGACGCGGCCCTGGGTGCTCATGGAAGTGTGCGGCGGCCAGACGCACACGTTGATGCGATACGGCATTGACGAACTGCTGCCCGGCGAAATCGAAATGGTGCATGGGCCGGGGTGCCCGGTGTGCGTCACTCCGCTCGAGATGGTCGATCGCGCTATCCGCATTGCGTCGCTTCCGAGCGTGATCTTCACTTCCTACGGCGACATGCTGCGCGTCCCGGGTTCCGAGTCGGATCTATTCCAAGCTAAAGCCAACGGCGCTGACGTTCGCGTGGTCTATTCACCCTTGGACGCGGTGAAGCTCGCGCGGGCGAATCCGGATCGCCAAGTGGTTTTCTTCGCGGTCGGTTTTGAGACCACGGCGCCGGCCAACGGCATGGCGGTCTGGCAAGCCAAGCGCGAGGGCCTGACGAACTTTTCCATGCTGGTCTCACATGTTTTGGTGCCACCTGCCATGCGATTGATTTTGAGCTCGCCCTCCAATCGTGTGCAGGGTTTCATCGCACCGGGCCACGTTTGTACTGTGATGGGCTATCGCGAGTATGAAGAGCTGGCCTCGGAATTCCAGGTGCCGATGGTGGTTGGCGGGTTTGAGCCGCTGGATCTTCTGGAATCGATTTCGATGCTCGTATCGCAGCTCGAAGAAGGGCGCGCCGAGGTGGAAAATCAATACGCGCGATCGGTGAATCAGGAAGGCAACCTGCCCGCGCAAAGCATCCTGCGCGAAGTGTTCGAGGTTTCCGGCCGCCAGTGGCGCGGCATTGGGCCGATCGCCGACAGCGGATATCGGCTGCGCGCTGCATATGCGGACTTCGACGCGGAGCACGTTTTCGACGTGGGGGATTCGCACGCCGAGGAACCCGCCGAATGCATCAGCGCGCTAGTCCTCCAAGGGTTGAAAAAGCCCGTGGATTGTCCGGCGTTCGGGAAACGCTGCACTCCGATGACGCCGCTGGGCGCTCCCATGGTTTCCACCGAGGGCGCTTGCGCCGCTTACTACCAATACAGACGCCATGCCACAACTCATGCCTGAAGCCATCACCGAAATCGCTTCGTTCGTCTGCCCTTCCCCGCTTCAGCAGCGCGACCGCATCGT
>JBEKPO010000198.1:0-3741 GCA_049520675.1 Occallatibacter sp. | reverse complement strand
AACGGGGCCTGGGAATACGCGGGAAATGTTTCCCAATCTTTGCCCGAGCGGATTTCGGGCGCGTCGAAGGGCGCCATAAAATTCGCAACCATTCCATGCATGAAAGACGGCTTGACTTTGTTCCAACGCTGCTGGAAGTCCCAATAATTCTGAAACACTCCGCGAATCGTTTCCTGCTGTCCGGGCAAGACGGAGAGCAGGTCCACCACGAACATCGTGTCCCAAAGCCATTGAGCATAATAGCCGCCGCCGGGAACGATCCAACTGTGCGCGAGCGGGGGATCCGGCGCACGGATTTTTCCGAGAACGCAATCCGCGTATGCGTCGGTGAGGAGTTGACCTATCGCAGGATCGTTGCTGCTGAAGAGCGGCTTTAGAATCGAGGCGACCTGATCGCGCCCAGGCGCAGACTCGCCGGCAGGGTGGGCTTGTCCGGAGAGTTGCCCCGAGAGTTCGAGAGCAGCGTGCGGCGCAGCTACTGCTACGATTGTGCCTGCAATTCCACCGAGAAGCTTTCGCCGCTCGGAGTCGATCGAATTGGAAGTCCACTTCATGCGGTCCCATCGATTAGTTGAATTCTACTCGGGAGAGAGTTCAAAGCGATGCGGCTTTGGCTGCGCCAGCCTGCGCTGTTCCTCGGCGAGTGCCGTGTCCTTTGCTTCCAATGCCCTCAGAGTTTCGGCATCGTTGCCGGTCTTCGGATCCTCAATCGCCAACAGGAAGCGCACCTCGTCCAATCTCGTCCGCTTGATCTCGATTCCATCTACTCCCTTGGCCTGGTTCTCCATCGGTGTGGAGTAGAGGGCGAGATTCACACCCGTGGCAAGCTGCTCCCGCGCGAAGGAAGCGATCTTCTTCCCATCGATCTCCAACGTATATCGGGCCGCAGGCAAGCCGTTCACGCGGAGTAACTGTTGGTCCATCGCTTCCAGGCTGGAGATGCTCAGAACAAACTGAATCATGCCGTCGTCCAACTGCAACGGAAGGGGCAACGCATTGTCGGTCTGCGTCCAATGCAATGTTCCATCTTCGACAGTGAGATCGGAGACCTGTGTATTCTCGGCTGCGTCCGCTTGTTTGAGCGACGCATCGAGTTGCACGCTACTCACAATCGGCGACAGTCCCCATGAATGCGCGAGCGCGGCGGCCATAACCCAATGAGATGCTTCCGCGGGATGAATGCGATCCGGGATCAGCAACGCTGCTAAAGAGCTATCCTTTTGCTTCCCTCCGTTCAGCAGGTCGGTCTCAACCATGTTGAAATCGCTGAATCCAAGATGTACAGTGGCCGCTAACTCCTTCACGAAGGCGGAATGACGACTTATAACCTCGTTGTAACCAGCAAACTCGGTACCATGCGTAACTTCATCGTACGGAGTGGGAGAAATGAGAGTAACTCTCGCCGTCGGCACTCCACTTTGAAGAGCATCCAGGAGTTTGCGATAACCTTCCTTGTAAACGTCAAGATATTTCTGGTTGAACGCCATATAATAGCCATCGTTCATGCCCAGCATGATTGTGATCACCGTTGGCTGATGCGGCAGCACGTCGCGTTTTAGCCGCGCAGGCATATCACCGGTATAACCTCCATACACCGTGTCACCGGGGATTCCAGCATTCCAGAAAGTAACATGCATCTGCGGATAGCGGGTGAGCGCGAAGTCCTCGATAAAGCGGGTATACAGCCTTTGGGCTGTAATGCTGTCGCCGTAGTAGACCACTCGGTCGCCTTCATGCAGGGCAATTTCCTGGCCATAAATTCGAGGTACGCTCATGGCCAGAAAAACCACCGCTGCAATGCAACAGCGCTCCCGTATCATCGAGCCTCCAGACTCGTCTTGAAAATGAAGTTGTCTAACATGCGTCGCATCGCTTGTAACCTCTCATCCCGTCGCGCTATTGGATGCCTGGCTTCTGACAGGCGGGCATCTGTTGCGTTCCCGCCGGCGTACCAAGGTGGCTTTGAATCTGGAGCCACACGTCCGCCGGGGAAACTGGATATTCCCAACTTACTGCGACCTGGCCGGACGGAGAAATAAGTAACAGCGCTGCTTGACTTGAGTTATAAGCTTTGCGCAAGCCCGATGCATTCGTCGCGTCGATCTCGACTGCCGGGTCGAAGTTCCAATTCGTACGCCACTGGTCTAGTTCGTCCTGGGTTATCGGGCGCGCAGGCACTACGATGCTTCCCAGGCCCAGGCTCGCAAACTGGTGCATCATGCTTTCGATCAGCACCAACTGACCGCGGGATGTGTCTGCTCCAGGATCTCCTGGAGGCGCGAGCACAGCACCGAGCACCCAGCGGCCGGTAGATAAGTGCACGCCTCCCGGCGCGGTCTTTGATGCGGGCCGCTCTGTCGCCAGCCCTGAGACTGGTGGGCTTAGATCAGCTCCCGCCGTTTTCCGGAGCAGTTCCTCCAGGCAGCCGCATAACTCATCCGGCCTGTTGGCGATCGGATCTGACTCCACCGAAGAAGGCGGTTCGGCCCCAGGCGACGCAGCGGAATCCAGGTTCGACTGCTCCAGAGGCGGCAGTTCCGGAACAATTCTCTTCTGTGCACAATAATGATTGCCTGAGAACTGAATGTTCGATTCTGACGAGACGAACGATCGAGTTATGGCAACGATGGTGTTATCCGCAAATCGATTGGGCCGATTCCCCGTGAACTCCGCGGTCGATTGAAAAGCCGGAACACGGACCGGCGGATCCCAGATAACTACGTTGTCTACTATCTCGACCCCGTCGAGCTTGCCTCCGTTCCACGTATAAAGAAAGATAGCCCCCTGCCTTTTTGAAAGGCGGGGACTGCGCCCGTTGTGAATGCAAGTATTGTTGCGAATCTCGCTGTGAATTGAATTTCCGCTCGCTCCCTCGGCGCCAAAAACCGAAACACAATAACCCTGCGAGTCATGGCCAAAATTGTGCTCGAGCAGGTTGTTCTCATCGCCGTAGTCAATGTCGAACACGCCGCCATCCACGCCTGGAGAGTCGCTGAAGTAGCCTTCGTTGTATTCCACGCGGCAGTCCCGGCACTTCCACTCCCAGATAGCATTGGGCGTTCCAATAGTTTGTGTCTCCTGCATTCCTGTGTTCCACGCCACGTTGTGTTCGAGCACGCCGTGAGAGACACGGGCGAGCAGAATGCCATCGCCCGCCACATCATGGACCACGGAATTCCGGACCTCGATATGTTCGCCGTGATCGTCCGCGCCGCCTGAGTCAAAGCCCGCGCCGTTGACAAGGATGCCTGCCCATTCCGAGGTACGATAGGCGGTGACGCCATCCACGACGACATCGTCGATGCGGCTTTTCGCGTGTTCATCCGGAGCGATCACCACCAGCCCGGAGTCCTTGGTGAGCGGGGTGCCGGGCACGTCGTGCACCACGACGTTGGTGATCCTGAAGTGACGCATGACCGGTGCACTGCCGCCAATGTGGATGCCGTAGGGAGAACCGCCAACCACTTCGAGATTCTCGATTTCCCAATACTGCTGATCGCTGAGCCTGAGGCCGGCGGATTCCGATCCGCCCACGATGATGGGCAAAGCACCCTGCCCGTATGCGCCGACGCGAATGGGCGCCTGCTCGGTCCCTGATCCTTTCGGCCATAACATGCCGTCGCAGCGCGCACCGCGGCGTAAGAGCAGAGCGTCTCCCGGTTGATAGACGTAAGAATTCGCCTTGCCCACCGTGCGCCACGCGGTCTGTGGTGTCAGGGAGTCCGCAGAATCACTTCCGGC
>JBEKPO010000197.1:0-3778 GCA_049520675.1 Occallatibacter sp. | reverse complement strand
TCACCTGTGGCACGGTCATGCTGCTCGCTTCGCTCGGCATGAACCTGATGCTGGCGCGCCGCCCGGTTGCGAATCGTTACATTCGCATCGACGAGATGGGCCGCGCTCAGGCGATTCAATACAGCGACCTCAACTACTCGCCGCGCGAAGGCGAAGTCCGCACCTATCTGACCGATTGGGCAAACTACCGCTACACGGTCAATCGGGACGTAATCGCCAAGAAATACCCACTCAACTACTACTTTCTTTCGCAGGCATTGGCGTCGCGCCTGATGGGTGAAGACAACGCCAATCACCTCGTCTCTCAGGTTACAGCAGGGCAGATCGAAGCAAGCGACGTGCAGGTCCAGAACGTGACCATTACAACGATGTCGGAGGAGATGCTTCAGGGCGCGCGCATCGCCCGTGGAACGGCGCTGATGGCGGTTGACCGATTTTACTCGGCAGAGAATTCGCATGAGCCGCGCACGGAGCATTGGCTGCTCAGCATCACCTACTACCTGAACCCGAAACAGGTCAGCGATCAGGCTCGCGTCTACCCGCAGTACGAGTTCATCAATCCGCTGGGATTGACCATCACCGAGTTCCACGAAAACCGCGTCTCTGTCTATTCGCACAATGCAGACGCCGCAGCGGGAGCAGCTCGATGAGCTTTGACCTGATTCTGCCGTTCTTTCCCGAGGAGTTGCGCGAGCTTTTGCTCGATCCATCGATCTCCGATCTGATGATCAATGGGACGAGCGGAGTCTTTGCAGACCGCAATGGTGTCATTGAGCAGATCGGACTCACACAGCCATTCACGAATGAACGCTTGCAGGCTGCCATCGAGCGCGTTGCGCGCATCCTTGGGCAGGACTTGACGACACAGAATCCGATCCTCAACACGCGCTTGCCCGATGGCTCGCGCGTGGCCGTTGTCGGCTCGCCTTCTTCGATCAATGGACCGACGTTCACAGTGCGCAAATTCAACCGCTGGTTTACTTCCGATGAACTGGTCAAGGCAGGCAGCTTGCCCAGCAATGTTCGGAATGCGGTTGTGCAGCTTATCGAGACTCGAAAGAACGGCATCATCGCCGGTGGAACCGGCTCGGGAAAAACCACGCTGATGAAGGCTCTGCTCGACCATGTTCCGCTCCGTGAGCGGTTGATCGTGATCGAGCAACCAGCGGAGTTGAAGGTCGCGCATCCCAATGCCGTTCGGTGGGAGACTGTTGCGGCCATCCCCGGTCAGGTTGCCATCACTCCAAGTCAGCTTGTAGCTGCTGCTCTCCGGCATCGCCCAGACCGCATCATCATGGGCGAAATCCGCGATGAATGCGGCTACGACCTGTTGCAGGCCATGAACACTGGACACGGCGGAACGCTTTCAACATTGCACGCGGATTCCGCTCTTGATGCACTCGACCGGTTGGCGGATATGGCGCTCAGCGCCCGGACCAATCTCGACCAGCAATTCATCCGGTCACAGACCGGAAAGGCCGTAGATTTTGTTCTCTACTGCGAGCGCGATTCCACAGGCCGGCGCAGAGTGCGCGAGCTTATCACCGTGAGTGGATATAGCCACGCAGACCAGTGCTTCGAGACGGAGGAAATCTACCGGGCTTCCTCCACGGCGGCGGCATGAATTCAAGCGCGGATTGCACGGATGGAAACGCGAATCGGAGGAGCGGCGATGCAAAGCCTTCTTGGGCACGGTGAAGCAAACAGAATCACGCCTTTGTTGTGCGCCCTTGAGGGTGACCATGCCGAGTGGAAGACACGCGAAGCCGTGTGCGAGATGCGACTCTTTGTCCCGAGGTCTGACGGCGAGAAGGTTGATCTGGTTTGCCGGGGAATGGCATCGCCAGGAAGCGGAGATTGCATTGTTCTTGAAGTGTGTCTCCCAGTTCCATTCCTCACTAGCTCGGTCACTGCTTCGGGGCCTTTGCGACGCCCGGCGGCACTGCGCCGTTCTGCTTTCCGGACTCCTCTCCCAGAGCAAGTCTGGGCCCCTGCTCCAGAATGCACGGCTTGGCACTTGGGAGTCGCGCCCACTCGCACAGCTTCGCAAGGTGTGACCCGAGCAGATCGGGAATTCAAAAACGGAGACACGATCATGTATCAGAACAAAGCTATCCTCATCGGCTTCCTTGGCGGCGACGCTGAAGTCCGCACCGGCAAGAACAACCAGAAGTTCACCACCCTTTCACTCGCAACCAAGACCTCTTACAAGGACAAAGAGTCCGGCGAATATATCTCGCATACCGAGTGGCATCGTTCGATCGTCTTCGGCAAGCTCGGCGAGTTTGCGGCCACGCTCAAGAGAGGCGCGCACATCCAGATCGAGGGCGAGATTCGCCACTCCGAGTACACGCCCAAGAAGGCGAAGAAGCCGGTCCGCACCGACTCGATTCGCGTCAACTCCATCCTCAAGCTCGACCGTGCGGAGAAGGCCGCCCCTGAAGATCAGGAAGCCGACGAGCAGTTGCCCTTCGACGAAGCGGTCGAGTAGGCCGCATCCCTTCACGGTGAAAGCCCGGCATCGTCCGGGCTTTCCTACTGGAAACACCTGTGGAATCGCGTTCTTGAGAGGTCCGCTTATGAACAGGATTGCCGCCAACTTCCTCACTCGCTCTTTCGCATCGTGCGAAACGATTGCGCTGCTGCTGCGCCGGGAAGGTGCGCCCCGGCCACAGCAGCGCGTGGTGACGATTAAACAGGTTCTCGTGCCGCGCTATATGGCATGGCTCAACTTCGAAAATGACAACGGCGCAAACATCTATGTCTCTGCCAACCCGCTCCACGCAGGCAGCCGCAAGCGCACCAAGGAATGTGTCGCTTCCGTTCGCCATCTATACATAGATATTGATGACGACGGCGACGCCCGGCTCGCTACGCTGCGGGCGTCCGATCTGGTTCCAGCACCGACCGCGATCATCTCAACTTCTCCGGGCAAATATCAGGCTCTCTGGCGAGTCGCTGGCTTCGACTTCGAGCGGCAGGAACAGACACTCAAGCTGATCGCCCAAACCTACGGCGGCGATCCCGCTTGCACCGACCGAAACCGGGTATTGCGCGTCCCCGGTTTCCTCAACAGGAAATATTCTCCCGCTCATCCTGTCACGGTTGAATATCCCGCCGATGCGATCTACGGTCCAGCGGACTTTCGCCTTGAGAATATCGAGGTCTCTTCCGTGCTCCCGCTCTGCGGAAACGCACAGAAGAAGCCCGCCCATTCAACTCCGTCGAAGCACTCCCATTCCGAAGACGACTGGGCCTGGGTTTGCGCGCGGCTTGCCCGCGATATGGACGCCGCGAAGCTGACCCGTGAGCTTGCCTTGCGCCGCGCTGATAAATCCGACCCTCTCTACTACGCACAACGTACCGTCGATGTCGCCTCGGCCCGCCTTTGGCTGGCCGATGGCATTCCCATCGACGACATCATCACCATGCTTGAAGTCCGCCGCCGCTTTGAGATTCCCGCCGCACTTTGCTCCGCTCGTGCGCGGGAGATTGCGGCCACCGCACAACTCATGATTGCCCGTCGAAAGACGGCCTGAATCAACAGCCCAAAGGAGGCAGATATGCCACTGCTTGAAGTCATACAAACCCGTCACATCAGCGCATCGATTCGATTGACTGATACGACCGCGATGCAGGTCGATCAGTACGCCGCATTCATTCATGCTTCCGCCGACGATGTTGTCGAGCAGGCGCTTGCCTATGTCTTCTCGAAAGACCGCGACTTCCAGGAGTTCCTGAAGTCGCCTGAAGCGCAGCGCATCACGCCGACTCTGCG
>JBEKPO010000196.1:0-3854 GCA_049520675.1 Occallatibacter sp. | reverse complement strand
TGGGCGCGATCGAGGACGAAAGCGGCGTGCAGTGGAAGATGAGCGGTGAGGTGGACGACACGTTCCCCAAGATATTTCCTCACGTGTGGGGAGAATACAGCCGCGGATATCTTCTCCCACTCAGAAATTCGTCGCTTTGGATCCGCTCGTCGGCAGGCAAGGCGTTCGGCGGCGCGACCGATCCGTTCGCCAACTTTTATTTCGGCGCCTTCGGCAACAACTGGGTTGACAAGGGCGACCCCAGCCGCTATCGCGAATACTATAGTTTTCCCGGCGTGCAGATCGATCAGATCGGCGGCAACAGCTTTGCGAAATCCCTGGGTGAATGGGATCTCACGCCGCACCACTTCCGCGATCTGGGTTCTACGATGCTTTACTGCAATTGGGTAAGGCTGGCCCTGTTCACGGGGGCTCTGGGGACGAATCTGGGCAGCGGCCAGCGCAGCGGTTACGTGGACGGCGGCGGTCAATTCGACTTCCGGCTGGTGTTGTTCTCGCAGGTGAAGTCAACGTTCTCGGCCGGGTTCGCGGCATCGCGCGACGACAACGGGAACGACGATCATGAATTCATGTTTTCGCTGAAAATCTATTGAGTACGCCGCAGACTTCATCCGCTGCAGGCCGAAGTGCCGGATCGCGATCGAGCATGCGCAAAAGCAGCGCATCGATTTCCGGAGGTATACCGGCGCGCAGCGTGGAAGGCGCCGCGACCGGGCGGCATTCAATGGCTTCGAACACGTCCAGCGGCGTTTCGCCCGCGAAAGGATGCTGCCCCGTCCACATCTCGTACAACAATGCGCCGAGGGAAAAAACGTCCGCAGCGCTGCTGGCCACCTCGCCACGAAATATTTCAGGAGACATATAGAGCAACGTGCCCGAGAGCGTGCCGGAAATGGTTCCGGACGCGCCTCGGGAATTCATCTCCAGACGCACAGGTCCGGCAAGACGGGCGAGACCGAAGTCCAGGACCTTCAACACTCCGTCCGGGCGGATGATGATGTTTTCCGGTTTGATATCGCGATGCAGGATTTCTGCGGCGTGCGCGGCAGCCAGAGCGCGGGCGGCCTGTCGAGCCCAATCAAGGGCCTGTGCGGCATCCACTGCGCCGGCATTGAGGGTTTCGCGAAAGGTGCGGCCCTCAACCCATTCCATCGCGATGAACATTCCCGCGGGCGAGTCTCCCGATTCCAAAACCGTGACGATGTTGGGATGGTGCAGCGCGGAGGCGGCGCGGGCTTCGGTCTCGAAGCGGGCCACGGCATGCGGGCTCGCGACCAGATGGCGGCGCAGGATCTTCAACGCGACCGGGATTCCTGAGGGGTCGTGCGCGCGATAGACTTCGCCCATTCCGCCGATCGTAATCAGGGATTCAATCTCGTACTTGCCGATGCGCTGGCCCGCCGTAAGGGCGCCGGGTTGATGCTCCACCAGGTCGGCAGCGAGATGAGCGGGAGGCGCGGCGAAGAACGTTTCGCCGTCGGCTTTGAGGAGCGATTCGACCTCTGCCCTGACCGGGGCGCTGGCGGACGCGAGCAGAGCCTGGCGCTCATCGACCGGTAGATCGATCGCGGCGTGAAACAGGCGTTCGATTTCTTCCCAATCGGCTTGTGGGCTCATGACCCTCCGCCGCCCATCTCGCGGATCAGCCATGTACGCGCCAGCCGCCAGTCGCGATTTACAGTAATCACGGATACGCCCAGGGCTTCGGCCGTTTCCTCGATACTCAAGCCGCCGAAGTAACGCATTTCGACAACCCTGCTTTTGCGCTCGTCAATGGCCTGCAGACGTTCGAGCGCTTCATGGAGAGCTACAACCTCGGCAGCCTCCTGGTTCACTGCGGGCTGCACCTCGTCGAGCGACAAGACGAATTGCCCGTTGCCGCGTTTTCCGGTTTGACGGCTCTTGGCATGATTCACCAGGATCTGCCGCATGGCGGTGCAGGCGACAGCGAAGAAATGGCGGCGGTCTTGAAACGAAGCATTCGCGGAGCCGGCCAGTTTGAGATACGCCTCATTGATCAGCGCCGTAGGCTGCAGAGTGTGGCCTTGATTTTGCCCGCTCCAGGCACGCCGCGCCATGCGATGCAGTTCGTTATAGACGAGCGGCATGAGTTCGTTGAGCGCATTCTGGTCGCCTTTGCCCCAGGCGGTAAGCAGGCCGGTGATCTCGCCTTCGGGATTCATCTTTCCTGATCCTCGGTTCATCATGATACAGCGAACGATGGGATGTTACGCCGGTTTTCCGGCAGCAAGCTGCTCAACCTCAGCGCAGCCCCTGGCCCAGGCGATGCATCTCCCATAAATCGCGCGGAGTCTGCGAGAGCAGTGGACGGACCGCCAGCATTCCAATAGGTCCGATACTTTTCTCAAGATACTGCAACTCCGCGAACAGGCTCTTCAGCTCAGGGTCGGGTGCAACTTCCAGGCCGACTTCCAGAAGCATGAGATCGCTCTTGGCGCGCACGCTGAGTTCGGTCGTCAAGTAGAGAAGCGACAGCATGTCGCCGCGCAGCTCCGGCGGGAAGGCTTCCTGCAGAGACATCAGGTAAGCGCCAACCCGCGTCTGCTGGAACTCCTGAGAGCCAATCATATTGATAACGTTGATGTCGCGGTCCATCTTTCCCCCCAGCCATCGCCGCAGGGAGCGTTCGCTGAAGTAGAACACGGCGCCGAGGATCAACGGAAGGCCCACGACCGCTGCCAGCATCGAGGCTACGGGAAATTGCAAATTCTGATTGAACAAAGAGTGAAGCACAACTGCCGTCAGCAGGCCGGGAGCAAAAAGGCGCACGCCGCGCCACTGCCGGCTCTCGAGCAAATAGGCGGAAATAATCGCGCCGAGCGCGGCCACGCCTCCGTGCATCACGGCGGTGCCAAAGCCGCGCAGGATCCAGATACCGATTTCATCTCCCTTCAGCAGGTGAAGGTAGGAAAGGTTTTCGATCAATGCGAACCCCGTACCAACGGCGAACCCGCAGATGGCCGAATCGGCCATGAACGCCACTCTCGCCGTGGCAATGAGAAGCATCCAGTAAACGGCCTTGGCTGATTCCTCCACTACTGGAGCGCCAAAGCGGGCGTACTGATCCTGATACCCAGGGAACTGCCGAAATATGAAGGTATTGATGATGAAGCAGAGCCCCGCCGCCAGGGCGCCGGCCGCGAGCGCTGCGAAGACCGTGCGCGATGAAACCAGCTTATAGCTGTCCAGCCCGCGTAGAACGGCAAGAAACAGGAGCACCGGCGCCAAAGCTAATGCCAGCCGAAGTACTTCGACACTGTGCATCGAGGCGTACATCACGAACTCGCCGAGATCGTGAATATCAAGCGATTCCAGCCTTGTTCGCGGCGATAAGTCACCAACTTGGCGAACGACTTCAGCAATAAGATGCCCAAGCCTCCGATCGGCCGCTGCATTAAATCGAGAGTCAGGTCTGGCGGACTGGCCGCCAGCGGATCGAATGCAACACCCTGATCGCCGACTTCGACCGCGAACTCACCTGGTGCGGGGACCGAGTACGTAATGGTTACCACGCCTGGAGCGCCCTCCGGATAGGAATAGCGTGATACGTTCATCAGGATCTCTTCAATCAGAAGCTCCAACTCGTGCACGCGCGATTCCGGCAGGTTCGCTTCCCGCGCCCCCTTGCTGACGAACGCGGTGGCCGGGCCGAGCGATTCGGCTCTCGCGACCAGCATCAACGATTGAGGTGTCTCAGGCAAGCCCTTCGCTTAGCCCTCCATAAGCGCCGATTCAACTGAGTCGTGCAAAGGGAAAACCCGGTCGAGCCTGGTGAGTTCGAACACTTGCCGGACCAGGCCGGTCAAGCGGCAGATCCGGAGCTCTCCGCCTTT
>JBEKPO010000195.1:0-3879 GCA_049520675.1 Occallatibacter sp. | reverse complement strand
CCCACTCAGACATGCCCTCCTCCGCTACAGCCAGCATGCCCATGCCGGCGCGGCCTGCTCACCGCGGGCGCACGCGAGAGATAGCCGGCTATGTCTACTTCACGTTTATCTGCTATGTTTCCATAGGCTTACCTCTGGCCGTGCTGCCGCCCTATGTGCACCTGCGGATGGGCTACAGCGCAGTTCTGGCCGGGCTGGCCATCAGCATTCAGTACATTGCCACACTGGCGAGCCGGCCATGGGCAGGGCGGATTTCGGACCACATGGGCGCCAAGGTATCGGTGCTTTGGGGGATGGCATGTTGCACTGCCAGTGGTGCATTTCTCGTCGGCGCTGCAGTCGTTCACCGCATTCATTGGTTGAGCTTTGCGGTTCTGATTGTCAGCCGCCTGGTGCTCGGCGTGGGCGAGAGCCTGGGTTCGACGGGAGCAACGTTGTGGGGCATCACCCGTGCGGGACAGGAGCACACCGCCAAGGTGATCGGGATGAACGGGATCAGCAGCTATGGCGGCATGGCGCTGGCCGCGCCCCTGGGGGTAGTGCTGGACGCGCAATGGGGGCTGGCGTCAATCGGGCTGCTCACCATTCTGATTGGTGCGGTGAGCTTTGCCATGGCGTGGCGCAAGGATCCTGTGCCGGTTGTGGCGGGCGAGCATCTGCCTTTTGCCCACGTGCTTAGCCGCGTGGCGCCGCACGGCATGGGGCTGGCGTTGGGCGGAGTGAGCTACAGCGTGCTGGCCACATTTGTCACCCTGTTTTACGCCCATCGGCACTGGAGCGGGGCGGCGCTGTGCCTCACCGCGTTCGGGTTCGCATTCATAGGAGCACGAGTTCTGACGATTCGTACCATCAGCCTTTACGGAGGCTACCCGGTGGCGATTATCTCCCTGCTGGTGGAGAGCGTGGGAATGATTCTGCTTTGGCAGGCGCGTGCGCCGTGGATGGCTCTTGTGGGTGCAGCAGTTGGAGGGATCGGTCTCTCGCTGGTGTTTCCCGCTATCGGGGTTGAAGCCGTGAAGCGCGTTCCGGAGTTCAGCCGCGGCACGGCGCTGGCCGTTTACACGGCGTTTGCGGATGTCTCGTTCTTCATGGTTGGCCCCATTGCGGGAGCGATCATCGGCTGGTTCGGCTACGCGAGCGTGTTTCTGTTCGCTCTGATCTGCGTACTGAGCGCGCTGGGGATCATCGTGGTGTTGAGGCAGCGAGTAGCGGTCGGGGACTAGGGAAGAAAAACCCGGTGTCCGCGAAGCGAATTCTCCATCGTCCTCCGCCTTATCCGATCTTGACCAGCAGATCGCTCGCCGGGGCGGCGTCTGGGACGCCGGAGCGGTAGGCGCCGAGGCCGGCCGCCATTGCTTCCAGCTCCGCCGCGTGAGCCGACAAGCCACAGGGGTGCCCCTCGGTTTCGAGCAGGTGGCCGTTCTCGCGAATCATGGTGAATAGAGAGCTGGAGAGCGCTTCGCGGAGGCTCGAGGTCTTGACGCTGTGCGTGGCCAACGCGGAAACCGGGCAGGCGGTGACGTCGCCGGTGGGCGCGATGTGGGCAAAACCGCGACCAGCGCTGACGCAACCGCCCAGGAACTCCTCGTCAGCGGGAGAGTGAATGATGAACGCGCCGCCAGTCTGCCGCGCTCGATAGGCAACGACGGTCTGGTGGAAGCGCTCGCGCTGCTCGGCGGTGAGATGCCCGCCGTGGTCGCAGCCGGCCTCGGGAATCTGCTCAATGAACATGGCGAGTGGGCCGCTATGTGCGACCAGCAAGTCGATATTCGCGGGCTGCGACCAATAGTCCACGTTGCCAGGCTCGATGGTGACGGCCAGGCCGGTCAGTACGCCCGCTTCCTTCAGCCGGTCGAGGCAGGCAAGGGCGCGATCGAAGACGCCGGCGCCACGGCGGTGATCGGTGAGCGCGCGGTCGCCTTCGAGGCTAACCACAACAACGATGTTCGAGAGCTTTTTGAGAGCTTCAAGGTCCTCCGGCTTCAATGCCGTGCCGTTGGTGAAGACCAGGAAGAGGCGATCGGGAAACTCGCGGAAGAGATCGACGATGCCGGGCAGCAGAAAGGGCTCGCCGCCAGCGACGATGAAGGCCATGACGCCCAAGCCGGCAGCTTCGGCCACAACACGCCGCCACTCTTCCAGGCCTAAACCCGGCCGCGCCGGTGTGCTGGTGACCGTGCCCACGGCGGCGGCATAGCAGCCGCTACAGCGCAAGTTGCACCTTGAGGTGACGCTCAAAATCAGGAATGGAGGTACGCGGACTCCCGCGGCCTGTTGGCGGGCACGCACACGCCCCGACTGCTTCAGCGTGCGCGCCAGACGCAGAAAACCTGGAACATAGCGACGATGGCGCATCATCCAGGGGACCAACACACGCGTCAACTGAGGGTCGATCTCGCGGATGCGGCCGGCGAAATCGAAAAGACGGCCCGAGAGAAGGCCGGAAGCCGGCTCATGCATTTCCACTGTCGGGGTCATGTAGAAAGGATACGCCGCTGCTTGGTCTGCGGTTCCCATTCCTCGATATCGTGCAGAACCGCTGCAAGGTCTGTGAGGTGCGCACTATGGGTGAAACCACATCCCTCAAGTCTTCCCCTTGTAGGAATCGGCAACGATTCGGACTCCGTCTGGATAGGGGGTGCCCGCGAAGCTGAATTCGTTGGCGAACTTTGTCGAGTCGAACAAGTAGGGAGAATCGTTCTGATACAGCATCTCGTACGACTCGCGAACTTGAGGATCGAACCAGCCGGCCACCCTGAGCACCGGCCTGCTCAACTCCCGATATTTGGGCGTCACTCCGAATTCGCTTGCAGCCATAGCGATGAACTCTCTGCCGGTTGGCGGATCGGGTGCCGTCGGCAGATGCCACACCTGGTTCCACGCCGAATCCCGCTCTGCCAGCATTGCCACGCCGCGTGCTGCATCAGGAGTGAAGGTCAGCGAGTGGGGTACCGAAGCATTGACCAGCCACGATGGCTTTGAGCCTTTCGCGAGAGGTTCAAAGACCAGAACGTTCGGTACACCGTTTTGGGTATTGGGTCCGTAGAAATCTGCAGAGCGCGCGATCATTGCAGTCAGACGGCCGGCCTGCACTTCGTTCATCAGAGTTATTGCAATCTTTGCGCGGATTTCTCCCTTCTTCGAACAGGGAGCGTACGGCGTGCTTTCCGTCATCGCGCCCGCAACCTTGCCATACATGTAGACGTTATCGAAGAAGATCAGCCTCGCCTGCGCCCGTTTACACGCTTCGATGGTATTCGCCATGATCCGAGGCCAGAGTTCCTGCCAAACTCTCAGGTTGTATTTGAGCCCAGCGAGGAGGCACACCACAGTCGAGCCTGCGACAGCCTGGATGGTCTGGTCCTTGTCGGCAAGGTCGGCTGCGAACACTGCCCCTCCGGCAACCGGTTTCGGGTTGCGACCTACCAATCGGAACGGTTTGTTGCTGGCCGTCAGAATTTTGGCGAGTTCATTGCCGATCGGGCCGCCGGCACCAAGGATCGTTGTCATTGCTGTCACTCGACCTCCAGTCATCGCTGCCGCTCCGTTACGATTATTCCGAAACTCTTAAGGTCACGACGAAGCTGCCGCGCGAGCTAGAAATTTCCTGCGTCGTGTCCGTAAATGAGCCTTAGGCGCGGATAAGCGCTCGCGAAGGCGCGCAGTCGTTCCAGGCTTACGCGGCCGCGCGCGGTTCCGGCGTCATTCCAGCCACGTGGGCCGACGCCGTTCTTGAAAGCCCAGGCGAAGTGGCTTGCATCGCCGGTCAGCAAAACTGGCGATGCGCCGTTAATCAGGAACGCCATGTCATCGTCGGTATGGCCGGGCGCTGAGATTGCCCAAAGAGATCCATCGCCAAGCAAATCCACACACGGCCCG
>JBEKPO010000194.1:0-4088 GCA_049520675.1 Occallatibacter sp. | reverse complement strand
CCAGTACTCGACAACGTCCCCCTGCTCCACCGCGTCGCCGACGCTCTGCGCGCCGAGATACGCACGGACATCGACGGCATGAAGCGAATTGTCGGCCGCCGGCGCATCGAGAAGCATGCCGCCCCGTTCCTTTGAGGAGGCGAGACGTTCCGTACGCGCCATCACCCGGCATAGGCGCTGCTGAAGCGCCGTTTTCGCCGTTCTCAGCCGGGCGAGCCCGTCGGGCGTCATTACGGCTGGCAGGGCGGCGCGATACTCCGCCAGTATCTCCTTGCAGCCCGCCGCGTCGCTGTTTTCCAGAAAACGCAGCAACGCGAGAAAGTCGCCGTAATGATCGTCATCGGCCTCGTGATAAAGACTCAGGCCGCGATACGGCGTGGCCGAGAGCAGAAGGACGCGAGCACCCTCCCCCGCCTCTGAATCAAACAGGCCCCGCGCCAGGTCTCCAGCGTCCGAATCTTCATCAAGCAGGCGCTTGAAGCGCTGGAATTCGTCCAGGATAATCAAATCCGGTTTTAGCGTTGCGATACACACCTGCGCGAGCAGCCGCCTCAACTCCCCGATCCACCGCGTCCGCCGTTTGGTGGCGCCGTGCGGCGGCACGGAGTTGCTGCGAGAAAATATGCCGCGCAGCTCTTCGAAGCGCGTGCGCAAATCCGGCCGGAGCGGATCGCCTTCGGCTATCTCTTCCTGCACCTGTTTGGCCAGGGCGGAAACAAATCGATCCGCAATCTCCTCATTGAGATCTCCTAAATCAAACGCTTCCAGTGCCTCCTCGAAGGGAACCACACCGGCATAGTCTCTCATCACATAGAGCGAAGCGCGTGATCCTCTGATTCCCCATGCCCGATCCAGCAGCCAGTAAAGCAGGACCCGCTCATCAATGCGCCCGCCGCCGCCGGTTTGCTCGAAGGATGTACCCGGAGTCAGAGCGACAAAGTTGATGCGGCCGAAATCCTGCATTTGCAGCGGCAGCAAGGTCAGGCGCGTTGCCTGCGTCGTTTCACCGCAGCCGGGAATTTTGATCCGGTCTATGTTCTGGCGGGCGATGTCAGCGTTCGAACAGATGTAGATCACATCAATCCGGCGCGTCTCGTCGTGCGTGAGTTCGCCCCAGAGATGTTCGATCGTTCGCGCGATCACGCCGCGGGCCACGAGAGTTTTGCCCAATCCGACTTCGTCCGCGACAAGAAAACGCCGCGTCGGGTCCGGGCCGTGGAACCGCTGAAAGACATAGTCCACGGTGTTGCGCTGAAAATCCTTCAGCCCTTCGAGAGCGGATTTGGTGTCCGGGCGCGGAATCATTTCGGCACGTCCTGCCGGGCGGCTTCCCAAATGGGCTCCCATATTTTCTGGAAATCCTCGCTGAGCAACTCGGAGATCCCCTCCTGCTTGCGGAGAACGTCCAGCAGCGACGAGACACGTTCGAGTTGCGCTGGACTGCGGTGAAGCGCGCGCAGCATGGTCTCCAATAAATAGGGATTGTGCGCACCGCGCTCCCCCTTCCCCGGAGATTCAAGCAATCTGCGCAGTTCACCCGAAGACGCGGCTCCTTCATCGCCACCGGCAAGAAGAAAGAGGATATAACGAAGCAGCTGATCACGGTTCTCGATGAGAGAGCGCACAACGCGATCCTGCCGGTCTTCAGGCGCCCCTTGCATGGGAAGATTCATGACGAAGACGGCCGTGCGCTCCTTATCGCCTATTTTTGCGGTTACCGAGAAGGCAATGAGAGGCGTCAGCCCGCGGAACGACAGCCGCGGAAACACGATGGGCTTTTCCAGTGCCTGACCGCCCTCAGCCTGCTGAGTTATCGGCCATGCTGTCATTTTGACATTCGTCTTCGGCCAATGCGGTGCGCGTCCCCACTCAAGCCGCAGTTCGAACAGGTCCGTCTCCTCCGCCGGCGTGACGATCAGCCGGGGACCCGCCGCGTCTATCGCCCGCTTCACCGCCTGGAGCAGGTCATCGAACTGCTGCGCCGTGGCGTCAAGCGGTACCAGCGGCGCGTTCACATCGTAGGGCTTGAGCAGGTCGGCAAAATTCGTTTCGCCTTTCGCCTGCCGGAGAAACCGGTCTACGCCGCATTGGCTCTTCATGCCAACGAGTTCAACCATGAACTCGACATTGTGCTGCAATGCATGCGCGGTCGCATTGAATGAGCCGCTGAATACACTGGCGTGCCAGCCGCGGTCGATCACGAAAAGTTTCGCATGTAGCCCCTCCAGCACCTCGCCTTTTGCGGGCGGCGCGTCCTCATCGGATTCGTCAGCCAGCTCCGGCGCCAGGAAGCTGACGCTTTCGCAATCCTGCAATGTCTTTTGCGGCAATTCCTGCAGACACTCAGGTCGTGATACCAGATGGGTCTTGCCGGTGTGAGCCAGGAACTCGCGCACCACAGTATTCGAGATGAATGGCGATACGATCAAAGCCTTGTCATGCCGCTTGCCAAAGGGGGCGGCAATCTTCCCGTTCAGCCCCGCGACCCAGAAGCGGCATTCTTTTTCGTCGAAGCCCTCAGGCCAGGTGAAGCGCACGCGGCGCAGTTCTTCGGCGATCTTCTCCACGCCTTGGCGCCGCGGGCGGAGAAGCAGCTGGCGGGCAAGACCGGGCAGCGCCGCTATGAGATCAGCGAGAGGATGATTGGCCGCGATGGCGTTCGACCGGTCTGTGAGCTCGCCATCGAGCGCGACGACAGTGTCCCAGCAGCGGTCAAAAGTCAGATTTCGGCTCAGGCACAGCACGCGATACCGAATCGCACCGTCCGCCGCAATGAAGCGCAGCGCCCACACCTTCGGGTGAAATACCCCATCGGCGTCCGGCGCCTTTACGTCGTAGATGCATGGTTCGAGGAATGTGACCAGAGGCTGATACTTGCGCGGCAGCCGGATTTGTCCGCTCTGGCAAAAGATCGTGAAGCGATCACCGTAGCGTCTCAGCGCTTCGAGCAAGGCCAGCGGATCGGCAACGAGTTCACCGTCTTCATGCTCCCAGTCAAAGAACGCGAATGAAAGCGGGAGCATGAGCGCGCTGAGGAGATCGAGTGAAAAAGTCGTGCCGACGGCAATATCGAGCTTGCTTCCCGTCGGCGGCCGGAGCAGTTCCAGCAGATGCTGTCGCTCGTCAGGTCTAAGCATCAGCCGCCTCCAGACCATCGAAAATATCGCCCAGCAGCCGCTGCGTTATGAACCATCTGAAATCGAACTGCGAGGTGCCGGAATCCCCGGTCCACAATTCCTGCGCACCGTGATTGTCCAGGCGCGCCAGATTCTTTTTCAGCTTGTGCTCACGGTTGCGAACCAGCAGCCGCGCGGCGGGACTGTCGCACAGGCGCTCTGCGTTTCCTGCCAGGGCCATATCCCACCAGCTATTGATGAATTCGTGAGTTGGCACCGTGATTCTCGGATTGACGAATCGGGCAATTTCCCAGAAACGCTTTCTGTCCCACTGCGCCAGAACGCGGGCGCGCGCGGAGATCGATTTTGCCCACTCTCCTAAGCTCCCGCGATATTTTGCGACGCCCTCTTTTCTACGGGCCTGCTCTGCCAGCATCAGGTTGTAAAGCAAAGGTGCACCGTGCATGACTTCGGAGAAATTCTGCGCGTGATCGAGCATTTCACGCAGTCGCGTCGGCAGCTTTGCACAGTGCGGATGATGCCACGCGAACCGAACATCGTCGCAGCGTTGCCGGTGCGTGACAAGCTCGGCCAGCAATGAGCCGCAGCAGCCCGGGCTCAAGCGGATGCGTTCAGCTAGATATTCGGCTTCGTCTTTCGTCAGGCTCAGGGAACATTCCTTGGGAAAATCCTTCGGCGGCGTGACCAGCCCGGCATGCCAGTTCGGCGAAATGAGATCGTCATGCTCAACGTCGCGCTCCGACGTCCGACCGCCGTGCTGCACGAGTTGAACATAATATCGGTCGAGGCTACGGTGGTATTGCACCTGCGCACCGTTGAACGAACGGATTCCCCATACATTCAGCCCCTGCCAGTAAACGCTGCTGGGAAGACGTTTCAGGGTCGTTTTCGCTACCTTGCCAATATTGCCGTCGTTGTCATCGGACCGCTCTATAGGCTCTACAAGGTTGA
>JBEKPO010000193.1:0-4099 GCA_049520675.1 Occallatibacter sp. | reverse complement strand
CCCGCTGCGGCGAGACGGCCAGCTCCTGCTTCTGTTCCAGCTTCATCTCCGGCACATGGGCGCTGCTGAGCGAGACATCGTGCCCCAGCGCCGCGCCCAATTCCTCGCGGTCGTTGGTGAAGATTTGCGCGTCATATGCGCCGCGCGAGACGGCGAAGTAGGCCATGCGGCTATTGAGCAGGTCTTTGGCACCCAGCTCTGGATCGACGTGGATCAGCACCCGGTCGGCGGTCTGTCCCTGGCTGGAATGACTCGTGACCGCATATCGTCAGACCGCGGCCTCGCCGGCCTTTCCGTCTGCCTTCCCGAGTTCTTCGGTTTTGGTGTGCGCCTGGTCAACCAGCTTTAGACAACAAAAGCAAGTCTGACGCGCTGAAACTGTCGGCCTCCTGCCGTCTGGTTCTTCCAGATTGCGGCGGCAACCTTACTCTTCCTCAAGTCCCAGTTCTGCGGCGGAATAGGCGTCCGACTCCCTCCGGCGCTGGAACTCGCGGGCGGCGGTGATGTTTACCTGCTCATAGATCTTGGTTGCCCGCGCCCTGGCTCCCGCCATGAGCGACTGGGGAACTTCGGGAAGAGCCGTGAGCGCGTACTTGATGTAAGAGTCCGTCAAGGCGAGATGAAGCTGGCTGACCGTCTCCAGACTCCGAAACCTGTGGGTAAGGCTGTCCGCAAGATTCCCAAACAGCGCGTAGACGAGCTGCTCAAGGTCGTCGCGCTGGTTGGTGCCCACCGTGACAAGGTAGTCGAAAACCTCGTTGTCGCTCCTGGCGTGGAGTTGGGCCTTTAAGGCAGCAACGCGCTCTCCCTGAGCGCGATTGAGGCGAACGGTGTAGCGAACGGTATGGGGTGGCTTCGGTCTCGACATGGCAACACTATAACGCACTGTACATTGCAGTAGCAAGGTGACGCACATGGCCAATCTAAAGTACATCGGTGCGTCACGCAGCTCCATTGATAGCAATAGAGATGGATGGAGAAAATCTTCAAAGTGCGTCTGCGCTTTATGTTCCACTATTGCAGTACCCAATGAAGACGGCTGCAAAACAGCCAACCTCACGGCGATCTTCGACCGTCGGAAAGCGCAGCCTGCGGCTGCAATAAATGGCTCATAAAGCCAGATTAAGACTCATTTACCCGCATCGTCTTGACCGGAATACAAAAATGAGGCTTGTTGAGTGTTTATGAGTCTTTCTGAGCATAAATGAGTAATAATCTGTCACGTGAGGCTTGCTAGATCGGTCCATAGTTGTCATACTCTAGTGCAATGCGCATTGCTTTACCAAACGGGATTCCTGAGCTTGATACGTTGCTGGACAGGTTCCGAGAGCGGCGGGGACTGATATCGCTAAAGGCTCGGGCCTTGAAGGGACTGGAGGCTGAGTTGGGGACGGCCCATGGAATTGGACTGCCATGGGTTGAGATTTGGCGTGCGCTGGCGGAATGTGGATACGAGGGAAGCTATAGACAGTTCTGGCGGATGGCCGTGCGACTGACAGGGACATTAGCTTACAATCCTCAAAAGGCCAAGAACCTCCCGCCCCTTGTGGTGGGGAAAGAGATTCAGCATCCGACGGACCAAGCGAGTGGCGTGAGCACAGAGAACCAGGGAAAACCGGAATGGCAAATACGGAGAGAAGAGCAAATGGCGCGGCTGGATCGCGAGGCGGAACTGAATCGCCAGCGTGAGGCGCGGTTGAATGTGAAGAAGGTATTCACTCCGAGCGTGTTTGTGGGGCGGAGCGAGGATTGAGTGCGGCCGACTTCGCCGCCCTTACTGATCTGCTAATGCGGACCTTGACAGTGAAAGCGGAAGGGCTTGGTTTTGGCTTTTGCTTTTGTCTTTCCATGCTCATGCCCGGATAGTGGGAAATCCGGCCTGGGTTGAAGCTCCGTGTCAAGGCCGCGCAGCGCCGCGTTCTACGCGGTTTAGCCTTGACGCGGAGCTGGCCAGGCCGATACTCCCTGAGCCGGGATGGCATTCGGGGCGTATTTTCGCAATAACGCTTTGAATTATAGAATGCCTAATGCGGCGTGAAGCTCCGATGGGCGCGAAGTTCAAGCTTCAGCTCTTCCCGGAGCGCCTTGCTCTTCTTGAGGCGCTTGAAGAACTCTTCGAGGACGCTCACGACAATCGCGTTAATGCTGACACCTTCCGCTTCGGCCCACTCCTTAAGCGCGATCCTGGCGTCTGCCCCGACATGAAGAAGTTGCGGATTGGAAAGCCCCAGACCCGCCTTGCGAGTTTGCTGAATCTCCACTTTCTCCCGATCAATCTGGCTCAGAGCGAAAAGCACAATCCTGGCCAGATCGCCCTTCACGCGCGATTCCTCCGTGATTGCTTCTCTCAGATCAATCGGAAGCCGGAGCGTCATTCCGGGCTTGTGGTCAGCCGTCTCTTCTGCTTTTTTGATCGCAGCCCGAGTTTTCTTCTTGACGGCCACAAATGGACCTCCCGCTTTCATGCTGTGTTTTCCCCGAGCCTTCAAGAGGCGAGCACGTTTTGTCCTACCCGATTCCCAAGGCGCACAGATTGCTCAACACGCGGACAACCTCATCTATCATGACACGTCACAACTGCCATGCACGTCGCAGTATTCAGATTCCTTCCAGCGATTCTACCCAATTGCCAATTTGCCTGCCGCGCGCGATTATGGCACAATTAACGCAATGTACATTGCAGTAATGAGCAAACAGCGGAAGGAGAAAATGACCTTGAATCAAGAGCCCTTTGTATCCGCAGATGAAGCTGCGAAGTTTCTTGGCATTAAGCGCCGCTTCCTGCTTTCCCTGGCACGCAGGGGTATTGCTGGAGCGTATGCGCTCGGCACAGGCGGTATCCGCAAGATTTGGGTATTCCGGCTCTCAGAGCTCGCAGATGCTATCGACTCGAAGCGGTATCATTTGATCCATGGCAGTCCCCGCTGAGAGGAGCTTTTATGGCTTATCAGCGTGGATCATTGAAGAAAGTGCCGCGCAAGGAAGGAGACACCTGGGTGCTCCGGTACAGGGTAGCTACGGCAGACGGGAGGCGGGTTGAAAACACGCTGCCCATCGGCCTCGTCCGGGATTTCCCGAGCGAGAAGGCCGCATGGCGTGAGGTTGACACGCTTGGCCTGCTCGTCCGCATCAACAGCGACGCCCCTGCCCCCGGCCGCATCCACTTTGCATCCCTTGCCGAGCATTACCTGCGGGCGGACTTCGGCCAGGACGCAGTGCGTCCGAAAACCGAAGGAACGACTGCGAACACTCAACAGATTGTCCGACAGCACCTCATCCCCCGCTGGGGGAATGAGATTGCAGAGGACATCAAGCCACTCGACCTTCAGCGCTGGCTGAAATCGCTGCACTCAGACAAGGAGCTTGCCTGGACAACGGTTTCCAAGATTCGCGGCGTCATGCTGCGCATCTACAAAGTCGGCATCCTGCACGAGCTGGTCTCCAAGAATCCCGCCCAGCCCGTCGAAACGCGCAGCACAACAAACTACCGGGCTATTGTCATCACACCGCAGCAAACCCGGTCGATTCTGCGCACGTTGTGCAGTCCGCTCCACCGCATTCTGGTGTTCACCTGTGCCGCAACCGCTATTCGTTCGTCAGAGTTGCTTGCGCTTCGGTGGGCAGATGTCCAGTTTGAGGATGAGAGGATACGGGTATCCAAGCGCTGGTCACGGGGAAAAGATGGGGCGACCAAGACGGCAAGTTCAGACGGTTTTGTGCCGCTGCATCCTCGTCTGGGGCGTCATCTGAAAGCTTGGCGTTCCCGAACGCCATACGGAAAGGACACGGATTTCGTGTTTCCTTCCTTCAAGGCAAATGGGAGGGTCCCTCTTTCGCCCGCTGTGTTTGTGGCGGATCACCTGCGCAAGGCTGCCGTTGGGGCCGGGGTGCAGGTTCCCAAAGGGCATCGGTTTGGGTTGCATAATCTCCGCCATTCGCTTTCCAACTGGATGGTGAACACGGCGAAGGTCGAGCCGAAAACAGTGCAGGGAATTCTGCGGCATAGCCGGATTCAGACGACGCTGGACCTGTACACGCAGCAGGACTCGCACCAGACACTGGTGGCGCAAGGCCAGTTTCTTGAGGCATTGCGGATGCA
>JBEKPO010000192.1:0-4124 GCA_049520675.1 Occallatibacter sp. | reverse complement strand
GCTTTTGGCTACGTCCACCTACGGCGATGCGCGACAAAGCTGCGAAGGATACGACCAATGAAGAAGTCGGAGGATTCACAATCGGCGAGAAGTTGCCGATTGTTGACGCACGGTTGGATGATGTCCGCGATGTTGTGGCACTACGTCTTGACCCGCACTACGCACTCCCTGACGGTCCCGAGTTCTACGACATGCGCAGGTCACTGCCATTCATGAAGTGGGATGAGCAGGAACTGAATGAACTCACCCTTCTCATGGTTGGCTTCCCGATTGACAATTCGCGAGAGGTAAACACAGAGGGGAACCGGAAATTCATGTTCATGGGCATCGCTGAGCATATGAGCGACTACTCAGCCGACCTCAACACGAAGATTTGGTCGAAGATCGTATCGAAGTTTTCACGGGACAAGGACTTCGCATTCACCTACAACGGGGACGCAAAGGAATACAAGCCACATGGGTTCAGTGGCTGCGGAGTATGGGTGCTGGGTGAAACTCGGAACGCACCAGTCTGGACTCCAGACCCAATCATGATCGGCATCGTACACAATTGGTTTCCAAAACAGGAGATTCTTCTCGCGTTGAAGCTGCCAGCGTTCATTGAGGCGGAACGCGCTTAACGCGCGGCTCGTTCGGGATGCGGTGCCGACGCCGACACCCAGTTCCCGGAACAGCCGAGTTGCCGGTGATACACCCCGAGTGTCATTCAATGGCTAAGGTCGGCACGCCGAAACCAACCAGTCTTCGAAGTGTCCTCTGCCAAAAGTGATGATGTTCGAGAATTCTGCGCTCTTGAATTCCGAGGCAATGCGTTCGCTGTCACCCCCGGCGACGACTTCGATACTCGCGCTTTTGGGTGGCGTTTCGAATAACAACTCACGAGCACGCTGATCTGCGACAGGTAGGCTGTAACCGCAGACGACTATCTTGCCACAGGCTCTCAGAGCCTCTTCCGCCCGCGACCAAAGACGCTCCCAAAACTCCGCTTGCTCAATGCCAAGCGAAGTTTCGACGTAGAACTGTTTGGACCTCCCCGGCAAGATCATGGAATGCAAGGCTCCGCCGCTCTGGTAGATTCCTGCGCCGGAAGGATCATCGTATCCGAGAAACTTCAAATCGCGCGGGAGCATAACGGGAGCCAGTCCCAACGACGGCCAGCTCCCCGTAAAGAAAGAGCCAGCCCTCGCACCGCCGAAGGGATTCCACACCCAGTTCATGCTACCGTGGAGTTTCAACAGCAGAACGTCAGAAATGTGTTCCCCATTGCCCAGGAGAAAGCCGTACCCTTGCGAGAACGCGTCCCATTTCCCCGCTCGCTTCAGTTCGCGGTCGAGCGCGTCGTCATAGTTGAATGTGATGACGACATCTCCAGCGTGCACAATCCGGTCGGCGAACTCACCGTATAAGGGAGCGGTTGATTCGTTGCCGATTCGTCGGAACCATTCCGAGAGGGACTCAATTAACACGCCCAAGCGCGTACCCAGCCGTCGATACTCAAGACCACGATTGGAGTCATTCTTGGCTGCATCGCGCTGGGACAGAATTCTGGTTATCCAATCTTCAAAATCGCCTGGCTCCCCGAAGTGATCGCTCAGATACTCCGCAGCGGCCACATGCCAGCTATCAGGAGATCGAAGCATCTCGTTCAATAGCGGACCGCCCAGGGCAGAGGCGAGCGGATATCCAGCGTGGTACGACGCTCCGGCACCAAACACATAAACCGTGCTCATGGATTCGCTTTTACCACACATCGCTGAGTTATCCGCAGACCCCAAGCAGAAATAGACGGAAAGTTCACGGAGGGACGCCCTAAATCCCGCATACAGTGCGGTCCGTTCGCGGCGCATCGGGTCTGCCATCGAATGCGCTACGTCCGGCAGCTGCTACAAACTTGGATTTGTTCCGCAATGTCGCGACTGGAAGCCAATCGATGAACCGCGACCGCAAATGCCCGGCCCATCGACGTTTATGAGGACCAGACCGTACATTTTCCGAAATCGCTGGTTTCAGAATGTTAGATATCTAGGCGAAGTCGACGTGGACTCGACGATATGGACTACGAAGTTCTATGTAGCGTTTTCTGAAGGCTGAATGGTGTGATCCTCAATGACAGCCAAAGCCTGGTCGATTGTCGCGATGCGCACTGCGATCGTTGCCTTATGAAGCCGTGGCCTGGAAAGTTCTTCGCGGGACGTCAACATAAAGTCTTTCGTTCGGACGAGCCAGCCGTGGACCTCGGGTGTGACCTTATACGGCCCCATCATTGCAGCCTGGTTGATCTCCGTAAGAGCGTCATGTCGCTTCTGCGTCTTCTCCGCGTCGATCTCTCCAGGTTGGCCAGACACCGAAGAGCTGGCCTCAAGAAGCCAATCGCGCAGGATATACAGGTTCCCGACGATGCGGTCGATGTCCTGGGTATGGGCTGCAGTGCCGCGTAGATTCGCGGCAATCCTCTCCTGCATGTCCAGTAGAGATTTTTCGGCTCCGCCCTGTATCGGGACTGTAACGATCACCGTACCGGTCGGTACACTATTCCATGATTCCAGCGTACGATCCAGCCCCGTGTCGATGGCCTGACCGACCCATTCCTCAATGAATTCGCGGCGAAATTGAACGATGGTCGCCCCGAACTCGGTAAGGGCCTTCCCAAATTCCTCACCCTGAAGCCCGCTATCAGAGCAGGCCAGGAACTGCGATTCAAACTGGGCGGTAAACAACCGGACCTTTTGGTCGATGGAGTCGATCTTCTTCTGGTCCTCAAACTGAAGGCCGTTGTCCTTGAGAATCGCAACGGTGATCGGGGCATGGATATAGTTCGACGTGTGCTGTCCGAGCCACATGATGTAGAGCCCCAAGAACACTCCTTGCGATAGCGGCATACCTCCCCGGAACAGGTTTCGAGCCGCGTAGTCGTAACGCGTGTCCTCGTAACCCACAAGGGCGTACCTCTGTACCTCAATAAGATCGCCCGCAGCTGTCCGCCACAGAATGCATCGCCGGTCCTGTTTCGACTGGGCGCCGATTAGGAATGAGAAGGGGTCCTGTCCGCCCGTCCTGCGAAGACGTTTTTCCTTTGTGAAGGCGGCAAGCTCATCCTGAATGACCGTGCGACATGCGTCCAGCGAACTTATCTCGGACGCCGCATAACCGACGCGGAGGCGTTCCACAAAGGCATCGATCAGGTTAGCGTCTCCCGATCCGGCAATGGAAACTGCCAGCTTACCGACAGGAATCGGCACAAGTTTCTGGCAGGTTACGCGCGCCTCCGTCCCATCAGCCAAAGGAACGGTTTCCTGGCTGTCGGCGCACACCACATATCCGTCATCACACTTGATGCCCACAATTAGGGTCATGTCTTTAAGGATACTTGTTCCGCGCTAAGGATTCGGCTGAGCCAAAGCAGCGATGCGTAGATACGGCAGCGACTCGCTATGTTCACTCAACGACTCCAGTCTTCGAGTGGCTCATGCCAGATCGGATTTTCAAACAAGGCACCGCGGTCAATCCATCGATAGGCGACAAATCCGGCAAGCACCAGCACTGCCAACAAGACGCTGCCGCAGATTGTATTTGCAGCGATTTCCCACATCGAGATTGGGTCCTCAGTCAGTATGGTGCCGCAGTGCTCGCAGCGGTCACTCCGAATAGGCGTTTGCATCCTCTGCGGAGTCCGTATCCCTGCCGAAGCTGATGCGAAATCTTTTCTGCGTCTCATCGTCTTCCTCCTCGGATTCTGCCCCATCCTGCATTGCCATGAAAGCAGCCCGCTCACGCTTGTCCCTGCGAACAGTCAGCAGTTGCGTGCCTATGGTGTGCTTGGGCACGAAGCAGAAGTTGTAGAAAGCCTCGAACAGCGCCACGCTGGGGATTCTCTTCTGCGCAATGAGTTCGCTGAGGTGGCGTGTGTAGAGCGCGCGGAATGCTTCAGGGGTGATGATTGTTGTTGACCGTTTGCCGTTGGTGCATACCGTCGCTTCCAGCCATCCTTTTTCGATCCAGGAACGAATCTCAGATTTGCGTACGTGCAGTATTCGAGCCATGGAGTGAATGGACATCAGATCGCAGCGAATATTGCGGATACTGAGATCATTGCGCTCAGCCGCACAGCGAACGGACTTTTCACT
>JBEKPO010000191.1:0-4536 GCA_049520675.1 Occallatibacter sp. | reverse complement strand
CGACCTTAACGAACGCCGGGCCACGCTGCAATAGCCGCCACCTACGCAGCGACGCGATGCTGACGTTGAGCCGCTTGGAAACTTCATGTTCTGTCATGAGATTGACCATGATTTCACCTCTGAGCGTGGAGCGCCCCTCTATTTGTAAGGGAACGGCAGAGGCACTTCGGGACATTATTTGTTGTTGCAACGAACGCCTCAACCGCACCCCGCCTGGCGTCGGCTGAAAAATAGCAATTGGAAAAGGCACAAACCTATCGAAACATCGAATTTAGAGATTTTCGCGTTCTGCAACAGTTTGTGAACAGTTTGTGAACAAAGTGCAACTCTTGGGGGCCGTCGGAGTGGGGTGCAACAGTTTGTGAACAAAGTGCAACTGATTGCAACACTGGCCGCTCCAAAAGACGGCTCACAAACAGCCAAAACTCCTTAGTGGAACATAAAGGATTGGGATGCGCACTGCGCGTTTTGGATGGTTTCTGGTTGCTGAGCTGGCACTTTTTGCGGGATGCATTTCGCAAAAGCGCATCCCACTGGGGATGCGCCCCCACTTTGAGCGATTTTTGTTGTCCCGAAGTGCCTCTGCCATTCCCTTACAAATTAGAGGCACCTGTAATGGCTCAGCGAGCGATTCGATTCTCAGAGGCGACCGACAAAAGGCATCCGTGAAGCGGTCAAGAAGCGCCGCTTTTCGTCGCCAACGGCCTTCATCCGCCATGCCGTGGAACAGGAATTATCCGGGCTTGGGGAAGAACTGGTGGGGGCCGAGGAGCGGCTGGCTGCCGGCATCGAGCAGCTCCGGCAGGCAGTGATACCTCTGGGGCGAGCGCAGCAAGCTATGTTCGCGTTAGTGGACAGCCTAGCGAAGGTTTTGCTGACGTGCATTCCCGAGCCGGACGGACTGGCGTTGGAAGCAGCCGTTGCCAAAGCTCAAGGCCGACACGCGCGATTGTTAAAGAACGCGGGGCAGGCGATGGGCAGCGATTCACGTGTAGCGATGCGAGACTTGGTTAGCCAGGGCAACGGAGAAAGGATGAGATCCGACACAGGGACTCCGTAAGGGCGGCTTGGATGATGTCATCCGGCTGGTTGGAGTCTACGAGGCGAAATCGATCAAAGACCGCAGCGGTGCCGCGCTGGGGCTGCCTACCGTCCGCAGAATTCACCGGCTTCAGGCCCGACTGAGCCGTCGGGGAAGCGTCGCCGCGGAAGCGGTGGTACCGGCATTCCAAATCTTTCATGCCAGCGCATCCAAACTTCCTTCGTGAACACCCCGGTAGGAGGATTTTCAAGCACCCTCCGGAACTCTTCCAATGGAACATATCGCTCGACCACCTTCATGTCCGTCGAAGATCCGTAAACCATCAAATGTGTCAGAAACGTTGGTAGATCAGCTAAAGTATCGTCTGGACTGTCGTACCAAACCACCTTTCGCGCCACCCGAAGTAATTCCGCCGGATACGGGGGTGTGAGGATCATCGCTCCAAACCTCCAGGACTCAGATTAGGACGCGAATGAAATGTCGGTAGCTTCGACAAGTTGACTGCTTTCGCCCACCCCGTCAGATCCGTTTGCATAGGAACTGGAACGCGATTCAAAGTCCCATCGCCAAAGAACTGCAATGCTCGGATGCTCGTGGCCGGATCGAAACTCCTGTCAATCGCCTTGGCTGCAGCCAAACCTGTGGGGACATCGATCCCGTGCGATACGAGGGTGTGAATGTCTACGTAGTCTTTCCAGTTGGCCCGCACTTGAATCACCCGCATCTTCATGCCAGCCAGGTCCACTAGCGAAGCAACCTGCACGCGCGAACCCGCAGCCCGCCGTGGGTCTTCAACCCGCTGGAGTGTGTCCAAACCGCCGCAAAAAGCGATCTTAACAGCACCACCGCGATTCACGAATGCTTCCAAGTTGTCGCGCTTGCGATGCACCCAGGCGTCCGGATCGGTTGGGTCCAAGTCTCGGAAAAAGGGCAGCCTCGAACGTAAACGATCCGGATCGAAACTTAACGACGAGAAGAAGTCGAAATCCTCAGAAACCCGGTGGCCCAGTTGGAGTGCAAGACCTGTCCCTCCATAGAGCACGAAGTCCGATGGTATCGCATCCAGTTCCGGCCACAGCTGGCGTTGAGATTCGGGCAAAATATCCAACCGAGGTTCAAACGTTGCAAGCATCTCTCTTGAATTACAATACCGAGACCGTGACCACGTGACAAGACAAAGAGAAGAACTCCATTGGGGGCGCTGACGAGTATTTAATGCTTTCGAACAACTTGGCGATCCACGGTGGCTCCCGTGCTGGCCATCACGCACGGTTTTCAATGACTTTGCACTCTCCCTCTCAAGTCATTTCACGCCGTGACAGTGATTGGAATCTGAGTTCACGCACCGATTCTCAATGGTGGAACGGTAGCGCGTGATGCGGGACTTGACCCAACTCTGACTCCCCTCCTTAGACTTGTTTGATCATCATGTCGCTTGGCCGCAGGCTCGAAACTCGAGCTTTACGAAATCGTTGCCGCATGGCAAATAACTGAAACGACCGGTGGCCAGAGTAAAATGGGCAGTTCTGCATGAGGAACAAGAAGTGGGTGCGACTGCTAGCGTACGTGACGGGATCGGTGAACCAGGAGCTTCTCCTGCAAAATGAATATCTGGCCGCGGAGAATCGTATTCTGAGGGCTGACCTGACCCCTTAATTCGCCCACACGATCATACGACATTTTGGCTCGTGATTCGGCTGCTTGGTTTGCTCCTTCGCTTCGCTAAAGGAATCAGGTAGGCAGACCGCAGCGGCAGTCAAGGCCGCCGCAGGCGCCCGCAGGGTTGCCTTGACGGGCGCGAGGATCTGCGGCATCCCAACGTTGCGAAGCGAAGGAGCGCCAGCGCTCCGAAATGCTTCTGGCGTCCGATACCCAAGAGCGCTGTGCGGGCCTTCGGAATTGTATTCTTTTCTCCACGCCTGGATTCGCGCACGCGCCTGCCAAAGATTCCGAAACCAGCTTACGTTCAGGCATTCATCGCGGAGCTTTCCGTTGAAGCTCTCTACATATGCGTTCTCAATCGGCTTGCCGGGCTGGATGTAAGCCAACTCGAGTTTCCAATTCACGCCCCAGCTCAAGAAATGACGCGAGGTCAGTTCACTGCCGTTTGTCCATCAGAAGGCGTTGTGGCCGGCCACGCTCGGCGATAATCGCATCCAGCACGCGAGTGACGCGCGGACTGGCGAAGCTGGTGTCCACTTCCAGCGCCAGGCATTCGCGCGTAAATGTATCCATCACCCCGAGCACCCGTACGGCTCTGCCATTCGCGAGCCGATCGTGCACGAAGTCTAACGACCATTCTTCGTTGGGCGCTGTGGGCCGTGTTCGCGGCTGGCACGCGCGCACCAGACGCTTCCGCCGTTTGCGTTTGACGCTCAACCCCGCAGCACTATAAATGCGGAACAGCCGTTTGTGATTCACAACGGTTCCCTCCCAACCGAGCAGCACGCGCAAGCGGCGATAGCCGTAACGCGGCTTCTCTTGCGCCAGCTCGATCAGCCGCAAACGCAGCGGCTCGTCGCGCTGCCTGTCTCGCTCGAAGCGATACGTCGACCTTGGAATCTGGGCCAGCTCGCAGACCCGGCGCACACTGGCGTGAAAGGTTGCCATCAAATGCCTGGCGTCCTCACGCCCCACTTCCCGTTGCGCCCTCAAACCCGCGAGCTGTATCCGTTTTTTGCGACGAGCGACTTCAGCATCTCTTTGTCCAGGCTCAGGTCCGCTACCAGCTTTTTCAGCCGTTGATTTTCATCGCGCAGCGATCGCAGTTCCTCGGCTTCGTTCACTTCCATCCCGCCGAACTGCGACTTCCAGGCATAAATGGTGTGTTTGGAAACACCCACTTCGCGCGCCATATCCGCCGCGGTGCGGCCCGCTTCCAGTTGCTTCAACACACCGATGATCTGCTCGGTGCTCAGCGTCCTTTTCGACATCTGCGTTCCCCTTCCTTTCGTCCGAAATCATACTTCCTTTCGGGCGAATACTGGGGATCAGGTCAGGGCAAAGCTGCCATCCAGATTGCGGTTGAGTGATCCCGAGCGCGCTGCGCTCGCTGAGATCGGAAAGCGTGTGGGACGCAAACGCTCGCTGAGATCGGAAAGCGTGTGGGACGCAAAGCGCTTCGAGAGGTCGCCTGCGTCGCCAAACCCGACACCATCTTGGCCTGGTATCGACGGCTCATCGCCAAGAAGTTCGACGGCTCCAAACGCCGACCATATCCAGGCCGCCCCAAGGTCCAACCCGAAGTGGAAGCTTTGGTGGTGCAAATGGCGCGTGAGAATACTGGCTGGGGATATGACCGCATCGTCGGAGCGCTGGCCAATTTGGGTCACCGCTTGTCCGATCAGACGGTGGGAAACATTCTGCGACGCGACGGCATTGCTCCGGCTCCGAAGCGAAGCCAGACGACGTCGTGGAAGGATTTTATCGCCGCCCACCTGAATGTCCTGGCCGGCGCAGACTTCTTGATCGTGGAGGTGCTGAGTTGGCGGGGC
>JBEKPO010000190.1:0-4488 GCA_049520675.1 Occallatibacter sp. | reverse complement strand
CGCCTGGAAGGATCGTAAACAAGAACGACAGGTCGGCGTAGTTCGTGTTCAGCAGGTACAGCTGGCGGAGGTTCATCGCATAGTTGCCCGGCACGGTGGCGAAATAGGCGTTCAGCTGGTTGTAGGTTTCTGCAAACAGATTGCCGTCCGCGTTGGTGAAGACGCCAGTAAACTCGGCCACAAGCTGATCGAGGTCCGTTCGTGACCGGCCGTAGAGCACAATCGTGAGCGAGAAATCGCCAAGCGATTGACCGTCACCAAGAGCTCGCAGGCAATCGCCAAGATTTTCGATGTCAGCCTGTTTGGACTCATCCACGAGCACATCACGTGGGTTCGTCTTCGTGGCATCGTTGCCCACCTGGGAGACAAACCCTGTTTTGGACATATTGAAGTGTCGGCGGCGCTTGTTCACTTCTTTGCGAGCCTTGTCTGCGGGGAGCGGCGTCCACTCGGTGACCACATAGAAGTTGGCGGGGATCTTCAGCAGCGCGTCCAGTACCAAGGGCCTCGTTTCGGTGATGGCCTCTTTCATCGTCAGCACACGGACGATGTGATCGCCTACCCGCAGATGATCGCGCTCCGCTTCGATGTCGGAGTTGACCACCTGATAGTCGAGAAACTGCGTGGACTGCGGTCTGCCGGCAACACGCCAGTCGTCGTAATTCAGCAAGCGGCGGAAAAACGTGAGCTGCCCCTGGCGATTCAAGACCTCGATTTTCATGAAGTCTGCGAGCTGCCGAGTGAATGCCTGGACGTGCTGGTCTAGCCGTTGAAGATCGCGGGCGATATGCGTGCGCAACAACTTCTTCATGCTGTCGTTGGTGAACTGCGATTTGAGTTCGGCAATCGCGCCCTCTGGATCATGTAATAGGCGAGCTAGCGCCGTGCCGACGCCGGGCTTCGACCGGGCGCCTTCGAGCAGGATGCAGTAGAAAATCTCAACCTGATAGAGATGGTCCCGCTTTGTTTCAAAGAACTTCCTCCGCTGATCGATTGCTGCTTCCACAATCGGGTCGTCATATGTTGCGAATGGTATGTCGGGGCGGTTCGATTTGAAGAGGTATTGGTAAACATGGAAGCCTGGGCCAAAGGCTTTTAGCGCTGCCTCCAACCTCTTCACGGCATACTCCTGTTGGGAGCGGTCCAGACTTTCGTAGTCCACACCGGGAACACTGAGAACCATTCCTAGATCGCCGCTTTTGGTAAGGAAGGCCGTCTCATTCCAGAAGCCGTAGAGGTTGATGTGGTCATTGAGAGCCGCACTTTCTTTCCAGGGCCGGATCACTCTATCGAGACGCAGCATCACACTACCTCCACGCGGGGAACTTGGTGTTTCGCGGCGTCATAACGCAGTCTGTAGCGTTCGGACTTTGCGAGGATGCGGAGGAAGGCCGGGTCGCTGTTCGTTACCCAATGCCCGAAAGCAAAACCCCCGATGAAGACGGCGATACCGGCGAGGATGGAATTGAAGAGGTTGAAGGCTCCCACTGCGCCGACGCATACGAAGTAGAACAGCGTCCGCTCGACGCCCAAGTAGGTGAGAGGCTTGTGCAGGCTCTTGAAGACTCGATTTGTGCGACGTTTCTGCTGTGCGTTGTCTGGCATAAGTCCCTCATATAAGCGCAAGCCGAAGATTGCGCTATACACCCCAGAGCCAACTCAAAACATTCACCGCCATAACGGCAATGCCGGTTCCGGCAGCGACGCCAGCGAGCGCCTTTTTTGCACCGGGTTCCCCGTGCGCGAAGCCGTAGCCCCCGATCACGATTGCAACCAGACTTGCAACCTTCGCGATGGTGCCAGTGAAGAGGGATTGGATGGCGTTAAAGCCGGTGTCGAACGGCGAACCCTGTGCCATCGCGGCCATAGGCACGAGAAAAAGCAGGGCAAGAATAACGGTGGTCGGACGGACGCATTTTGACAGAAGAAGCGACCGGATTTGACGGATGAGATGAATTTGGGAGCAACGTGACATATGCACCTCCGGCAGTACCTCAAAGCGGCTGCTTTTGACGCAAAACTAACCGCACTCAATCACGCTGTCCAATGAATGTTCGGGAGGCAGCTATTCCTGGTGGGAATAGCTTGGGAAAACTGGAGTGATTGGATTTTCTCACCGCGGTTCTAGGGAAGCACCACCGTGCTGGTCTCCGATATGATTGCCCTTGGCAAAAGTGAAGACTCAAGAACCATCCAAAATAGAGTTCCATTCAGAAGCCGGTGCACGGTTCGCCGAACTCGCGCAAGAGGTGCTGAAGTCTATAAGGTCGTTCGGGAGCGTCGAGACCCCGCCAACTGGTGGAGTGGAGATTCACCCGATTGCCAATATCTCTGCCGACCAGGTCGTTGGAGAGATTAAAGCTATTGAATCCTCGTTTAACGCATTGCACGAGGAGACCGGACGCTATTGGACGTCGAATGGCCTTCGCGTCGGATGGGAGGGGCCTGAATTCGACGCCATCAAGGATCTAGCTCTGAGGTTCGGAAACGCTACCCCCATAAAAGGACGTGTCTCGAACAGCTTTTTACTCGACGAAATATTCAGGTGGTTGAAGGAGACCCTTGAAGCCAAGCGGAGCGACACATTGCCCCAGCATGTCGCTGAACGCTGTTCGAGTGAGATCAAGGACCATGAGATTTGGGTTCCGGTTTATAGAACGTACTCAGCGGCCAATTTTGAGATCGGTGATGTCGAATTCAGACCGGTATCGAAGGCACTCTTGGATCAGTGGTATGCGCGAGTCCCGGAAGACGAAGCGAAGAAACCTGAAATGGCGCAGTGGATCAACAGGAAGAGAGCCAGAATTCAGGGCAGCATTGCGGCTTGCATACGAATGAGGGCCGAGGTCAACAAGGCAAGGGAAATAGCGCAGTCTGCGGCGAGCGATGCCGTGGGGGTTCTCCGATTCCTGTCTCCTGTTAATTGGACATGCAAGCTTGTAAGCCATTGTCTTCCTGTGGGCAAAGAAAACACCCGACAAGCGATGGAACTGCTTGTTGAGAATGGTGCGATAAAGAGAGTAACTGAGGCTTCCATTGAGGAGGGTCCGGCAGGCTGGAACATCGATGAAGCTCGGCACATGTCTCCGGGGCTTCTGGAGTCCCTACATAAACTGGCGCTTCAGCGTGAAGGCACGGAATTCAAAAGGGACCTGTACGGAGCGCTCCTCTTACATTCCCGGCATTCTGTTGCTGCTGAGACCCTCCACAAGATCGTTCTCGTAGCATCCGCTATAGAATCGCTGCTGCTAAGAGACACTCATGAACCGATCCAGAAGAATTTGGGCGAAAGAATGGCATTTATCATTGGCAATTCCTTGGAGGAGCGTAGGGCAGTCGTCAAGAATGTTGAAGAGTTCTATCGTATTCGTTCGGCATTCTTTCATCACGGGCAATCTGTAAGTCATGAAGACGAAGAGATCGTGGACAAATTTTTCTTCAACGTATGGTTTTGTCTGGGGCGTCTTCTGCTTCAGATCGACCAGTACGAAACGAAAGACAAATTGCTGGCTGTACTTGAAGATCGAAAATTATCGTAGGGTGATCCCCGCTCAGCAGTGACCGAGCGCACGCAGCTTAGTACCCGAGTGGTGTGGCATTAGCCTGAGCCGGTCGAGGATGGCGCGCGGCGGAAAGGCGGACTACTCGTAGGAATCTGGGGTGCTTTTTCTCGATCTTCCCTGCGAATCTGTGGGATACTGTGGTCGCAATATGGTGTCAGCGGGACTCCAGAGCGAAAAGCATTTTCGTACAATAAACGTACAATGGATCGGGAAATGGGGCCTTTTTAGCCGTTGTGGCACTTCCTAGAATCAATAACTTACGTGTTGTCAACATAGTGATTAGTTCGACTCCCGTCGCCTCCACCAATATCTCTTTTATTATCAAATATTTACAGACACATTTTAATTTCATACAATAGCATTCTGTGCAGGCGGGTTCTCCGCCTGCGTCTTTCCGGTTTTTCTTCTCGTCGATTACGCACTGACTATGCCGACCATCCGGGGGCTGGCCCAGATTGGGCGCTAATTCAAGGCCGTTGCAAACGTTCTGCACCCGCATTCGGCGGCACTGATTCGCGCAACCTTGTTGCGCCGCTGCCGTGACAGCACCCATTTTCTCGTAACTAACTGAAACTACGCGACACGGGTGGCTCCCAAAGGACGTTTCAGAAGGCTGAGAAAGAATTACTGGACCATAATTGGACCACAATTTCGGCAGTGCTTTCGCAGCCACTCGTCGCGGCATTCATCAATTCCAGCAATCGCGCTTCCTGTTTTTCAATCGTGAGCGAAAATCAAGCCAATGGCATATTGCCGGGCGGCACGTTACGGGCCAAGTGCGGAGAAATCGTCCGGAACATGGCCCTTCTTGAAACTCCCTATAATGGCGGCGGGAATAATTGCGCATAGCGTTTCCATCAGCTCCTGCATTACTTTCGTAAATCTTTGGAGGCGGAGGGTCGATGAATCGATTGAAAATGCCCGT
>JBEKPO010000189.1:0-4534 GCA_049520675.1 Occallatibacter sp. | reverse complement strand
GGCATCCTGAGCGAGATGGCGGCGACACAGAAGGCGATGTCGGCAGCGGCGGGGCGGTCGTGGAACTTGGAGGCGTTTCGGAATCTCTCAAGGGACAGGCAGGAATAGGCAGGCTGGCCGGATCGAGATACAGGCCTCGCCTGATATTGGACGGCGCGGGATTCGCGCTCCTGCTCGTGAAGCTGGTAGAGCTTTGCCACCTCAAGGCGCAATCGCGCCGCCGCGCTGAACTCGACCCCGGAGTTTGAACGTAATAGAACGTAAGGAAAGAGACAGTTGACTTGCCGGTACTTGGGTTTCGGGTTTGTGAATCCCGGCAGCCGGCCAAAGCGGCGCCAGTCCGCCGCGCTTGGATCGGCGCCGTAACGCCTGGCGAGCGTCTGTGCAACGAAGGTGGAGAGCGTTGGCGGGTAAAGGGCCTCATGCTTTAGCCATGCCTGAAAGTTGCCGCTGCTGGTCTCGACCACGACGCATGGCTCGTAACCGTCAAAGGAGAGTTGCTCGACGGTTTCCGCTGAAAGGTCGTCCAGGACGGTGTAGCGGTGCTCACCGGCCGGCCGGATATAGATGTGCGCGCCCCGCGCATTGTGGGCCTTTAGGAGGGGAATCCGGGTTAGAACCTCGCTGGCGGACAGATTCGCCAAGCCGGGCAGCATTCCCCGCTCGCTCCTGACGCCGAGGTCGTAGGCCGGGGCGTCGAGCGCGGTAAGCATCCGTTGGACGGCATTCTGTGTTCGATCCATCATGGCCTCCCTTTCAGCAGACTTGCAAAACTCCGGGAACTGGTGTTACAAGTATTCATATTGAAATGTACATTGCATGTCGGATGTACGCAAGACACGGAATGAGCGAATCGCGAGGGACCATGGTTCACAATTCTCACTCGGACGAGAAGCTGGAACGGCTCCAGGAGAAGCTGCGAGACGAGTTGGGGCCGGTGATCTGCGGTCTGCTCGATCAATCGAGCGGAATCGAGGACATTCTCGTCAATGAAGACTGTCGCATCTGGGTTAAGAGGACAGGGTCCGCCTTCGAGCAGATGGGTGAACTCGTGGGTCGCCAATCGCGCGGGGCCATGATGACCATTGCCTCGATGCAGAAGACGACTGTGACCGAATCAAAGCCGGTCCTCGAAACCCAGCTTCCGATCTGGAAATACCGCTTTGCCGGGTTGATCGAGCCCGTTGTGTTGTCGCCGTCGTTTGCGATCCGTGTGAAGTCGGACAAGAAAAGGAGCTTGCGCGACCTTCAGCGCCAAGGGATTCTCACGACCAAGGACGATCCGCGGAACCGGTGTTCCGAGCAGGAAGATTTCATCGCCGCCATTCACAATCTCGGCCATCTTGAGGTCATTCAGCAGGCCATCATCGCGCATAAGAACATTCTTGTCGTCGGCGGGACCGGCGCGGGCAAGACGACAATTGCGAACGCCATTCTCGAAGAGATCGGAACATTGACCCCCGGTGATCGCGTGCTCGTGATCGAAGACACGCAGGAGCTTCTGCTCGATTCCGCCAACAGCTTGAGCATGTTGGCGACGACGGAGTTCGATCAGTTGAAGTGCTTGAAGGTCGCATTGCGGTTGAAGCCGGACAGGATCGTGGTCGGCGAGGTCCGCGACGGTGCGGCTGCGCTCCCCCTTCTAAAGAGTTGGAACACCGGGCATCCGGGCGGCGTTTCGACGCTCCACGCGAACAGCGCAACGGAGGCGCTCGACCGGCTTGAGGCGCTGGTACGCGAAGCGACCGACGCGCCACAGCAACGCATGATCGGGAGCGCAGTCGATCTGGTGATCTCCGTCGTGAACGATCCAATACAGGGCCGCAAGGTGCAGGAAGTTGCCGTTGTCACCGGATACGAAAACGGCCGTTACGTTCTGACGCAGGTTTAATGGCAGGGCTCCGGTCTTGTACCGGTGCTGAGACGAAAACAAGAAGGGCGTTGCGGGTGCCTTTCGTCAACAGTGCCGGAGGGCACACAGGAGGATCAAGATGCAAGGTACACTCACACGTCTCGATACACAGTCGGGCGGCGTTCGCAACCGGATTCGAATCGTCTATCTCTTCGGCCTGGGCGTGCTGCTCGGATCGGCCGTTTGCTTTGCAGCGGAAAACGGGAACAACCTCCCCTGGGAAGGACCGCTCAATACGCTGGTCACCTCCCTAACAGGCCCTGTCGCCTATGCCATCTCGGTCATCGCCATCGTCGCACTCGGCGCCACGCTTGCATTCGCCAGTGGCGAAATGGGCGAGACAATGAAGCGGCTCCTGCAGATCGGTATCGCCGTCTGCCTGGTCGTCTTCGCCGCGCAGGTGATGTCCTCCTTTATTGGGCAGGCCGCGGAAGTTTCTGTGCTCAACCCCGTTCATGCAGTCGCTCAGCCTGCCCTTCGGCTTCTTTCGAGGGGATAACGCAAACCTGTGTGCGGAGGGGATGGTTCACATGAGCCATCCCCACGGTCGGAGGCGAGATGGGCAATTTGGATTTCGATGGGCCGGAGCAAACAATCATGCGGACTTCGCTAAGCAGGCCGCAACAACTGCTTGGCGGGGACCGTGAGCTGGTCATCATGGCCGGCCTTGGGTCGGCCATGATGGCCGTGACCGTAATGAGCTTCCTGTCTTTTCTGATCGCGATCATTGCATTCTGGACCATCGTTGCCGTCCTGGCCAGAATCGGCAAGGCCGATCCGATGATGCGGAAGGTGTACGGTCGCCATCTCGGTTACAAGGATTTCTACCCCGCGAAAAGCGGGGTTGCGGCTTCTGGCAAGACGCCCAAAAGGGGCTGGAGGTAGGAAGTGTTTGGAGAAACGCGAAAACAGCCTGCGGGATTGGCCGACTTGCTCCTTTGGTTCGGCCTCGTCGACGACGGGATCGTATTGCAGCGGGACGGATCGTTGCTCGCGGCATGGCAATATCGCGGACCAGATCTCCAATCGGCGACACACGCCGAGATGGCCGCTGTCGCCCGGCGGCTCAATCGCATTTTGCGGCTTGGTAGCGGCTGGATGATTCAGGTAGACTGCATCCGATCTTTTTCGAGCGGATACTCGCCGGAGGGTGCGTTCCCTGATCCGGCGACTGCATTGATCGACCGTGAGCGCCGTGAGCAGTTCGCGCAGGAAGGCAGCCACTTCGAGAACGAATACTTCCTGACGCTAACCTATCTGCCGCCGCTCGTGGCTTCGGAAAAGCTCGAAGGGTTCATGATCTCTGGCGAGTCGAACAAGAGCACCAATGCAGGCGGGGAAGCTCTGCGTTACTTCAAGGCAAAGGTCAGGCAATTCGAGGATGTCTTTGCAGCTCAGCTTCCGGTCACGCGCCTGAAGGCGCAAGTGGCCAACCTCTCCAATGGATACGAGCGCGTGGATGACGAACTGCTTGGTTATCTGCGCCGCTGCCTGACGGGAATCAAAGGCCCAGTCATGCAACCGGAGATTCCGGTCTTTCTGAACGATCTGCTCGCGATGGAGGATCTGCGCGGCGGGACCGAGCCGATGATGGGGGATCGCCATTTACGCACACTCGCGCTTGACGGGTTCCCACGTTCGACATACCCCGGCGCACTGTCAGTGCTCGATACAATTCCCTGCGAATACCGCTGGAACACGCGCGCCATTCTGCTCGACCCTTCGGAGGCGCAAGGAGTCATTGCCAAGATTGGCAAGAAGTGGAAGTTCCAGCAGCGCGGTTTGAAGGATCAAGTCTTCAAGTCGAGCGGCGGCGGCCAATTGAACCAGTTCGCCATGACGATGGTTTCGGACTCCGATGGCGCGCTGGCCGAAGCCACCTCTGGCGATGTGCATTTCTGCTACTTTTCATCATCGATCGTTCTCCAGCACAAGGACCGTCGTTTTCTTGACAACATGATCGGCGAGTTCCGCAAGGCGCTCATCAACCGGGGCTTTGGCGTCCGGCTTGAGGACATCAACGCTGTGGACGCCTTCTTCGGCACTCTGCCCGGTAATGGCGTGGCGCAAGTGCGCCGTGTTATCGCTCACACGCGCAACTATGTGGACCTGATGCCGATTTCGTCCGTCTGGGCCGGTGAGAGCAAGAATCCGTCCGCTCTTATGCCACCCAATTCGCCGCCCCTGCTTTATGCGGCGACGCAGGGCGGTGTCCCGTACCGGCTCAACCTGCATGACTACGATGTGGGGCATACTCTGTTGATCGGCCCAACGGGGGCCGGCAAATCGGTCAGCCTGGCGCTCTTCGTTGCGCAATGGTTTCGCTACGCGAATGCCCAAGTTTTCGCATTCGATAAAGGGCACTCCTTGTACGCACTCTGCAAGGCCGCGGGCGGGCGCTTTTATGACATCGGCGAGGGTGGGCTGAGCTTTCAGCCGCTGCGCGACATCGACGATGAAGCGGAGTTCGGGTGGGGGCAGGAATGGGTCGAGACCGTTCTGCGTATGCAGCAGGTCGAGGTTGGTCCGTCTGAGCGGCACACGATTCATCGTGCGCTTCAGCAGCTTGCCTCGGCCCCGCGCGAACGGCGGACACTGACAGAACTCGAAGCCAACCTCCAG
>JBEKPO010000188.1:0-4606 GCA_049520675.1 Occallatibacter sp. | reverse complement strand
GATTTCGCTATTGCATGTGAATGAGAAATGCGCGGACGCAAATCGATGCCCGAAAGAGCGGCGAAGATTGACCCCAGTGACTTCGACCTTGATTTGCATCACCGCTTCCCGGATTCCGTCCGATTTGATTCCGTGTTTATCCATTTGACCGCGCATCCATTCCCGAAACACGGTACAAAGCCTCAGTTGCGGAATTGGATTACCGTTATGCGCACAGTCGCCACTCAAGATGTTGGCGTTGAATGTGCCTGAGCCGTAGTAAGCGAAGGACGCGAGGTCATATCCATCGGGCAGGTCAATGACCCGTTGACAGAAGGAGTTCACGAATTCTTGAATGACCTTGCGCCGCATTGACCCGGACCGAATCCCTACTTCAACCAAGCACAGAATTAGCACAAAAATCTAAGCGTCGTTCTTCAAAGAGATCATTTCGCTGGACCTGGGATTCCTTCAAGACCTGGTGCACCCGTGCTCGTGCGAGGCGGCCTGCGGGCTCAGTGCGCGTGGCCGCGGGAGTGGGCGGAGCGGTTGCGCTCGAAGAGAATGCGCAGGCCGTCGAGGGTGAGCAGGTCGTCGATCTGCTGGATGTAGCGTGAATCTGGGGCGATCAAGCGGGCCAGACCGCCGCTGGCGACGATGCGCGGCGGCTTGGCTGGATCAGCTCCCATTTCTTTCAGGATGCGCTCGATGATGCCGTCGACGAGCCCAATGTAGCCGAAGTAGAGGCCGCTCTGCAGGTGGCCGACGGTGTTGGTGCCGATGACCTTGGCGGGACGCTTGATATCGACGCGGTAAAGGCGCGCGGCCCGGGAGAAGAGCGCATCGGCGCTGAGGCCGAGGCCGGGCGCGATGGCGCCGCCGAGATACTCGCCACGCTCGGAGATGACTTCAAACTTGGTTGCGGTGCCGAAATCGACGACGATGCACGGGCCGCCATATTTCTCATAGGCGGCAACGCAGTCGGCGATGCGGTCGGCGCCGAGCTCGGTGGGGTTGTCGATGAGCGTCTTCATTCCGGTCTTGATGCCGGGCTCGACGAACATTGGCTCGACCTTGAAATAAGTCTGGCAGACTTGGCGCAGCGTGGAGTCGACGGGAGGAACGACGGAAGCGATGATGATGTCGGTGACCTGGCTGGGCTTCATGCCGTGCATCTCAAAGAGATTCACGAAGAAGACGCCGTACTCATCGACGGTTTGCGCGCGATGGGTGGTGACGCGCCAGTGAGCGGCGAGCTCCGGCTTAGCGCCGTCGAGCTTGTAGAGGCCGAGGGTCGTATTGGTGTTGCCGACATCGAGGGCGAGCAGCATCTTTTCCTTGGGCTATTAGCTTTTAGCCGTTAGCTTTTAGCTCCTTTCGTGCAAATTCAGTCATTTCTCACAAGGCTAGCCCGGGAATCGAATAGCTAAAAGCTGATGGCTGATAGCTAGCTTTTCTCGCGCAGACCCCCGGTTTGCACGGTCACCAATCCGTGGGCGGTTTGGACGCGCAGGAATCCGTTTTCGTCCAGACCCGCCGTCAGGCCCTCGCAGGCCTGTGGCCCATGCACCTGAACCTTGCGGCCGCGAATCCAGGTGGAAGCCCGTTCCGCGCGCTCCAGGAGCTCGCCGGCCGCGGCCGGATGGGAAAGCGCGCGCGCCTCGCGCTCCACAGATTTTAACAGCGCGACGAGCAGGGTTTGGCGGTTGATGCGGCGGCCAGATGCAAGATCAAGCGAGGTGGCGGGCGTGGCGAGGCCGCGTGGGAACTCACTCTGGTGCACATTGATGCCGATGCCCAGCACTGCGTGCGGCAGCCCTTTGGAGTTGTTTCCCGCCTCGACGAGAATCCCTCCTGTTTTGCGCGGACCGATCAGCAGATCGTTGGGCCAACGCAGATCGACAGCCAGGCCGGAGACTTCGCGAATTGCGGCGGCGGCGGCCAGACCCGCGGCGAGGGGTAGCAACGCGATGCGCACAGCTGGTAACCGCGGCCGCAACAGAACGCTGACGTAAAGGCCTGCGGCGGCGGCAGAGTGCCAGGAGTGATCGCCTCGGCCACGTCCGGCCGTCTGCTCGTCGGCGAAATACACGCTGCCGTGAGGCGCGGCACTGCGTGCTGCAGCCATTGCATCGGTGTTAGTGGATGCGGTGGTGTGGGCATAATGCAGCTTGCCGGAAAAGACGGTGGCCGCGAGCGAGGCTTCGAGGGTGGCGAGATCGTACATGGCGCAAAGATTCCTGAAATGCAGGTCCTTCGACTCCGTTTGGCCGAAAAGGCCGGCCAAACTCCGCTCAGGATGACAGCCGTGTTTTATTGCGAACTTCAGGGACAGGACACTAGAGCCCGTAGCCCGTGAAGCTTTGGATTTCGTGCGGATTCGACTGACCTGGCTCGGCGGCGATGGTTATGGAAATATCGGCAGCCTTGGCGGAGTGGGTGAGCGCGCCGACACTGATGAAGTCGACTCCGGTTTCGGCATAGGCGCGAATGTTGTCGAGCACGATGCCGCCGGAGGCTTCAGTCGGGATCCAGCGGCCGGGCTGGCCCGGAGTGGTGGTTGCAGTTTCTTTCTTGATGTGCTCGACCGAAGCGCGCACCTGCGCCGGCGACATGTTGTCGAGCAGGATGGCTTCGGCACCGTGGGCGAGAGCCTCGTCGAGCTCGCGCGCATTGCGGACTTCGATCTGGATGCGCTGGCCGGGCTTGCGCTGCTCGAGCGCGCGCTTGAGAACCGCAGCGACGCCCCCGCCGAGGGCGATGTGGTTGTTCTTGATGAGAATGCCGGACGCGAGATCGATGCGATGGTTGGTGCCTCCGCCGCAAAGGACGGCGTACTTCTCGAGGGCGCGCATGCCGGGAACGGTTTTGCGCGTGTCGAGGACGCGAGCATGGGTGCCCTGAATGACATCGGCATATTTGCGCGTGAGCGTGGCGATACCGCTGAGGTGCTGGAGGAGATTGAGGATGACGCGCTCGCAACTGAGCAGCACGCGGGCGTTGTGGCGGATGACGGCGAGGACCTGGCCGGCGTGGGCGCGCACGCCGTCGAACATTTCCGGATGGCTGACGACTTCAAAGCGCGTCTGCGCCTGTGGGCGCGCGTCCAGCCGGGCATAAATCTCAAGGAAGCGCGGGATGGCGCCGAGGCCGGCGACGACCAGCTCTTCACGGGCGATGATGGAGCCGGCGGCGCGCAGGCTGGGATCGATGACGAGATTGGTGGTGGCGTCGCCGGCGGCCTTGTCCTCGACAAGGGCCTGTTCGAGCAATGCGTCGATGCGGTGAGATTTCCAATCCATGTTCTGAAGCCAGTGAAGAAGCAAATGAGTGAGCGGTGAGTGAAAAAGTGAATGAGTGAAAAAAGTGAACCAGTGGTCAGTGATCAGAACGCGATTCGTAGTTCAGAGTTCGTAGTTTCCCCCCAGGCTTGTCATCCTGAGCGGAGCGGGCCGCGTTCGTTGCGGACCGCGAAGTCGAAGGATCTGCGGCTGCTTCTCTCCTATTCCTTTGGCAGCGCCTTCAGAGCAGCCTGGGCTTTTTCGAGCAGCAGGCGGGTTTCGGCTTCCTGCTTTTTGAGGCCCTCGACGACGTGCGCGGGAGCTTTCGAGAGGAAGGCCTCGTTGCCCAGTTGGCGCTCTGCAGCTGCCAAGCCTTTTTCGTATTTCGCGATGTCTTTTGTCAAGCGTTCGCGTTCGGCGGGGACGTCGATCGGCTTTTGGCCAGCAAGCTGCACATCTACGCCAAGACTTGAGCGGGTATTTGCTCCAGTAAGCGGTGTATCGCAGAATTCAATGTCAGATACTTTAGCCAAGAGCTCAATGACGTTGCGGTTTTCCAGGAACACATTCCGTCGCTCTTCATTAACAAAACCATAACTATGAATCCTGACTGGAACAGTCTCCCCTTCTCCCCACCCAGCCTCTTTACGAAGTGCGCGTATATCGACGATGAGGCTCTGCAATGCTTCCATCTCGATTTGCGCTCTCGAGTGGATTTGGTTCGTTGGCGGATAGCTCGTTAGGGCAACCGATTTCTTCGGCGGAGAAGTGTCATCGTAGACCTTGTGCCAAAGCTCTTCCGTCAAGAATGGCATAAACGGGGAGAGAAGACGCAGCGACGCCTCGAACACAGAAAGTAGCGTCTTAAGCGCCTCTCTCGGTTTCGTTTGTTCTGCGGCGGCGGAGAGGTTGAACCGAGGTTTGATTATTTCTAGGTACCAATCGCAGAAACTGCCCCAAAAGAATTGGTAAATCGCGTTCGCAGCGTCGTCGTAGCGATAATGTTCGAGTGAACGATTGACTTTGCTCGCCGTGGAATGGAACTCGGCAACGATCCATCGATCTTCTAGCGGCGCATCCTCGCCGACCATCGGGAGAATGGGCAACTGGTTCGGGTCAACTTTGATGCCTATTTCCGCGGCCCTGTCCACGTTCATGAAGATGAAGCGGGCGGCGTTCCAGATTTTGTTGGCGAAGGCGCGGTAGCCCTCGGTGCGAGCAACGTTGAAGGCGATGTCGGTGCCGGGCGAGGCCATCGACGCAAGCGTGAAGCGTACCGCATCGGTCCCGTACTGCTTCACGATCTCGATGGGATCGATGACGTTGCCCTTGGTCTTGGACATCTT
>JBEKPO010000187.1:0-4787 GCA_049520675.1 Occallatibacter sp. | reverse complement strand
TACACGCGGAAGCTGGCGCTGGCGCTCAAGGTCGTCGGCCTGGTGAATTTGCAATTCGCAATCCAGCACGACCAACAGGGCAACGACCATGTGTATGTAATCGAGGTGAACCCTCGCGCTTCGCGGACCGTGCCGTACGTGTCCAAGGCGACGGGCGTGCCGCTGGCCAAGATCGCGGCGCGGCTTATGACGGGCCGCAAGCTGCGCGAACTGCTGCCGGATGAGTTGGCGGCGGGAAAAGATCTTGGGACCGGCGCGCATTACTACGTGAAATCGCCGGTGTTTCCGTGGTCGAAATTCGCGGGGGTCGATACGGTCCTTGGGCCGGAGATGAAATCTACCGGTGAAGTGATGGGAGTGGCGAGCACTTTTGGCGAGGCCTTTGCCAAGGCGCAACTCTCAGCCGGTCAAATTCTGCCGACGGGCGGCACGGTCTTCTTTACCGTGAAGGATGACGACAAGCAGGCGGCTATCGCGCTGGCGCGGCGTTACGTGCATCTTGGCTTCAAGATCGTGGCCACAGAAGGCACGGCGAATGCGCTCGAGGGCGCGGGGCTGATTGTGGAGCGCGTGTTCAAGGTGGATGAGGGGCGGCCGAATGCGGTCGACCTGATCAAGGGCGAGCGCATCCAGCTGATCGTGAACACGCCGCGCGGGCAGGATGCGATTTTCGATGAGAAGGCCATTCGGCGCGCGGCTGTGCTGGCGCGCATTCCTACCATCACCACGCTCGCGGCCGCGCAGGCCGCAGCCGAGGGAATTGCCGCCATGCAACGTCATCGCGTGACGGTCTTTGCCTTGCAGGCGCTGCACACGGAGCACGGGCGCTGAAGAGCAGAGACGCCGATCTGTGCCTGCAGATTCGAAGCTGAAAGATGATTCTGGACGGCTACTTCGCCTGCCGGAACTGCTGCTGGCTCTCTAGCTGTGTCTAAACCCTTACCATAAACCGCAGCTGGTAAACAAACAATTTCGGCACGATGAAGCAGGGAAGAGCGCCGCTTAACTGCGTCGGGTTCTACAATTAACAAATGCTGCTGGAAGGCATCTTTGCCGCGACCACTACGCCGTTTTACTCCGACGAGCGCATCTATTTTCGGAAGATCGAGGCCAACATCGCACGCTACTCGCGCAGTTTGCTGGCGGGGATGGTGGTCTTAGGCTCGACGGGTGAGGCGCCGTTGCTCGACGATGGCGAATCGCGCGATGTTCTGCGCGCGGCCGCCGAAGCTGCCGCGCCGGAGAAGGTGCTGATCGCAGGGGTAGGCCGTGAGAGCGTGAAGGCGACGGTTGAACTGGCCGATGCGGCGGCAGCGCTCCGGTACGATGCGGTTCTGGTTCGCCCGCCCAGCTACTATGCCGGGCAAATGTCTTCCGCGGCGGTGCTCCATTATTTCCGCAGCGTCGCGGACCGCTCTCCGCTGCCTGTTGTGCTGTACAACATTCCCAAATGCGTCCCGTACCAGATTCCGGTGGAGCTGGTTGGGGAACTGGCCGAGCACCCCAACATCATCGGGATCAAGGATTCGTCTGGCAAGGTGGAGCGCATTGGGGCGCAAGTCGCGGCCGCGCTGAATGTGCCGCGACGGACGGTGCCGGTTACCCAGGTGTTTGAGGCGGCGACGGCACGGATGCTGGCGCCGCGGGCCGAGGCTGCGGGGGATTTTGTCTCTGCAGGCGACCTGGCAGGAGGCGCGGCGGTTGCCACGGCTGCTCCCGCGGTTCCCACCAAGACGCGCAACAGGGAGGTCGGGTTCCAGGTACTGTGCGGCGCGGGGAGTTCAGTGCTGGAGTCGTTGGAGGCGGGGGCGACGGGCGCGATTCTCGCCTTTGCCGCGTTCGCGCCGCAGGCGTGCCAGGAGATTTACCTTGCGTGGAAAGATCACGACCTTGCACTGGCCGCGGAGAAGCAGGAGCGCATTGCGATGGCGAATCAACGCATTGTCGGTGATTTTGGCATTGCCGGTGTGAAGTTCGCCTGCGACTTCAATGGGTATTACGGTGGCCATAGCAGGGCGCCATTGCTGGGCTTGACGGCCGGACAAAGGGCCGAAATCGAGGCATTGCTGGCGGAAGTCAGGAACTAAGCGGGTTATATTGAATGTCCGATAACAGATATTCTGTATACTGCAACCGTACGCCGATAATACAACAGAAACCCATGGCCCACAAAGCTTTACAAGCTAGCGCGCTCCTGCTTCCCTCTTGAGGGCAACGGCAATTTCTACGTGGAACTCGAGTCGTGTGGGTATATGTGGTCGAGACCGTCAATGTCCTGACAGCTCGGTTCCCCTTGCTTCGCGATAGCTAGTGGAATCTTAAAGCCCTGGCTGAGCTACATCTTGTAGCGGCCGAGGTCTTCGTCGTTCAGTCCCTCGAGCCAGCCGCGCAATTGCTCGGCTGTGGGCCCCTCAGGCGGGCCGGTGGTGTTGAGTTTGGCGCTCTCCATCACTTTCTCGGCGACGTAGATTGGGCAGTCGGCGCGCAAAGCGAGCGCAATCGCGTCGGAAGGCCGCGCGTCGATGGCCACAGGCTCTTCCCCTTGCTTCAGCCACAGGACCGCATAAAACGTATCGTCTTTAAGCTCTGTAATGACAACACGTTCCAGCTGACCATTGAGGTTGCGGATGAGGTTCCGGGCGAGATCGTGCGTCATGGGGCGCGCAGCGGACATCTTTTCAATCTCGAGCGCAATCGCGTTGGCTTCGAAGATGCCTACCCAGATGGGCATCACTGCGTCGGAGCCTACATCCTTCAGCACCACGATCGGCATGTTGGTTGCCGGATCCATCATCAGGCCGCGAATCCGCACTTCAATGTCCATCCGTTCCCTCTTCAAGAAACCTTGCAATTTTAGACGGCCTGGCCCACAAGACTGTTGGGAAAGGCTCCGGTTATTTTGACACGAAGATAGCTGCCCGGCGCAGGTGCGATGGGTTGCGACCACTCGAAGTTGACCGGCTTGTTCTGGCTGCTACGGCCTGCGATCTGTCCTCGAGCTGGATTAGCACCCTCCACCATTACCTCAACAATTTCTCCGATGTGTTTGGAATAATTGATCCTTTGTATCTCGCGCTGCCGTTCAAGCAGCACTTGAAGCCGCTGAGCTTTTTCGGCTTCGGGAATGGTGTCGATCATCACCAGGGCGGGCGTGTTGGGGCGGGCCGAGTACCTGAAGGCGAAGACGCAATCGTACTGCACCTCGGCAAGAAGGTCCATGGATTGGATGAAATCGTCGGCGGTTTCGCCCGGAAAGCCGACGATGATGTCGGTCGAAATCGAGATGGGCCGCCTGGCCGCTTTGATCCATGCGATGCGCTCGAGGTACCACTCCGGGGTGTACTCGCGGGCCATGCTGGCCAGAATCCTTGCCGAGCCGGACTGCACCGGCAGGTGGACATGGTCGCAGAGAGTGGGCAGGCTGTCGATGGCTTCGACAATGTCGCGGGTAAAGTCGCGGGGATGGCTAGTGGTGAAGCGGACGCGCCGGATGCCGGGCACCTCGCCCACGGCGGTCAGCAATTCCGCGAAGCTGCGCTTCCCTTCCGGGTCGCGGTAGCTGTTCACATTCTGGCCCAGCAGCTGGATTTCGGTGTAGCCAAGATCGGCGATGCGCCGCGCTTCGGTCAGCACCGAGGACGAGGTCCGGCTGCGCTCCTTGCCGCGCGTGTACGGTACGACGCAATAAGAACAGAACTTGTCGCAGCCCTCGATGATGGTGATGTAGGCGCGGTAAGGATTCTGACGCGCCGTGAATTCGGTCTCGAAGGTCTCGTCCGTCTGGCGGTCGTCGAGACCGGTAATGCGGCTTTCGCCTGCCTCCAGGCGGGTGAGCATCTCCGGCAATTTGCGGTACGAGGCAGAGCCCGAGACCAGTGAAACATACGGAGCGCGGTCGAAGATCTTTTCGCCTTCCTGCTGGGCGACACAGCCGAGGACGGCGAAGCGCTTGCCTTGCTTGTAGAGCTTCTTGTAATCGTTCAGACGATTAAAGACCTTCTGCTCCGCCTTGTCGCGAATGGAACAGGTGTTGTAGAGGATCAGGCCGGCATCCTCCTCGACTTCAACCTGCCGGTAGCCCTGCTGGCGCAGAGTGCCGATGACCTTTTCGGAGTCATGGGCATTCATCTGGCAGCCGAAGGTTTCCAAATAGAATGTTTTTTCGGTTGCCATAGATCCTCAGTATACGGTGAATCCTGTTTTCCCGGCCGAGTTTGACCGCGACCCAGCGCTACGCCGGAAACGCCCGGGAACACGTGTGCCGTTATTGGTGCAACAACTTGAAAGCGTGCGTCCACTCATTCCTGGTGAACCCGAGAATGCACCAGAGCATGCACAGTGGCTCAATGGCGCGCGCCGCTTCCACCTTGCCCATGTCCGCGGTCTCCCAGCCGAATTGGTCGAGGATCTTTGTTGTGACCGCCTTCGCATCATCGTCATTGCCGCAGATGAACATCGTCGGCTTGCCCGCCTTGAACTCGGGATTCACCATTTGCGGTGCGCCCACCGAGTTGAAGGCTTTCACAAAGTGCGCCGTGGAAAATTCCTTTTGCGACTGCTCCATCAGCGAATTGTCCAGGGTGGTGAAAAACTTCAGAACACCGTTCACAGGCGGCGCATCTGCAATGGGATTGCAGGCGTCAATGACCAGCTTCCCCGCGAGATTCGCGCTTCCGGCGGCGCGAAGCACATCGACCGCGGCTGAGCCTTTGACGGCCAGAACCACGACTTCGCCAAATGCCGCTGTGTCGCTGAAGCTGCCCAACTGCGCCCCGGGATTGGCCTTG
>JBEKPO010000186.1:0-4844 GCA_049520675.1 Occallatibacter sp. | reverse complement strand
AGGCTCCGCATCTGCGCTCACGACACCGAGCGGGATCGCCACTGAAACGCTCACTGTCGGGCCGCTTGCCGAAGGTCAGCAGGTGAGCGTCAATGCCTGCTTGAACGGAACCAGCCAGTGCGTTGCCTTCACGGCCTATGGGGCGCGACCGGAATACGCGATTCTGAGGCCGGTTTCGGGCACGAGCCAGAGCCTGACGTCGGCGGACACGCCGAGCCAGATCACACTCCGCTTGCTCGACATGGACGGCAATCCCATGGCCGGGGGCACGGTTGCGTTGTATCAGGCACTCTACGCGTGGAGTCCGCCCTGCGCTCCGTCCGCAGTATGCGCGGAGGGTGCGCTGCTGGTTTCGCAAGCGGCGTCAGCCACCTCCGCGGTGGACGGCTCGGTCAGTTTTGTTCCCGCCGTGATCCCCGGCGTGGCAACGAACCTTCTCGGCATCGCTGCGTCGGGCAACACGGCGACGGTGCCGATCGTGATTGAGCAGCAGCCGTGAGAGCAGAGAGAAGAGAACAGAGATCAGAGATCAGGGATCAGGGGTCAGGGAACAGGGGTCAGGGAACAGGGAACAGGGAACAGGGAACAGGGAACAGGGAGAGCCTGGCTGGAAGCCGGGCGAAATCGCGCTACAATTCATCCCATGTCCGCTGGAGCAATGCAGGCGTGCTACACTCCTGCCGTCATGAAAAAACAAATATCCATGTTTCTGAATTTGGTGTTGTGTGTGGGCGTCGCGATTCCGCTGGCGCACGCGCAAGGCAACGGCGCGCCGCATCTGGAAAAACGTGGCGTGGCGACGCAGTTGATCGTCGATGGAAAGCCGTTCCTGATGCTCTCGGGCGAGTTGTTCAACTCCTCCTCGTCGAGCCTTGAGTATATGAAGCCGATCTGGCCCAAGCTGGCGGCGACGGGATTGAACTCGGTGGTGACGCCGCTGAGCTGGGAGCTGATCGAGCCCGAGGAAGGCAAGTACGACTTCACTCTCGTGGATGGGCTGATCCAGCAGGCGCGCGACACGCATGAGCGCATTGTGTTCCTCTGGCTGGCCACGTGGAAGAACGGCATGTCGAGCTATGCGCCGGTTTGGGTGAAGCAGGATACGCGGCGCTTCGAGCGAGTGGTGGAGCACGGCAACGAAGTGGAGATTCTGACCCCGTTGTGCGCCGCGACGCGCGACGCCGACGGGCGCGCTTTTGCGGCGTTGATGCGGCACATCAAAGAAATCGACTCGACCGAGCACACAGTTCTGATGATGCAGGTGGAAAACGAAGTGGGCGTGCTGGGCGATTCTCGCGACCGGTCGGCGGCCGCGGACAAGGCGTTTGCCGGGCCGGTTCCGGCGGAGTTGACCGCCTATCTCGCGGCGCATCGTGAAGACCTTTATCCCGCGCTGCGCGACTTGTGGGCGGCGAACGGCTCCAAAGCCTCGGGCACATGGAATGAGGTCTTCGGCGAGGGCGAGAGGGCCGATGAAATCTTCATGGCCTGGAACTACGGAAAATTCGTTCAATCAGTGACGGCGAAGGGGAAGGCGGAATACGGCATTCCCATGTATGTGAATACATGGCTGGCCGGCGACAACACGCCGCCGGGAGAGTATCCCAGCGGGGGAACTCAGCCGCGCGTGATGGATGCGTGGGAGGCGGCCGGGACGGCACTGGACTTCTACTCGCCGGATTTGTACGCGACGAACTTTGAGGAATGGTGTAAACGGTATCACCGAGCCGGCAATCCGCTGTACATGCCGGAGACGCGCGGCGAGGCCGCAGGCGCGGCAAACGTGTTTTATGCGCTTGGCGAGGAGGCGGGATTCGGGTTTTCGCCTTTCGGAATCGATGCGGAAGCGGGCGAGACGGATCCATTGGCCGGGAGCTACAGGGCACTCGCCGCCGTGACGCCGATGCTCCTTGAGCATCAGGCGGCGGGGGATGTGCACGGCTTTGTGCTGACCCGCGGCGAGAGCGTGGATTTCACGATGAATGGATTCACGCTGCATGTGACGACGGACAGCATCTTCGGGAGCACGACTGAAAGCGGCTTCGGCCTGATTATGGCCGACGGCAAGGATGGATTCCTGGGCGTGGGAAAAGGGTTTCGCGTGGCGTTCACGCCGTACTCCGCTAATGGTTGGCACGCGGGAATTGGCGCCGTGGACGAGGGGAAGTTCGAAGACGGGAAATGGGTTGCTGGGCGGCGGCTGAATGGCGATGAGAACGACCAGGGTGGCCATTGGCGATTCGACTCGCGTGCGGTGCACACCGAGAAGGTGAAGCTGTACAGATTCGATTAGAGCCGCCTGCAGCATTAGAGCTGCCTGCGGCAACCGCCTGAGGCGATGAAGGAAGTTCCCTCAGGGGCTAAAGCCCCAGTGTTTATGCGGCTTTCACGGCACGACTCAAGCCACCCCAGCTACGGAAGACCCGTCGCTGGGGGCCCCGGCAAGTCGTGCCCTTTCAAAACAGGATTTATGCAACTGGTTATAGATTGAGCGAGCGAAAAGCCCGAAGCGAGAGAAAGTAGAGCGGCGCCGGAGAAGCTTCATGTTGATGCCGGACGTTGAAGGGCCGAAAGAATCTCGTTGAAGACAGTCTCGGAGCCGAAGGCTGCGGATTTGGAGAAGACAACACAGCCGTGAGCCATGCCGCCCTGGATGAAGCCCCAGGGAATGCCGGGCGTGAGTTCTCCCTGAAGGATGAAGGAGTGAGCCCCGAGTGCATGGACGGCGAGCAACGCTGTTTCGCCACCGGCGAGGATCACGGCCTGCGGCGTGCTGGCACGAAATGCCGATCGAATGCGCGCACCGGCGGCGAAGGGAAGTCCGATTTCGACGATGCGGGCGCCGGAGAAGCGATCGCGATCGAGGGCCTGAAGCTGAAGTTTGGTCAGAGGGTGCGAGGATCCGGCGACTAAGAGCGTGTGTTCGGCGCTGGGCACCAGAGCTTGAGATTGGGCGACGAAGTTGAGGCCGGCGAGCGCGTGCGCCAGTCCAGAAGATCCCGCAAAGAGCAGCCCGGACAGGTCCTGCGCGGCGCGGGCCTGGGCCTCGAGATCGGATTGAGTTTCGCTGTCGCAGATCAGGATGGTTTTGCCGGCTTCGAGCGTGGGCTTCAGCTCCGATGGACTGGAGATGATGGCGATCCGCCTTCGCTCGGTGATCGGGAATAAGCCAGAAAGGCGAATCTGCTGATGCCGGCCGGTGGCGTCGTCGATCTCAAGGACGCCATCGCGAACGGTTTGTCCCTCGGAGGGAAAAGCGGGAGCGAACAGGACAGCGTGAGTGGAGAGAGCGCGGTGCGCAGCGAGGACCTTCACGCCGGCGGGGCTTCGACCGACCGAATCGACGGCGTGAAAGAAGAGCGAGGCTGGGTCGGAGCCGAGAGCTTTCGCAGCATCGGAGACAACGCGGGCGGCGCGCGATGGCCCTAGCGAGGTTGAATTGGTGGTGAAAGCCTGCACGGATTCGGGCGCCGAAAACTGCACGGCAGTTCCGAACCAGACCCGCACGGTTCGGCCGGTGCGAATGAAAGCCGCGGCCGAGTCGCAAGCGCCGGTGAGGTCGTCAGCCAGAACAACGATGCGGCTGAACGGCGGATCGGCAAAAGTGGGCGGTGCAAGTTCCGGTCTGTTGGCTTCAGAGGGCACGGCGACGGACCTCGGCTTATCTTCGAGGAACGACGGGGTCTGTGCGTGAACTGAGTCGGGCCCCACCTTAGCCGCGAGGACAAAGACGCGTCCAGGATGGGGCACCCCGTTTTGTGGACTATACAATCATTTTTCGGTTTTAGGTACGGAGATTTGGGCGCGACGGATGACGGACGTAAGTCCTGGGTGAATCCTTTTCTGCCGACCGGGGTCGATGCAGTCCGCAACGACTCATGCCGATTCTTCGGCCGTGGGTGAAACGGTCCTCGTACGCATGGAAGTGATGGTGACCACGCTCAAGAGGACACAGAGGCTGCCGACGAGAGTCCGTGGCCCGAGGGGCTCACCGCCCAGCCAATAACCGAGAAGCACGGCGACGACTGGATTGACGTAGGCGTAAGTTCCGACCTTTGTCGGCGACTCGTGATGAATGAGCCAGACATACGCGGTGAAGCCCGCGATGGAACCGGCAAAGATGAGATAGAAGAGTGCGATCCAGGCTGAAAGAGAGACACTCGACGGATGGAATGCCGGCCATTCGCCTCGCGCGGCGGAAACAATCGCCAACATGGCTCCGCCAGCGAGCATTTGGGCGCCCGAACTCATGACCTTGGAATCCGGGAGGGGGAGTCTGCGCGCGAGCGCAGAGGCGATCGACCAGCTGAGGGCGCCGATGATGAGGGCAATGGAGCCGGCAGTGTCGACGGCGGCACTGCCGAGGAGGCCACCGAGCGAAGTCGACCGAATCGTGAGTACACCGACTCCTGCGAACCCCAGAAGCAGCGCGGTAGCGAGGCGGGCCGTCAGCTTCTGGGTGCGGAGAATGACGATCTCAGCAAGCGCCATGAAGGCCGGAATCGTGGCCAGGACAACGGCGGCGATGCCGGAGGGAACGCGCTGCTCGGCCCAGAAGAGCAGTCCGTAGTCGACGAGGAAGATGAGAAAGGCAAGCAGAGAGATCGAAAGCCATTCGCGCCCGCGCGGGCCGCGCTGTTTGGTGGCGAGGGCCCAACCGTAGACGAGAAGACCCGCTGCGACGAAGCGAAGAGCAGCGAAAAGAAGCGGGGGAACTTCTGTGACGCCGACACGAATGGCGTAAAACGTCGAGCCCCAGACGAAATAAATGATCCCGAAGGCGAGAAGTATCTTCCAGCGCGGGCGATGGGTTTCTGCACTCATCGTCATAGCTGTATTTTGCG
>JBEKPO010000185.1:0-4892 GCA_049520675.1 Occallatibacter sp. | reverse complement strand
GCCACTCCCATCGCACTGCAACTGGCACGCACGCTGCGCAAAGCGCCAAAGATCATCGCGCAGGAGATCATAAATGCGCTCGGCTCCGTCGACGGCTTCTCTCGTTTTGAAGTGGCCGGAGCAGGCTACATCAACGCCCATCTCGATCGCGCCGCGTTCGTGCAGATGATGACATCGGCCGACGGCGATTCTGCGACCGCGCACACTCGCGGCCACGCCCTCGTCGAGCACACCAGCATCAATCCCAACAAGGCTGCTCACATCGGCCACCTGCGCAATGCCATCCTCGGTGACACCTTTGTCCGCCTGCTCCGCGCCGCTGGCTACAAAGTCGATGTGCAGAACTACATCGACAACACCGGCGTGCAGGTTGCCGATGTCGTCGTGGGGTTCCTGCATCTCGAACAGAAGTCCGTTGCCGAAGTCCGCCAGTTAATCGCCGACTCCGAGCGGCACGTCGCATCAGCGCAGGAAGAATCCGAGGCTCTAGCCCCTGTGGCCGAGCTCCTCCCCTTTGACTATGACTGCTGGGACCTTTACGCCCGCACCTCCCGGTGGTACACCGAAGGAACCACCGAAGAGCAGGCCGCGAAGAAACGGGTCCGCCTTGACACCTTGCACCTCATCGAGCACGGCGGGAACGAAACCGCTGAAGTTGCGGAACTGATCTCGACTGCCGTCCTGCGCCGCCATCTCGAAACCATGCTGCGCCTCGACATCGAGTACGACTTCCTGCCGCGCGAGAGCGAGATACTGCACCTCAAGTTCTGGGACGCGGCCTTCGAGAAGCTCAAGAGTTCCGGCGTGCTTTATTTCGAGAACGAAGGCAAGAACAAGGGTTGCTGGGTAATGACGCGGCCTGGCGCGGAGACTGGCGAAGGCGAGACTGATGAAGATGCCAAGGTCATCGTCCGCTCCAACGGCACTGTCACTTACGTGGGCAAAGACATCGCCTATCACCTCTGGAAGTTTGGCCTGCTCGGCCGCGACTTCGGCTATAGACGTTTTTTTCAATATCCCGACCACGAGTGCTGGATCTCAACCGAGCACGGCGAGGAACCCCACCCGCAATTCGGACACGCAACCGCCATCTACAACGTCATCGATTCGCGCCAGTCCGATCCCCAGGCCAACGTCGTCCAGGCCCTTCGCGGCATGGGATACACCGAGCAAGCCGATCACTACACCCACTTCAGTTACGAGATGGTCGCACTGACGCCGCGCTGCGCAGAGGAGCTTGGCTATAGCATTTCCGATGAGGACAAGAAAAAACCTTACATCGAGGTCAGCGGCCGCAAGGGCTTCGGTGTCAAAGCCGACGACCTGATCGACAAACTCATCGCCGCTACGCGCGCGGAGGTCGATGCGCGCAACACGGGACGCGACGAAGGCGAGCGCCAACAGATCGCCGCGCAGATCGCCATCGGCGCCCTCCGCTACTTCATGCTCAAATACACGCGCAACTCGGTTATCGCCTTCGACTTCAAAGATGCGCTCAGCTTCGAAGGAGAGACCGGACCCTATATCCAGTACGCCGTCGTGCGCATCCGCAACATCTTCAGAAAAGGAAATACCACGCCGGAAAATGTTCTCGCCGGCTTCGCGCAACAGTTCAGCGTATTGAAAGGGCACGACTTGAGTCGTGCCGAGATCTTCCCAAAGAATGAGGGAGCTTTTGCCCCTGAGGCCGTTCTCGGTGCCTATCTTACGGGCGAAGACAACCAAGACATCTGGGCGCTCTGGCTGCGAGCCGGTCGTTTTTCCCTCGTCTTGGATCAATCCATCGCCGCGTCGGAGCCCGCATTTCTCGCCAAGCATGCCTTCCAACTCGCGCAGGAGTTTGCCAACTTCTACCACAAACACCACATCCTCGCCGAGGAAGACCCGGCGCGAAAGACGTTTCTGCTGGCCACCGCCGCCGTTACGCTGCGCGAACTCGTTCGCTCGCTCGCCCTCCTCGGTATCGAAAGCCCCGAAGCGATGTAAACGCAAGGACCTCGCCTCATGACGAGCGAGCGGGTGCCCCAGGTCTCGATTCTGAGACCTGGGATACCAAATACCTTCAACCCAGCACGAACAAGCCAACCCCTAAAAGCTTGAATCCGCTTCACTCGCGGCGAGCGCCACACTCTCTGGCGTGCCCAGGTCCCGCCAATACGCCCCATCCGCGCGGTAAGAAACGATCTTCTCTCCACGCGCAACCATTTCCAGCTCGGCGTCGATGATCGAGAACGCGCCCCTCTCCGTCATCTTCGCGAACAGCAGCGGAGAGATCACTTGGATGCAGGAATACGCGAGTGCCTGCGGTGAGCCAACCGGCCGCACCAGCTTGAGCTCTCCATCACGGCCGTACCGCCGTCCGCACAGGACGCCTTGCTCATCGAAAAGCAGGTAGCGCCTGGTTTCGCGATCCTGCCCGGCGATGGTCGCCAGCGCATTCTGCTTCTGGTGATATTCGATCATCCCCGCAATGTCGATCGTGCTGATGATGTCGACGTTGTGCAGCAGAAACGGCGCCAGCCCCGGATCCTCCGGCTCCTTGCCGTCGAGAAAAAACCACGCCGCCTTCTTTAACCCACCGCCGGTATCGAGCAACTCATCCTCGTGCAAGAGCTCGATACGCATGCCGAAATTCCCGTTCGCAACAAGGTATTGGCTTATCTTTTCCGCAAAATGATGCGTGTTGATAATCACTTCGTTCACACCGAAGTGGCGCAACCGAGCGAGCGCAATCTCCAGCATCGTGCGCCCGGCGATGGTCACCAGCGCCTTGGGCCGGTCGTTCGTGAGGGGCCGCAGCCGGGTGCCCAGCCCCGCGGCTAGGATCATCGCTTTCTTAAATGGAGGCATCTAGGTCTCTGACAACTTGATTTTGCACCATCCTGGGTGCGCCAGATCAGCACGTATTGAAAACACACACATTGTTGATTCTGCGATAGCCCAAATGGCCAAGACAGCCCCAGTAATTGCACGACTAGCACGAATTAGCACCAATTCTCCCGAGCGATTGACCAGCATGATCCCTTGCGCAGGCAGAACAGGTTGTTAGCCAGTTTATTACTGAAGCATCGCCGGTGATGCGCCAGCCTCGAAAGGCTTTGTAACGGAGCATGGCGTCGATCCTGCCTTTTGCGCCAGAGCTCGCCTCGCGCCTCAGCGTGGCGCGAGAAACAAACACGAACGTGAAGCCCTGTTGGGCCGGCGCATTTTCAAGGGACATGGCATCAGCGGCGCCGCAAAGCGTCCCAAGATTTACCGGGCTTCAGTCACTGAGGGGCCCTCCTCGCGAAACTTCCGGATCGGCGGCGATTCGACTGGAGCGTGTTTATGCCGCGAGAACCTCTTGACGCCTTTTAAAGATCTGGCTTAGCAGCAGGATTTTCGACCGAGATCGCGATCGGGATATTGACCAGCTTCATCTCCGATGTTCGCTGCATTAGGTCCGAACCGAGTTCTCCCTTTCCAAGCATCGATTTTGCCATTTCATCAAGTGTGAGGGCTGCGTCTCCACGACGCCATTCCAAATGCTGCGAGCCGAGGACCGCGCCAAAACCGTTCTGGTAAGAGTCTTGGCCAACCTGTGAATGTCCAAATTTCTCCTCAAGTGCGGCAGCAAGCGTTGAATACTGCTCTCTCATTATGTCGACCGTCATACTGAACATCTGGTTGTTTTTGAATTCATACCACGCCTGGATGACAGCAGCGTTACCTAGAGTTTCTTTGGCATCCGTTGTGTAGCAATAATCTATAACTCTGCCTTTGGAAACACAATTCTTCTTGACCCACTTTGCAGCGTCCCATTTTGCAGGGTTCCTCTTGAAATGCTCCGCGACATCCTCCGGAGACATCCCAAGGTGGTAGCCCTTGACGCTAAAATCTGGGATTGGTCCAGTGTCATCAGACCCGGCATTTGATTTTTCAGAGTAATTCGGTCCCTGAGTTTGTTGATTGCTTGGCGCCTGCCCGAACATTCCAACTGAAATTCCAAGCAATAAGAGCAGCGAGAACTGACATTTAACTTGCCTGCGCAACTTTGCTTCCCAGTGCATTTGTACCCCCTCATAACGCGACAAGGGGAGAGGACATCCAAGAGGTTTTACTTGCGTTTCGGTGGCAGCATTCTGCGTCCATCCGGGTTACTTCTCTTCAACTGTAATGACGATTAAACATTATACGACCCCGTGATTTTCAGGGCGCACAGCCTATTGAACTTGGAGCGCACTCGAGAAGTGGGTGCCCCAGGTCTCGATTTTGAGACCGGGGATGCCAACGCGCGACTTCATGTTGTTAGGCATCTACGCAGCTTCCCCAGCCTTCTGCAGCTTTTCGAGTTGCAGGTGCCGCACCGCGACTTCGACTCCCTTATCGCGCAGGTGCCTCGCCAGTTGCTCAGCCAGGAAAACCGAGCGATGCTGGCCGCCCGTGCAGCCGAACGACACCATCAGGCTCGTGAATCCGCGCTGCTGGTAGCTCGCCACGCTCGCATCCACCAGTGCTGTCACATGCCCAAGGAATTCGACTACGCTGGGCCGCGCGGTTAGATACTCCACCACAGGAGCGTCCTTGCCGGTGAGCGCGCGAAATCTCTCCTCGCGCCCCGGATTCGGCAGTCCGCGCGCGTCGAAAACAAAGCCGCCGCCGTGGCCCTGCTCGTCGGTCGGCGGCGAATGATGGAACGAGAAGCTGAAGATGCGCACCGTCAGCCCCTCCGGCGCCGGAACCGCAATCGCCTTCAACTCTTCTGACGCCGCAATTCCATCCAACGCCTTCATCAATGCGGGCAGCGCAATCGGCAGCTTAACGTTGCCGGCGAGCCAGCGCAGGTTCTTCAGCGCATAAGGAACGCTCTGCAGGAAGTGCGCCTTCCGTTCGTAGAAGCCCCGAAACCCGTA
>JBEKPO010000184.1:0-5002 GCA_049520675.1 Occallatibacter sp. | reverse complement strand
GCTGAGGTTAATTACGACAATGGTGATACTAAGTCATCGGATTACATAATAGACAGAATTTCTATTGCGGTTGAGATCCACAATATGACTAGCGCTTCTGCCGAAGCGAGGCGGATTCATCAATTCAGAGGAAACTACAAAGGTATGTGGTTCAACACCACGCGATCTCGCTGATGGGGAGACTTGGAGCTACACTGATATGCACGTGTATGGATGGAAGCGATGAAAGGCTGTCACTATCTCAGGTTTGAAAGAGCATATATATACTGCATCATGCCTCTGAATCAAGACACAAGGTGTCCACCAAGGAAGAAGGAGAATAAATGAGTCGTGGGCTAATTCACGAGGCGGGACATGCTGTTATTGGTTTGCACTTCGGCTTTGACATCGATGGGATCGAAATGAAAGACCGTTTTCTGTCCGTTATGATTACCGATCTTGATTCACCGGAACGAACGCAGCAGGAACGCTACATTTTCCTCACAGGAGGAATTGCAAGCGAGTCTCTTTCATTCGGGAATTACGATGTGGGAGCCGTCGGAGACGACCAAAAAAAGATAAATGTGCGAGGAGGGGGTCCAGTTGAAGATTACGTAGTGGATGCGTTAGAAATCCTACGCACTAATAAAGTTCGACTAGACCAGATCAAAAATGAATTGTGCCTGAAGGGAATAACCGCCCCCCTCGAAGCAGGATATAACGATGACCCAGATTCTTATGTGCTTCTGTCTCGACAAGAGTTGTATCGAATCTGGGCCGGTTGCCAAGGACCGAAAATCCAAACCGGGAGTACCCGGCTGTCAGAGACCTAGTCGGTCGCATAGAGTGTACTGGCATAGATAAGCCTGTAACGTAAACTCCGGCCATCTTCGCGCAATTATCTCGCTGCTGTGTTCTAAAACCAAGGTCAAACAACATACACATTCATTGACAACCTGCCATAGCCGTCCTTGGCGGGGCCGCTGAATTCGTATGCAGGTTCTTTAATACATTCCACTACGCGCTCTCGGGTGGACGGCCCAGCGCACGATCTGACCGTGCGCTGAACGGGCCTTTTCCGTCCGTTCGGAGCGCGGCTGCGCGCCAAACGATAGTACGTGTTTGGCACTGGCCGCGCCTCTCCGACGGACTCCCACCGTCGCGCGCTGCGTTCGTTCTTTTCCGCCAACCGTCTTCGCGCTTCCCAGCCGTGGGTGAGAAAGACGCTCAGCCGGTTACGGCGGAAAGTCGGAGTAGGGATCATGATTGCTCATAACCCCCTCCGCGGATCCGGACGAGCGGATTTCCCGCATCCGGCTCTTACCTCAGGTGATGACGCCCATGCGGCGCAGAGGAAAAGGATGATACACATGCGCAGGGGGAAGCCAGCGGTCGATCAAGCGCCGCATCCGGTTCCAGGGAACACGGCCGTTCTGGCTACGGCGCGAAAGCGCCCGGTGCCAGAGCCAGCCTACCCGATAGCGGAACAGATTCAGCGCTGCGCTGTTCATGGGCACTCCGTAATAGCGGATGTGCCCGCTCACAACCGACCGCAACCACTTGCCTGTGTCCTGAATGGGCGCGTGCATGCGCAGTCGCAACTCGGCTTTCACCGCGTTCAACTTCGCTTGCAGCCGCTTACGAATCGTCTGCCGCAGCACCGTAAAGTAGCCGTTGCTCCTCTTCTTCCCGCAGATATGCGTGAAGCCGAGAAAGTCGAACGTCTCCGGCTTCCCTTCTTCGCGCCGCTTCCGGTTTCTCGCCGCGAACGGTCCGAACTCCAGGAGCCGCGTTTTGTCGGGATGCAGTTCCAGGCTGAACTTCCGAAACCGCTCGGTGAGTTCGGCCAAGAACCGTTTGGCATCCGCTTCGCTCTGGAACCCAACCACGATGTCGTCCGCATACCGCACGATGATCACGTCGCCGTGCGCCTGCTTCTGTCGCCATGCCTGAGCCCACAGATCGAAGACGTAATGGAGATAGATATTCGCCAGCAGCGGCGATGCACTGCCGCCCTGAGGCGTCCCTTCCTCCATGCGCATTCGTTTTCCATCCTCCAGCACGCCTGCGTTCAACCACTTCTGGATGAGCCGCACGACGCGCCGGTCCGCGATGCGATGCTCGATGAACCTTACAAGCCATTCGTGCGAAATCGCATCGAAGAAGCCGCGTATGTCCAGATCGAGCACCCAGTTCACCTTCTTCGTCAACAGTCCCGTGTAAAGCGCATCCAGCGCGTTGTGCTGGCTTCGCCTCGGACGGAACCCGTACGAAAATCCGAGGAAGTCCGGCTCGTAGATAGCGTTCATCACCTCGACCGCCGCACGCTGAACGATCTTATCTTCCAGCGCCGTTACTCCGAGCGGTCGCAACCGCCCGTCGGCCTTGGGGATGTACACCCTACGCACCGGCTTAGCCCGGTACGCTCCTTGCTTCAGCCTATGGGAGAGGTCCTGGAGGTTATCCTCAAGTGCCTCGCCGTAGTGCCGCCATGTCTCGCCGTCCACGCCGGGCGCGGCTTCTCTCTTCAAACAGAGATAGGCCGTGCGCAACGCTTCCAGCGCATAGATGTGGTGAAAGAGCGCGGTGAACCGCATCTCCTTATCCTTGCTTGCTGCTTGACGTATCCGCTCCAGCGCACTGGGCGCATCTGTCCGGCTCTGAGTCCGGGACGCGTTTTGCTGTTGCAGATTTCCCTTGGTCAAACCTCTTCCCTCCATCCCCTCCGCCGCCGGTTGCCCGACATTGTTCGAGGACTTCACAGGTACTACAGGTCTGTCCGACTTCCCGTGTTCGTTCATCATCGGCGTGTGTCCTTAGACTTCCCGATGCGTCCCAGGGCGTGCTTTGCTCTGGGAGAACGCGGGACCTCCCGGTTCCCATGCGAGGTGTTTCGGTACGTGCTCGGGGTCTGTGACCGCGCCGGACTCAGTTGCGCCTTGCCATATCGGCGTACCCAATGTTGCCTTCCGCTTTCTCCTACAGCGTCGGCGTCCAGAAGGATATTTCTTTCGCGGCTGAATACCCGGCCCGCACCTTCCCCTGTCAACGCTTCGACGCCGCCCTTGCAGACGGCTCCGCATGACTCGGAGCCAGTGTGGTTCGCTAAACCTTCACCGTATGAAACTTTCATTCACTACACCTCGCCGGTTTAACCGGCGCACAGGAGAACAAAAACATGAATTTCAGTAGCAACAACAACAGCAACGGCAACAGCCGTACCACCGCGCCGCACAGCACAAATGCGGCGCTCCGCACTCGCAGCGATTCACCCTATCAACAGCGCACCACGCAGCGAGAAAATCCCGCACAACAACTCATCAAGCAGGCCGTGGATTATCTCATCCAGCAGCTTGAAGCAGGCAAGAGCGAAACATTGACAGCGTATCTCGGAGCAATGGCGCGCTTCCATAGTTACTCTTTCGGCAACATCATGGCTATCGCCAGACAACGCCCAGCAGCCACCAGAGTAGCGGGGCTTCGCGCTTGGAATGAACTTGGACGCTTTGTCAGAAAAGGCGAAAAGGGCATTCAGATTCTTGCGCCGATGATTGGCCAGCGGCGCAGGAGAGATGCGGAAGAGCAGGAGCCAAGCACCACGGACGCGAAGCCAGCGCCGATGCTGATCGGCTTTCGTGCCGTTTACGTCTTCGACATTGGCCAGACTGATGGCGCAGAGTTGCCGGAGTTTGACCACACCATCACGGGCGAAATCGGCGGACAGCGCGACAAGCTGATTGCATTTCTTGCCACGCAAAACATCAAGCTGGAATTCAACGAGAAGATTGCCCCCGCGTTGGGAGTTAGCTACGGCGGCAAGATTGTCATTCTTCCCGGCCAATCGAAGGCCGAGGAGTTCACCACATTGGTCCATGAAACGGCGCATGAACTTTTGCACCGTGCTGAGCGCCGCACCTTCACCACGCAAACCATCCGCGAGACAGAGGCTGAGGCCGTGGCCTTCATCGTTGGTCAGGCCGTGGGCTTGGAGATGGGAACCGCATCAAGCGACTACATACAAATGTACGCTGGCAACGCCGCCTTGTTGGCCGAGAGCCTTGAAGTTATCCAGCGCACATCGGCTGTGATTCTCGCAGCAGTTGAAACCGTGGACGCGGTAGAGGAAGCCGAAGCCGTCGCGGAGGTGGCCTAGTGAAGACCATTCTTCAGATTCTCGAAAGGGCGGGAGGCTATCGCAGTGACTTATATCTGCGGATTGAGAACCCGCCCTATATGGCCCTCGTGATCGAAGCCACGCCGGAACCCGGCCCGCTTGGAGTTCCGGCAATCTCCATCGCGCACTATGGCGAACAGAACGGCGACCTGATGCGCGACACCAATATGTGTTATGGGATGTGCTTCGAGTTATCGAATCCCCTTGGCATGGGTTGGACTCTATCAGCGTTTTACTTTCGCAACGATTACATGGGCGTGGAGCGGTATTCACGCACTTGTAAAGGCGATAAATATGTTTTTGTCCCAAGCCTCTTGCAACAGCATGAGAGCTTCGCTCGCACATGGGACAAAAACATTCACGCTCAGGGATTTCTTGAAGCCTTTGAGCGCAGCCGCAAACAATAACGCGCCAATCATCGGGCGGGTTTCGCAACCCGCCCACGCATCAACACTCGACAACATCATAAGGAGATGTGAATATGACCACCGAAATTCAGACTGAATATCGCAACGTGCCACTTGCCAACCTCAACGAATCGGCCAACAATCCCCGTCGCACCTTTGACCCTGCCGCGTTGAATGAGTTGGCAGAATCCATTCGCACTCAAGGCTTGCTTTCGCCATTGTTAGTGCGTCCGAAAGGTCCACACACTTACGAGATCGTTGCCGGAGCGAGGCGTTATCGCGCCGCGCAGTTGGCAGGGCTTGAATCCGTCCCCGTTCGTATCGTTGAATTGACCGATGCACAGGCCATTGAAACCAGCATAGTCGAGAACCTGATTCGCGCTGATGTGCATCCGATGGAAGAGGCAACGGGCTTTCGCGCATTGCTCAACACGGAAGAACC
>JBEKPO010000183.1:0-5103 GCA_049520675.1 Occallatibacter sp. | reverse complement strand
CTGTGGCTGCAGCAAATCTCCGGCGGCGAACCGTTCAAGATCGCCGGAACCGAGCCGGGCGACTCCGGCGTGCAGTTTTCCTCGGACGGGCACTCCGTGCTTTTCCTTTCTGGACGAGAAAACGGTCAACAAATCTGGATTGCCGACTTCGACACGGCCACCGGCGCGGCGAGCAACGCGAAGAAGCTCACGGCGATTGCGACCGAGGCCGGCAGCCCCAAGTGGGCGCCCGATTCGAAGTCGATCGTGTTTCTGTCATCCGTTTATCCGGACTGCCCCGCGATTAGTCCTGCGGACGGCGGAGCAGGAAACAGTTGCAACCAGGAGAGAGACAAGGCACTGGCCGACAGCAAGGTGAAAGCGCAAATCTGGACTCACCTGCTCTATCGCCATTGGGACCACTACACAGGCGACAAGAGGTTCCACCTCTTTCAGGTTTTGGTTGATGGCGGTGGAATGCGCGACCTGAACCCGCTAGACCCGCACGACGTTCCGCCGTTCTCGCTCGACGACTCGAGCTGCGGTTGCGATTTTTCGCCGGACTCGAAAGAACTGGCATTTACTGAGAAACCCGATCCGGTGCCGGCCATCTCGACCAGCGCGCAGGTCTATACGTTAGACCTAACGGATCCCTCGTCCAAAGCCAGGAAAATATCGACGTCGGCGGGCGGCAACTTCAACCCCGCCTATTCGCCCGATGGAAAGTACCTGGCGTGGCGCAGCGAAGTGCGCGCGGGGTATGAGAGCGACAAGTTTCGGCTAATGGTTTACAACCGGGAGAATAAGTCCACTAAGGATGTGCTTGAAGCCGCGCGACTTCCGAATCGCGCTCCGGCGCATTTTGATCTCTGGGTCGACGAATTCGCTTGGTCCTTTACCTCGACTGACGGCGTGCGGCACATCTTGTTCGTTTCTGGCGACCGTGGAGAGGCAAATGTCTACGAGACATATTTGGACGGCAGCGAGCTCAGGCGCTATTCGAAGGCGAACGGGGAGTGGAGCGACGTTCGATTATTGAGGCGCAATAGCCGGCCCTTGATCATCGGAACGCTTGTGCACGTCGACCGTCCTCCAGAAGTATTCTTGGGCGATCTCACGAAGATGGGCGACGACTTTCATGTGATCCACGTTTATTCGGAAGAACAGCACAAACCGTCTGAAGACATCACGCCCTCGACATATGTTCCTCAGCAAATCACCCACCTCAACGACGCCCTCCTCTCCCAGCTCGACCTGCCCGAGATGGAATCCTTCTGGTTCACCGCACAGGACGGCACGAAGGTGCAGGGTTTCCTCATCCGGCCGCCAGGGTTCGATCCGGCAAAGAATTATCCCCTCAAATTCCTGATTCATGGCGGCCCGCAGGGCGCGTGGGGCGACTCGTGGAGCTACCGCTGGAACGCCGAGCTCTTCGCCGCGAACGGCTACGTCGTGGTCATGATCAATCCACGCGGGTCGACGGGCTACGGCCAGGCCTTTGTCGACGGCGTAAATGGCGACTGGGGCGGCAAGCCGTTTACTGATCTGATGGAAGGTCTTGACGCCGCCGAACGCCAGTTCCCCTTCATCGACAAGTCGCGCGAGTGCGCTCTGGGCGCGAGTTACGGCGGATACATGGCCAACTGGGTGCTGGGCCATACCGACCGCTTCAAGTGCATCGTTTCGCACGACGGCATGTTCGACGCCGAGTCGGCCTTCGGATCGACGGAAGAAGACTGGTTCAACATCTGGGAGTTCAAAGGGCATCCGTGGGACTACTACGGAAAGCCTGACTCGGAAAACCCATTCCGTAAGTGGTCGCCGTCGCTCTACGCGAAAAACTTCAAGACGCCCACGCTGGTGATTCACGGGCAGCTCGACTACCGGCTCGACGTGAGCGAGGGATTCCAGCTCTTCGACACGCTGCAACTCGAGGGCGTGCCGTCGAAGATGCTCTATTTCCCCGATGAGGGACACTGGGTGCTGAAGCCGCAAAACTCCCAGCTCTGGTACAAGACGGTAAACGACTGGGTGGATCAGTGGACGAAGAGCAGCTATTAGCTCTTAGCTTGTTTGTGCGGGAGAGGACGGTTGCGGGTTACCCTGGACTTCAAGGTCTAGATTCGTAGCAGGCTCAACCTGTGTATTACAAAGAGAAGACTTTGTAATACAATGGACTCATGGCAGCTGTAGTTCAAACACGACTCGACGAAGAAACAAAGGCTGCCTTGGAGCAGGTCGCACGCCAGCAGGGGAAAAGTGTCTCCGATCTTCTGCGTGAGGGCATTCGGGTGGTTGTCAAGCATCACTCGGCGTCGCCGCGCCGAAAGTGGATCGGCGTCGGCAAGTACGACTCCGGCATTCCGGATCTCTCAACCAATCCGAAATACATGGAAGGATTTGGTCTCGATCGCAGCAAACGGGGCAAACGTCGTTGAGACCGGCTCTTATAGACACCAGCTTCATCGTTGCCCTATATAACAGAAGCGACCAGCGCCACTCTCAGTGTGTGCACAAATTGGATGTCATGGAACAGCCGGCCGTAACCTGCGAAGCGGTGGTCTCAGAGAGTTGTTATATGCTTCGCCCCGCGTACGGAGCTGCGGCCGCTCTTCTGGCGACCATCGAAAACGGAGCACTGGAGATCCGATTCCAACTGGCCCGTTCTGCGGGGAAGGTTCGTGCTCTTCTTGAGAAATACCGAGATCTCCCCGCCAGCTTTGCCGACGCCTGCCTCGTCCAGATGGCCGACGAACTCGACACAGGAGATATCCTCACTCTCGACAGCGATTTCAAGCACTATCGCTGGCGGCGCAATCGCCGTTTCAACCTGCTCATCCCACTGGATTGACGGTTATGCCGGTTGCCCCATCCTTGCCGCGATTTTGCTTTTGCGGCAAGGGTGGGAGACCACGAAAGTAAATGAGGCCCCATGGCATTTGCGCGAAAACCGGTTGCCCCATCCTTGCCGCGTCTTTGCTTTTGCGGCAAGGGTGGGAGATCACGAAAGTAAATAAGACTCCATGGCATTTGCTCGAAAGCCCGCGAAGAAGAAAGCCCCGCTCAACGAGGCGGGCCTTTACGACTACGCCATCAAGGCGCTGGGGCGTCACATGCGGACCGAGGTGGAGTTGCGGCGGCTGATGACTTCGGTGGTGGCGCCCGGCGCGCTGGGCCACGCGGTGATTGGCGCCGTTGTCAAGCGTCTGAAGGAACACGGCTATCTCAACGATCAGTCCTACGCTGAAACCTATGCGCGGCTGCGGCAGGAGAACGAGAAACTCGGCGCACAGCGCGTGCGCAACGACCTCCGGCAGAAGGGCATTCCCGCTGGAGTGATTGAAGAGGCGGTCGAGGCGCGTTACGGCGAGGCCAACGAAGAGACGCTTGCGCGCCAACACCTCGAGCGCAAGCGGATCAGGAAGCCCGCGAACGACAAAGACACGGCGCGTGTGGTGCGGCGCCTGGTTACGGCGGGATTCTCGACCGGCACGATCTACAAAATCCTGCGCCAGTGGGACGTATCCGATGAGGACCTCGCGAGGCTGGAAAATGTCGACGCCGAGACGCACGAAGACTAGCTGTTCGCCTGGCCGCCCGTTGCCCCATCCTTGCCGCGTCTTTGTTTTTACGGCAAGGGTGGGATAGCGCGCCGCCTGCAGTCCCTAAAAGGCGGAGGTACAAGCAACGCCCCGACTGTCTCAGCGAATGGGTTCATCTCTCCCTAGTGTCAAGCCCTACATCCGCATACTTTCCTCTAAACCGCTGAAACCATTCGCCTAATTTCGTTTGCCTACTTCGCCAATAATTTCCATGTTTCGGCGCATACTCAGTTCATGACCCGCTCTGAAGAGCTTTCATGCCGCGCTCGATTCAACCCAGAGCGGCTCAAAAACGTAACCGAAGCTGGCCGAACTACTGCTTCTGGACGACCGTTGCCGCCAGTCGCTCACCAGGCGGATTCGTGATCGCTTCGCGCATCTTTGCCAATAATGCATCGCTTGAAAACTTGACTCCATCCGGACCGGCCGCGACGCCGAGATCGCCCCAGAGCTTCGGCAAATCCACCGTCACCGGCTTGTCCTTCCACTCGTTGTACAGATTGCTCAGTACATGCGTGCCCGTCGCCTGGTCGCCAACTGTAAGCGCACGCGGCAAGTCCCAGTCGTGGTCGATCGTTCCGCCTGCGGCCACGATGGCGCGCAGCGCATCCTCCAGGCCCTTGCGATTGTCGGTCTCGCGGCGAATCTCGACGTCCGCGACGAGACAGAACAGCGCGCCGCCCCAGTACGTCCGGCCCCAGGTGTGCGTGTGGTCCAGCCCTTCGTCATTCGCGCCAGGCTCCCCTTTCGGCATATCGCGCACCATGTCGCTCCAAATCTTTTCAGGCGTCAGCTCGCCGGTCATCGCGCGCGCAATCGGCTCAATGTAGGTGGCGAGTCCTTCCTCGATCCAATGCTGATCGTCGGGCATCGAGGGAAACGCCATGTGGACCAGCTCGTGTGTCGTGGTCCAGTCGCCTGCCAGATCGGCAGTGGTGGTGTACTCGCCGATGCGAATGCGTGTGAATCCGGGGAATCCGAATCGGCCGCCCCACGTGGTGCCCTGCAGGATTCCATGACGGTCAGGTACCGGGACCAGCAGAAGCCGCGCGCGGGGAACGGGAAAGCGCCCGCAATATGTGGCCACGGCCGACGCTGCTGCTTCGATGTGCGAGAGGATGACGTTCCTCGGCAGATCGAGCGGGCCCTCCGCGAAGTCCACCTGGAGCGATGCATCGCCGATCTTGACCTGGTAGGTAGCGGCGATAGGGACACTGCGAGGGTCGTGCTGCTGCCCACCGTCCTGCGGCTCAGCCGAGGCAGACATGGCCAAACCCGCGGCAACGCAGAGCAGCACTGCGATCATGGACGATCTCGCCCGCAAGAGCATACAGTTCGTTGGACGGAACAATGGCGGACCGAGACTCGATCCGGTGTCCACATCTCGGAAGCAAAACTTGGCGGCACCGGCCGGCTCCCCGCAATTCAGCAGACCGCGCGTCAGCGCGGGGCTGCCCCACCGCAGGCCGGGGTCCCCGGGAAACGATCGCCAGTTTCCTGGGGTGGAGCTGGTTACACTAAA
>JBEKPO010000182.1:0-5111 GCA_049520675.1 Occallatibacter sp. | reverse complement strand
CGCTGCCAGTTGCGCGGTCAATGCCGGGTCGTCGGGAGCTTGAGCCAGCGCAGCGCGCAGCACGATCTCGGCATCGGAGTACCGCTTCCTCACGATGAGAATGTGCGCCAGACCGGAATCGGCAGCAACTGATTTAGGGTCCTGGGCAAGCACTCGTCGGTAGGCTGCCTCAGCGGCATCGAGCTGGCCAGTTTGCTCGGCCAGATTGGCGGCAAGCAAAGTGTCGTCAGGAGTCTCGGGAGATAGCTTCAGCGCTTCAAGCAAATCGCTGGAGGCTTGCGATGGATTCGAGGTGCGATCGATCTGCGCGAGAGCCCGCCAGGCGCGGGCCTTGAGATCGGGTCCAGCCTCACCAGGATCGAGCATGGTGGCTTGAGCAAGTTCGGGGCGGGCTTCATCGGGCTTGCCTTCGCGCGCCAACAATAATCCGAGCGAGAGACGCGCCTCGAACGACTTGGGATCGGCTATGACGGCCCGACGGTAGAGAGAGGCCGCATCGTCGAGCCGATTCTGCGCGTCGGCTACATAGCCGGCATCGAAAAGAGCGCGTGCGTCGCTGGGGTGAGAAACCAGCCACGGGTCCAGCTTCGCCTCGGCCATCTTCCAGTCAGAGCTGCCAATGGCGGCTTCAGCAGCAGTGACTTCATCTGGCGCCGCTCCTCGATCTGTGGAAAAACCGGCAGTTGAAGGCGGAGTCGCGCTGGTCTGTGGCGGAGATTGCAGAGCAAAACAAGGAGCGGCAAAAAGAATCGCGACTGAAAACGTTGTGTAGAAAGCAGTGCGAGACAAGCGAATCCTCAATTGAAACAACACGGCGCGAACTCTTTTAGTTTAGCTGCTTCGTCCCCAGGTCAGGCTTCCACGCCCCCTGCGTAACCGGTGATCGCGCACAGGTAACAGCAGGCAATTCCAACCAAACGAGTTATTCAGTTACCACTTTTTGATGCGCAACTTTCACTTGTTTGGATGCATCATAGATAAGCAAGGAGAGAAGTGTGAGCGGTTGCTAGCACGCTTCAATCCAGCGCCAGAACTGTCGAGGTGAGAAAGTGAAGTTCATCTCTTTGCAGCACATCCCCTTGGCGTCAGCCTATCTGTGTCCGAATTGTAGCTCGATTGGGAACAGCTCAAAACAATGCCCGGCGTGCGCCTCGCCGTTTCTCCTCAGTCTCGCGAGCGTACTCGACCGCGTGCCGGAAAGCGATTCCGAACTGGCTTACGCAAGAGTTCATTCGCTGGCCGCTTAGGCGATTCATTGCTCGCCTGAAGAAGCGCAACTTGCCTCGGCTCTGTTGTCATTGAAATTCTTGCCGTTCTCGACTCATCGCCAGGATTAGGCCAAGAGGGCAGTACCGGTCCGCCACGGAGATGTCTCCGGTGGCGGCGCTGAGAACCCTTGCGCCGCGCGGCTCGGCGAAGCCCGTCTTCAGACATCCTCATCAGGGCGGCTGGGATTCCAGTGTAGGCGGTTGTTTTGCGCGTCCCCTGTTCGGGCCGATATCGGTGCCGCAAATCACCAGAAAACGAAATGGCCGGAGATCCTCTGGTTTTGCGCAGTCGCGATCCGCTGCGCAACGCAGAAAAGTTCGTTCGTAGGTATCTGTCGTATCGCTGCGGCATCCAAGAAGGCAGGAGGATATCGACATGCCCGAACGATCCAACGACCAGGAACCGCAATTTGAGAACCCCGAGGTAGAGAAGCTCGAGGATTTGACGAACGCAGAGGCATCCGCCCGTGAGCGAGTCAACCGCGTGGCCGAGAAACTGGCCGAGAAGTCCTCGGAGGATGAGAAGAGACACGACGAAAAGAGACCCATATTCTCAAAGTAGCCAGGCCTGCAGGGAATTCATGCGACGGAGGTCGCGTCACGTTGCTTCCAGAGCCAGATGCGGCCCTGCCCAGGATGTGAGACACGCCCTTGGCATGGCGTGTGGTGCGCGACTGTGCTTGCGGAAGTTCGATCGAGTGTCTGCCCTTCCGGCGTTCTCGGCGTGGATAGAAGGCTGCGTTCGCCGCCCGGCCTATAATAAATATTGGACGGTTGCGTCTTGTGCCTCGCCAAGAGAACAGTGACGCGGTCGGACGGATTAGCCGCTCGGTGCCTTCCCTTTGAACGATGCCATCATCATCCGCAATGCGCGGACGCACAACTTAAAAAATCTCTCCTGCGAGATTCCCCACGGCAAGCTGACAGTGGTCAGCGGCGTGTCGGGCTCAGGAAAGAGCTCCCTGGCCTTCGACACCATCTACGCAGAGGGGCAAAGGCGGTATGTTGAGTCGCTGTCGGCCTACGCGCGTCAGTTTCTTGAGCGTATCGAGAAACCCGACGCAGACGAGATCGACGGGCTGGCGCCGGCCATCGCCATCAAGCAGAAGAACACCACACGGAATCCGCGATCAACCGTTGCAACAGCGACGGAGATCTACGACTACCTGCGGTTGCTCTACGCGCGCTGCGGAACCGTACACTGCATTGACTGTGATGGGCTGGTCAAGCGCGATTCGGTGGATGAGGCCGCCGCAGCGGTCCTGGCGATGGGCGAAGGAACCCGCTTGAACGCGCTGTTTCCTGTGATGGCGGCGACGCGGGCCGAATCGGGCACGGCTGTCGAGAAAACGAGCGGGCGCCCAGGAAGGTCGACTGGCAAAGCAAAGTCTGCGTCGAAGGCCGGCGATTCACAATCAGGAGAGGCCCTGAAAGCACGTCTGACAGAACTCCGCTCGGGCGGATTCAACCGGCTTTGGCAGCAGGGAAAGGTCGTCGAGTTCTCCACCCCGGAATCGCTGCTGGATCTGGACTTCGGAGCCCCGCTCTATGTTCTTCTGGATCGAATTGTCGTAAGCCCGGACAATCGGCCGCGCATTGTGGATGCCATCGAGACGGCCTATCGCTCGGCTGGCGAGGTGATCTTTGAAGAAGTACCTCGCGATGAAAACGCGGAGCACAGGCGGCTGCGGTTTACCGGTGCGTTCGAATGCTCCAAGTGCCACCGGCCAGGCCGCGAGCCGGAACCGCGTCTGTTCAGCTTCAACAATCCTTTTGGCGCCTGCCCGCGCTGCCAGGGCTTTGGCAACACTGTGGACTACGACCGAGGCCTGATCATTCCCGATCAGGGGCTGACGCTGCTGGAAGGAGCCATCGATCCGTGGAACCGGCCGAAATACCGGCCTTGGTTCAGCGATCTGCGCAAGCGCGCGGCCGAACTGGATGTGCCGCTCGACGTTCCCTGGCGCGATCTGCCCGAATCGGCGCGGGAGACCGTGCTGCGCGGGAAGGATGGATTCCCGGGGGTCTACGGCTTCTTTGCCCAGTTGGAACGCAAGAAGTACAAGCTGCATGTGCGCGTGATGTTGAGCAAGTATCGTGGCTACGCGGAGTGCCCAGATTGCCGTGGGCAGCGCCTCAGAGCGGAAGCTCGTTCGGTGCGCTTGGGTAGCCAGGCGACAGGCGAAAAGAATATTTGCCAGGTGACGGCACTCACCGTCGCAGAAGCCAAGGAGTTCTTCAACACACTGACTCTGACGCCCATGCAGGAGGAGATTGCCGGGCCGATTCTCCAGGAGGTGCGGCAGCGGTTAGGGTTTCTCGCCGCCGTCGGTCTCGAATACCTGACACTCGACCGGCTGGCCTCGACACTGAGCGGCGGCGAAGCGCAAAGAATTCAGTTGGCCACTTCTCTCGGGTCACGCCTCGTTGGCTCGCTCTACGTTCTCGACGAGCCGTCAATTGGCCTGCACACCCGCGACACAGCGCGTCTGATCAGCATTCTGGAAGAGCTGCGCGACCTGGGAAACACAATCCTTGTGGTGGAGCATGATGCCGATATTCTGCGCGCCGCCGATCATCTGCTCGATCTGGGGCCTGGCGCGGGCGAATTTGGCGGCAAACTCCTCGCCGAAGGCGTTCTCGCCGAGATTGAGGCCAACCCGAACTCGCTCACCGGCAGGTATCTTTCCGGCAAGATCGCCATCCCCATACCCACCAGACGGCGCGTACCGGGCCGCGAAAAGCTGGTATTGCGTGGAGCGCGCGCCAACAACCTGCGTGGACTCGACGTGACGATTCCCCTGGGTATGCTGGTCGCGGTGACAGGCGTCTCCGGATCCGGTAAGTCGACGCTGGTACATCAGGTGCTCTATCGGGCCGTGGCGCGAGCCTTGGGTCAAGCCGACGGCGGCGATCCTTCCGGTGTTTTCGCCTCGCTCAGCGGCACCGAGCGCCTGAATGACGTTGTCCTGGTTGACCAGACGCCGATCGGCCGCACGCCCCGCTCCAACCCGATCACGTACATCAAGGGCTTCGACCTGGTTCGCGAGCTCTTTGCGTCCCAGCCAGAAGCCAAGCGGCTCTCGCTGACGCCGGGACATTTTTCCTTCAACGTGCCCGGAGGCCGTTGCAATACCTGCGAGGGTGATGGAACGGTGACCGTGGAAATGCAGTTCCTGGCCGACGTGGAGCTGCCCTGCGAGGACTGCAACGGAACGCGCTACCAGGCGAAGATCCTCGATGTGCACTACAAGGGAAAGAATATTCACGATGTGCTGCAGATGACGGTGAAAGAGGCGCTACGCTTCTTTGCCGGGCAGACCAGGCTGCTCGAAAAGCTCGCCGTGCTTGACGAGATCGGACTCGGCTATCTGCGCCTTGGGCAGTCGGCAACGACGCTCTCCGGAGGCGAAGCGCAGCGCGTGAAGCTGGCCGCGCATTTGGCGTCGGTGCGCGCCGCAAACGCGGCTGCAAAGCCCTCGCAGGCCAGCCGCGTGCTCTATATTCTCGACGAGCCAACGACGGGTCTGCACTTCGACGATGTTTCCAAGCTGCTGGCGGCGTTTCGCAAGCTGATCGACGGCGGAGGCTCGCTGATTGTAATTGAGCACAACCTTGACGTGATCAAGAGCGCCGACTGGGTCATCGATCTAGGACCGGAAGGCGGAGATGCCGGCGGCCGGATCGTCGCCGAGGGTCCCCCCGAGGAAATTGCCGGCAATTTACACTCGCACACCGGGAAGTGGCTGGCGCGCGTGCTGTAAGCGGTCCACCTGCAGCCCTTCGGGGCTGTTGCGATGCTTACACGGACACGCGGGAAAAGCACCAACCTGTCCCATGCAG
>JBEKPO010000181.1:0-5208 GCA_049520675.1 Occallatibacter sp. | reverse complement strand
AAGGATCTTGGCAGCTTCAATTCGTCTTACTCGACCAGCGTGCCGCCGCGTGACGCAGTGATGCTATTGGTCGACGGACGCGAAGGCGACTACAAGACTTACAAAATAGAGAGGCTCGAAATAACGCAGGTGGCCAAGTCCTCACGAGCTGGCGATGCCGATGGGTCGGGAAATCCGGCTGATAGATCGGGAAAGCAGCCGGCTACCGGCGTTCCAGTCTTGAAGGATCACCAGCTCAGCTTCAACCATGTTGGGTCGCGCATGCGGGTTGCCCGGGTTGAAATTGCGTACACGAATCCCGGCCCGACGACGCGCTTCGCCGAGCTGCGAGTGAACGGCCAAATCGCAACGCGCATCGCATTCCCTCCCACCGGAAGCACGATTGGCGCCGTCTGGATTCAATCCGTGCTCGATGGCGTCGGTGCCGACAATATGCTGAGTTTCTCGGCAGTCTGTGATCCCGGACCGGTGATTGACTCGATCTCTGTCGAATAGAGCACGCACGGGATTTAGCAGAGGAGATCGCCGTCCTCCGTTGCAATTCGGACCAAATTGGTCTAGTATTCAGCCTATGGAAATGATGGCCTGTTGTCGCTGCTGTATGCGCCTCGCGCGGCACAGGTGACCTGGGTCTGACTTTCCTTTCGTAAAATCCAAGGTTTCTTGTAGCCCGCGTCGCAGCTTAGCTGCCGCGGGTTTTGTCGTCTCAGGACTCGAATCAGGGCTTGACTTTCGATCCCCCCAAATAAGGAAAACATGAGCGAGGAAGTTAAAAAAGAAACCAAGGCGCAGCGGATGGAGCGCCTGAAGCGCGAAAAGAACCCCTGGGAGGCCTTTGATGAGGTTCGCGCGTTCGCGCGCGAGGGCAGGTCGAGCGTTGTGCCCGAGTGGGCATCGGCCTACTTCAAATGGTGGGGCATTTATACGCAGGGCGACGGGGTGGGCGCGACCGGGGGTAAGGGCGGCGAAGGCGTAGCCACAGACTGGTTCATGATGCGCATCGGGATTCCCAACGGCATCGTGACATCGAAGCAGCTTCGCGTGATTGCGCAGATCGCACAAAACCACGGACGCAACCTGGCCGACATCACGGTTCGCCAGAATATTCAGCTGCATTGGCTGACCATTGAGTGTTTGCCCGAGGTGGTGGAGGCGCTGGATGCGATCGGGCTCTCGCCCAAGGGCGCCTGCGGTGACGTGGTACGCAACGTGACGGGATGCCCGTTGGCGGGCGTGGCCGGCGACGAGCTGATCGATGCTTCGCCGTTGGCGCGGGGAATCGCGCAGGAGTTGACGGCGAATCCCGAATTCTACAATCTGCCGCGGAAGTTCAAAATTTCGGCCACGGGTTGCCCTTCGTGGTGCACCTATCCCGAAATCAACGACATTGCATTGACAGCGGTGGAGCGCGACGGCGAAGTGGGCTACTCATTGCGCGTGGGCGGAGGGTTATCGAACGAGCCGCATCTGGCGGTGCGTTTGGATGCGTTTGTGCGGCCGGATCAGGCCACTGAGGCGGTGCGCGGCGTAACCGAAATCTTCCGCGACCAGCAGGTGTTGCGCGAAAGCCGCGAGCGCGCCCGGATGAAATACCTTTTTCTGCGCGAGGGGTGGACGGCCGAGAGTTTTCTCGATGAGCTGCACCGGCGAATCGGCTTCAAACTCGATCCCGCGGTGCCGGAAAGCCTTCCGGACGACGTTCTGCGCGACCACAGCGGCATCCATCCGCAGCGGCAGCCGGGACTGGCATACGTGGGCGCATCGGTCCTGCGCGGCCGGATGACCGGCGAGCAACTGGAAGCCGCAGCAGAGCTGGCTGAGCGCTTCGGCAGCGGATCGTTGCGCGCCACGGTCTCGCAGAATCTGGTCATCGTCGACGTTCCTTACAGCAAGACTGCCGAGCTGGCGCGCGAACTGGGCCAGATTGGCCTGCACGTGGAGGCATCCACTTTCTGGCGCGGCGCCATCGCTTGCACAGGAACCGAATTCTGCAAGCTGGCCATCTCAGAGACGAAGGGCTTTACGCGCTGGCTGGTGGAGGAGATGGAGGAGCGGCTGCCGCAGTTCGATCAGCAGCTAAAGCTGCATGTAACGGGCTGCCCGAACGGCTGCGGCCAGCACTGGATTGCCGACATCGGTCTCGAAGGCAAGAAGATCAAGTACGAAGGGAGCCTGACGGACGCGTTTTACTTCTGCCTGGGAGGAGCGGTAGGCGAGCATGCGGGAATCTCGCGGCCAGTGGGCTATCGCTGCCCAGCGCCGCTGGTGCCAGAGGCGATCGAACGGCTGCTTCGGCGCTACCTGGCCGGGCGCGAGCGCGAAGAGAATCTCCGGTCGTGGTTCGCGCGCCACTCCAATGACGAGCTGCGCGCGCAACTGGCGGGTGAAGATCTGGAGCCGGTAGAACGCGACCTGCCAACCGGCTCCGTACCGCACGCGGTGGCGGAGGGATGACGGCAGAGAGCCAGAAGGCAGGAAGCAAGGGAACAAGGAAACAAGGGAACGAGAAGACAGGAAATGGAGAGAAAGCAACGATGAGGTTGTTGCCGATTTTCTTGAAGCTTGAAGGGCGACGGTGCCTGTTGGTGGGCGCCGGAACGGTCGCTCTCGAAAAGATTGGCAGCCTGCTCGAAGCCGGGGTGAAGCTGCGCGTGATTGCGCCCGAGGCGAGAGAAGAGATTCGGGACCTTGCCGAGCTAGGCAAGCTGGAGTGGGTGCCGCGTGCGTTCGAGCCGACCGATGTGGACGGCAGCTTCATCGTCATCGCCGCAACCAACGTGCCCGAAGTGAATGCCGCGGTCTATCGTGCCGCTGTGGAGCGCAACATCCCCTGCAACAGCGTGGACGACATTCCCAACTGCGACTTCTTTTTTGGCTCCGTAGTCAGGCGCGGCGATCTGCAGATTGCCATTTCGACGGCCGGCGAAAGCCCGGCAGTGGCACAGCGGCTGCGGCGTGAGATTGACGAGCAGCTACCGGGGGACCTTGGCGAGTGGCTCGCCAAACTGGGCGAGTTGAGGCGCGAAGTGCTGAGGAGGCATCCGCGTGGCGAAGAGCGCAGGCTGCTGCTTCACGAGTTGGCTCGGCGCGAGATTTGCGATTCGGCACTGTGCGCGACGAAGCAACTGGCGCGGACGGGCAGAGAAGTCGGGCGTGCCGAGGCGGGAATGGTTTACCTCGTTGGCGCCGGCCCTGGCGACCCCGAGCTGCTCACGTTAAGGGCAGCGAGGCTGATCGAAAGCGCCGACGCGGTTTTGCATGACGACCTTGTTCCTCCGGCAATACTCAACTTAGCTCCGCTCCAGGCAATGGTGGTGAATGTGGGTAAGCGTTGCGGCGCAAAGTCGATTACGCAGAAAGAGATCAACTCGCTCATGATCGAGCACGCGCGAGCAGGGCGCAGCGTGGTGCGGCTCAAGAGCGGCGATCCGATGCTGTTTGGCCGTGCAGCAGAAGAGCTGAGCGCGTTGCGCGAGGCGGGCGTGGCAACGGAGATTGTGCCGGGGGTTTCTGCCGCATTTGCCGCGGCGGCTGCGATTGGCTGTTCGCTCACCGATCGTGACTGGGCCTCGAATGTCATCTTTTCTTCGGGGCATCATGCGCAGTCACACAATCGTGCGGCGCTACCGGCGCTTGAGGACGCAACGCGTGTGGTCTACATGCCCGGCCGCGACCTGGCGCTGCTGGCGGCAGAGTGGATAGCGGAGGGATTGCCGGCAGATTTGCCGTGCGCAGTGGTTTCGCGCGCGGGGCACCCGGACCAGCACGTGATGCATACGACGCTAGGGGCACTGGGCGAAACAGAACCTGCGGCCGCGCCCAGCGTCTTAGTCGCCGGCTGGGCGGTGCGGCAGATCACCAATGGTTGTCCGCGAGAGTTGGACGAATTGGCGCTGACCAATTAGGATTTCGTCAAACCAGATTCCAACAAATTAGGTTCCAACAAATCAGGGTTCCATTCGGGCCCCACACGAGTTTTCAGGAGAGCATGATGGCGGAGGCAAAACCACCTTTGCGCGGTCTTTCGCTCGATGGCTATGCAGTTCTGCTGGCCCTCGCGCTGGCGCTGCTTGTGCGGTTCAATCTGATCCCTGCGATCCGCTGGTAAACCATCCCAGCGAGCAAAGGCCGCTCGCCCCGGCCCCTGGCATGAGCATGGGACGAGGGAGCAATCAGGCAACGAGAAGGGAACAAGGAAGCGACGGAGAGAGACTACATGGCAACGACCGCTTCATCGGCAAATTCAATTCCATTGTCAAAACCGTCCGGACTGTTGCGCCGCATCGTCGGGCTGATTCCGGGGCTTCTGTTGCTTACCGCGGTGGGCTTTGGCGGAAAAATCATCGAGCAGTCCATCGCCAGATACACAAAGGCCCATCACATCACATTTCCCAACATCGAATACGTCCTGTGGGCGATCGTGATCGGGCTCATCATCGCTAACACAGTGGGAGTTCCGCGTGTTTTTCAGGCAGGAGTGGCGACGTATGAATTCTGGCTGAAGGCGGGGATTGTGCTGCTCGGCTCTCGTTTTCTGCTGGGCGACGTATTGCACCTGGGCGGAATTTCGTTGCTGCTGGTAGCCGTCGCACTCACGCTCTCACTGACGTTCATGCATCTGCTGGGTCGCGCCTTCGGGCTCAAGCCGAAACTCACTTCGTTGCTGGCCATCGGCTCGGCAATCTGTGGAGTCTCAGCCATCATCGCTGCGAAGCCCGCCATCGATGCGGATGACGAAGATGCATCCTATGCCATTGCAGCCATCCTGGCATTGGGCGCCATTTCGCTCTTCACATTTCCGCTCATCGGCCATTCGCTACACCTGAGCGACAAGGCATACGGGATCTGGGCGGGCCTTGCCGTCGACAATACCGCCGAGGCCACCGCGGCAGGGGCGCTCTACTCCGACGCGGCGGGAAAAGTGGCTGTGCTGGCCAAGACCAGCCGCAATGCTCTGATCGGATTTGTGGTCCTTGCCTATGCGCTGTATTGGGCATCAAAAGGCCAGGCTGAGGCGATCCAGAACAAAGCGGTATTCCTGTGGCGCAAATTTCCCAAATTTGTTTTGGGATTCCTGCTGATTTCGCTGCTGGCTACGCTCAGCTTCTTCACCAAGCCGCAACTCACCAGCCTGGCAAACCTGTCGCGCTGGGCATTTCTGCTGACCTTTGCGGGGGTCGGCCTGCGCACCAATCTGCGCGAGCTGGG
>JBEKPO010000180.1:0-8632 GCA_049520675.1 Occallatibacter sp. | reverse complement strand
ATTTGTCAGGCGCGGCTGGCGAAGGCGATGCGGCCTTCGCTGATGGTCCAGCGCACCTTGCCTTCCATCGCGAAGCCGTCGAAGGGGGTGTTCTTGGCCTTGGATTTCGATTCGGTGGCGCGATAAGTCCACTCGGCCTTGGGATCGAAGACAACCGCGTCGGCAAAGCTGCCGACGGCGAGCGTGCCGCGGCCTTTCAGTCCCAGCAGGGCGGCCGGCTGCGCGCTGAGCAGGCTCAGCACGCGGCCGAGGGGCATGCGCCACTCAGTGTGCAGCCAGCGCAAGCAAAGGCCGAGCGCAGTTTCGAGGCCGATGATGCCGTTGGGCGCGTTTTCGAATTCAACTTCCTTTTCGTGCATGGCATGCGGCGCGTGATCGGTGGCAATGGCATCGACCACGCCATCGAGAATGGCTTCGATCATGGCGTCGCGGTCGGCGGCGGAGCGCAGCGGCGGATTCATTTTGGCATTGGTGCTGTAAAAGCCCACGTGCTCTTCAGTGAGCAGGAAGTGATGCGGCGCAACCTCGCAGGTGACGCGCAGACCATTGCGCCGCGCCTGGCGGATGGCGGCGAGCGCCGCCGCCGTTGAGGTGTGGGCGACGTGAAGATGGGGATGGGCATCGCGCACCTCGGCGACGAGACGAATGTCGCGCTCGACGATGCTGGACTCGGCCTCAGGAGACATGCCACGGAGGCCGAGCTTGAAGGAGACGGGGCCGAGGTTCATGGAGGCGCCTTGCGTGAGGCGCGTATCTTCGGCGTGCTGGATGACGGTGAGGCCAGCGCGCGCGGCTGCGGCCAGCGTTTCGCGCATCGTGTTGTCTTTGAGGATGGGCCTGCCGTCGTCGGTGACGGCGACAGCGCCGGCGGCCTTGAGCGCGGCGAAGTCGGTGAGGGCTTCGCCTTTGGAGCCGCGGGTTGCGGCGCCGATGGGAAAGACGCGCACCTGAGCGCCGCGCTCGGGGGATTGCATCCAGCGGGTTACTTCGGCTGTATCGTTGACCGGGGAAGTGTTGGGCATGGCAGCGACAGCGGTGAATCCGCCGGCGGCGGCGGCGGCGGTTCCGGTGGCGATGGTCTCCTTATAGGCCTGGCCCGGCTCGCGCAGATGCACATGAATATCGATGAGGCCCGGCGCAACGACGAGGCCGGTTGCATCGAGGATTTCGGCGCCCGGCGTCTCTACGCCGATTTTGCCCTTCAGCTTGCCCGGCCCGGCGATCTCAGCGACGCGGCCATCTTTGAGCAGAATGTCTTTGGCTGCGTCAACCCCCGCGGCGGGATCGACGAGGCGGCCGTTGAGGATGGCGAGCGTCGTCATGCGAGGCCTCCTTGCTGCGGCTCCACAGACGAAGGCCTGTCTGCGGGAGCCCCGTTTCCGCCGGCCAGGAGCGCGCGCTCGACTACCGCCATGCGAATGGCGACGCCATTGGTGACCTGCTCGAGGATGGCAGACTGCGGCCCATCGGCGACGCCGGCAGTGATCTCGAGGCCGCGAATGATGGGGCCGGGATGGAGCACGACCGCGGCGGGCGCGTGCGCGGCCAGCCGCTGGCCGGTGAGCTGGTAGGCGGCTTTGTATTCGTCGAGGTCGAGTTGAAGGCCGGCGAGGCGTTCCGCCTGGATGCGCAGCATCATGACGATCTGCGATTGGCGGAGCGCGGCGTCGAAGTCGCGCTCGATCTCGATACCCGGTCCGGCGCCGGCGGCCTGCTGGGGCAGCAGCTCTTTGGGTCCGCAGAGCAGAACGCGCGCGCCGAGCCGCGGCAAGAGAAGCATGTTGGAGCGGGCGACGCGGCTGTGGAGGATGTCGCCGGTTATGGTGATGGTGACGCCGGCGAGAGTCTCGGATGTGATCTCGCGGAAATTGGAAAATGCGGGTCCTTCGACTGCGCCATCCCGCGCGGCGGGATGGCTTCGCTCAGGATGACGATCATTGGAAAGCTCAGGATGACAGGTCTTTGTTCTGGGGTCGAGGTGCGCGAGGATGGTGCGCAGGTCGAGGAGCGCCTGCGTGGGATGCTCGTGCATGCCGTCGCCGGCATTGATCACCGGCAGGCGGGTGGCTTCTTCGAGCAGCCAAGGCGCGCCGGATGAATTGTGGCGCAGGATGATGGCTTCGGCTCCAAGAGCGCGGAGGGTGAGGCCGGTATCTTTGAGCGACTCGCCCTTCTCGATGCTGGAACTGAGGCTGGAGATGAGTGTGGTGTCGGCGCCCAGAGCCTTCGAGGCCAGCTCGAAGCTGGTTCTGGTGCGAGTGGACGACTCGTAAAAGAGAAGGGCGACGCGGCGCTTGGCGAGGATGTGATCGCGGAGCAGCGGATCGTGATTCTCGAGCTCTGTGGCGCGGGCGAGCAGGCGGCTGACGCCCTCGACAGTGAGGTCGGTAACCGAAAGCAGCGAGCCGGGGTGGTAGGGAAATGGAGACGCGGGAACGGGCGGAGTGAACAGCGTGCGGCGTGCGGCAGTGGGAGTCATGGTGTGATTCGTGACTCGTGGTTGGCGATTCGTGGGCGGCGGGCGAAGAACGGTGGAGGGAGGCTGGCGGTCAGCGGCTGCGCTTCCGCGGCGAAGGGCGAGCCTTCGACGGCGCACTCAGAACGCGGATCACGGTTCACCGGCCACCGTCTTTTCCACCAGGAGCACCTGTTCGGTAGCATCAACTTCGTGGAACTTGACCTCGATGATCTCGCGGCTGCTGGTGGGAACGTGCTTGCCGACGTAGGTGGCCTCGATGGGGATTTCGCGATGGCCGCGATCGATGAGCACGCAGAGTTGCACGCGGCGAGGACGGCCGTGGTCGAAGAGGGCATCGAGGGCGGCGCGGATGGTGCGGCCGGTGTAGAGCACATCGTCGCAAATCACGATGTCGCGGCCATCGACTTCGCATCCTATGGCGCCGGGAGTGACCACGGGACGAACGCCGGCGGTGGAGAGATCGTCGCGGTAAAACTGGATGTCGAGGATGCCGGTATCGACGTTGCGCTTCTCAATGCCGGAGATGAGCTTGCCGAGGCGCTCAGCCAGGGGAATGCCGCGGCGCTTGATGCCCACGAGCGCCAGGTTTTCGCTGCCGTTGCTCTTTTCGACGATCTCGTGGGCCAGGCGCACCAGGGTGCGCTCAATCTCGGAGGCCGACATGAGGCGCCCCTTCACACGCAAGCCGGATGTGCCTTCGGTTTCGCTCATGGGTTTGTGCTCTTGCCGGATGATAGAAGGGCCTGGGGGTTGGGGGCAAGTTGTGGAAAGGCGGGAACGGGTGCGGGGCGAGATGGAAAAGCGCCGGCCGATCGTGGCTGAAAATCAAGGAGGCGGGGGACTTAAAATCCGCAGGCTTTAACCGGCCGTGGGGGTTCAAGTCCCCCTCTGGGCACCAAAATAAACCATTAAAGCATTGAATTTAAGGAGATTATACGTGCACCTTAGACTGTGTGTCGCGCACACTTGCGCCCAAGATCGTTCCGAGGTACAGTTTGAGGTACAGTGCGGAAACGCGGGGTACAGTTGGAGGTACAGCTCCGCACACATCGGAGGCGCAATGGCAACCATCGTCAAGAAGCCCTCGGGAAGTTGGAAGGCTGTTATTCGCAAAGCGGGTTGGCCGCTGCAGACTAAGACATTTCGAACCAAACGAGATGCCGAAGACTGGGCGCGCCGTAGCGAGGACGAGATGGTGCGCGGCGCGTATATCCAGCGTGCGACGGCCGATCGCATGACGGTGTCCTCGGCAATCGAGCGTTACCTCACAGAAGTGGTTCCGACAAAGAGGCCAACATCTCAGGCGGCAGACAAGCGTCGTGCACGAGTCTTGATTAAGCATCTTGGGAAGTACTCCCTTGCTGCTCTGACTCCTGAGGTGATCGCGAAATTCCGAGATTTGCGGCTTGCAGGAGAGGATCGCAAAGATGAATTAGGCGATCCCAGGCCCCGGACGAACAATACCGTTCGTCTTGACTTGGCGCTTCTCGGTCACATGTTTACGATTGCCATCAAGGAGTGGGGAGTCGGGTTACCGGCGAATCCGGTCGCAAATATTCGCCGCCCAGCACCTGGGCCGGGTCGCAATCGACGCCTTACTAAGAAGGAAGAGACGAAGCTGCTTGAAGCCGTGGATGCCTATTCAAATCCAATGATGAGCTGGCTTGTGCGAATTGCATTGGAGACGGGGATGCGCTTCTCGGAAATTGCGAGTCTTCGCAGAATTCAGGTTGATTTGAATCGTCGGATCGTTCGCCTTCTACAGACCAAGAACACTCAGCCGCGTACGGTGCCATTGAGCATCGCGGCGACGGAATTGTTCCGTGCAGCTCTGAACAATCCAGTCCGGCCAATCGATACGGACCTGATCTTCTATGGGGAGCCGGGACGCGATGGGAAGCGCCGTCCCTACAGGTTCGACCGGATGTGGCAGAAGATCAAACGGGATGTGGGAATTGTCGATTTGCACTTCCACGATCTCCGCCATGAGGCGGTGAGCCGCCTTGTGGAGGCGGGACTCTCGGACCAAGAGGTTTCGGCGATTAGCGGACACAAGTCGATGCAGATGCTCAAGAGGTACACTCATCTGCGCGCCGAGGACTTGGTTGCTCGTATCGATGAAGCATCTCAGCGCCGCAACAAGACTGCGTGAAGTGCACATTGTCCGAACATTGATGAATGCCTCGATCACCGGAGCGGATTATCTGCGTGGTCTTTTGCGCTTCGTCCTGTCGGGCACTTCGACTTCAGGTTTGGCTTCGATCCGCAGGTTCTCTGCGTGGCGCCGGCGTGCCGCCTCGAAGACTTGTTCCCAGGAAATCGGGTACTGTTCTTTCATGCCCTGGAGCGTGACGATGGCAAACTCCGGGCGGCTTTCGATGACAATTTTGCGTCTTTTCCCCTTGTCTTTTACCAAAGACGCACTGATGTAGAGTATTTGGGCCCTGCGTTCGATGAGGTAGGCCATTCGCACATGCTCCCAGATCAGCCCTGCACAGATCCTGGGGGAGCAGAGCCGTCAGCAATAGAGAGACGAATCGTATACAAACTCGTCGCAGCCATAGGTCTGGAAAGCGGGTAGCTTTCCCTGGTTAATAGTCATCAGCACAGCTACGCAAAACCGGGTAAAAGTACGGCAGAAAGAAAATGTGATTTTGAACCCATCGAGTCGCACTTCCTCCGCACTCGTGGTCATCTCTAGTTTTTGGGTGCAACTCATATTGGACGCCGAACGTTCAGAAACTGCTCATTCTTCGTGAGATATTTTTGAGTGTCAGTAGAAGTGGCCTCGAATCGGTGGCCAATTGGGAACGGAAAAACTCTGCTCTTTTACGTTGCTTTACTGAAATGTTCAGTTCATTACGTATTGCACTGTGGGACGGCCACTAGATGTCGGGATTGCTAATTTGCAGAGAACGCTCGCTTCCACGTTCGAGGGAATGAGGCCGGCGGGAGATTTGTGCGAGTGGGTCCGCATCGACAGCGAGCATGATGAGGCGTCGCAACTGCGCCGATCTCTCGGATTGTTCTGCAAAAGCGACTGCATCGGAAACAGTATCGGGTTCTCCCTCCCACTGCAAGGTCAGGTTGTTCTTGCGCGCGAGTTCTGTAGCAAATTCTGCAATAGCAAGATCGTTGCCGGCGAGAAATGGATGGAGTGAGCGGAGTTCTTCGACATAACCCGAGGCGCGGCGGGTCCATTCTTCGGCGGAGAGACCTCTGAGCAGATTCTCGCGGCTTAAGCGGTCAAGGGAGCGATTCAGAGATTCTTCAAGGGAAGTGGCGGGCACGCTTCCGGTCTCGATATGCCGCAATGCTCCGGCCCAGTCGAACACGTCCTGAAAGAGGTAGCGATGAATCTCCTGCAGGTGGTATGAGTCAAAGCCGCCGCGGATGGGCGATGACTGAAGCTCCGTGATGCGACGCGCCGTGCAATCGGAGACCGCGTGGGCGAGCGCGGCGGGGTCAGCAATGCTGAACTTGTTCTTGAGTGTGTTAGTGCCGGGAACCTGGAGATCCTCTGCGTCGATCATCTTCGCTTTCCCTCTTTGGGTTGAGATGGATTGGACAGTTGTGAAAGGGCTGCAAGGACTCTCTGAACGTAACCATTGTCAAAACCTCGCTCTGTGTCGCCGGTGTTGTAGCGCGAAAGGGCGTGCTGGAGCGCAGTCTGTCCAGGGCCGTATGTGCTGACCTCGGTCTGGTATGCCTCTTCGAGGATTTCCCATCCGGCCCGAAGGTTATTGCAGGGATCAAGCAGCGATTCAGAGGCAAGACCGCGCCTTTCTGCCTCGGCGGTACTCACTTGCATAAGTCCGACATCTACCGAGATCGCATGTTGCTCGAAATAGCGCAGCCAGACGAGTGCTTCTTCTGGAGTGGCCGGCTGCCGCTTGAGGTGCAATGTGCCGTCTGGAAGGCGCCATCGTTTGAGCAAAGATTTCGGAAAGTCGATGTCCATGGCGTTCGCATTGCCGCCGGATTCGACGCGGACAATTGCATTGAGCGTCGAAAGTGGAGCCCTCGGAAGGCACCGCCTACCGAGCGCCGGAATGTCCGCCTGTTGAGCCGCGCCGCTGGCGGCGAGCGAGAGTACGAAGATTGCAAAGAAAGATTTCACAGATTCCGCGCCTCGTAGAGCGGGATTGCCCAAAGGTCGGCCCAGTCTTCGGTTGCGAGATGCTGGATGGCCGGAATGGGAGTAGTCTGCGCCCAATAGAGATTCGAGGGCGCAATGAGCATCTCGGGGTTGCGCGCCATCGTCTGGATAGCCGGCCAGAATGCCAACTGCTCGTAGCACATCAGAACTCCGGCACGGCGATTCCAGACACGAATAGTGGCTGGAAAGCGGAGTGAGAGCGGAAATCCACGACGCGACTCTCCGGGCTGCCACATCCCGACCGGAATGGGCACGCGCTGGACGTAGGAAAGGCGCTCTGTGTAGCCGCGCGAGAGCAGGACGTTGCGGCTCGCCTCGGTGTTTGGAATGGGGATCGTTGTGCCGATCAGGATGCCCGTGCGCTGCTTGTTGAGCTGCGCGAAGATCGATGCCCAGCGGGCTTCGTGCGTCGGGCTCCAATCGGGGATCACGGACTCCGGGAAGATCAGGAGAGTGTCGGGATGCGCCAAAGCAATCATTTCAAGCGTGCGCTCGACCCTCTGACGGTCAAGAGTTGATTCTGGTTGCGATGGAGCACTGCCGAAGTGGGTGTTGACTGCAACAACGTGCGGGTCGGCGGCAGGCCGAAAGAACCGGACATGTACCACCAGAGAAGCAAGCATCATGACAGAGAGAGTAAGAATCGTTCCTAACCGTTTGTGGGCAGCGATGAGGATGAGCGGCAACGCGAGACCGAACCATCGCGTACCTGGGAACCAAGTCCCGGAAGCGATCAGCGGGTGCGCCACCGTCACAAGACTTAATGGCGGTAATGCAAGAACCGCAAGGGCGGCGATGGCCGATAGCGACAAGAGCCTGCGGAAATAGAAAAGAATCCACGGCAAGGCACCCAACGCCGTTAGAGCTGCCCAAATCAAGAGGGGCTGGGCAAAGTGGTGTCCAGTTTGAAAGAAGCTCTGCGCACCGGGAATCACCGGCCAGGTGGAGGCAGCGTAGTAAAAGACGGCGCTGAGCGCGTCCAGACGGCGACGCGAGTGAATGTAGACGAATGGATAAAGCAGCGCCAGAAAATGCAGTGCAGGATTCCCGCTCCAGCCGAAACGGCCAATCGCAACGGAGGTTGAAAAGAGCAGAACGGAGTTCACAGGGTCAGACCATTGAAGCTCTCGAATCCTCATATTCACTCGCTTCCGAAAAACGATGAACGGTAGGCGTGTTCCACGAGCAGGGGGCGAAGCCAACTGTGAACGCACTTGAGCGGGATCGGCCCAAAGTAGCGGGAATCGAAGCTGCGCGGGCTGAAGGAACTGATAACCCAAAGTTCCTTGGGACCAACACGGTATTCTCCGGCTGCAAATGGGTGAAGCCGCTGGCCTTTGGAGTCGCGCTCAATTGGCGCGGAATTCGGTAATACGCGTCCGTTGACGCTGATACCCGTAGCCGAAACCGAGACAAGATCACCGGGCCACGCCACAACGGGCTTGATGAGCGGTGAAAACCCGTCCGGGCAGGTGCGCATCGGATCGCGGTAGTTTGGTTCGCCCAACATCTGTGGCCAGCGACGATCCGGACAGAAGAAGACGTACGGGGCTGGCGAGTGAATCGCCCTTTCGGATTCAAACTCTTCGCGGTAGAGGCCGAAGGGCGCCGAGTGCGTGTAGTTGAAGACAATACCGAAGCCGGTCCAAGCCAACATCGTGCCGATTGCCAGTGCGCCAATCGTCACAAAGATGAAACGCAGACGAGTGACTGAGCGGACGAAGGCCGTCAGGCCACTTTTAGACAGGCCAATCACGGATGCTCTCCTCAAGAAATGTAGGAATCCGCTTGGCGTCGTTCACGCGGCGGATTTCATTTTGGTGGCTTGCGGGCGGATCGGTTTTCGATTCCGAAGCGATTCGGAAGGCGCGAATGACGTGGATCTCGTAGATCGTGGTTGGCTCTCGTCCGGTGCTTGGCTCGTCGGGCCGGGGGCGAGCCTCGCGGCGGATGAGCTGGCCGGTTACGTGGATGTTGTCGCCCTTCTGGAACGA
>JBEKPO010000179.1:0-5341 GCA_049520675.1 Occallatibacter sp. | reverse complement strand
TCACAAAGATCTGCGCCGCGCGCGTGCCGCCGCGCTGAACATGATTCCGACCACGACCGGAGCCGCCAAGGCCATCGGCCTCGTGATGCCGGAGTTGAAGGGCAAACTGGACGGGTACGCGATGCGCGTGCCTACCCCCGATGTTTCCGTAGTCGATTTAGTCGTGGTGACGGCGAAGAAGACCTCCGACAAGGAAGTCAACGCCGCGCTGAAGGCCGCCGCCGAGGGCGAGCTGAAGGGTATTCTCGCCTACACTGACGATCCGGTGGTCTCGACGGATATGCTGCATGATCCGAACAGCTCGATTGTGGATGGCGGTATGACCAAGGTGGTTGACGGGGACCTCGTCAAAGTTGTCGCCTGGTACGACAACGAGTGGGGTTACTCGCAACGCGTGAACGACCTGATTCTGTTCCTCGAGAAGAAAGGTCTGTAGACTCCTCATCGCATCGCGGCAGCGCCTAAACCCGGCGCTGCCGCGAGATGAAACTGATCACCCAGAGCACGAGAAAAACGAAAAACAGGATTCGCGCGATTTCGGCGGCCACTCCCGCGACTCCAAACAGGCCCAGCAGGCCTGCGATCAGCGCGATAACGAGGAATACCAAAGTCCAGTGCAGCATCTTTCCCGCCTCCGGTTGTTCATGGAGCAATCGACGCGCCATTGGGAGGTGTCGTACGTGGGCAGAGATGGGAAGGCTCTATATGCCAACCCTTATCACCTCGCCGGCACGGATCGATTTCATGCTTGGGCGGTTTGATTTGGCGCGGATAATTAGAATTGCGATTTGCCGGCCGGCCAGATTCTGCTGGTACCGGAGGCCCTTATCCATCGTCAGGAAGAGATCGAAACCAGCGTCTTGCGCGAGCGAAAGCAGGCGTCCATTTTTCTGGCCGGACATACCTGCACCCGGTACAGTATGACATTCATGATCGGAGAGTGCATACAGGAGATTGCGCGGGATAAATTTCATCCAGCAGGATCTTCATCCCAACTGGCCGACAACAAGCGACTGCGCAAACTCAAGCGCCGCCACTGCTGCGTCTTTCGATACGGTCGGAAAATCGTCCAGAAATTCATCCAGCGTCTGGCCGCCTTCGAGATAATCCAACAACGCCTGAAAGGGGACCCGAGTGCCACGAAAAACAGGCGTTCCTCCGAGGATGTCCTGATCCTTAACGATGATGTCGGTTTGTTGCATGCCGTCTGAATCACCTTAATTCTATCGCCTCGCGCGCGCTTTCCGGAAGAAATGTGTGAGTGCGCGCCGGGTCGCGCAGGATATGTCCGAGATGCCAACCCGCCAAAGTGGCGCGTGGGCCGGAACGGTCAGGCATGAAACGTCCCCCGAGTTTCCGCAACAGGGTTTTCCAGCACCGTCTGCGAGCAACGGTCAGGCACAAACCTTGCCTTTGCTGCGAAAACTGTTCTTGCCTGTTGCTCCGTTTCTGAGGAGCCCGTTTTTTCGAGTCAGAACCACGTCAGAAATGTATTCTAAAGGTCTGCGGCTCGACGACATGAGAATCTCGGTTGAACTTGTTCCACGCAGTGAAGCGGAAGTGTACGCGGATGCGAGTTTGGTCCATGCTGCGATGCCGGAAGTCAATGCGTTCAATATTCCGGATCTCATGCGCTTCCCACTCCGTAGTTGGGACGCCTGTGCTATCGCCAGCAAAATTCTTCCGGCCTCCATCCCGCATATCAGGGCCATCGACATTCCGCCAGCTGGTGATCTGCCGATGGCAGAGGCCATTCTTGCCTCTGGCCTCTCAGAAGTGTTGGTTATTAGAGGTGATCCGCCGCGCGATCTAAGCCAGCAGACATACCCCAATACAAGCGACGACATCATACGTCGCTTCAAACGGCACCATCCGAAGTTGAAGGTTTTTGCAGCTTTCGATCCTTATCGACAAGGTTTCCGGGACGAGCTCGATGCAGTTGCAAGAAAAGTGGATGCGGGAGCGGATGGTTTCTTTACACAACCCATCTTCGATCTTCGGCTTCTGGCGGTCTGCGCTGAGCTGTTAAGAGGGCATAACGTATTTTGGGGCATAGCCCCGGTTGTAGGACCGCGTTCACGAGCTTACTGGGAGACGACGAACAAAATCATATTCCCCTCCGATTTCAATCCAACGCTCGATTGGAACCGGGCTTTCGCCAGATCTGCGATCAGGGCGATTGGAAACCTCGATGCCAACGTATATCTGATGCCGATCAGAGTCGATCTGGCTAAGTACCTGAACGGGCTGATATAACCAACTCTACCTCGGCTACGCCGGACGCTACGAGATCTTTTCCATCTGGCCGTAAAACGCTAGGTTCTTATCGGAAGCGCCCCGGCGTGCAGTCCTGACGGAAGCGCATAAATTCGACGCGGGGCGGTTTCGATAAGAGCGTTTGAAGGAAGCCGCTGGCGCGAGCGCCACAGAGCTTCTATGGGTTTTGAATACTGGTATGGCGGTAGGCCTGGCGATTTTGGGGAGTAGTTGTATTTGCCGAGCGACCGAGGAGCGAATCCGGACAGGAGGCATGGCCGATGGCGGACCGTTGGTCGGGGCGCAAAAGATGGCTTTTTGCGGTGTCCAGACACACGTCTGTTGCGCGTGCCGAAGCACACGGAGCAAGCGCCAGACCGGACCTGTTGCTACGAACTATCAATAGTGCAAACCTGTCGGTGTTCTTCGCGCAGGATCTGCCTGGCTGTCAATCGTTCGACTACGTGCATCGCGCCGCCGCAGCAGGGGCATTGCGGCAGAGTGGTGTCGCAGGCTATAGGCGTGGTGCTTGCACTGTCGGGGGGCGTGGCGCCGAGTAGTGTGCGGCAAAGCGGGAGCAGTTGCTGCCGTCGCCGGTTGGCCAACCATCCGAAGTAGCGAATCCGAGGAAATCCCTTCGGCAAGACATGCTGCACGAGGCGGCGGAGGAACTCTTCATGGGGAAGCGTCATTATGCGGCGCTTGCTGTGATGGGCGTAGTCTTTCCATCGAAAGCTGACGCTGCTGTCGTCCACCGACAGGAGGCGATGATTGGAGATGGCCACACGATGGGTGTAGCGAGCCAGGTACTGCAGGACGTGATCTGGGCCGCCGAACGGCTTTTTGGCGTAGACCACCCAATCCTGCCGAAAGAGAGTGCGCATGAACGCGGCGAAGGCTTTCTCCTCCGCGAGCGGCTGGCACTCTCCATAGAAGCCAAGCTGATGTTGGCCGAAAGCGCGGCGCAGGCCGGCAGCGAACTTACCGCGAAAGACGCGGCTGAGTACCCGCACTGGCAGGAAGAAGCGAGGGGGTGACGGAATCCACCGCTCATGGTCCGGCGACAGCCCTCCGCCGGACACTACGCAGTGAATGTGTGGATGTCGTTGTAGTGTCTGACCCCAGGTATGCAGAATGCCAAGGAAACCAATCTCGGCGCCGAGGTGCCTGGGATCGGCGGCTACTTCCAGTAGGGTGGCGGCGGTGGCTTCAAACAGGAGCGCGAACAGTATCTTCTGGTTCTGCCAGATTAAGGGCACCAGGGCATGCGGGACGCTGAAGACCAGGTGGTAATAGTTCACCGGCAGGAGCTCCTGTTGCCGGGCACGCAACCATTTCTCCCGTGCGTTGGTCTGACATTTCGGACAGTGGCGGTTTCGGCAGGAGTTGTAAGAGATGGCCTGATGCCCGCAACGAAAGCATTGATCGCGGTGGCCGCCGAGTGCGGCTGTACGGCAGCGCTCGATTGCCCGGAGCACTTTGAGTTGTGCCCAGGTCAACGAACTGCGGTAGCGTTCGATGAATCGGCTCCCTGCCCTTCGGATAATGTCGGCCACCTCCCAGGGTGGCCGTGTCACGCCTGATAGTTCTCCGGTCGCTTTCGTGAAAAGCTCTCGCCACCAACAGTGATCTGATCGAGCGGATTGGAAGCGGCATGCAGGTGACGTTGCGACAGGTGCAAATAGACCATGGTGTGTTCCAGGTGCGCGTGTCCCATGAGAAGCTGGATCGTCCGCAGGTCGGTTCCGGCCTCCATCAGGGTAGTCGCGAAACTGTGGCGAAGCGTGTGCGCACCCACCCTCTTTTTGATTCCTGCGCGTTTCGCCGCTTCGCTGCAGATGTACCAGATTGTGTGATCCGAAAGTGGCTGCTCTACGCCGCGATGACCCTCGGTGCTGGGGAAGAGATAAACCCTGGGGCGCTTCCAGCGAAAATACTCGCGGAGGGCTTCGAGCAGCTTGAGCGTCATCGGTGCGTCGCGGTCCCGCGAACCCTTGCCTTGGTGAATGTGGATCACCATACGCTCGCTGTCGATGTCGCTGACTTTTAGGAGCGAGGCCTCGGTGCGGCGTATTCCGGTCGCGTAGAGGAGCATGAGGATCGTCCGGTGCATCCGGTTCGGGGCTGACTCGATCATCTTCGTGATCTCCTCGGGGCTCAGCACCACCGGCAACTTCCGGGGAACCTTGGGAAAGATCAGGTCGTCATAGGCGATATCCCGGCGTTTCAAAACCTTCCTGTACAGGAAACGCAAAGCAGACATGCGCCCCTCGACAGTCCCAGGGGCGAGTTTCTTCTCCTTGAGCAGATAAAGCTCGAACTGGCGTATCTCGTCGCCGCCGAGTCGTTCCGGCGACTTACCGAAATACTCCGCAAACTGTTTGATGGCCAGAATGTAGCCGCGAGTCGTGGCTGGTGAATAGTTACGGCGCTGAAGCTCGTCCAGCACCCGTTGACGTAGTGGTGTCACAGAAAACTCCTTCCTGTGACAGAAATTACCGCTGTTTAATCCTCGAAGCACCCACGCAACTGCGTCCGCCGCGCCAGCGGGTTAGTTCAAACGCGCATCTCGCGGAAGTGAGTTCCATCGGCAGTCCGCAAGTCCTCTTGACGGAACTGACCCCGTTCCATTCCCCTTCAAATCGTCCTCAGCTGCCGCTCCGCAGCGGATTGACGACCTTCAGGCCCGCGAAGTCCTTTTCGTTATCGGTGACAACGACGCAGTCATTCGCCTCGGCAACCGCGGCGGATTCCGTGGCTGTCCGGCCGCCGTCCCGTGCGCCATCAGCCGCGCCCAAACGAGCCCGCCCTTCTCGTCGAATGGGAGGACACGGCCAGCGAACAGCGCTTGCGGACCCTCGGGCCCGGAGAACCACCGCTCTAATTCCCTGCGCTTCTTTCCGGCAGGCTTTTCCAGTAACCTACCCAGGATCTCGGCCACGGTATGGCACGGGCTTGGTGACATTGCTGATGATGTTGGTGTCAAGGAGGTAGCGGCTCACAAATCAATCCTGCGGATCAGGCGTAACCGGGCGCTTGATCTGCAGATCTGCATCGTATTCTCCGATTGGGTTCATCATACAAC
>JBEKPO010000178.1:0-5356 GCA_049520675.1 Occallatibacter sp. | reverse complement strand
CAGCGGAAGACTACCGGTCTGCGAGGGTCGATCCGCTCGCCGACGCAGCTGCCAGGATTCTCGAACACATGAACTCAGATCATGTTCCCGCGATGATCCTGCTGGCTAAAGTTTATGCCGGCTTCGACGCGACTGAGGCCGCAATGACGGCGGTCGACCGGCTTGGATTCCACCTTAGGCTGAAGACCAACGACGGCATGAAAGGAACGCGCATCAATTTCCTACGGGAAGTCCAGGACTCAGACGAAGCACGCAAAGGGCTCGTGGAAATGGTTCGAGCAGCTGAGCCGAAAGCCTGATTACGGCAAAAAATCTAGCCTTCCTTCGAGTCCGCGATATCAGGCCATTGTCACGGCAAACAGCATTATCCAAAACTTCATTCGGGTCTGTCGCGCGCCTCGGGCGTTTTTCGTTACTAATGCTCCGAAGGGGTGTCAACTAATTCAGAATTAAACCGTATATCGACTATCGGCGGCTTGCAATGGCCTCCGGATTCGCTCATTCCCATGCGCGGGTGGTCCTTGCATCGGCTAGAAGTTACCCCTCTTAAACCGGCCTATCAATCCAGCGCCCGCGCAGAGCAGTTTAAGCTTCCATTCGAGAAAGGGTGGCGGTATTTGATCAACCCAGGATTGGTCGGACAGCCACGCGATGGCGACTGGCGTGCAGCATTTGCGGTATACGACGAGGCCAATTCAGTATTTACCTGGCACCGTGTGCCATACAAAGTGCTCGCAGCGCAGAGAAGAACACGGCGGGCCGGTCTTCCTGAGGTTCTTGCGACTCGGCTTCGGGAGGGCAAGTGATCGTGTTCACGGTGGGGTGCAGGGAGGCTGCAAATTACGTGATAACGTCACGACATAACGGATCGGCACAAGAGGTTCAGCGGTGCGGCGGCCCGGCATGGCGGGCAGCAAAAGGCCCATTCGATTGGCCTTGGAAGCAGCTACTCAAGTGACCGGAGCAAGCGCATTGGTCGGGTCACCATGTTGTATTGGCGGTCTGTAGAACCTGTACCTGCGCGAGACAGGTTTCGATGGCAGCATCTAGCGTGGTCTCTACCTTCGAGGTAGCAACGGGAGCGGGCTGACTGCCCAAAATCACGCCTTGAAGCAGATTGCGTTTGCGTGCAAGTTGAGCCAGTGCCTCATCCAAATTGGGACCGATTCGCTCGAAGACGAGCTTTGGACCCTGCTTGTATCGCAGATAATAATTGCTGCCTGATGGGAAGTGAGCGGGTATGGCGGAGAGGAGCACGTCATGAGGGGGAAAGTTGCGATCATAACAGGTGGTGCGAGCGGGATTGGGCTCGCCATTGTGGAGAGGCTCACGCGGGAGGGCGTGAACTGCGTGATTGCCGACCTGGAGACTTCCGGTGGAGAACGAGCCGCGACGAAACTTAAGAAAGCTGGAGCAGACTGTCTCTTCGTTGCGACAAATGTTTCCCAGCCCAGCGACGTGCGTCATCTCATCGAGGCCGCCATGGCAAAATTTGGCCGTCTCGACATCCTGGTCAACAATGCAGGCCTGCAATTCGTGGCGTCCATAGTGGATTTCCCCGAAGAGCGCTGGGACACTCTGATTGGCGTTATGCTTACTGGAACATTCCTTTGTAGTAAGTACACATTGCCGCACATGATCCGGCAGAAGTGGGGCCGGATCATTAACATCAGCTCGGTCCACGGTAAGGTGGCGTCGCCCTTCAAGGTGGCTTATATCTCGGCCAAGCATGGGGTGTTGGGGTTGACGAAAGTTGTAGCGCTTGAAATGGCCGAGAACAACATTACCTGCAATGCCATATGTCCCGCCTACGTCCGCACTCCGCTTGTTGAAAAGCAAATTGCGGATCAGGCCCGCGTACACGGCATTTCGGAGCAGGACGTGGTTCAAAAGATCTTGCTTGCACCTGCCGCTATCCGCCGGATGCTGGAACCGAGTGAGGTAGCTTCGCTGGTGGTTTATCTGTGTTCGGACGACGCCGCAGGCATAACCGGCACCGCGCTGGACATTGACTTGGGCTGGACTGCGCGCTAAGACAATGTGCTTGACAGCTTGCCGCGAGACGCGCCTTCATCATCCGGAGGGAGAATTGCGATGCCTACCACGACGGCCTTTTTGTGATTCGTCGTAATCAACCCCTGCTTTAATGCTGGGCTCTCTGAGGTCTTTTCGTTGGTTGTCCTTGGACTACCTTGCCGCTGGCAAGCCTCAGAACTGGCGTCAAGTTCGGTGGCGCGAGTCCAGAGGGAACCAAGGCCTTCAACCAGTCATTCGCTACCAAAGTCCAGCGCAGTTGTACCCTCCTTGTAGTATCCGTTGGTTCAGCCCGCGGGAAGGGAGAATCGGGGATTGCACATGAGTGAAATGACAAACCGGAGAATCGTCCTGGCTTCACGGCCCATGGGAGCCCCTGTCGCTTCAGACTTTCGCTTGGAGACCGAGATCCTCCGATCACCGGATGAGGAGCAGATGCTCTTGCGGACGGTGTATCTGTCTCTTGACCCGTATATGCGTGGGCGGATGAGCGACGCGCCTTCCTACGCGCCGCCCGTGGGTATTGGGGAATTGATGGTGGGCGCGACTGTGAGCCGGGTGGAGATTTCAAACGTACCGGCTTTTGCAGTTGGCGACTGGGTCCTGAGCCAGAACGGCTGGCAGGAGTTCGCGATTACAGACGGTAAAGGCGCCTTGAATCTTGGAGCGCGCCCGGCCAAGCCTTCCTATGCGCTGGGTGTGCTGGGCATGCCGGGATTCACGGCGTATATGGGACTGTTGGACATTGGGCAGCCGAAACCGAGCGAGACAGTGGTGGTTGCTGCGGCGACAGGTGCTGTGGGTTCTGTTGTGGGACAGATTGCGAAGCTGAAGGAATGCCGCGTGGTGGGGATTGCAGGCAGAACGGAGAAATGCCGCTACGCGGTGCAGGAGCTTGGATTCGACGCGTGCCTTGATCATCGCAGTCCGAAACTGCAGACAGAGCTGGCAGCGGCGTGTCCGAAAGGCATCGATGTGTACTACGAAAACGTCGGCGGGTTGGTATTCGATGCGGTGCTGCCTTTGCTCAATGCGCGTGCCCGGATTCCCGTGTGCGGGCTGATTGCTACCTACAACGGCGACCCGGCGGCTGAGAGCAAGTGTCGAACCTCGCAGGTGATGACGGCCTTGCTGAAGAAGCGGATCCGGATGCAGGGATTCATCATCTTTGAGGACTATGGGCCGCACTTTGGAGAGTTCCGGAAGCAGATGACGGAATGGTTCCAGGCAGGGAAGATCAAATATCGCGAAGATATAGTAAGCGGATTGGACACCGCTCCTGAGGCGTTCATCGGTTTGCTGCAAGGGAAGAACTTCGGAAAGCTGGTGGTTCAAGTAGCCGCGGAAGCCGGAACATAAGAACGTTTGAGCATCGACGAGTACTACAGGCTGCCTGCAACATGCGGCGGACGCTTCGCGGTGTACGTGCTCGTGAGCCCTGGGCCCGCTACAGCGAGGTTGAATATACCTCCTGGTTGAATGCTGCCGAGCGCACCGAGGTAAGCCGGATCAAGCTGTCTGGACCAAGCGACCATATTGCAGGTCAATTGAGGCCCTGCTTCTATTCGTTACGGAAGGCGTCAGTTAACGAAACCACCTTCATTTGCGCTTGCAGGTCGTCACGAGAGGCTTTAGTTGTTGCCGTAATCGTCACCGTCTCGCCGGGAAGAACATCGAAGTAGTTGTCTGAAAGACTGGCGTCGAGACTACCGAAGGAGAGATACACGTCGCGGGCGAGCACGGGCGAGGTGACGTGAATGGTGTAGCTGCCGTTTTGGCCACCCACCTCAACGTGGAGCGTTGCCGGCTTCAGATGCACTTGCTTGACCGGCACGAGATAGATGAGGTTGCGCGAGATCCGCGTGTCCGCTCGCCCGAGATCCGCGGCAACAAAAACCTTTGTCAGATCGCCGCCCCCAGCGGTCGAGATTTTTTCGAGCGGCCATTCGAGGTCAACTTGGCTTGAGAGCGGTGCAATGTTGACGGCGCGCTTTTCTTCAAGCAGCACCTTGCCGTCGAAGTCCATGAGACGAACGCGGAGCTCTGCGTCTTGCGCCGCTGTTCGGTCAGAAACGATGAAGACCTTTACCTCACCGTCTTCGACGTGCGGCGAAACCAACACCGGCGCGTAGAAGCGGCGCGCGTAATATTGAAGGGCCTTCCAGCGGCCATAGTAGTCGATGGACGACCACGATGCCACCGGCCAACAGTCGTTCAACTGCCAGAAAATGGAGCCCATGGTTTCGGGACGGCTGCGCCGGAAGTGTTCGGCGCCGATCTTGATGCCCTCGGCCTGCAACACCTGGCTGGCATAGAGAAAGCTCGCGAAGTCCTTGGGCTCGGAGTAGTCCCGCAGCATGTAATCGTGAATGATGGAGTTACCTTCGTTGTTTTTCTGGTGCGCGAGCATCACCGGCGTGAAGATGTTGGCGCGGTCCTCAGGCACGGTGAAGCTCTCTACCGTCCGCATCTCGGGGAAGGACTGAAAGCCGTACTCGCTCACGAAGCGCCAGTGGTGCATTTCGTAGTCGGTGAAGGGCACACGGCCGTGCCATACGCTCCAGTCGTGCGTGTCGCCGGACTCGAATTTGTCGCTTGTCTCTTCGTAATCGGCACTCGGCGAGCTGGGCCAGTAGGGAGTCTCAGCGTCGAGGCGCGCCACCACGCGATTCAGAATGCCGCTGAACTCGGTCAGATAGTCCTGCCACATCTGGAACCTCACATCTGCAGGCAGCGACCCGCGACGGCCCCAGTTCAGCGCTTCCTCAGTTTCGTTGTTGCCGGACCAGAGCGCGATGCTCGGATGGTTGCGCAGGCGGCGCACCTGATCCTCGGCCTCGGCCTCGATGTTCTGCTTGAAGGTATAAGTGCCTGGTTGCCAGTCGTTGCCGAACATCATGTCCTGCCAGACCATGATGCCCAGCTCGTCGCAGATCTCGTAAAACTCTTCGCTTTCGTAATAGCCGCCGCCCCAGTGGCGGATCGTGTTCATGTTGGCGTCGCGCGCTGACTCGAGAATGCGCCGGTAGTCCGCCACGGTCACCCGGTTCGGGAAGCTGTCGAAGGGAATCACGTCTGCGCCTTTCGCGAAAACGGGAATCCCGTTCACGACGAGCTGGAACGAGCGGCCCCACTTGTCGAGATGGCGGTCGAGAACGATCGTGCGCAGACCCGTGGTGACGGAGCGATCGTCGAGGTTGCTCGAAGGCGACGTCGTCGACACGTGAGCCGTGAAGTCGTAGCGCGACTGGTCGCCATATCCCACCGGCCACCAGAGCTTCGGCTGACGGATCTCGACGGGAAGATCGATGACGTTTCTTCC
>JBEKPO010000177.1:0-5490 GCA_049520675.1 Occallatibacter sp. | reverse complement strand
GCCGGCCTGTTCATCATGGTCGGCGCGCAGATCGAGGATCAGGGCGTCTTCTTCCAATCCGTCGTGGATACCGTGCGCATGCGCGAAGTGATGCTCACCGATTTTGCCACGCTCTCGCCCTCCGACACGCTGGCCGACGCGCTGTATCGTTGCGTGCATTCGCTGCAGGAGGAGTTTCCCGTGGTGCGCGGTCCGCAACTCGTCGGCATCATCTCGCGCCAGCGTATTGTGGATGCGCTGCGCAACGAAGGCAATGCCTCGGTGCAGTCGGTGATGTCGCGCGCCTTTCAGGTAGCGAGGCCCGAGGACACGCTAGGCGCCACGATCCGCCGTTTAACCGCGGGCCACGGGCTCACGCTGATTCCGGTGACGGAAAGCGGCCGCGTGGTGGGCATCGTCAGCGTGCAGAACCTGATGAGCTCCATGTCGCTTTTGGCCGAGCAGCGGAGGATCGAGCGGCAAGAAGCGGAGGAATAGCGCGTCAGTCCAGAGTTCGCGATTCCGCAGATGCCCGACGACGTCTCATCCATCACTCCCGGCCTTTACCTCGTTGCAACGCCTATAGGTAACCTCGGCGATATCACGCTGCGGGCATTGGATGTGTTGCGCAGTGTCGACCGCATCGCCTGCGAGGACACGCGGCAAACCCAGAAGCTTCTGAATCATTTCCAAATAGAGAAAAAAACGGTCAGTTGCCACCAGCACAACGAGCACACCCGCGCTACGGAACTAATTCAAGACATAAAGGCTGGAAAGGCCATCGCCCTGGTCTCCGATGCAGGAACGCCGGCCATCAGCGATCCGGGAGCGCATTTGGTGCGTGAAGCCATCGCCGCTGGAGTATCCGTGATCCCGATTCCCGGGGCCAGTGCGGCGCTCAGCGCTCTTGTTGCTTCCGGATTGCCTTCCGACGAGTTTCAATTCCTCGGGTTTCTGCCGGAAAAAGCCGGAGCGCGCCGCACCTACCTCGAAAAGCTGGCAGCCATGCCGAGGGAAAGCGCTCAGACGCTCATCTTCTACGAAGCGCCGCACCGGATTCTCGAAACGCTGTCCGATATTGAGCAAACCTGGGGAGGGCTGCCCAAGGCAGTTGTCGCGAGAGAGCTCACCAAGATTCACGAGGAGTTCGTGCGCGGAACTGTCGCTGAGGTTCGGCGCGAACTCGCGGCCCGCGATCGATTGCGCGGCGAGATCACCTTGCTAATCGAAGCGCCGGCGACATCCTCCGCCTCAATTGGAGTACAGCGGGAATCGACCGAAAGAATTACTGATCGGATTGCACGCATGCAGGCCGAGATCGGAATCGACGAGAAAGAAGCGCTAAAGCGGCTGGCACGCGAGCTGGGCCGGGCGAAGAGCGACTTATACCGCGAGCTGCAGCGCGAGCGCGCGGCGAGACGTTAAGCGGAACTTCCTGGCGCGAAGCTTTCCAGACCGCCTTCGAATCTCTGCAGAAATTTCGAGCGCCAACGAGCGCACTGCGTCTCTTCATCAGGATCTGACCCGGGGAAAATCAATATTCCAGTTTGGCGTACCGCGCCGAAGACATTGTGGAGGACCTATGAACCTGAAGTGTGCCGTCAATCGGCGGCTGCGCATGATCTCTGCCTGTTCGACGATTTTCTTGGCTCTTGCATTCACGCTTTTCACCGGCGCCGCAGCTGCGCAGACGTCCGGGGACGACCCGACGGCGGCTCAAGCAAAGACCGAGGAACAGCAAATCTATCAGACGCTTTACCTCACGCATGCCACCGACCACGACAGCCTCAATGACATCCAGACCGACCTGCGCAATATGATTCCCCGCGCCAAGATTTATGGGGTGTCTTCGGAGAACGCCATCACTGTACGCGGGACCGCGGACGAGATTGCGATGGCACAAAAGTTGGTTGCCGATCTCGACCGGCCGCGCAAGGTTTACCGGCTGACCTATACGATCACCGATAGCGAAGATGGGCAGGCCAAGGGCACCCGGCACTACACGTTGATCGTGGCCTCAGGCGAGAAGACGCTCTTCAAGGAAGGCGACCGGGTTCCGATCGTCACAGGGCGCACCAGCGAGAGCACTGGGTCGTCGAACGACCAGGTGCAGTACCTCGACGTGGGGCTGAATATCGACGCGTTCTTGACCACCAGCGCCGACGCACTAACTCTGCATTCGAAGGTCGAGCTATCGAGCCTCGCCGCACAAGCGGCCGGATCCGGAGCCCGCGATCCCGACCTTCATCAGACAGTTCTCGAAGGAACTTCGGCGCTGGTGCCAGGCAAGGCGCTGGTTCTGGGATCGCTCGACACTCCTACCGCTTCGCGGCACGAGGAAGTTGAAGTGCTTGCGGAATTGGTGCGGTAGATCGGGACTGCTGTCGGGTCGCGCTGCGGCTTGGGACCCGAGCCGGTAATTACCCTTTGGCCACTTCGACGAGGGTCGAATAAAATGTCGCGCCGCGGCCGATGTCGGTCAGCCGTTCGCTGGTGAGCGCATTGATGTTCGCGCCACCGGCGGACAGCTTAGCCCAGTCGAGCCGCGCTGCGACCACGCCGACGGGCAGGCCGGGGTTCAGCATCGCGGTCAGCTCCACCGATCCACGATCGTTAAAGACGCGCACTCGATCGCCGTCTGCCACTTGACGCGGCTGCGCGTCCGCCGGGTGGATCTCGAGCCGCTGATTGGATCGCGCCTCCATCTTCCGGTGTCCCGGCAGATTGGCGAAGGTCGAGTTCATGTAACTGTCGCTCTTGCGGGGGAGCAGTTCGAGCGGGTAGCACTCCGCGCCTTGACTCCACCGCGACTCCGCGGGAGGGACAAAGCCCGGAAGGGCATCGAGACCGGCAGCGGCCAGCGACTCAGAGTAGAACTCGATCTTGCCGGAGGGCGTCGGCGACGGCCCAGAGGTATAAGGCAAGAACGGCGCTTCGTCGGGATGCCGATGGAACGCCAAGGGCACGTGCCCATGCTCTTCGAGATCCTCGATCGTTATGTGTTCCATGTTTGCGTTGTTCGAGTGGCCGTCTGCGCCGATGGCGAGCACCTGACGGATCATTTCTTCCGGCGTATCGCGGAAGCAAGGTTCGGGAAAGCCCATGCGCTGCGCCAGTTCGCCAAAAAGCCAGACGTTGGATCGCGCCTCGCCGGGCGGTTCAATGGCCTGGCGGGAGAGCTGCACGAAATAGTGTCCGTAGGCGCCCTGAATGTCGGTGTGTTCGAGGAATGTGGTCGCGGGCAGGATGTAGTCGGCGTAATCCGCAGTGTCGGTGAAAAACTGTTCGTGGACCACAGTAAAGAGGTCGTCGCGCGCGAGGCCGCGTCGCACGGCATTGTGATTCGGCGCTACCGCTGCGGGATTCGAGTTGTAGACAAAGAGTGCATGCACCGCCGGACCGGGGTTTTCTTCTTTATTCTCTGATCTCCGATCTCTTCCGAGTTCAGTCAGCGCGTGGCCCAGCTCGCACATGTTGACCATGCGTGCCAGCCTTCCAATAGGCGAGGCCAGAGCGAGATCGGGCCGCTCCAGCGCTTGTTTGTTCCAGGCAAATGCGCCCGAAGTGGAGAGCTGCGCGCCACCCCCGCGAAATTTCCACGCACCTGTCAGAGCCGGAAGCATGCAAATCGCCCGCACCGCGGCGCCGCCGTTTTCAGAGCGCTGCACGCCGTAGTTAAGGCGAATCCCTGCGGGCTTTGTCGCGGCGTACTCACGCGCCAGCCGTTCCACATCTCCGGCCGTCATGCCGGTCCAGGCTGCGACGCGCTCTGGGGTGTATTCGCGCGCACGCTCACCCAGGCGCTCGAAGCCATGCGTCATCTCCGCAATGTACGCGCGGTCTTCCAGGCCCTCATTCAGAATCACGTGCATCATACCCAGCGCAAGAGCCACGTCGGTACCCGGGCGGATGGCGATGTGCCAGTCGGCCAAGGCAGCGGTGCGCGTGCGGTAGGGGTCGATGACGATCAGTCGCGCTCCATTGCGTCGCGCTTCCTCAACAAATGGCCACAGGTGAATGTTGTTGCCGTGGATGTTTGCGCCCCACGCGATGATCATCTTGGCGTGCCGGAAATCCTCGGTTGGAGTGCTAAATTTCTTGCCGTAAACCAGGTTCCAGGCCACGCCTCCGGCTTCTGAGCAGATCGTTCGGTCGAGCTGGCTGGCGCCAAGCCGATGAAAGAAGCGGCGATCCATCGAACCGAAGCCGAGCTGGCCGATGGTGCCGGCGTAGCTGTAGGGAAGAATCGACTCCGGGCCATAGAGGTCGGCGATTTGCTTGAGGCGCGAGGCGATCGCGTCGAGCGCTTCGTCCCAGCCGACACGGTCGAAGGATTCGAGCTCGCGCCCTTGGGGCCGTGGACCCTTTTGTGCTCCCGGCTTCCGTTTCAGGGGGTAGAGAACGCGGTCAGGCGCGTAAACGCGATCGAGATATTTAGCGACTTTGCCGCAAAGAAAGCCTCGCGTCACCGGCTGCGAAGGGTCGCCCTCGACTTTGACCGCCCGGCCTTCGCCGTTCACCGTGACCAGCACCGCGCAGGAGTCAGGGCAGTCGTGTGAGCAGACTGTGTGCACGACGCGGAGTGACGAGTCGGCAGTGGGGGCAGCCATGAGCACATTGTAAGCTGAACGCGGAGGACGATTGATGAGGCGATGGGGATGGATTCTGGCTCTGATGTGTGTGGTGATGGTCACGTGCGCGCAAGCGCAAGAAAATGAGGAGGCGGCCATTCGAGCGGCGATCGTGGAGCAGTGTTCGGCATGGAACCGCGGGGATTTGGGTGCGTTTATGCAGTCATATGAGGATTCGCCGGAGACTACGTTTATTGGCGCACAGGTGCGGAAAGGCTACGAGCCGATCCTCGAGCGGTACCGAACTGCTTACGCAAATCGCGAGCAGATGGGGACGCTGACATTCAGCAACCTGGAGGTGCGTCCGCTTGCCGCCGCGGGTGGTGAGATTGAGTACGCAATTGTGACCGGAAACTTCCACCTGGAGCGAACGGCGACGGGCGAGGCGAAGAAGAACGATGGCGTGTTCTCGCTGGTTTGGCACAAGGGGCCGAAGGGATGGAAGATCATCCTGGATCACACGAGCTGATTGCAACAGAGACTGTGCAGTTTTTGTGCGTTTTCGAGCACTTTTGGGGCGCTTTCAGGGAGATTGTGTTAAAAAGTTGACACTTGAGTAACCATGTAAGTGATTGATTTCAATCGATTAGTCCGATTTTGCACTCATTTTGGGGCTGTTTTTTGGGGATTTTTTTTGCGATGGATCAGGGCTCAATCTGGCGGAGCGGCCCGGGGTAGCGGGAGTGCGGGGCGCCATGCGACTTCAAGGAGCCTGGACTCACGGTTCTATGTTGCGGCAGAAGGGGGAAATTGTTCGCAGATGTGAGGCAAGAAATTACGGGCCGAGGCGAAAAGCGCAAATGTGGGGCGGGATTGGGGTTATGGGAAGGGAGCAGCAAAGAAAGACGGGGCGAGGGGGGTTGACAGGGAGATGGAGCGG
>JBEKPO010000176.1:0-6050 GCA_049520675.1 Occallatibacter sp. | reverse complement strand
ATTCCCAAGTGACCAACCAGGCTTTCACTTTGAGCGTGCGCTTCTCTCCCACTGACAATCTCCTGAATTCCCTCAGGGGCTAAAGCCCCTACTCATCTTGGGTCGCGATCGGCGCGACTAAAGTCGCGCACTGATACAAAGCTTCTTGTTCAATTCTCTACCAGCCGTGATATTTGCCGAACAGCAGTTTCAGCTTTTCCTTTGTGGCCGCCGGAATCGCATCGGGTTGCGTGAGAACAGCGAACTTTGCGGCCGAGGCGCAGGCGCAGTTGCGTTCGCGTGGTATGGCGGCGACGGCGGCTTTGACAACCTTGGCAGCGTTGTGCGACGGTGGCGTAGCAAATCTCGGCTTCGCGTGCGAGCTTGGCCTCCTGCAGGTTGGTCATGCCGATCACGTCGGCGCCCCAGCTGCGATAAAGATTCGATTCGGCCTTGGTGGAGAACTGCGGGCCTTCCATGCAAACGTAGGTGCCGCCGAGTTTGCCGACTACGCCGACCGTTCTGCAGGCATCGAACGCGGCTTTGGCGACGGTCGCGCAGACAGGATCGCCAAAGGCCACGTGACCCACGATGCCGTCGCCGAAGAAAGTGGAGGCGCGATGGAAGGTGCGATCGATGAATTGATCCGGGATGACGAAGTCGGTGGGCTTGTGCTCTTCCTTGAGCGAACCGACGGCGGAGACGGAGATAATGCGCTCGACGCCGAGTTTCTTGAAGGCGTAGATGTTGGCGCGGAAGTTGAGCTCGGAGGGGAGAATGCGATGGCCGCGGCCGTGGCGCGCCAGAAACGCGACTTTGCGACCCTCGAGCTCGCCGAGGACAAAGGCGTCGGAGGGTGAGCCGAAGGGGGTTTCGACGCGCTCCTCGTGGACGTTGGTGAAGCCGGGCATGGAGTAGAGCCCACTGCCGCCGATGATGCCGATTTCTGCTTGCGCCAATCTCCACTCCTCGTGAACAGACCGGTACGTTAACCGTTGAGCTGTTTCAGGTAACTCAACAGTATAAAGTCGGGCGCACTCCTGATCATTTCGACCAGGGCGGCACGACACCCGTCATGCGGGCGTAAGCAATGAGCTGACCCATGTGCTCATTGTCGTGAATGATGATGCGCAGGTACATGTCATCCACCGTGGAGTCTCGGTCACCGATCTTGACCCTCAGCGCGAGATGCGCCGGAGTCTCGGCCAGATGTGCCTGCTTCACCGCCTCAAGCGAGCGCTTGAGCCAGCCGATTACTTCGGCCTTTGAGGTGATTTTCTTCTCCACGTCTCCTTGCATCTCAGGCGGCATCTTGACGCCGGTTGCACTGAGCAGGAAAAAATTGGCCTGCGCAATGTGCATGTAAACTTCGCTGGTGGAGCGCACTCCCGGAGCCGGTCGCCATGCGAAGTTCTTCTCCGGCGTGGCCTCAGCCAGCGCGATCAGCTGGTTCGACACGTGACGCCACTCGCCGTCGTAGCCCTGCCAAACTCCGTCGAGGGGGTCCTGGGCGAACGATTTGGATGCGGCGAGAGCGAAGAAAAACAGTGCGACTGCGATTCGTGTTTTCACGGGGCGGATCCTTTCGATCGGCTTTCAGCTCTCAGCCTTCAGCTTGTTCGTGGATAAATGATCTTCGACGCGGGTTTTGCAGCCGTTGTTGAGAACTGACCGCTGATAGCTCACCGTTGATCAATCAGCCGGATGGCTTCCATGAAGACGTCGCCATCGATCATCAGGCTGTGCGCGCTGATCTTATCCATCGTATCCTGCGCGGTGTGGTGGTAGCTGTTGTTGGGCCCGTAGTCGAGATCAATTACGTCAATCGACGGAACGCCGCGCTCGACAAAGGGCAGGTGGTCGTCTTCGACGTCCATGGATTGCTGAAAGAAGTAGCGCTGATCGCCGAATTTTTTCGCCGCCTGCGCGACCAGATCGATCATCCACGGCGTCGAGTGGGTTTCGCGCTGGATGTCGAGGTCCTTGTCGCCGATCATGTCGGCGAGCAAGAAAGCCTTGATCTGGCTAAGCGTTCCGTCGCGGCCCCACTTCGCGGCGAGATGGCGGCTACCGTAGGTGGAGTCAGAGCGCGACCATTGCTGGATGGCCTCTTCACCATCGAAGAAGACGAGCCAGACGGAGTAACCGTCGAGTTTCTTTGCAGGCGAGCGCGCAGCCTGGGCGCGGAGCTGGTCGGCAATGGCCATCAGCAGGCCGGTGGTGGAAGCACCATCGTTGGCGCCGACGAAGTTGATGTTGCGCAGCGGATAGTTGGTTTCGTAGTGCGTGCCGAGAACAATGGCGCCCGGTTTGTTGCCCGAAAAACGCACGATGAAGTTGCACAGTGGCACCGGCCCGATGGGAGTATCAGCGGTGAAAGTGTCTTGCTCAAGCTGATCGTGCTGAAAGTGAGAGCGGAGAAATTCTTCGGCTTTGACGTGGCCAGGGCCGGTGGGCCAGCGCGGGCCGATGGCGGCGAATTGGCGTGCGTACTCGTAGGCGCGAGCGCCGTCGAAATGTGGTTGGGCGAAAAGAGCCAGCGAGCTGAAAGTCGAGACAACGATAACGAGGCATCGTGCTATCCCACCCTTGCCGCAAAAACAAGAACGCGGCAAGGATGGGGCACCCTCGGCTCGTGCTGCAACACGACTCCAAAACCGAAACATCATCCGGCGGCCTCCTGGGCCTTTTTCTTGCGGCGCGAGGGATGGACCCACCAGGCGACGCCAATGCCGATGACGTAGAGCGTGAGCATGGGAACGGCATAGATGCACATGGTCCACGGATCGGGACTTGGGCAGATGACGGCGGCAACGGTGAAGACTGCGAGGACGGCGTAGCGGATGTTCTTCCAGAGGAATTTGGGGCTGACGATGCCGAAGAGGGCGAGGAAGAAGATGAGGATGGGCAGCTCAAAGCTCACGCCCAGCCCCAGGATGATCGAAAGGAAAAACCCGGTGTACTCTTCGATCGTCACAATCGGGTTGAACGCTTTGCCGAAACCGAGGATGAGAATCTTGAGCGCGCCGGGGAGAACGAAGAAGTATCCGAAGCATGCTCCGGCGAGGAAGAGGCCGACCGTCGCAGTCATGAAGGGCACGACGAAGCGTTTTTCTTTTTGATAAAGGCCGGGCGCAATGAAAAGCCATACCTGGTAGAGGATGAAAGGCGAGGCGAGGATGGCGCCGCCGATGAGCGCGACCTGCAGATACAGGTTCAGCGGATCCATCGGATGCGTGTAGTTGAGCTTGATGCCGAGCTTGTCGAGCGGGGCCTGGACAAAACCGTACAGTCGCGTGTGAACAGCGTAGGCAACGATGAAGCCGACAGCGAGATACGCGGCGGAGTGGACGATGCGCTTGCGGAGCTCTTCGAGGTGCTCCATGAGGCTCATGCCGGGAAGCTCGGCGCGCTCGGTGACGGCCTTACGAGCCTTGTCGATGGCTTCGCCTGGATCAACCATGGTGGGCTGCCGGCTCCGATCTTTCGGGTTCGGGAGCGGCCGGTTCGGGGTTGCCGGTGTCGTGCTGCGGCGCGAAGAGTTCCTGCTGCAGGGATTGCGCGCGGGGGTTGTCTGCCGGGACCTTCTCGCCTGTAGAAGGCGGAAGGATGCGAGGCGTGATTGGCTCAATGGGCGCAGAGAGCGTGGTCTCGGCGGGCTCCTCTGAGCGGGTTGGCATGGACTCGGTTGTTGAGTACGGCGAAGACATTAAGGGAGATTCAACGGGCGGCGAAGTTGGAGTGGATTCGGCTCCGGATTCGGCAGCTAAATCGGGAGGCAGAGGCGCGGCGGGTGCCGGCTCCGTTGGCTGCACAGGAGATTCGGCTGGCGCTGCTATTTGCGGAGCCGAAGGAGCTGCGGCAAGAGCGCGTTGCCGCTCTTCTTCCTGTTTCTTGCGGCGGTCGGCCTCCTCGGCCTGGCGCAACTCCTCTTCCATCTGAAATTTGAAGTCGTTAGAGGCCTTGCGGAACTCGTACATGAGCTTGCCGATCTGGCGGCCGATTTGGGGCAGGCGGCGTGGACCAAAAACGACGAGAGCCAGCACCATAAGGATGAGCGTGTCGGCCATCCCCAGGTTGGCCATCATGACTGGCGGCGGCAATCTCATGAAGGATCATGATAAATGGCCTCGCGATTGGGTCACAAACAATGCAAAGGCCAATTTCGCAGTCGGGGTGGAGTTACAATGAGCGTGGATGGTGCGGCCGGGCCGGGATTCGTAGAATCCGCCGGATTTGTGTTGCATCCATCATATAGACGGGCTGCAACAACCCCGTGAATGGTTTTCTTCTGGTTTTGAATAAGCGAATCGGACCGAAAAAAACGCGTTCACTGCAGCCGGCACGAGTGCTTTCAACATCCCCGTCCGTAATGGACTGAAGGCGGAAAATTGTGACCCTGGTTATCGACGAAGCGACAGCGCCTGCTGCGCAGGCGAGCGGGACTTGTTCCCTTGAAAACTACCTAGCGATGCCCGACCACTCGATGGATGGGCGCATCGCGGAAGCGCGCGCCAAGCTGGGTGCGACCACGGTGATTCTGGGCCACCACTACCAGCGCGACGAGGTGGTGCGTTTTGCCGATTTTACCGGCGACAGCTACAAGCTGTCGAAGATGGCGGCGGCGAGCAACGCCCGATACATCGTGTTTTGCGGCGTGCATTTCATGGCCGAGAGCGCCGATGTGATGGGGCGCGAAGGGCAGCAGGTGATTTTGCCTGACCTAAACGCCGGTTGCTCGATGGCCGATATGGCGGAGATTTCTCAAGTCGAGGACTGCTGGGACGCGCTGGAGCGGGCGGGACTCGCCAGCGAGACGATCCCTGTGACCTACATCAACTCGACCGCGGCGATCAAGGCGTTTTGCGGTGAGCGAGGTGGGCTGGTGTGCACTTCATCGAGCGCGGGTGCGGCGCTGGAATGGGCGTTTGCGCGCGGCAAACGCGTATTGTTTTTGCCGGATCAGCACCTGGGGCGCAACACCGGCCATTCCATGGGGTTACCGTTGGACGAAATGGCGGTCTGGGATCCCTGGGCCGTGCAGATTGGATCGAGCCAGTTCGGATCTTTTGGGGGTGGGCAGACGCGCGAGCGGTTGGCGGCGAGCAGGATCCTGTTATGGAAGGGACATTGCGCTGTGCATCAGCGCTTTCTGCCCTCTCATGTCGACCAGGTGCACGCGAAGTATCCGGGCATTCAGGTCATCGTGCATCCGGAGTGCCGCTACGAGGTATGCCAGAAGGCCGATGCGCTGGGGTCGACGGAACAGTTGATCGCGCTGGTGGAGCAAGCGCCAACGGGATCGATGTTTGCGATCGGGACAGAGATTCACCTGGTGAATCGGCTGGCAAAGCGGTTTGCGCCGGAGGGCAAGAAGATCATCACGCTCGACGACACCGGCTGCCTATGTACCACGATGTATCGCATTACTCCGCAGCACCTGGCGTGGGCGCTCGAGAATCTCGTCGAAGGTCACGTGGTGAATCGCATCCAGGTGAAGCCGGATGTGAAGCACTGGGCAAAGGTGGCGCTGGACCGGATGGTCCAGTCGGTCGATACAGCGCGGAAGACAGGTCACATTTCGTAGTTCATAGTTCGACGCTCACCGTTCGGAGTACGGGCTGCGAAGCAGCAATCTGCGAGCGACCGACAATGAACTGCGAACTTCTTCCTGATCCCTGATCCCTGAAACCTAATCCCTGCCCCCCTGTAGAATGACCCTGTTCGAGCACTTGGGGGGGCAAGCCATGACGCGATACCGCATTGCGCTGGTGCCGGGGGATGGGATCGGCAAGGAAGTGGTCCCCGCCGGACGGCGGGTGCTGGAGGCGCTGGCCGCGTCGGGTTGCGGGCCGGAGTTTGAGTTTGAGAGCTATCCGTGGGGTGGGGACTACTATCGTGCGCACGGAGAGATGATGCCGGCCGACGGGCTGGATGCGCTGAAGACGAAAGATGCGATTCTTTTCGGGTCGGCGGGCGACCCGAAGATTCCCGATCACATTACGCTGTGGGGCCTGCGTCTGAAGATCTGCCAGGGACTCGACCAATACGCCAACGTGCGCCCGGCGCGG
>JBEKPO010000175.1:0-5750 GCA_049520675.1 Occallatibacter sp. | reverse complement strand
TCACCCGCAAACTCTGCGGCAGCCTCTTTGGAAACCGGCATCGTCACGATTTCCAAACTGGAAACCTCCGGTGCTTTCTAAGCTGCAATCTTTGGAGAAGCGTCTTCTCGCGTCGCACAGCTACAACCTGCACCTGCAGAGGATGTACAAAACCGGAGCTCATTGTCAACTGAAAACGAAAGCGAAGCAACCTCTTTCTGAAAACACATATGATTCAGGCAGATAGAAAGCCGTCGGCGCAGTTTTCCCGCACGATCTCTGCGATAACACCGATCGAAATCAATTCAAATTCAACACGCGGGCGAAGTGCGGTGCCTGGCACTGCTGCCTGTGTTTATACATTGAAGCGTAGACGCAAATGAACCTGAGATCGGCGCCCCTCTTCGTCGACCACGCTCATCCGAATAGTTCACTTCGTTCCCATGTCCGCATTGTGACCTGCCGGTCTTGTTTCAACCTGGTTCATCTGCTCTCGAAGTGATTCGTTGCTCTTCGTCTGCAGGTTTTGTGTCTTTTCGAGTTCAGCCTTCGCCTCCACTTTTTTGCCCAGGGACTGATATAGCCGCCCAAGATGCCAATGAACCGCTGGGTCATCGGGGCTGAGCTTTTTCGCGCATTTCAGCTCGCGCAAAGCGTCATCGATGCGTCCTTGACTTTGATAGCCAATTCCCAGGTCGAGATGCGCGAGGGCAAGCGATGGTTGGATTTGAATTGCGTGCTCGAGGTATGGCACTGCTTCGTTGGAGCGATTCAAGTGAATCTCCGTGTCTCCAAGATATGTCAGCGCGAAAGGATGATCTGGGTTGCTCGCAAGCTCGGACTTGAATTCCGTTTCAGCTTCGTCGAGTTTCAACTCTCGCCAAAGCAGGTAGCCATATCCAAAGTGCACATCGGGTGCCTTGGGATCGGCCTTGACCGCAGCCTGAAACTCCGCGATTGCACCAGCCTCATTTTTCATTTCGTCGTATGCCTCGCCCGCAAGCATATCCGCTTCGGCCGACTCGGCATTCAACGTGAGAATCTCGCGGTAGACGTCAAGAACGCACTGATACTGCTTCGATCGCAGACAGGCTCGCACTAGCATCATCCGGAACGGAAGGTTCTGCTGGTCCGCTGCCGTTGCTTCCTTGAGATGTGGAATTGCATCGGCATATGCACCCAATCCATACTCCGCCAGCCCGATCAGGGTCGTCAGTCGCTGCGCTTCCGGCGACCCCTTTGGACTCGCTCGCAGCAGCGGCTCGAAAGTCGCCACGGCTGAATGCAGATCTCCGCTTTTGAAGTAAGCGAGTCCGAGGTTGGTGCGCAGCCCTGGCATCTTTGAATTCAAGGCCAATGCTCTGCGATAGAGCGGTATCGCCTCCTTGTAGTGCTCCTCGTGAGCCTGCAGAAGACCTAGATGTGCGTAAGCCTCGGCGTCGTTTGGATAGGTTCTCGCGATTTCTTGCCATGCGGTCGCCGCTTCTGGGACTCGCCCTTGCTCTTCGAGCGCAATTGCCGCCGACCGTCGGTTGTCCTTTGTTGATGCAATCTGTCCCATGCCGGCCGCAGTAGCGATGGCCAAGCCTATGCTGCTGGCAATGGACCACTTCAGTTGTTGCCCCACGCCGATTCTCCGAATTCATTCTAGCAGGTTGTCAAAAAGTCACTCCAACTCCACAGCGTGTTGGTTTAAGGCAGGGACATGCGGGAATCGATCATCAGCTCTCGGACACGTTCAGCTGTGTTTCTCCGGATGCGCATGAGCGTAAGGATCATCTGGCGAGTGCAGAGCGGGCTATGACGGACAAGATTCTGGAGCGGATGTCACCGTTGTTCGACGCCATATGCGCCGGCAGCGGTCGGCCGGGGGATTGCGCCGGAGAAGTTGCTGCGGGCGCGGCATCTTCACGGCAAGAAGCGGTCCAATCAGACGCATAAGTCGAAGTCGGATCCGGATGCCAAGCAGGCGCGCAAGAGTGAGCGCAGGGAGGCCAAGTTGAGCTTTAGCGGCAATCTGCCGATGGGTGGGGATTCGGTTCCCCTGAGATCTGGACCGGCCGCCGCCCGGCGATTACCTGCGTTTGAATCGCAGGCTTTCCCTCTTCGATGACGTAGAACTGATCGGCTTTGACGTTGTGAAACTGCTGACTTCTCCCGCTCGGCCACGTCACCTCCACGCTGTCGATGCGCGTGTTCGCCCCAAGCCCGAAGTGCGCACGAAGATCGCTCTGCGAGAGATAACTCCCGCCCGCGGCAATCTCGCGAATCTGCGAAATACCGCCCGCCTTCACGCGAATTCGCGCGCCGAGGGCGTCCCGATTGCTGCGCGTACCCACCAGTTTGAAGCTCGCGAAATGATTGCTCCCACCGCTACGGTTTCGCAATATCGACGGTGGATCGTCGTTATTGCCCACCACAATGTCCTCGCGTCCGTCGTTGAATAAATCAGCAAAGGCCACGCCACGCCCAAGGTGAGGTATCGAAAAACCGTTCCCGTTGGCCTTGGCATCCGCGGTCACGTCGGTAAAGGTGCCGTCGCGATTGTTGTGAAACAGCAAATTAATCTGCTTGTAATGACCCTTCGTAGCGGACTTTTCCACGCCCTCATAGACGTGCCCGTTAGCGATGAACAGGTCCACCCAGCCGTCGTTGTCGTAGTCGGTGAAGCCGCCTCCGAAACTCAGGAACCGCGCGGTGATGGCGGCGATCCCGACCTTACGGCTGACCTCCTCGAACGTTCCGTCTCCGGTGTGGCGCCACAGATGGTGGGGTGCGTCCTCGAAGTCGGAAACGTACAAATCCAGCAATCCGTCGTTATCGTAGTCGCCCACCGACAGGCACATGGCCGCCATGGTACGGCCGTCTTCTGTCAACCCCACGCCTGCCATAAATGCGGATTCGGTGAAGGTTCCGTCGTGATTGTTGCGATAAAGGTAAATCTCCATACCATCGTTGGCCGCAAACAAATCCGGCCAGCCGTCGTTGTCGTAATCGGACGCAATCACTGACAGGTTCTTCCCGTTCTGCTGATAAATCTTCGCAGCCTTAGTCACGTTGGTGAACGTGCCGTCGCCGTTGTTGTGATAGAGCACATCCGCGCTGCCGTAATATTCGGTGGGCGGACAGCTCGATTCGGCGCCGGCGATAATGCAGGTTTGTTTCACCTCCGGTCCGAAATCCACGTAACCGCCCACGTAGAGATCCAGCTTCCCGTCGCGGTCGTAGTCGAAGAAGGTCGCGCCGGTGTGAAGCCGCGTGCCGAAGTCGGTTCCATCCACGTGTGCCTTCGCGGTGACGTCGGTAAAGGTGCCGTTTCTATTGTTGTGATACAGCACGTTCTTGCCGTATTGCATGACGTACAGGTCGGGCCAGCCATCATTGTCGTAGTCGCCGACGACGCAGCCGAGGCCATATCCGGTGCCTGGCACTCCAGCCTTTTCGGTCACATCCGTAAACGTGCCGTCGCCATTATTCCTGTACAAGGCGTTGCGCGCCGCCGGGCCGCGCCCGTAGAGATCGCGCGCACTGACAAAGTAGATGTCGGGCCAGCCGTCGCCGTCGAAGTCGAACACACAGACTCCGGGTCCGGCCTCGTCCATGATATTGGCGACGCCATGATTGCCCTTCAGGTGGACGAACCGGACGCCCGCCTGCTTCGTGATGTCGTCGAAGCGCGGCGTTGAGCTGTCGTCGATCCCGGCGCTGGCCAGTGCCGCGGCGTCGGAAGGCGGCGTGAAGGTGTCGCCGAATCCGGCGCTTGCCACTGCCGCAGCGAGGAACGACATCCCGGCCACCAAGCCAGTCGGAATCAGAAACCGCGCGGGCGGCACGCGTCTCTTCCGGCGACGATCGGACTGCATGCAGGCCAAACTCATCGACCCCAGCCAAACCATCGAGCGCGGCATGGGACCCTGTCTAAGCCTGTCTGCCCTCTGGTCTGCGCTTATCTTACTAAAGAGTTCATCGCGCAAATTCGAATCGCTTGCCTGATCGAGTTGTCACTCCGCTCACGAGCTGATCTTCGAGCACGCCACAAAAGACAACGAAAGGGGCAGTTCTTGGGGCAACTTTCAGACCCGGTAGAACAGGCCGATCTGGCGCAGGCGCCTTCTGTCGATCCAGAGGCATACGAGGCCTACCTCAAAGGCCGTTATCACTGGAACAGGCGCAGCTCTGATCGACGCTCGACACCCGGGTGTAAGTGGCGGCGAGTCTCACTTGCGCCCGCCCTTCGGGGAGTGCTTGGTGACGTAGTTGCGGATAAACTCCAACAACACGTCGGTCATGTTGAGGCCCTTGGCAGCGGTGGCCGACTTGAAGCTGTTGTGGAGTTCGACGGGAACGTTCAGGTTCATTCGTTTCACCTGCTCGGCTTTCTTGATCCCCCTAACCTCCTTTCCCGAGGTGAGGATATACGGTTATGAGGATTAGAAGCGAGGGCCTTTGGCGCCCCACGCCCCCCCGGCACAGGTCAACGCAGCGCATCATCTCCTCCCAACTCACATCCGTGGCCAGGGCCATCGCCTTCAGCTGGCGGCCGGTCCTCGGGACCTGGCCGTCCTCAACAGCCTGCCATTGCTCGGGCTTCATGCGGGCGCGCCGGGCTACCTCCTCGACGGAGCGGCCGTAGGTCGAGCGGAAGAAGCGGATGAAGGAACCGAAGACATCGCCCAGATCCTGGCGGCGAACGGCGGACGGAGAAGCGGAAACCTCTGTGCTCATATACTCATTACTCCCGATAAGGCAGCCTGTCAAGCAGACGTGCCCGGATTGGTGTTACTGATAGGAGTATGTACTCAAGTAAGCCGCCCGCCAAAGCGCCGCTGGCCCGTCTCTTCGGCAAATACTCCGAAGAGATGTTCTTCGAAGGAGACCAGAGCGCACTGAACCCCATGCGCTATCTCCCCACTCCCTTCCATACCAAGCTCGCTCAACAGGGTTCACCTCTCCCCCAGTAGATCCAGCAGGAAGCTGTCGGCACCCGCATGCGCGCTGGGACCGTCCCCTGCATGACTTCCTGCTGCCCTACCTCAGGGGCGCCATCGGCCGGGTCACGGGCACGGAGCTCATCCCCGACGAGGTCCAGCACCGCCGCGACCTGGACACCCTGACCGACATGCTCAGTTACCTGCGCGCCCTGAACCAGGCCGCGGAGGATCCCGAGCAGCGTGGACGATAAAAACCACGTCCCTCTCCCCGTTTGCGCCCCTTGCCACCATCGCGATCCGCTCCCGCCTGTCCCCGAGACTGCTCCGGTAGCCATTGTGTCTTCAGCAGGATGCAGGCGATTTCAGGGGGCCTTTCCCGGGCCGGCGCCAGCACCCCCGCTGCGCAGACGGGAAAGTACGCAACTGCGCAGTTTCGAGGGCAAAGTTGCGCACCGGGTTGTGCATTTGGAGAGGGATTTCAGGAGAGAGAGTCTCGAGGGGCCAGGGGAGGGGGCCTGAGGAATTAAATACGCCTGTAAATGGAGGAACAACACCACCCTGTTCTGGCGGCGTCAGAGAAGGGTAATGAGAAAAAGACAGGATATATATGGAGAAAAGAAAGCATGATGGGAAACAGGGGGGAACGTTTTCCTTGTTACCGTTCGCGCACTTCGGCCCCGCTTCCTGTTTACCAGCATTGGGAACAAACGAACGGCTGGTTTTCGGCGTACGGCTCTGAGATGGGCGGGACCTGTATCAAGCTGCGCGCAATGAGGCACAAATCTCGAAAAACCATGCCGGCATCGGATAAATCAGATCCCAGTAGATACTCATCGGGCG
>JBEKPO010000174.1:0-8989 GCA_049520675.1 Occallatibacter sp. | reverse complement strand
GAATCCGGCCGACGGCGAGAGCGCGGAGCTGGCCTCCCTGATCCGCGGCAACGTGGTAGCGCAATTGATGAACCTGCATGCGCAGCCGCCAGTGGCGCGCGCCGAGGCCGAGGGCCGCCTAACCGTGCACGGCTGGTACTACGACATCCTCACGGGGCGCATCGAGGAGTACGACGAGAAACTGAAGAAGTTTGCGCCGCTGACAGGATAGACAATCAACCAGCTAATGTCCCGCTCCAGAAGTTCGCAGCACAATGCCTTTGCCATTCTGAGCGGAGTTTGCCGCCCAGGTGGAATTGCCATGGGCCGTCGAGCGGAGCCCGTAGCGGTCTTTATTTATCCCCCTCCCGCTTGAATGCCGGATTGGTCGACAGTCCCTTCAGTTCGGTCTTGACCGCATCCGGCGTATCGGGCGAGGCAATCATGAATTCGATGTAATCAGCGGCGAGTGGATCGGTTTGCTGAAATGATTCGATCGACCAGCCCGCGGTGGAGTAAGCCATTGCGCGGCCGATCGAAGGCGTCCATTCTTTGAACTTCGTATGTAACTTTCGGGCCCTGTCGAACTCTTCCCAGTCGGAACGCCACGCAAGTCCGCTCGCAATCTTCTGGATCGGCGCCAGCTGCCCGGTCGTGCAAAAAATCGCCCACAGCATGTCGAACTTTGCGGGGATTTCAGCCGGCGAATCGAAAGAATAGGGATCGGGCAGTTCCGGACGCTGCTGATACATTTGCCGGTCGTCTTCATTCATGGACTGGAGCGCCGGCGCGATGTCGTAGCCACCCATAAGAAGGCCGAGCAGGCCAACAGAACGAGGGCACCCGCCTCGCACTGCGACTCTTGCCGAAAAGTCCTTTGCTGCCGCAGGATCACCCTTCAGCGCCGCGCTCAGGAGAGCAGCCTGGTCCATTAGCTCGTCGGGGTTGGAGTTCAGCTTCTTGTCGGAACAGAAAATCAGCAATTCAGGATAAAGACGCGCAGGGTTGGGCTGATAGTGGTAGCCCATCGTGAACCTTTCCATCTCCTCCTCATCTTTGAACGCATGTTTGCTGCCGGTTTCAAAGCTCTCGATGGCAATAGTAAGCTTCGCAAACTTCTCGTGGCCTGAGGGAGAGTCGATTTCTGCCTCAATCGTCGCCGTCCCCTCCTGCGCATCATCGGGAACGCACCACCCGCCGGCTGAAGCACCCATCGAAGCCATGCTGAGGGGCGGAGCCTCGACATTCGCCACCGCCAGAGCTTGCAGCACGAAGTCGCCGCCTTCCGGCTTCAACTGCTTAATCCCCGCGAACGGCGCGCGCGCGCGCTCCTGCACCTGGCCGGCGAATTCCACGCGGAAAGAAAGCTGCGTTTTCTCAAGCAGGCTATCGCGATCGTCGCCAACGGCAAAAATCCCGACGCGGATGCATTCGCCGGGGTTGAGCAGCTTGAGATTCTGGGGCGGATTCACGAGCTTGAGCGTATGCGGCCACTGCTCCGTGACGACGGAGTCGGGAAAGATCAGGATTTGCTTCTCGATCTTCGTGGCAACGGGTTTGCGAGTCGGACCGTCGGTGGTCTGGCTCAACGCTGAGATGCCCATCGCCACGAGAACAAACGCGCTGCCGGCAACGCGCCGCATGAATCGGCTACCGACCAAAAATTGCATGAATTGCATGATGCCAGCAAGTAGAACGCAAGTCCGGCCGGAACGCAAGCACGAAACGGCGGCAAGCTTTCTGACGGCTCAGTGCACGCCCGGCGGCGGCGTAACGTGCTCCGCCGGCTTTTTGAACAGCCAAGTGGCGCCTGCACAAATCAACGCCAGCACCGCCGTCCAGCGGAAAACATCGACATACGCGAGCAGCGCTGCTTGCTGCTCCATGAGGCTGTAGATAAAGCCAAATGAACCCGGGCGCGCAGCTGCGTGGCCCACGTGGTGGCCAAGATACTGGGCGATCATCGCGGATTTCTGCTGCAGCACCGCGCTCGTCGCCGGCAGGTTGGCGCTGAGATCGGTCTGGTGCAGATCGGCGCGGCGAATGATGGCGGTAGTGGCCATCGCAATTCCCACTGACCCGCCGATATTGCGCAGCATATTGAAGAGACCCGTAGCGTTGCCCATCTCCTGGGGAGGAATAGTGCGCGTCGTCATGGTGGCCAGCGGAACGAAAACGAAGCTGAGCGCAAATCCGGTGATCATAATCGGCAACAGCAGCGTGTAAGGACCGATAGAAAGATTCACCTCGCCGAAGATGAACGAGCATGCGGCAAAGCCCAGAAAGCCAACGCAGAGCAGCTTGCGATTGTCGATGCGCGAGCCGAGAAAGCCGATGATGGGCGACCCGATGAACGAGCCGATGCCGCGCGGCCCCACCACCAGGCCGGCCGTAAACGCCGTGTAGCCGAGAATCTCCTGGTAATAAAGCGGCAGAATAGCGATCGTGATGTAAATGCACATCCCCAGCAGCGCGATCATGAAGCATCCTGTGCGGAAGTTGCGATCCTTCAGGATATGCAGATCCACCAGGCCTTTGGGATGTGTCCACGAATGCCAGATCCATCCCACCAGCGCAACCACCAGCGCCGCCACTGCCCAGCGCACCCACACGGCGCCGAACCAGTCGTCTTCCTGCCCCTTGTCGAGCACGATCTGCAGGCAGCCAGTCCACACCACCAGCAGGCCGAACCCGATGTTATCGAAAGCCCCCACCTTGGCGTTCTTGATGTAGGGCGGATCGTGCACGAAACGGCTGATCATGATGACCGCTAGGATGCCGACCGGAATATTGATGTAAAAGGCGTAGCGCCAGCTCCAGGTATCGGTCAGCCAGCCGCCCAGCGTGGGCCCCAGCACCGGCGCCATCACAATACCGAGTCCGTAAGCGGCCATCGACATCGAGCGCTTCTCGATCGGGAAGCTCTCGAGCAGGATGGATTGCGACAGCGGCTGCAACGCGCCGCCGCCCGCGCCCTGCAGAATCCGCGCCACCAAAATCACAGCCAGCGACGGCGCCGCCCCGCAAAAGAACGACGCGATCGTGAAGAGGATCACGCAAGTCAGCAGAAAGCGCTTGCGCCCAAAACGCCGCGCAAACCAGTTCGACGCGGGAAGGATGACGGCGTTCGCAACCAGGTAGCTGGTGAGCACCCACGTAGCCTCGGAGTTCGAGGCCGAGAGCGATCCCGCGATGTACGGCAGCGCCACCGAAGCGATAGCTGTGTCGAGCACCTCCATGAACGTCGGCAGCATGACCGAGACCGTGACCAGCCATGGGTTAACACCCTGGGTCAGCGGATAGCGGGCTTGCGCAGCGGCCGTGGTCATGCAGATTGAACCCTAAGAGGGTAACCGATGGAAGGCAGTAGCCCGTGTGACTTACGCCACTGCGGCGCTTCCCTGCTCCCTGCGTTACTTGACACAACGGGCCGAGCCCTTGATCCTTAACAGTTCCGCATCTTTCAGTTTCCTGCCCAGGAGGGCTTCAGCTTTTGCAGGTTCGCGTCTTCTATCACGACAAATGTTTTGACGGAGCTTGTTCAGCCTCGCTCTTCACGCGCTTTCACCGCGAGTGCGTCGCGCGCGATGCCAGTTACAACTACCACGGGCTGGTGCACCGCGCCGGAGCGCTCTTCGATGAAGGCGAATTCACAGGCGACGAAAATGCCATCGTCGATTTCAAGTACTCCGCCTCGCCGCGCATCACGTGGTGGTTCGATCACCACCAGTCGGCATTCTTAACGCCGCAGGATCACGAAAATTTCCTCGCCTGCCAGCGCGACCCGGTTTGCGCGGCGCACAAATTTTTCGATCCCACCTACATGTCCTGCACCAGTTTTATTGCGCACATCGCCTCCACGCGCTTCGGCTTCGATACCGCGCCCGTCGCCGACCTCATCCACTGGGCCGACATCGTGGACGGCGCCAAATATGAAAGCCCCGAGTCCGCAGTGGAGATGGCCGCGCCGGCCATGAAGCTCACCCTCATCATCGAGTCGTCGCAGGATCCGGAGTTCATCCCTCGCCTGATTCCGTTGCTGACGGAGATGCCCCTCGAGAAAGTTCTCGAGCAGCCCTTCGTTGCATCGCTCCTCGCGCCCCTGCTCGAGCGTCACCAGCAGGCCCTCGAGCTGATCCGCAGCCGCGCCGAAGAGCGCAACGGCACCATCTTCTTCGATATCACCGACCATCCGCTGGAGGGTTTCAACAAGTTCATCCCGTATTACCTCTATCCCAACGCCACCTACTCGATCGGCCTGTCGAAATCGAGCTTTCGCACCAAGGTAGCCGTGGGATCGAACCCGTGGACCAAGGCCGACCCGGCAAAGATGGTGAACCTGGCCGAAATCTGCGAGCGCTATGGCGGGGGCGGCCATGCACGCGTGGGCGCCATCAGCTTCTCGCCCGATCAGGAAGCCAAGGCGCGCGTGGCGGCCGCGGAGATTGTGACGGAACTGCGAAACACAGCAAGGAAACAATAAGCAATAATGTGAGTGTGAAGTTTCGGCACACTCACACTCACACTTCACACTCACACTCGCTATGTCCGAATATCTCTTTGCCTATGGGACCCTCCAGCCCGGCTTTGCGCCTGAGGAAGTCGCGGAAGTCGCGGCGAAGCTGCGCCCCGTGAGCCAGGGTTTCGTCTATGGCGAAATTTATGAGCTCGACGGCTACCCCGGCGTCGTACCCGATCCCCGCTCAAAGAACAGGATCAGGGGCACGGTTCTGGAGTTGCCCGAGGATGCAGCCGTCCTGCGCCAGATCGACGAGTACGAAGGCTACGATCCCGAGGATCCCGAAACCAGTGAATTCGTCCGTGTGCGGCAGGCCGTGGAGCTCAGCGGCGGCGGCACTCAGGAGTGCTGGATCTATCGCTACAATTGGGAACCCGCGCGCTAGCTCCGCGAATCTTTTCAGCTCATCAGGATCTGACTGAGCGACCCCGAAACCAGCACAAGATAAAGCACCGCGAAAACATGCATGAAGGTGACCTGGCTGAAGACATGGACCACGTCCACGCGGCGCTTCAGCATGATGCGGACCAGCAGACCTTCCAGAGGAAACTGGGCGAAAAGCAGGAACTGACCAAGCGCCTGCGCCGTGTCCCTGCTCAAATTGAGTCCTCGCTCGCCCACCACGACAGAGAACGGAAAGAGGATCGTCACGGCCCATGGCGCGGAGTTGGCGGCAAGATCGCGCAGCAAAGGCGCGTAAACTCCCAGCAACACGCCCAGGGCGACCGGCCAAAGGCTGGCCAGACGATGCAGGCTCCGGGTTTGCCGTTCAGCGCGCTGGCTCCGGTGGAAGGCCGCAATGAGAAGCGACACCTGCTGCTGCTCGATCGCGACGGATGCATAGCTTTGCGACACTGGCATCGATGAATATCCCGCACATTCGGCTGCGAACTCTGTGTTCTCAAGCATGACTAAATGATCCACTCCTCCAACTGGCGATGAATGTAGTTTTCACGCCGAGTGTGCCGTTTTGCAACAGTGATTGGAAATTTTGCAAGGCAAATTTCATTACGGATTCGAGTTACCTGAAACGGTTGATGTTACCTGGCACGGTTTCGCCTTTGTGCCGGAAGGACAAGCGAGTGTGCCGCGCGCGCCTCTGCATCGCAACGATACAGAAGCTAATGAGCGCGTCGCGGTCGACGCCCAGCTCCGCGGCTCCCTGCACAATGTCTTCGCGATGCACGCCGCGCGCGAAGGATTTGTCTTTCATCTTCTTTTTCACGCTGGCAGTTTCCATGTTGTCGATGGCCCTGGTGAGCTTCACAAGAGCGCACGTGTCCTGAGCCAGCTGGACGAATACCCCAAGGGCACGGTCGATCCCTGTGAAAGAATCAAAAATGTCATGCTCATCGAAATGTGGGAACGCTGGCGCGGATACGACAAATGGGTCAGGACCGAGGCGAAGATCGAATCGTCTGAGATCCATGAAACAGACATCAAGAATCAATACGGTCAGACCATGGTCAAGGATTACGATGCCGGCGACTTGATCACCTGGCTTGACGCGCGCGGCGAAAAACACCAGTCCAAGTTCTCTGTGGGTGAAGTAAGCCCGCTCTATCAGCTTGTCGACGGCCAGACCTTCACGATCCGCTACGATCCCGAGCACCCGGAGCATTTCTACCATCCCGATTTGCTGCGTTACCGGGCCAAGGCCGCTGCATGGGCCACACTGGTCCTGCTGGGCATCATCGCATTTGTCGCGTGGTTCATTTGGATGAGCATTCGCCGGTCGAGTTGAGTCAATGCAGGCTCACAGCCCCAGCTCCCCAGCCCGTTTCTTCATCGCCTCAATGCAGAAACCGATATGGGTGTCGAGATCGACTCCCAGCTCTGCCGCTCCCTGCACAATGTCCTCGCGATGCACGCCGCGCGCGAAGGCCTTGTCTTTCATTTTCTTTTTCACGCTGACGGTTTCCACGTCCGCAATGGCCTTGGTGGGCTTCACGAGGGCGCAGGCGGTCAGAAAACCAGCCAGCTCGTCGCAGGCGAAGAGCGCTTTGGCCAAATGCGAAGTGCGCGCGACGCCGGAGTACTGCGCGTGGCCCAGAATCGCCGTGCGCATCTCCTCCGGCCAGCCCAGCCGCTCCAGTTCACGCACCCCTACGAAGGGATGCTCCTCGGCCGTGGGGTAGCGCTCGTAGTCGAAGTCGTGAAGCAGCGCGGTGGTGGAGTAAAGCTCGATGAGGGCCGTGCGATCATCGTCTGTGAGCCCCAGCCGCCCAGCTTCCTGATCACCATAGGCCGCTACGCAAGCCTCAACGGCCAGCCCGTGCTTGCGCAGGCTCTCGCTCTGGGTCCACTCGGTAAGCAGGCTCCAGGCCTGCTCGCGTCCATGCGACGAATTGCTGGATATGCTCATTTCAGCCACTCGATAGAGTCCAATCCTGCCAGCAAATGTACTCCTTTGCTGCCACCTGTTTCACAAGAATCCCGCCATGGGAGGTCCGAAAGAAAAGGCCGCATCATCCACGCCGCAGGAGTGCCGGGAGTGTCTACCCACCAGTCATTTCCGTAGAGCCGGTCACACCACAACAAGCCGCATATGAAGCGTACATCGACCGGAGTCGATTGCTGACGCGATTCAACCAGCCGCGGCTTGTCTTCTTGAATTGATCGAATTTGAATGGATCGAGCCGCGCTCGATCTTGCCCACGCGCGCGCGCCTGGGCCGCTTCTTCTCCGAATGGCCTAGCAGCAGATCGGCCGAGATGCCAAGTTCATCTCGAACTCGACGGATCATTGCCAGTGTCAGCGGACGCCGCCCCGTCATGATCTCCGAGACTCGTGCGCGGCTTCCAATAAGCGGCTCCAGGCTTTTTCTCGTGAGCCCTTGCTGCTCCATGCGAAACTGAATTGCGGCAATCGGGTCTGGTGCATCGATGGCATGATGCTTCGTTTCGTATGCATCAACCAAAGTCGCAAGGATATCCAGCTCCTCCCCTTGCGCTGTGTCGGGCTTGGCTCCGATCAACCCGGCAATCCGGCTCACCGCGGCATCGTGATCGGCTTCAGTTCGAATTGGATGAATCCGCATATCGCTCCTTTTCATAGGCGACCTTTTTGGCGTCGATCTTGTCGTACTCTTGGTGCGTACCCAGCCAGATAATCAGCAGGATCCGATAGTAGTAGTTGATGGCTACCACCAGGCGATAGTCATTGCCCTTGATGTTAAAGACCACTCTCTCGCTGGAACGACGCTGGCTGAGGAGTTTCGTCTCCGCTTACCGGTCGCCTCTTTTTCTTTTTATCTCCTCAACAACAGCAAGAAGCTGTTCGACCCCCTCTGGCAATGTGCGCCGTTTGCGAATCCCAATGGCAGCTTGTTCTCCCTTGTATGTCAATTTCAGATTGTTGAAGAAGACTCCGTCGGCGTTTCTTGATCGCTTGCCTCGAATAAGTCCGCGAACAATGTGTTCCTCTATTACGTTGCTGACGTGAGCAAATGCGGTGCGATACTCCGGAGCGGTGATTTGGAGGTTGGGATTCAGTCTCTGTGTCAGCGAGTGTGACGAGAGACCCACGTCGGGCCACTCGTAGATTTCATCCAGGATGTCACCCTCAATGCCTTCGAAGTCGTGTTCGGGTCGCGGCATCCATTTCACCCCTCTCTAGTTTGCTTGCGGCTGGATTAGAGCCCGATCCTCATTTTGTCGTCAGCTTTAACTCGCCGCCCAACCCGCGCGCTTGACCGCATGATATGAGGCGATCAACTTGATGTATGCCGCCGGAGTTATCTCTTCCGGAAACTCAGGACCGTACTCAACCAACAGCCGCTCAATTCGCATTTTCGCGGGGCTTTGGAGCCATGCCATTCCGAACTCCCCGAAATTCAGAAAAGTCGTCATGCGAAGAGTTGCAACGATGACCTCGCGAGTCTTCCGGTCAGCTTGCATGTATTCCGCTGCCCTTTGCCTAACCTGGGGCAGTATGGCCACAATCCGAGAGCGCAACGGCTCGTCCGAAGTGTTGGCAATTTCGTCGATGTCCGCACCCTTAAGGAAATTTGCAACTTGCGCGGCGAGAGTTTTGGCCGCGTTACCGTCCATTTGCGAAGAATAAATGTTACTGAGGTCTGCGAACAGATCAACCTGAAGGGCGCGCAAACACTCTGCGAAGTCCTTGTTCAGATCGTCGAGTGACCGTTGGTTGTACTCCCGTTCTGCTCGTTTGAGGAAAAACCGCGACAAAAGCCCCATGTCTACCTTCTCCGTCGCCCGCAATTTACCCTAAAAACGCGAGACCTACCACGATGATTTCACTAAACGGAGATCGGCGGAGTCCCCGTACCCGCCGGTCATCCGCCTCAAGCTCCTTCAATTCTGAAGTCCTGTTTACTCTTATGGTTCGCAAATCCTCGGGTTTTCTTGGGTCTACCCGGAGTTTCTTCGGTTTGTGCCTTAGTTTCTACTTGACAATTATGGTTCACTTCGTTGAAAGTAGCACCAATCGCAGTGAATCAGGACTGCGCGGGACGCTCGCTCTGGC
>JBEKPO010000173.1:0-5890 GCA_049520675.1 Occallatibacter sp. | reverse complement strand
CCCATGGGCCTTTCCTCAATCACGCCGTCCACATACTCCGCGTCGGGCTCATAGGAGGAGCGCAGATAGACTTCGAGCGGGACGTAGGGAGCGCGCAAGGGAGCTGCCATGCTTTTCTCCTTCCCGCGAAGCCCGAGCCTTATTTCCCGGCCAAGGCGACGCTGCCACGCGGTTCGCGCATCCGCTGCAGCAGGGCCTCGAGGGCGAACGCGCCCGCCAGAACCAGCGACGTCGCGATCAGATCGTTGCGGTAGAAGGGAATTGCCGCCAGGTAGCAAGTTGCCAGTCCGCCCAGCGTGTAAGGATAGCCATTGAAACCGCTGGCCCACACAGCGAAGTTCGAGACCACGAAGAACGAAGTCGGGCCCAGAATGGCGGCGGCAGCTCCGCGCACAAACGTCGTCTTTGCGTGAAGCAGAATCTGGCCGAGCACGATGGCCATCGCGTACCACATCCACGTGATGACGTATGCCTGCCACTGGAATGGGTAGTGATAGACAAAAGCCGTCAAGTAGTAGTCGGCGGCAATCAGAACAGCGACCGGAACCAGCACCTCCCGCCACGGACGCCGCGCACCGAAGAAAAGCAAAGCGGCTGTCACGGCTGTAAAGTTCCACCACCCCGCATGGGGCAGTACACGCGTAAGTACCGCGAGCAGGATCAGCAGGTATGCCAGCATGATCGCCTCTTTCTTCGTCTCACCGCAGACACAAGCGCAACACTGCGGTTATTTGAGCCAATTCAACTCCTTTTATTCTGAGGCGTGCGCCTCGTCCGGTCAACCTCAATGATTCCGCTCTACAGAGCGGATGTCCCTCATAGGTTCGAGACAACCCGGAGGTGGAAGACGCCACGCGGCCTCAGTGCTGTTCCCGCCCGTTCATCACTTCGCCGCCATCGTCGTGACCATCCACGATGTAAACCCAGCCAGCCAGCGGGGCTTGGCCTCGGCCCCGGCCGGGCATGAACGCGTAGTCAAATCTCAGGTCAGTGAACTCGACGGTCGTCCAGGTGCGTCCCGGCGTCAGATCGGGAGCAGACACGCCGGGCGCCTCTTCAGGCCCCACATCGCGAACCACTGCCCAGGCGCCCCAGTCGAGATAAACCTGGCCCAGCGGCATGCGCTTGGCCGCTTCGACAGCGGGCGTATCGGCCGGCTTGAACATCACATCGCGAGCCGCATCGCTTTCAATCGATCCCGTGCGCGTATCGATCTCGGCGGTCTGGTAGAAGTCCGCCGTTTCAAGAATCGCGTGCCAGCGAAATGGATTAATAGCGTACGGCTCGAACGCCATGCGCGTCACCGGCTCCGACGCGAGCTGCACGTTGTCCACCATCGTCTGCGCGTGAGCGTGCTCAGCCCATCGCCAGCAACCGAGGGCCGTCATTCCTGTCAGAGCAAAGATGGCCCAGCCGCGTCCGCGGAATCGTTGCTTGCGAGCGCCAATTTCGCGATCGGCGAGTCCCAAAACCCATGGCATGAAAAACGCCAGAAAGAACAGGGCCCAGATCACCGGTTCCGCGATGAACATGAAGCTGCCGGCATACCATCGCGGATTGAGCGGGAAAAGCGGGCGCACCCCGTAATTATTCGTCCAGTCGAGCAGAATGTGAGTCAGCGCCGCGATCAAGGCAGTCAGGTAGAGCCAACCCCAATGCACGTCCACGCCGTTCGTCACCTTGAGCGACAATAATCGGCTGTCATCCTGAGCGAGTTTTGGCGCATGAGATGCGCCAAAGCGAGCCGAAGGATCTGCGGTTGCTTTTCGGGCATTTTCCTTGCCGCGCCGTCGCCTCTCGATCCAGCGATCAAGTAGCCACACCACGCCCACCACCGCACCCGCCACCACTGGCACCGCCCAGAAGGTATGGGTGATGCCGCGATGATGCTTCAGTTCCTCGACAGGCCCGGCGAATCCCCAGAAAACATCCATATCCGCGGCTTCGGCTGCCAGCACGGCGGCAAGCGTGGCATAAGCCGTCTTGCGATTGAATCCGGCGCGGCCGATGCAGGCGCCGGTCAGGAAATGGGTGATGGGTTCCATGCGTCTTGCGATCTCCGCTAACTCCGCTAACCCCGCCTGTCGTCAGACCGCGCTACGCCCACTCGCCCTTGCGCATCAGCGGTTCGGTGACGCCCGCCGGCGTAATGCCGTCGATGTCCAGTTCGCCGGAGCCGATCATCCAGTCCACGTGAATCAGGCTCGTATTGGCGCCCTTCGCGGCGAGTTGCTCGGGTGAAAGCTTATCCCCGTCGCGCAGGCACGAGGAATAGGATTGGCCGAGCGCGATATGCGATGCCGCATTCTCGTCGAACAGAGTATTGAGAAACACCAGGCCGCTCTTTGCGATGGGCGACGACTGCGGAACCAGCGCAACTTCGCCCAGCCGCCGCGCACCATCATCGGTGTCGATCAGCTTCTGCAGCACTTCCTGGCCGCGCGTGGCGCTGGCTTCCACGATGCGCCCCTTCTCAAAGCGGACCCGGATGCCTTCGATCATGGTGCCCTGGTGCGAAAGCGGCTTGGTCGCAGTGATCACGCCATCGGCACGGTCTTTGTGCGGCGCTGAGAAGACTTCTTCCGTGGGCATATTGGGGATGCAGTAGTTGCCGTTGCCCGCCGTGGTGCCGCCGCCGAGCCAGAGATGATCGTCAGCCAGGCCGAGCCGGAAATCCGTTCCCGGCCCGCGATAATGCAGCGCTGCGTAGCGTTTTTCGTTGAGAAAAGCAGCGCGCTTGTGGAGTTCCGCGTCGTGAGCCTTCCAGGAGCTCACGGGATCGGCGGCGCTGATGCGCGTCGTGGCGAAGATGGCGTCCCACAACCTGGCCAAAGCCGCGTCGGGTGCATCATTGGGGAACATCGCCGCGGCCCAGGCGGGCGTAGCGCTGGCCACGATCGTCCAGTTGATGTCGTGGCGCGTAATGTGTTCGAGAGCCGGACGGTAAGCCTGCGACACGGCGCGATTGGCACGGCCCACCTTGTCCGGATCTTCATTGCCCAGCAGAGCGGGATTCCCTCCTGCGATCGCCAGCCGCGCGGCGCCGCTCTTGAAGGCGGCGGCCATGCCGTCATAGAGCCATCCAGCCGCGCGGTCGAAACTCGCGTCGGGAGCGAAGTGATAGCGCAGCAGCGTGGACTCATCGTCGGCAAGGAGCGTAGTAACCAGCGACGCGCCGGCGCGATACGCATGCTCCGTGATGCGGCGGGCCAAAGGCAGCGCATCGGTCGATGCCGTCATCACCAGCTCCTGGCCGGGCTTGAGGCCAAGGCCGACGTTCACAGCCACGTTGGCGAGCAGGTCGAGATTTTGGGCTGGCGTGCGGGTTTCAGGGGCAGTCGCGGTGGGTGTCATCACGGTTTCCTTTTGAGTGCCTTATGCGGGCCGGGCATCGTTACCGCCATTTCCATCATGCCTTCAAACCCGGCCGCTCTTTCTATTCTAGGCGGTCGAAAAAGGTGGGACGAAGCGGCGGAAAACGGGGACGAACAGAAGGCGCGGGTTGGGATGCGGAGACGCGGCCTCGCACAGTCCGCTTGAACCGCTTACAATCAACCGTGGATTTTTTTGAACCGCCTTAGAGGACCCATACCGCAATGAAACCTCGAACATCGAACTGGATCGTGAGAACCATCTTGACTACCGGAATCTCCATCGCTCTCGCAACCGCCGCAGCTTCGCATGGCGCCGCTCAAGCGCAGGCCTCCGGCGCTCCATTCGGCCCCGATAATCCGTTTTTCGCCGAAAGCGCATTGCCCTTCCATGCGCCGCCCTTCGACAGAATCAAGGACAGCGACTACCAGCCGGCGATCGATGCGGGCATGGCGCAACAACTCGAGCAGGTGCAGAAGATCGCCGACAATCCTGAGCCGCCTACGTTCGAGAACACCATCGTAGCCTTCGAGCGTTCCAGCCGGCTCCTCGATCGAGTGGGTGCGGCATTCAATTGCGTCACCCACGCAAACACCGACGATGAATTGCAGAAGGTGCAGGAGTACGAAGCGCCGCGGTTCGCCGCCCATCAGGACGCGATCCAACTGAACCCGAAACTCTTTGCGCGCATCAAGGCGATCTACGACACGCGAAATAGCCTGGGTCTCGATGCCGAGTCGCTTCGCCTCGTCGAGTATGACTATCAGCAGTTTGTGAAGGCGGGCGCAAATCTTTCCGAAGAAGACAAGACCAGGCTCAAAAAGCTGAACGAAGAGCAATCCACGCTGTCAGCGACGTTCATGAACAAGCTGCAGGCCGCGGCCAAAGCGGGGTCGTTCTCCACCACCAACAAAGCTGCGCTTGCCGGCCTCAGTGAAGAGGAAATCGCGGCAGCAGCCGTGCCTGCCGGACAGAGCCAACCGCAGGGCTTCGTGATTCCGTTGCTGAACACCACGCAGCAGCCCGACTTTGCCGTCCTCAGCGACCGCGCGACGCGCCAGGCGATCTACGAGAATTCGTGGAACCGCACCGAACGCGGCGACGCCAACGACACGCGCGCGACCATCGCCCGCCTCGCGCAGCTCCGCGCTCAAAAAGCAGCGCTGATGGGATACCCGAACTTTGCCGCGTGGAACTTGACCGACCAGATGGCCAAAACCCCCGAGGCCGCAATCAACTTTATCGATGCTCTGGTGCCCGCCGCTACGGCGCGAGCCAAGCGGGAGGGCGACGACATCCAGGCAGTGATCGATTCTCAGCACGCAGGCTTCACCCTCGAGCCGTGGGACTGGGAATTTTATGCCGAGCAGGTGCGCAAGGCGCGGTACGATCTCGACGAATCGCAGATCAAGCCGTATTTCGAGTTGAACAATGTGCTTGAGAACGGAGTCTTCTACGCGGCGCACGAGCTATACGGGCTCACCTTCAAGGAGCGGCACGACCTTCCCGTCTATCAATCGGATGTGCGGGTCTTTGAAGTCTTCGACGCCGATGGATCGCCCATGGCGCTGTGGTATTGCGACTACTTCAAGCGCGACAACAAGAACGGCGGCGCCTGGATGGATCAGTTCGTCAGCGAATCGAAGCTGCTGGGGCAAAAGCCCGTCGTCTTCAACGTGGCGAACTTCGCCAAGCCCGCTCCCGGGCAGCCTGCGTTGCTCAGCTTCGACGATGTCACCACGATGTTTCATGAATTCGGCCATGCGCTGCATGGCATGCTCGCCGATACCCAGTATCCCAGCCTTTCGGGAACACAGACGCCGCGCGACTTCGTCGAATTTCCCTCGCAGTTCAATGAGCACTGGGCCAGCTATCCCGCCGTCTTCGACCATTATGCGAAGCATTACAAGACCGGCGAACCTATGCCTGCGGAGTTAAAGGCCAAGATCGAAAAGTCAAAGACCTTCAACCAGGGATACGATATGACGGAAATCCTCGCCGCCGCCCGTCTCGACCTCTGCTGGCACACCCTGCCGGCCAGTGCGCCCTTGCAGGATCCCGATGCTTTCGAGAAGGATGCGCTCGAGAAGACCCATCTCGCGCTTCACGCTGTGCCGCCGCGCTATCGCTCCAGCTATTTTCTGCACATTTGGGAAGAAGGCTATGAGGCGGGTTACTACGCCTACTCATGGACCGAAATGCTCGATGACGCCGCGTTCCAGTGGTTCCTCGATCACGGCGGCATGACCCGCGCCAATGGCGACCGCTTCCGCCGCATGGTGCTCTCGCGTGGAAACACTGAGGACCTCGAAAAGATGTATGAGACGTGGCTGGGTTCGAAGCCCAGCATCGAGCCCATGCTCAAGTCCCGCGGGCTGACACCGGATGGCGCGAAGTAGCGCCCCGTGAAGAAACACCCGTTGACCGGCAGCTCTTGAAAGGGCACGAATTCATGCGTGCCATAACCGTCACAAGATAACCATCGGCTTCAGCCGCCGAGGGATGTTTTTCCCTCGAC
>JBEKPO010000172.1:0-5933 GCA_049520675.1 Occallatibacter sp. | reverse complement strand
GGAGCTTCGCGGATTGCAGCTTGGCAGACTGAAGCTTGGCGGACTGGAGCTTGGCGGACTGGAGCTTGGCGGACTGGAGCTTGGCGGACTGGAGCTTGGCGGTGGCCAACTTCGCCGAGGCAACAGAAGCGGAAATGTTGCTGTTAAACGAAGCCGGCTTCGACGCCTGTCCGGTGCTGATCAGAGACTTCTTGATAACTGCCATGGTCGATCCTCCTGGGAGTTTCAGAATTTCGTTTCGCCCTACATGTAGCATTCTGCGTGCCAAACTCCAAGCGGCCATTCTGGACTGAAAAGGCCCGATTTCCGCAGAAATGCATTGCCCTGGCCGGTGTTGTAAACCGGAATGGGTGAAAATTTATCCCCTATAGGGTTAATTATTAACCCTCTCGTTCACAGCGAGTACTTGCGGCAGAGATACTTCATGCGCTGCGAATCGAGGCGCAGCAACCGGGCAGCGGCGGCTTTGCTGTCATTTGACCGGTGCAGCGCAGTGGTGAGAAGAGCGATCTCCAACTGCCTGACCTGATCGTCGAAGACGCAGCCTTCGGGAGGGACCAGGATGGCTTCCTGTGCGGTAGCGCTCTGGGCCAGAATTCGCGGAGCCACATCTCCAGCTCCGATTTCGTCGCCCTTTACAGTCACGACCATCCGCTGGATGAGGTTTTCGAGTTCGCGAACATTGCCGGGCCAGCTGTGTTCCTCCAATGCCGACAGGGCTTCTTCGTTGAGCCATCTCGGGCCCGAACCATTTGCCGCGCAATGGACTTGAAGAAAATGCCGACACAGCAGAGGAATGTCGCCCTTGCGTTCGCGCAGCGGGGGGAGTTGGATGGGCACGACGTTCACACGGTAATACAGATCTTCGCGGAATCGCCCCGCGCGCACCATTTCTTCCAGCGGCTCATTGGTTGCGCAGATCAGCCGGAAATCGATTTTGCGGTTTGTGCGCCCGCCCAGCCGCTGCACCTGGCGATCCTCGAGAACGCGCAGCAGTTTGGTCTGCAGGGCAACCGGCAGCGTGGCAATCTCGTCGAGAAAGAGCGTGCCTCCGTCAGCCAGTTCGATCTGGCCCGGCCGGGACTCAGCGGCCCCCGTGAACGCGCCCCGCTCGCTTCCGAACAGCTCGGATTCGATCAGGCTTTCAGGCAGAGCGGCGCAATTGAGGCGGATGAATGGCTTCTCGGAGCGGCTACTGAGCGCGACGATGGCCCGCGCAGCCAACTCCTTGCCCGTTCCGCTCTCACCGCGGATCAGGACGTTGATGTTGCTGCCGGCCACTTGCTGAATGGCGTCATAGACCAGCCGCATCGGTTCGCTGGCGCCCACAAAATCCTGGAAGCGGCTGGCTTCGAGCGAGCGTTGAAGCATCCGGCTGCGCTCAGCCTCTTCCGTCCGCCGGCGCAAGGTCTCCGTCAACGTCATGCGCAATTCAGGCACGTCCACCGGATTGCGGAAGTGCGCATCAGCGCCTGCGCTGTGCGCTTGCTTCTCCACCGAGCGCGCACGCGCGCGGCTCATGGAAATCAGCGTGGAGTTCTCGTTCAGCCTGCGCAGTTCGTTCAGAACCGGCAACCCCCCGAATGGGTCTTCCCCCTCGGTATCGATGTCGAGTAGAACCGCCGCCACACCCGCTTTCCGTGTCCAACGTGCCAGATCGTCGTAGCTGTCGCGAACGATCACCTTAAACCAGGGAGCGATCTCCGGAATCAGCACATCCAGAAACTCTTTGTCTATCGTCACGATGCAAACTACCGGCAGCGTGGTTTGCGGAGCCGCGGACGAATCGGTCACTTTGGAGTTCTGTCGCAAGGCCATATCGAATTCTACCCTTGAAGAAGGCTGAAGCCCGCGCGATGGAACCTGCGGGGTTCTTCGCCCCGTAGTGAGCCAGCGTACCACCAGAGCCGCCACTTCGGCCTGAAGTTGACGGCTGCGGGAGCAGTGACTCGTTGAACGGTTGCGGACAGATTGCCGGCCAGTAGAAGCTTCGTTTTTGGATCGGTGCTAAGAAGCGTGCAACTGGCCGCCCTTGGCCAGACAGGATGAAAAGGAACACGATTTGTTCCTTGGGAGTCGGCATGTAGCATGTTTTTGCTTCTTAGACCTGGTTCCGGTCGGATTACCGGCTTCTATGAGAAGGTCATAAAAGTCAAGGCCGACGGGGCGGCCGCGATGCCTCGTTGGCTCAATTGAGAACCGGGACCAAGTTTCCTTCTCTCATGGGTTGAACGGGGCTGTCGCGTCCTTATCTAAACAAAGGTCCTGTTGATGAAGCAGAATTTTGCCGCAATGATCCTCGGTGGTACCGGTCAAGTCGGTGGTGCGGCCGTCGCGGAGCTGCTGGCAATTCCGGAATGCCGGGAAGTGGTGATGATCACCAGAAAGCCCATCGCGGCGCGATCGCGGGTGCGCAACGTCGTTCTTGATACCGGCGCTGCTGACTTTGCTGAGCGCACTGCTGCCATTGCCGGCGAAGTCTTAAGCCAAGGCCCGGTCAGCGCGGTGAGCTGTGTGGGTGTCGGTTCTGGCTCGAGTCGCTGGAGCGAAGAAGAATTGCAGCGACTTGAACTCGGCGTCGTCGGTGCTTTTGCACGTGGCTGCCATAAAGCCGGAATCACCCAGTTTTGCCTGCTTTCTGCAGCAGGAAGCACAGCCCGCAGCCGGCTTCGCTATTCCCGCATAATGGGTATGAAGGAAGACACCGTACGCAGAATCGGTTTTACCCGTCTCGCCATCTTTCGTCCGGGCATCATTGTCGGGAACGCTCATACCCCGGCCTGGGTCGGTTGGCTGGGCAGACTCGTGCCTGGGCCATTTGGCAATATTGATCAGCGAATTCTCGGTCGCTCAATCGCCGCAGAGATAGCTTTGCACAGTCGAGAGTCTGGTGAAGTCACCCTGGAAAATTCAGCAATGAGAAAACTCGCTGCGCAGTTCGAATAGCGTGACGTTGGAATTCTTGCATGGGGTCGTATAACCAACAATCTAGGAATTTCGGGTCATCGCCAGATCTCGCCGATACTACTGGCGCAATTTGCCAATTGCCGGGCTATTTTCCATCTTCGCCATCCGGAGTGGATTTTTTATACAGCTGCATTTTCAGGTCCCCTCTAGCGATCGCCATGAGCTGACCGTCGGTCAGATCATCTACTGTCCGAAACTTGAGCCGTTGCTGCTCTGCTTCATTCTCGAGTCCTTGTAGATACAAAGGGATTAGCAGCCGTTGATCTGCCCCCGATTTCTCAACCGCTGATAACTGGAGTCTCCCGGTTTTGGTTTAGCTTCGAGATTAACTCGCAGCCGCCGTCGAGGCTGCGCGGATGTGGGAAGCGTTCGTTGCTTTCCACATCTGCATAGCCTGCCTTCAGCCGGAACTCCTCCGGCGTCCTGTAGTCGAGCGAGCTGTGCGGACGCTCGCAGTTGTACTCGTGCCGCCAGCTTGCCAGGGTGCTTCGCACGTCATTCAGCGTTCTGAACCAGCTTGCGTTCAGGCACTCGTCGCGCAGTCTGCCGTGGAAGCTCTCGACGTGCCCGTTCTGCATCGGCTTGCCGGGCTGGATATGCACCAGCCCGACCTTCCAGTCCTCGGCCCAGCCCAGCATGCGCCGCGAAGTAAACTCCGGACCGTTGTCCGAGCGCAGGTTCTCCGGCCGGCCGCGTTCTCCGATCAGCCGCTCCAACACTCGGGTCACGCGTCCTGAGCCCAGGCTGGTGTCAGCCTCCAGCGCCAGGCACTCGCGCGTGTAGGCATCGACCACGGTCAGGATGCGGACCATTCTTCCGGTCGCCAGGCCGTCGATGATGAAGTCCATCGCCCACTCCTGGTTGGGCCTGACCAGACGCGGCTCCAGCGCTCGATCCCGCACCAACCGCTTGCGCTTGCGTCGCCGCACCGCCAGTCCTTCCTCCGCATACAGTCGGTAGACACGCTTCACGTTCACCTCATGGCCACGACGGCTCAACAGCGCGTGTAGCCGACGATAGCCGTAGCGCGGCTTCTGCCGCGCCAGCTTCACCAACTCCTCCCGCAGTTCGATGTTGCGGTCCGGTCGAGGCTCATACCGGTAGCTCGACCGCTCCACGCCCAGCAGCTTGCAGGCCGTGCGTTCGCTCAGCCGGAACTCGACCGAGACGAACGCAACCTCTTCTCTTAGACCGGCAAGCTCCAGCCGTTTTTTCGGATCACCGCCTTCAGCGCCTCGCCGTGCAGGCTCAGCTCCGCCACCAGCAGCTTCAGACGGCGGTTCTCGTCCTCCATCGCCTTCAGCCGCTGTGCCTCGCTGACGTCCATGCCGCCGAACTTCGACTTCCAGCCGTAGAACGTCGCCGCGCTGATCCCGTGCTCCCGGCACAAATCCGCCGTCTTCGCCCCAGCCTCATGCTGCTTCAATATCCCGATGATCTGCTCTTCCGTGTACCGGCTTTTCTTCATCGTCCAGCTCCCTCGCTTAGATTACGAGAAAACTCCAATCTCAACTGGTAGAGATTTCCGGGGGCAGGTCACTATGCTTCCGGGTTCTGCGAACTCGATAAGGATTCGGAGTGGTTAACGCTGGTCCCTCACGCGCTTTCCTACGAGACAAGCAAGCGTTGGAGGTACAGAAAGGAGATTGAGGTGATCGGCACGGTCGCGGGCGTATTGATGCGGCGAGCCGTGTGACTAGAGTGCCCGCTGGAGATCCGCGAGGCCCGGCATGCTGGCTTGCTCGTAAAGATCGAGCACATGCTTGGTCATAAGGTAGTAGATCGCCACCGCACGTTGCGCGTAATCGGCAAACGCCGATTGAATGTTCCCGGTCTGGGCAGCGCCCTTCAGTCTGCCAACATGCCACTCTACCTCCCTTGCGTTGAGACGCAATTGCTCGGCCACCACCAAAGCTTCTGGGTACCACTTCTGCACGTAGGAGGCCAGTTCTACGAGCACTCGACAGTTATGTTCCAGGACTTCGAGCCCATCGAGGCCGCCCAGAAGCGACCACATCTCTGGAGGTTCCAGCGAAAAAGAGCCTTCACCGTGGCGGCGCTCGCCCGATTCATCGATGACATCCAGCGCTATCCTCGCAATCTTATCGCGATCCACCCATTTTAGTTGCTTCAGCAGGGCGTCCCAGGTTGCCTGGGTGGTCTTTCGAGCGCGGAGATAGTGCTGGAACAGGATGCCGATGAGCACCGCCACAAAGAGCGTGGCAAGAACGACAAAATAAAGGCTTCTCAATTCCTTCTCCAGGACCGAATCCTTATCAGGTCACCCTCGACCTGTCTTTGCAAGGCATAAATCTGCGTTCTCATGCGCTCGGGCAGCTCGCGGGGTGCCGGTGCTTCCTGCCAGAGCGTCAGTATCCAGAAGCCTTCGCACCCGAGATAGGTCAGGATTCTGAAGTGTGACACCTCGGTATAGAGGTGCGCATGCCGACCCAAGTCGACATAGATCACCAAGATATCCTCTGCGACGCAGACGAGGGAATAGGCGCCCAAACCCTGCGCCACCCTGGCAACGTGCGTCTTCCACGGTAGGCCTGCGGTGGCCGACAGTACTACCATGCCGACAAAGAGTTGGCTCATCAGGGCTGCGGAAAAAAAGTTGCTGCGCAGAATGAAAGTCTGAATCGGAAGGGGTGCCGTTGGATGAGCTAGCCAAGTGAGAAGGAGTGCCCCCACAGTGCTGGCGCAGGCCGCACCCGAGAATGTCTTGTATACGTCGCGCGCCCATACACCGGTTGGGCAAAAAATGTGCACGGCAAGCTCGTAAAGAACAAAGAGCTGGAGGACCTCATCCACCGCGCCCAGGGACCAGTAGGTGTAGCGATAGGCACTAAACGGGAGATGGTTCAATATGAAATAGAGCGCGATGGTGGTGACGGCCCGTTCAGCGATATAGGCTGTGAAAAGTGGGAACGAGCTGGCGCGGCGCCGCACGAAGAGCACGAACA
>JBEKPO010000171.1:0-5997 GCA_049520675.1 Occallatibacter sp. | reverse complement strand
GCTTGAGAACTTCCGCTTCGCATCCGGCGAGACACTGCCCGAACTGCGCATGCATTACCTCACGCTGGGCACACCGCACCGCAACGCCGCCGGCCACGTCGACAACGCGATTCTGATCTTGCACGGCACCGGCGGCAACGCGCACTCGCTTTTGAATCCTCTCTTCTCCGACGTGCTGTTCGGTCCCGGCGCGCCGTTCGACATCACAAAGTATTTCCTCATCTTCCCCGACAATATCGGGCACGGACAAAGCTCAAAGCCGTCGGATGGCCTGCACGCCCATTTCCCTGCGTATGACTACGACGACATGGTGCGCGCCCAGCGCATGATGCTCGACGCCATCAAGATCGACCATCTCCGCCTGATCCTTGGCACGTCGATGGGTTGCATGCATACATTCGTCTGGGGCGAGACCTATCCCGGATTTGCCGATGCGTTGATGCCGCTGGCATGCCTGCCGGTCGAGATTGCCGGGCGCAACCGCATGATGCGCTACATGGCGATCCAGGCCATCAAGCAGGATCCGGCGTGGACCGACGGCGAGTACAAGTCCGAGCCGGCTGAGGGCCTGCGCACGGCCAACGAGTTGCTGCTGATCATGGGATCGAGCCCTTTGCAGATGCAGAAACAGGCGCCAACGCGCGCGGCCGCAGAGCAATACGTCGACAACTATCTGGCGCGCACCATGGCCAATACCGACGCGAACGACATGATCTACCAGCTCAACGCCAGCCGCAATTACAACCCGGGTCCGAACCTCGACCGCATCAATGTGCCGGTCATGTGGATCAACTCTGCCGACGACTACATTAATCCGCCCGAGCTGGGAATCGCGGAGAAGATGATTTCGCGCATGCCGCACGCGCGCTTCGTGCTGATTCCCATCTCCGATGCGACGCGCGGCCACGGCACGCACACCGTGGCCTCGGTTTGGCAGAGCTATTTGATCGAGCTGATGAAGGAGTCGGAGCTCAGGCCATAGCTGGGATTGCCGGTGGCGGGCGCTGGTCAGTCATCTCGGTCAACAGGTGTCGCATAAGTCAAACCCTATACTGGAAGTGCAAGGTTCTTTGCGGCGAGGTCTCCTCTTAGTTGACTCAATGGTCTGGCGTTGAGGGTGTTTTCGCGCGTTTTTATGCGTGGCTGTCTGGGCGTCTGCCCGGCGAACGGCAGCGCTTGCTGGCAATCACGATCGCGGCTGGCGGCTTATGCGGGCTGGCGGCAGTTGCCTTCCACGTCAGCGTGACCAAGCTCTATGGATTGCTGATCGACCGCGCGGCTTCGGCTCCCGGGCACGCTTGGATCTGGTGGACGATTCTGGCCCCGACGGCAGGCGGGTTATTGGCGGGGCTGGGACTCACTTACTGGGTCCCCGCCGCGGCGGGCAGCGGCATTCCCCAGGTGGAGGTTGCCTACGCCGACCGTCATGGCGCCATCACGCTCAAGGAAACCGTCGGAAAGTTTGTGCTGTGCGCGCTGCAGCTTGGCAGCGGAGCATCGCTGGGCGTGGAAGGCCCGACAGTGCAGATTTGCGCCGGAGTGAGCAGTCTTTTGTCGCGCGTGGTGCGGCTGAGTCCGACCAATCGCAAGCGCATGGCGTCGGTGGGCATGGCTGCTGGAATTGCGGCGGCATTCAACGCGCCGATCGCCGCTGTCACATTCACCTTGGAAGAGCTGATCGGTACGCTTGACCAGACCATGCTGGCGGGCGCGATTGTGGCTGCTGCGCTGGCCGCTGTGGTGGAGCACAGCATTCTGGGCGCGAATCCCATCTTTCATGTACCGCGGCTGCAGACCTACACTCTGGCAAAGGCTTCGTCGTTGATCTGGTATGCGCTGCTGGGGCTATTGGCGGCGATCGCCTCCGTGGCGTTCACCGATTCCTTGCTGTCATTACGCGCCTGGTTCAAACGGCTCAAGGCGATTCCCAAATGGGTTCAACCGGCGATAGGAGGCGCGGCGACGGGCTGCTTGGCGGTGCTGGCCATCTGGCTCTTTCACCTGAATGGCATTGCCGGCGATCCCTACAAGACGCTGACCCAGGCTTTGCTGGGCAATCTGCCTGTGGCTGCGATGGCAGCGCTGTGCGTGCTGAAATTGGCCGCCACAGTCATGTCGTACTCGAGTGGCGGCTCCGGCGGCATCTTTGCGCCGGCGCTCTTCATGGGTGGAATGCTGGGCGGTGCGGTGGGCTACCTCGATGTGACCGTCTTTCATCATCCCGCCGATTCCATCGGCGCATTTGCCTTGGTGGGCATGGGCGCAGTCTTCGCCGGCACTATTCGCGCGCCCATGACATCGATCTTGATTATCTTCGAGATGACCGGCGGCTATGGGCTGGTACTGCCGCTCATGATCGCCAACATGAGCGCCTATGCTCTGGCGCGGCACTGGCGGCACAAGCAAATCTACGAAGCGCTGCTGGAGCAGGATGGCATTTTTCTGGACCGTGAGGCAGATGCGGGCGAGGGCAAGGTTGCGCCGCGCGATGCCGATGAGTTGAGCGTGGACGCGAGATCGTGAGGGGAGAGCCTACCCTTCATTCGACCTGTCATCCTGAGCGTAGCGCGTCTGGGCCCCATGATCGTTTTGCGATCACGGGGTAAGCGGAGTCGAAAGCCTGCCCTGAGCGAAGATCGCGAAAGCGATCAGAGTCGAATGGGGACCTGCATTTACTTTTCAACACTATTTCGAATCAACTGCAGCGACGCTCTGGATGCGACTCAGGATTGCTATCGCGGCTGCATGTTGTAAAGGAAATAAGCGCGCAGTTCGAGATAGGGCCCGTGGAACTCCCGCGGTAACGGCGGATAGCTGGAACCGGTGATGGCGCCCCAGGCCGCGCGGTCCAGACCCGTGTCGCCCGAGCGGCCGTCAAGCTGCATGTCAACCACCTGCCCGTTCGGCAGAACCTTGAACCGAATGGCAACCACGCCGGACTTAAGGATAGGTGGATTGACTTCGTCGGGAATCAGCGGATCCCAGGTGCGCTGGGTGACGTAGTGCCAACGCGTCAGCCAGGAGCTGAAGTCGACGCCCTGCGTGTCGGAGAGGATGTCAGGTGCGCCGGTGCCCGCTCCGGGGTGCATCGACAAGCCGTTGCCGGGCGCCTGATTGCTGTAGGAACCGGAGCCTCGGTTCTGCATGGCTTTCTGCATATCATCGCGAAGCTGGTCGCTGGGATTCGCCGAGCCCAGGGCAAAATTCGGCTTGGCTGGCACTGCCTGCGGGCGCGGCGCCTCAGGCGCTGGCGCTTGCGGGCTCGGAATCGGCTGCACCGGCTGCGGTTTGGCCTCCGCCGGCGCAGGAGTTTGCTGCTCCGTCGATGGCGGCGGAGGTGGCGCCTGCCGCTTCATGTCCTCCATCGTTTGCTTGTCGATCAAAGGCTTGTTGGGCAGAGGCTTGGGCGTAACCCTCGGTTGTGCCTGGCGGATCGCGTCAGGCGGCAGGTCGAGGTAGGTCAAATCCTTGCGCTGCTTGATGGCGTCAAAGGGATCGATGATCTTCGGCGCTCTGAAGAGATAGGTCGGAATCCAGGTAATGGCGGAAAAGAACAAGATGTGAACCAGGAGCGCGATCCAGAATCCCTCGCGTAACCGGGCCCAGCGCCGCTCGTCTTCGAGCTCGCTGATCATCTGCAGCAGTTCGTGCGTGTCGTAGTCGATCCAGCGCGAGCTGCTTTTGATCGGAGAACGGGATGCGAAGGCCCGAATGTCGCCTTCGGTCACCGTGTCCAGGCCCAGAATGGAGCCGGTGATAGAGGTTTCCTGCGCAGGGGCGCCAGTTTGCGGGCTCGGCTCGCCGGGCCCCTTGGGCTCGTTCACTTCGGCTGGCGCTTCACTGGTGGGCATTCGTTGTGATGGAGCCTAAGCTGCAACGCTAACTGCTCCGGATTCTCATCCTTTCCGATTATTCTCTCATTCCTCGCAATGAACCGTACAATCAGGTGCCCGTACAATGAATCTTTGCGAGAACCCTCATGAATTGACGGGTAAACGAGGGGAAAGGGACGACTTTTGAAGCATTTCTTGGCGCATTTGGCCTCCCGATGGAAGCTGCTCATTCTGCCGGCGCTGCTGAAATGGGGAATCTGGGGTGTGGGTGCGGTCGCGGTGCTCGATTCTTCGAGCATTCCTGTCCCGATGGACGCGATCCTGGCTCTTTATATATGGAATGACAAGAGCCACTTCTGGCTCTATTGCCTCATAGCCGCAGCCGGATCGGCTATTGGCGGTTTGCTCCCTTATTGGCTCGGTCGTGCGGGTGGCGAGCTGTTCCTGCTGAAACGAGTCAACCGCCAAAGATTCGAACAACTGCGCGACCGCTTTCAGCGCCAGGAGTTCCTCGCGGTCCTGATTCCGTCCACGCTGCCTCCGCCGACGCCCTGGAAGGTCTTTGTCTTTGCCTCCGGCGTTTTTGAGATGCGGGTGGCCAATTTTCTTCTTGCTGTTTTCGCGGGCAGAATGCTGCGCTGGCTGGTGCTTTCGATGCTGGTGCTCCAGCTGGGCCCGGGCGCAGTGGATATAGTGGCCCACCATGCGCTGGCCTTGGGGTTGATCGTCGGCGCATTGGCCGTGCTGGGATTCTGGTTATGGTGGCGGCGCAAGAAGCGCCAAGGCAAGCTGCTCGAAGATTGAGAAGGAACCTTGGGCGAACTCGCCAACTCGCGGTCCAGTCGTTACTGCGGCTTGTTCTGACTGGCCTGAGGGCTGATTCTTTTGGTCGGCTGTCCGCCGGGACCAACAGCGGCAGGCGCACTCGCCTTCGAGCTGCCACCGGAACTCGCTGGAGGAGCCGCGGTGGTCATGCGGTCGCCGCGGCGGGCAACAACTTGCGGGCCGAATTCCTGCTTCACCTCGCTGGCTGAGCCGGCGGAACCGTGGTTTCCCTTGCCTGCGCCATGTTGATTGCCAGAGCTCGAACCGTCACCGTGGCGTCCAACAGCTTGCGATCCAAATTCCTGTTTGAACTTGATTTTTTCGGTCCGGACCTCAGCGCCTTGGTTCTGTCCGTTTGAGGAGCCGCTCGCTTTCGCGGGATGACTCTGCTGCGCCGGGGCTGCGATCATCGCAATGGTGCAGAGGGCGGCCGCCAGGGCATAGCTGCGACCGCTGAAACTGATGTGATCCATCGTGGACCTCCGTTGCATGGGGGAATCTGCCAAAACACAAGAGTCCCGTGCAGTCGCAACGGCTGTCAATGCAACATTGGTGCGGGGTCCTACTTAAGCGATTTGGAATGAAGCGGCTCCGCGCTCGACACCGGCGTGGGCTCAGGCACTTTGCGCAGCAATGCGGCAACACGGAACGCGCCCGCCAGCCCCAAAGGATGAACCCGAAGGGGCAGTTAGTCGAGGAGTTTTTCGATTTCCCCAAGGTCGAAGCGGCAGGCGCTGCCGGGCAGGTCGAAGGGGCTGGGCGGCAGCGACTCCAGCCCTCCGAGCCGATAGCGGAAGTGCCGGCCGTTCGGGTCGAGCACGAGAATGGTCTGAATGCCCATGCGCTCGTAGTCGGCCAGCTTGGTCATCATGCGGTTGAGCGAGTCTTCGGGAGAAAGAATCTCGAATACAGCAATGGGTGGATGCGTTGCAAATCTCTCAATGGGCAGGCTGCGATCGAGGAGTGTGAGGTCAGGAACGCGGAACCTGTGGCTCGCTACTTCCACTCGGAGCTCCGGGCGTACGCGAAGGCCCCACTCCTTTTCATGCTGGCCGAACCAAACGTCAAGTGCATGCTGCCAGGCAGAATGTTCGTTCTCACCCATCGGTCTTTCCTCGATCACGCCGTCGACATACTCGGCGTCGGGCTCATAGGAGGATTTCAGATAGACTTCCAGGGGCACGTAGGTGGGTTGTGTCGCCGCTGCCATTCATCCTCCTGTCCCGGGCGAATGTTCCAAAAAACAACGCTACTTTCCTGCCAGCGCTTCTTGTGCGCTTACCCCGTGGATGCGCCGCACCAGCGCGGGAACGCCTAGCATCACGGTCAGCACGAGCGA
>JBEKPO010000170.1:0-6004 GCA_049520675.1 Occallatibacter sp. | reverse complement strand
GCCACCGAGACTCTGGACCTGACCATGTACCAGCGCATCCGCAACGAGGGCTTGAACGATTCGCATGTGATGGAGTTTGCCGGCCCGCTGTTCGATGATATCGGTCCCCGTCTGACCGGCTCGCCCAACCTCAAGAGAGCTAACGAGTGGACGCGCGACACGCTCACCAAAATCGGGCTCGAAAATGCGCATCTCGAAGACTGGGGTGAGTTCGGGCTTGGCTGGCAGCAGTTGAATACCTGGGCGCGAATGGTCTCGCCCGACACCGCGATGTTGATCCTGCAGGCCACGCCGTGGTCGCCATCCACGCCCGGAGCGGTCACGGGCGATGTAGCCTACGTCAGCATTCAGAGCGAGAAGGATTTGGACCAGTACAAGGGAAAGCTGGCCGGCAAAGTCGTTCTCTTCGGCGTCATGCGCGAGGTGCCTCCCGTCGATGCCGCGCTCTTCGAGCGGTACACCGACAAAGAGCTCGAGGACCTGGCGCAGTTTCAGGTCAGCGCCGGCGGCGGGGGAGTTCCGCCCGAGATGCAGGCCCGCATGCGCACTTACATGGAGCGCCAGAAACTGATCAACCAGATCGCACAGTTCTTTACCGACGAGAAGGTGGCCGCGGTCATCGAGCCCAGCCGCGACGCAAAGAATGGCGGTGGATCGGGCGGTACGTTCTTCGACGATAACGGCGCCACGCTGGGCCGCAGGCCCTATCTCGCCGACGAGCGGGTGAAGGTTCCCGTGGCCGCTGCCGCTATTGAGAGTTACGGCCGCCTCTACCGGCTCACGCAGGCGCACGTGCCGGTGAGCGTTGAAATCAACATCGAAACCAAATTCACCGGCGAGCATGAACACGGATTCGACACCGTCGCCGAGATTCCCGGCACCGATCCAACGCTGAAGGACCAGGTGGTCATGCTGGGCGGGCACCTGGATAGCTGGATCGCCGGAACCGGCGCCACCGACAATGGCGCGGGCACCATCGTGGCCATGGAAGCAGTGCGCATCCTGAAGGCGGTCGGCGTCAAGCCGCGGCGCACCATTCGCATTGCCTTGTGGACCGGGGAAGAACAGGGCATCTTCGGTTCCAAGGGCTATTGCCGCGACCACTTCGGCTCGGCCAAGCTCTCCACCGCGCCCGATCAGCTGCAACTGCCGGAATACATGCGCCGCACCGCGGGCCCGCTCGAAGTCAAACCCGAACAGAAACTTATTTCCGGCTACTTCAACGTCGATAATGGCTCGGGCAAAATTCGCGGCATTTATACCCAGGGCAACGCGGCCATCGCGCCCATCTTCGAGCAGTGGATCGCGCCGCTGAAGGACCTTGGCGTAACCACAGTGACAGAGCGCAACACCGGAGGCACCGATCATCTGAGCTTCGATGCCGTGGGGATTCCCGGCTTCCAGTTCATTCAAGACCCGCTCGATTACGAGACGCGCACGCATCACTCTAACCAGGACGTCTATGAGCGCCTGCAGCCCGCAGACTTGAAACAGATCGCCACCGTCGAGGCCATTTTTGTGTACAACGCGGCGCAGCGCGATCAGATGCTGCCGCGCAAGCCCCTGCCTCAGCCCGACCAGGACGAGAAGCTGCGCGCTCCCATCCCAAATCTGTTTCCGGACGCGGTGCCTCCACCGGACTCCGGCAAACCATAACCCATTTGCTTTCAGCCATAGAAAGGGAGGACCTCCAGCAAAGAATTTCGTGATTCCCATCACTGCATGGCCCTCCTTCAAGGCGCAGAATAACGCGGGCTTGAAGGAGTGAGCCGCTGTACCTGGAGGTACGACCCGTGATGGAACGATCGACGCCGAAGCACGTCCGAATCCGGATATGCCGAGGCGGCAAGGGATGATCTCGAGCGAGGAGTACCAGCGCAAGCGCATGAGCGCCGCGCAAGCGCTGGAAGCCGTACACTCCGGCGCTCGTGTATGGGTCCAATCCGGCTGCGGCACGCCTTCTGTTCTGATTGATGCGCTCCTCGCGCGCGCCCAAGCGCTGAGCGACGTCGAAATCGTTCACATGATGACGTTGGGCAGCGCGGATTACACGCGGCCCGAATTTGAAGGTCGTTTCCGTCATCGCGGGCTTTTCCTGGGGCCGAATGTGCGCGATGCCGTGGCCGACGGCCGCGCCGATTACACGCCGATTTTCTTGAGCGAGATTGAAGGCCTTTTCGAAAGCGCGCTGCCGCTCGACGTCGTGCTGATGCAAGTTTCGCCGCCCGATGCGCACGGATACGTCTCGCTGGGCACAACGGTCGATTGCACCCTGACGGCGCTTCGTTTCGCTCCCGTCGTGATTGCCGAAGTGAACCGGCAGATGCCGCGCACCCACGGCGACACCGCCGTTCACATCAGCCAAATCACTGCCATCGTCGAGTCGGACCGGCCGCTGCTCGAACTGCATCCGGAACCGTTTACCGAGTTGCATGTGCGCGTGGCCCGCAACGTAGCCGCGCTCATCCCTGACGGCGCCACGCTGCAGACCGGCATTGGCGCTATCTCCGAAGCCGTTTTGCATTGCCTCGATGACAAGCGCGATCTTGGCATTCACACCGAGATGGTTCCCGATGGCGTAGTCGATCTGATGGAGTCAGGGGTGATTAACGGCGAGCGCAAGACATTGCATCGCGGCAAAGCCGTGGTCACGTTTGTGCTGGGAACGAAACGCCTGTTCGATTTCATCCACGAGAACCCGGCTTTCGAATTCCGGTCGATCAGCTACGTGAACGATCCGTTTGTGGTGGCGCAGAACGATCGTATGGTGGCCATCAACGGCGCATTGCAAATCGATCTCACTGGGCAGGTGTGCGCCGATTCGCTGGGTACCAGGCCCTACAGCGGATTTGGCGGGCAGCTCGACTTTATTCGCGGGGCTGCGCGATCCAAGGGCGGTGTGCCCATCATCGCCTTGCCCTCGACAGCCTGCCATGGCTCGGTGTCGCGCATTGCACCGGTGCTCGAGCCGGGCGCGGGCGTCGTCACGTCGCGCGCCGACGTGCATTACGTGGTCACCGAACACGGCACAGCCTATTTGCACGGCAAATCGCTGCGCGAGCGCGCTCAGGCGCTGATTGCTATTGCCGATCCGCGTTTTCAGGCGGAACTGGAGGATTTTGCCGTGCACGCGCACTATTTGGAGCGGAAAGCGGCGTACGCGTGACGCTTATCGGCGCGAGCGTTGCATTTCCCAGGTCCCCAAATGCGAGGGACCTGGGGCACCCGCGCAAGTTAGTAGCGACGGAGGAATGAACAGAATGGCCGATGAAAAGAAGAAGGATCGAGGAATCCTGAAGGTCGACACGGAAGAGTGCAAAGGCTGCGGGCTGTGCATTGAAGCGTGCCCGCCCAAGGTCATCGGTATGAGTGAACGGCTGAATCACTACGGCTATCGCGCTGCCACATACGCAGGGGCCGGCTGCACAGGATGCGGTATTTGCTTCATGGTTTGTCCTGAACCGGGCGCGATCACGGTCATTCGCCTCGCCGCGCACCGTGCTGTCACGCCGCAGGCCGATTCCTTGAGAGGAGCCATCGAATGCGCAAGCAACTGATGAAGGGCAACGAAGCCATCGTCAAGAGCGCGATTCTGGCCGGATGCCGCGGATTCTACGGCTATCCCATCACCCCGGCGAGCGAAATTGCCGAAGCCGCGGCACAGTGGATGCCCAAAACCGGCGGCGTCTACGTGCAGGCCGAAAGCGAAGTGGCGGCGATCAACATGCTCTATGGTGCTGCCGCCGCGGGCGTGCGCGCCATGACGGCGTCGAGCGGTCCCGGTATCAGCCTGATGCAGGAAGGCATCAGCTACATGGCCGGCGCCGAGCTGCCTTGTGTCATCGCCGATATCACACGCGCCGGACCAGGCCTGGGAAACATCGGTCCCGAGCAAGGCGATTATCACCAGGTCGTGAAAGGCGGCGGCCATGGCAACTACCGCACCATCGTTCTGGCCCCGCACTCGGTGCAGGAGATGGCCGACCTCACCGCGCTAGCCTTCGACCTTGCCGACCGCTACCGCAATCCGGTCTTCCTTCTGGCTGACGGCTTCATCGGTCAGATGATGGAGCCGGTTGAATTTCCGCAAACTGCCGTGGCCCCACCCCGGCACGACTGGGCGGTGAAAGGCACTGCAGAAACTCGCGGCAACCTGATTAATTCGTTGTGTCTCGATTTCGACGAATTGGAGCGGCACATTCACAAGCTCGAGGCCAAATACAAGCGGGCCGAGCAGTGCGAGACCCGTGCCGAGGAATGGCAGACGGCAGACGCAGAGATCGTGCTCGTGGGGTATGGAATCGTCGGCCGCATCTTGAAAGCGGTGACCGCCGAAGCGCGCCAAGAGGGACTGAAGGTTGGCTTGTTGCGGCCCATCACCCTCTATCCATTTCCCGCGGTGCCGCTACAGAGGCTGGCGTTCAACGCGCGCGTTTTTGTGGTGGTGGAGATGAGCAACGGCCAGTTGCTTGAGGACGTGAAGCTGGCGCTGAACGGCAGGCGGCCGGTCGAATTTCTCAATCGCATGGGTGGCAATGTTCCATCGCACCAAGAGGTGCTCGCATTTGTGCGCGAGCAGGCGCGGCATTTTCTCCGCGAGGAGCAGTTGGCAAATGTCTAACGAAGCGGTTCAAGAGTACGAAGTCGCGCAGGGCAGGGCCAAATCGTTCTACCAGCGGTTCGACCGCAAGGATGAGTTGCAGCACCAGACGCATTTCTGCCCCGGCTGCGGCCACGGTAATGTGCATAAGATGATCGCCCAGGCCATCGATCAGCTCGGCATTCAGGACCGGACCATCCTGGTCGGTCCGGTTGGTTGCAGCGTCTTTACATATGACTACTTCGATGTGGGTAACGTGCAGGCTGCGCATGGCCGCGCGCCGGCCGTGGCCACGGCTATCAAGCGCAGCCATCCGGGCAGCATCGTCATAAGCTACCAGGGCGACGGAGATCTTTCGGCAATTGGATCAGCCGAGATTCTGCACGCCGCCAATCGCGGCGAAAGCATCACCGTGATCTTCGTCAACAACGCCATCTACAGCATGACCGGCGGTCAATGCGCTCCCACCACGCTGCTGGGCATGAAAAGCACCACCACGCCCGAGGGCCGCAGCGCTGCCACCGAAGGCTACCCCCTGCACATGAGCGAGCTGCTTTCGACCCTCGAGGCGCCGGTCTACATCGAGCGGGTAGGCCTGGGTGACAACAAGCAGATTGCACAGGCCGCGCGAGCCGTCCGGCGGGCGCTCGAGAACCAGGTGAAGGGGCTCGGATTTTCGCTCATCGAAGTGTTGTCGCCGTGCCCCACGATCTGGAAGATGACTCCGGTGGACGCACAGCGCTGGGTGCGCGACACGATGGAAAAAACTTTTCCGCTGGATGTGTTCTGCGATCGGACAAAGGAGCGGCTCGAGTCGATGTCTCATCTGCCGAGTCATCACCCACAACTGCAGGAACTGCCGGGGATTCTCGGCGTTGCAGAAGAGGACCTGCCGGAAGGCAATGCGCACGCCATGGCGCCCGATCACGAGATCGATCTCGAAGTGCGCATCGCCGGCTTCGGCGGGCAGGGAGTTTTGTTGCTCGGCGAAGTGCTGGCTGAGGCCGGCCTCGACGCGGGCCTTGAGGTCTCCTGGCTGCCTTCCTACGGACCTGAGATGCGTTCAGGCACCTCGAACTGCCACGTGCGGCTGTCGAGCCGGAACATCGACTCGCCGCTGGTGACGGAGCCCAACATTCTCGTCGCGATGAACGAGCCGTCGCTGCGCAAATTCGACAAGAGCGTGTGCCATGGCGGCTGGGTGATCTATAACGGCGATGAATTTCCGGCCGACTGCGTGCGCGAAGGCGTACATGTGCTCGCCGCGCCCTTCATGCAAGTGGCCGATGAGTTGGGCGAGAAGCGCGCCGCCAACATGGTGATGCTCGGTGCGCTGCTTGAGATTGCGGGCAGCCTGCCTCAGGCAAGCGTCGACGCCGCGCTGCGCCGCCTTGTCAAAAACGC
>JBEKPO010000169.1:0-6987 GCA_049520675.1 Occallatibacter sp. | reverse complement strand
TCGCGCCCAATTTCCGCAATCCCGAAGTGCACCAGGCCGTCGCCTCCATCGAGCAATCGCTGCCTGCCCGCGTCGAGCTCACGGCCAGCGCGATGCTCAGCCTGGGCCGGCGTTTGCCCATCGCTACGGATACAAATCTCAACGTTCCCACATCGACGCAAACCATTACCTACAACGTGTGCGATCAGACTCCCGCCACTCCCGCGGGCTCGAGCAACAGCAACGGCCAATGCGGAAACATGGGGCTGGGCCCGATCAAAGCCACGCAGATTACCGTGCCTTTTTATGCGTCGTGGCCTTCGGCGGATTGCAGTGCCGCTTCGCTAACGAATTCCCCCAGCGAGTGCGGCCGCTTGAACCCCGATTACCAGCAAATCTCCGAAATTGCGAGCCGAGCTAACTCCACCTACGAGGCGGTCATGGTGAGGCTGGTTCGCAACGGCCCGCGCGGCCTGAGTTTTCACGCCCATTACACCTACGCACATGCAATGGATTGGAACCCCAGCGTAACCACGGTGGCGCCGGGCAACGATGCCCTCGATCCCAACCTGCCCTTTCGCGAGGAGTACGGCACCAGCAACCTGGACGTACGTCACTCAGCCGCTGTCATGGCCATCTTTGAGACGCCGTGGAAGCTGCACGATTTTGCCGGCCGCATCGCGAACGGCTGGATGCTCTCCGGCATCGGGCAATTCCGCAGCGGCTTGCCCTACACGATGCGTGTTACCGGTTCGCTGCCTGAAGAATTCACCTCAAGTGACGCAACCATCATCGGCATGGCCCCGGGCATGAACGGGTCCGGCGGCGAAAGCCGCGTCTATGGACTGGGCAACAACGGCATCAATTACGACATCGGCCGCAACACCTTCCGCTACCCGCAGACATGGAAAGCCGACTTGCGCCTGGCGAAGCGCTTCAACCTCGGCGAGATGCAACAGTTGGAAACCGGCTACTATATAGAGCCCGGCAGTCCGCCGAGCACTCTCGACGCGCCGGCCACACCGCCTTCGCTGAATTTCCTCACTGGCCTCAAGACGAGTTCGACCACTGGCCTCGCCAGCCCGGCATTCGGCCAGCCGCTCAACATCAACGCGACGGATTTCTACCGCGAGCGCCAAATTCAGCTCGGCTTGCGCCTGCGATTTTAGCGGCTCATCGCCTTACTTGTCCCAGGGGCAACAGCCAAGAGGTGTCACCCTGTTCTCTGTTCTCTGTTCTCTGTTCTCTGTTCTCTGTTCTCTGTTCTCTGTTCTCTGTTCTCTGTTCTCTGTTCTCTGTTCTCTGTTCTCTGTTCCCTGATCCCTGTTCCCTGATCCCTGTCCCTACGGCACCACCGGCGATGCCCCATTCAAGAACCCCGGATCCATCTCCGCAATGTCCACTCGATAACTCACCGTTTTCGCGGTGGGAAATGTCGCCGGAACTTTCTGCGTCACGCGCCCCGTCGCCACCCACTCGGTTCCGCGCTGGAAGGTCGTGATAAATCCCACGCAGCTCAGCGCGAATATGTCGTGCCCGAGCGTAGTGTGAAAGATTCGTCCCTTTCCATAACTCACAACCATCAGCATCGGTTCGTCACGGCCGGTGCCTTTATTCTTCGGGTCACCGTGCGCCGTGGCCAGCACTGTCATGTTCTGGCCTGGTCCGCGCAGCGCGCCATAAAGCTCATCGGTCGCATGCAGCCACATCGGCGGCAACCCTCTCATGATCGGGTGCTCAGTGTCGCGCGTGGTCACTTCGAACGGCAGCCGCGCTCCATGCTGGCCCGCCGACCCCGGCGAGGCATCGGAAACTACCTTGCCGTCTTTCCAATACCAGTAGGGCCCGGCTTGCTCATTGCGATTCCTCCATCCGCCGATGCCAATCATCAGGTTGTAAGCCTGCCAATTGGGAAATGCATTGTCTGCGGCATGCACAATCACCACGCCGCCGCCGTCGCTCACATACTTTTCAAACTGGGCCCGCAGGTCTGCCGGCCAATCCGGCGCGTCGTAATTCATCACGATCACCTGGTAACGGCCGAGCTCCGGCTTGAAATTGCTGAAGTCTCCATCCGAGGCCGGCACGGTAATCACAGTAACTTCGAAGAGCCCCGTCTCCTCCAGTTCCGTTTTCAGTACGGGAGTCGTCATCCGCCAATTGTGGTAGGCGCCTCCGCTTGCGCCATCCAGAATCGCCACGCGAATCTTCGCCGCGGCATTCGCGGTCATCACAAGCATCAAAACTCCGATCATCGCAAAAAGTCGCCGTGTCATGGTTCGTCCTTCTGTGCCGGGCTGGTTGATTCCTGCCGGCCTTGCTTATCTCTTATCGGGAAGCGCTCCCGCACCAGTTTCAATGCTTCCTCCCCGGTTCGGACCTCTCCCTCCAATTGCGCGTCTTCGGCTGCCTGCAGCATCTCGCGAAATCCCGCGCCGGGTTTGTATCCTGCCGCAATCAGTTCGCGGCCGGTAATCAACGGCTTCGGCCGGACTATCTCTTCCGTCATCGAGGAGACGCGCTCGCGCACGTAATTCCAATGATCGAGAAATCCGCTCCCGGCGAGGCAGTCCATGTGATGCAGCGCAAGATGCTCGTCAAATTTCTCCAGCCGAAAGAACCGCTTTAGCGTCGATTCTTTCATGCGCTGCACATCCATGAAGCGCATGTGGTTGTCGACGAGTGCAAGAATCTGCCGCGTCTCGTCGTTCGAAAATCGGAAGCGCCGGCAAATTTCCGCGCCCATCGCCACGCCAACTTCCGCGTGCCGGTCGAACCGGATGCGATCGGGGGCCCGCCGGAATGTCGGCGGCTTGCCCACGTCGTGCAGCAGCGCGCCCCAAGCCAGCGTCGCAGTACAGTTCACCGGGAGTTGCTCCAAAACCAATAAAACATGGATCCAAACATCGCCTTCGGGATGGTACTGCGGCGGCTGCTCCACCCCCTTCATCTGCGCAATCTCCGGCAGCACGTGCTCAAGCAAACCCGTTTCATCCAGCAGCTCGAACGCTCGGCGTGCGTGCCCCTCCGTCAGCATCCTGGTCAGCTCGTCACGCACTCGTTCCCTGCTCACGGCATGAATGCGCGGCGCCAGCGCGCGGATGGCGCGCATCGTCTCCGGCTCAATCTCAAATCCGAAACGAGCGGCAAAGCGCACGGCGCGCAGCATGCGCAGGCGGTCTTCTTCAAAGCGTTGTTCCGGCCGCCCAATTGCCCGGATCACGCCCGCATCGAGGTCGGCAAGCCCGCCGACGTAGTCAATAACCGCCGCTCGAATTTCAAGATGCGCCTTCTCTGAATGGTCATCCTGAGCGAGCCCGAGGCGAAGCAAAGGGCGAGTCGAAGGACCCGTATCTCCGGGGGCCAACCTCGCCACATCAAGCAGCAGTCCGTTGATCGTGAAATCCCGCCTCTGCGCGTCCTCTTCCGCAGTCTTCGTGTACCGCACGCCATCGGGATGCCTGCCGTCGGAGTACGCAAGATCGCAGCGGAACGTCGCAACCTCCGTAACTAAACCGGCGTCATCTGGCTCCGGTGCGACGAGCACGACCCCAAAGTGCGCGCCCACGGCAAACGTGCGCGGAAACATCTCGAGCACAATATCCGGCGTGGCATTCGTTGCAACGTCGTAGTCGGCCGGCACGCGGCCCAGCAGCAGATCGCGCACGCACCCGCCGGCGAGATACGCCTCGTAGCCGCGAGCGCGCAGCGTTTCGATAATTTCGAGCGCCGCCTCGAATTGAGCCGCCTGGGCCATTCTCAATTTCTATTCTCGCTCCGCCCACCCGCCGAGAAGCCTCCGAGCTCACCCGCCGACTTGCTGACGCGCTTTTTCATGGGTGCCCCATCCAAGCTCCGCTTGAGTGGGGTATGGGCTCAGTAAACTGACGGTATGCCCACCCGCGGTCTCATCCTCGGCATCGAAACCTCGTGCGACGAGACTGCCGCGGCCGTCGTCGAACGGGGCGCACGCACGCTTTCGTCCGTGGTGGCCTCGCAGATCGCGACGCACGCGCGCTTCGGCGGCGTGGTTCCCGAGCTGGCCAGCCGCGAACATCTCCGCGCCATCGTTCCCGTCGTCCGTGCAGCGCTGGAGCGGGCCGGCATCCGTCTCGCCGATCTCGACGCCATCGCTGTCACCTCCGGCCCCGGTCTTGCCGGAGCGCTGCTCGTCGGCATCACCTACGCCAAGGCCCTGGCCTTCGCCAACCAACTCCCGCTCATCGCGGTAAACCACCTCGAAGGCCACATTCACGCCGTGCTCCTCAACGAGCGCGAAACTTCGGAGGCATCCAATCAACTGATTTGCGATGGTCATCCTGAGCGAGCCCGAAGCGAAGCAAAGGGCGAGTCGAAGGACCTGCATTTTCAAGCCGAATCATCGCTGGCCCTCGTCGTCTCCGGCGGTCATACCCATCTCTATCTCGCAATTCCCTCGCAGGACACTTGGCACTACAAGCTCGTGGGCCGCACCGTCGACGACGCTGCCGGCGAAGCCTTCGATAAGGTCGCCAAGCTGCTCGGACTCGGCTATCCCGGCGGCCCATGGATCGATTCTCTGGCGAAATTCGGCAACCCCCACGCCGTGCCCTTCGCCTTCGCGCAAATCAAGACCAAAGTTCATCTCGGCGGCAAGCCCGCGCGCACGAAGGCCGCCAAGACCGCGCCCGTCGCCCGTCTCGATCCGCATTTTCTGTTTTCGTTTTCAGGAATCAAGACCGCCGTGCTGCGCTACGTCGAGCTCCACGGCATGCGTGGCGAGGCCAAAGCTCGCGTCGACCGGCTCTTTAGGGGTGCCCCATCCTATCTGCGTTTCGCGCAAGCGAACACGGATAGGGTGGGAGACCATGATCGCAATCCCGCTATCCCCCAAACCCGCCAAGAAGCCCTCGCACTCTGCACCCAGCCTACCCTCGACCTCATTGCCAGCTTTCAGCACGCGGTGGTGGGCGACTTGATGAAGAAGACCTTTGTGGCCGCCGAATCGCTGGGCGCGAACCGCATCCTGGTCACCGGCGGCGTGGCCGCCAACCGCGAACTACGCGAGCGCTTCACTGCAGAGGCTCAGCGACGCGGTCTGCGCATCGCCTTCCCCACGCTGGCTCTCTCCACCGACAACGCCGCCATGATCGCCGCCGCGGCCTGGCCGCGCTTCGTCGCCGGCGAGTTCGCGCCGGCCGGCCTCTCCGCCGACCCCTCGCTGGCTTTAGCCTGATCTGTGCAATTGCGACTCAGCGCGCAAAACAAAGGCCCGGCAATCAGCGCGGGCCTTCTCGTTCCCTTGTTCCCTGCCTTACCCCCAACGCCGCATGATCAGCGATGCGTTGATGCCGCCGAAGCCGAACGAGTTCGACAGGGCGACGTCGAACTTGTGCGCGATCGGCTTGTTGGGAACGTAATCGAGCCGGCACTGGGGGTCGAGATGCTCGATGTTCGTGGTCGGCGGCAGCTGCTGATTGACCAGCGCCAGAATGGTGATGCCGGCCTCGAGTCCGCCCGCACCCCCCAGCAAATGGCCGGTCATCGACTTCGTACCCGAGATCTTGAGCTTGTGGCTCAGTGCGTGCTCGCCGAAGACTGCCTCAATGGCTTGCGACTCGTTGCCGTCTCCTGCAGGTGTCGAAGTTGCGTGGGCGTTGACGTATCCCACTTCTTCCGGCTTGAGCTCCGCATCTTTCAGCGCCGCCCTCATGGCGCGCTGCGCACCCGCACCTTCGGGCGCGAGCGACGTCATATGATAGGCGTCGGCGCTCATGCCGTAGCCGATCACCTCAGCCAGAATCTTTGCGCCGCGCGCCTTGGCAAACTCCAGCTCCTCAAGAATCAGGATGCCTGCGCCCTCGCCGATCACAAAGCCGTCGCGGTCTTTGTCGAATGGGCGGCTGGCGTGCGTGGGGTCGTCGTTGCGCGTGGAGAGCGCCCGCATGGCTGCGAACCCGCCCACCGACATCGATGTCACGGCGGCTTCGGCGCCTCCGGCGATCATCACGTCGGCGTCGCCGTGCAGAATCATGCGCACCGAGTCGCCAATGGAGTTGGCGCTGGTGGCGCAAGCCGTGGCAGTTGCAGAAATCGGCCCGCGCGCACCGTAGCGGATGCTGATTTGCCCCGCGGCCATATTCACGATGGCTGCGGGAATGAAGAAGGGCGACATCTTGCGCGGGCCGCCTTGCAGCATGTTGTTGTGCTCGCGTTCGATGACTTCGAACCCGCCGATGCCCGAGCCGATGAATACTCCGACGCGGTCGCGGTTCTCGTCGTTGATTTCGAGGCCCGACTGCGCCATTGCCTCTTGCGTTGCGGCAAAGGCGTAGTGAATGAAGCGCCCCATCTTGCGCGCTTCTTTCTTTTCGACAAACTGGAGGGGATCGAAGTTCTTGACCTCGGCGGCAAAGGTCACCGGGAAACCGGTAGCATCGAAGCTCTTGATCGGCGCCATCCCGCTGGCGCCGGCCAGCAACTGCTTCCACACTTCGGGAGCGGTGTTTCCCACCCCGCACAACAGCCCCAGACCGGTGACTACGACTCTTCGCGTCGGTTCCTGATTCAAGATCCTACTTGCCGCCTTTCGCGTTCTTCTCGATGTAGTCGATGGCGTCTTTCACCGTCTTGATCTTCTCGGCATCTTCGTCGGGAATCTCCATGTCGAACGCCTCTTCGAACTGCATCACGAGCTCGACCACGTCGAGCGAATCCGCGCCCAGGTCCTCCTGGAAGCTGGCGCCGGGCGTCACCTCGGCTTCGTCCACTTGCAATTGCTCGACGATGATCTGCTTCACCTTTTCTTCAACGGCCATGCCTTCTTCTCCTCAGTTGTTAGCAAACTCGGTTCAATCTCCGGGGGAGTGAAACAACACTACCCGCTCCGCGAACCTACCATACCGGTCCGCTGTGGGCTGTGACAACCACCGCGCCAAAAAAGATGCGCAAGGCCCCGAATCTTCAAGTCTACCGGGAGGGCCGGGGGGTGTAAAGGCGTGGAGCAACGGAGATTAGCGGGCGTTCTCG
>JBEKPO010000168.1:0-6121 GCA_049520675.1 Occallatibacter sp. | reverse complement strand
CTGAAGCCGTGCCCTTTCAAAACCATCTCCGGGCCTGAAGGCCTTCTCAATGGCCTCCGAGTTTGAGGGGCCTAAAGGCCCCTGCTCCTTCCGGTGGCACGGCTGAAGCTGTGCCCTTTCAAAACCCTGACTTATTCATCACCTCGAATGATCACTTCTTCGTCGAGACATCGGCCGCCGGCGCTGCTGCAGCCGCCGTTGGTCCCTTCGCCCTGATCGTGAATACGTTCTTGCATTGCGGGCAGCGTATATTGAGCATGGTCTTGCCGCGCAAGACAGCGAGTGGAACTCGCATCGCTGTCTGGCACTTGTGGCAGACGACACGGATGGAGCCGGCTTGCGTCGCCGGAGTTGATGGCGCAGAACGCAGAGGCACGACCGGTGCAACAGGCGCCGAATGCACCGCGGGGGCCGATGCAACGGCGGCCGCGCGCTGCGCTGCGACGCCGGTTTTCGCTGAGCGCACCGTGCCAACCCCCAAACCCGGCAATTGCTGCGTCGATACCGGCGCCAGCTTGCGACGCACCGGCTGAATGCTCTGGCTCCAGCGCATGAGCTCGGGCTCCTCCGCTGATTGACGCAGCAAACGCAGGCGTCGCGTGGTGTACATCGAAGATGAGGTCGTCATCTCGGAAAAGCGGGTCATCTGATCGTCGCTGTGGTCTTCCTGCTTCATCCATTCCTCGATATTCACCTGCTGTAATAGCCTGGCCGAACGGATAGACCAGGCAAGGAGGACGCGGCGCGCCAGGGTCTCGTCGCCGATGGCGAGCAAGCCGGCGCGATCAGCGGTGATCTCGGATTGGCGCGCCCACGCCATCAGCGGCAGATCGATTGCGCCATGAATCAGTTTCGAGGGGCTGATGGCGTTGATGAGACCGTCGGAAAGCAGGCCGCTGTGAACGCTGGTATCGCCGGCAATGAAACGCGTGACGGTTTTCCAAAGCGCATGACCGGCGCGGCAATGGCCCATCTCGCGCGCCAGAACAAACAGGAGTTCATCGTTGGCGAAATTGATGAGATGGGAGGTGCCCAGCACGATGAAGGAGCTGTTTTCGGTGCCGTAGGTATAGGTGTTCCACATCTGGTCGCCGGAGATGTAGACGTCGGGCATATTGGGCAGGCCGAGGATGCGGGCGGCGAGAACCGCCTGTTTCCACACGTCGGGCAACTGCCTGGGTCCCAGGCGAATGGCGTTGAATGTCGATTCGATCCACGGGCGGCCAACTCTGTCGGAGACCGCACGTACCACCGCGTGGAGCGCGGGCAGACTTTGCAGTTTGGCCATCGCCTGGCCGTCCTGAGCCCACAAAAAGACCGAGCGTTCGATATGGTAGCCGGGAAGCAACGGACGCAGCCACGCACACTGCGGGCACACATCATCGGCCGCGCTGAGGCCCGCGCCGTTGCCGCCGCACATAGTGCAGGCCTTCGCCTGCTGGTTGGTGACTGAGGGAGGCGCTGGCGCGGGAGTAGCAGGAATCGGTTGCGCTGCCGGCGGTGCTGCCTGAGGCGCTGCCGGAACGGCGACTGGCTGCCATTGAGCTGGGGGCATCGTCGCGGTGGCTGAGGGCGGAGCCTGCCCCGCAGAGGAGACGATGGGCACCGGAGGAGGAGCCGGCGCTTGCACTGGCCCAAGCGCGTCGATTAGCCGGCCACCGCAGGACGTACAATACTGCGCTCCGGGGACGCCGGGCCCATGTCCTTGCGGGCAGATCAACGAGGTTGCAATCGCGGGGGTCGCGGTGGTGGCCATTCATTCTCCTTGATGGTTGTTGCCGGTTGCGCCCCAGCACGAACCAGCTCCGCAGGCTCTTAATGAGCCGCGTAATGAAACTCTGCCAGCTTAAACATCCAGCTAAGAAAATAGAGTGCAGTGACGCAATAAACGGCCTTGGTGAAATGCGCGCTCTCGGTGATTCGTCGAAACGAGATGTGCTGCCATAGCAAGACGATCGCAGTGGGAATCGCCGCCAAAGTCCCGAGGAACGCCAGAATGCCAAAGGGATTGGCGAAGAAAGCCTTCCCGATCTTTCCCCTGATCATCCAGGCAAAACAAGTGGTCAACCCGCAGCTTGGGCAAGGATGATGCGTCAGGACGAGAAAGTTGCAGGGCGGCAGCCCGAGTTGCGTGTGCGTTCCAAATCCGGATGCCGCCGGCCTGAGCCACGCGGCAACTGCCAGAATCGCGCAGGCCGACAACAACATGCCCGCAGCGACCGACTTGTCGACCCGGCCATACGCGTGCACGGTCGCGCTCTCCTGACTCACGGAATTGGCGGATCGAATGACTGGGTTATTCATTGCGTCCAGCTTCGCGAAATGCAGGTCCTTCCACTCCCTTCCCCTTCGACCTCTCTCAGGGTCCGGTCGCTCAGGATGACAGCTCATTTGCTGTGCGGCCCTTAGAGACAGGTCACTAGAAATGCCGCCAGAGCATCCCAAGCCTGCCCCAGAACAGGCAAATGAAGAGAATCGAGATGCCCAGGGAAGCAATATTGAGATAGAAAGCACCCTTGGCCCATCCATCGTTCAAGAGCGGCGCCCGCCCGGCCGCGATGTCATCCATATCCTTTTTGGCGAGAAAAATTCCCGGCACCGCCGCGAATGGCCCGCAGCAAAACAGAGAGGCGATGCCTAGTCCGATGGCCCACTTGGTGTTGTTGCCCGCGACCTGGACCGCGGGAAACCCGGGCGGGTATACGCCGGGAGGTGCGGCAATCGCAACTGGGGGCGGCGGGGGATAAGCATTGGGGGGCGGTGTTGGAAAGGCAACAGGGGGTGGGGGCTGAGTTGCGGCAGGCTGATCTGGCGGAGAGCCGCCTGCCGGCGCCGCAGGAGGCTGGGCGGCGAGCGGCGTTCCGCAAGTCTGGCAGAAAGCAGAACCCTCGGGAATGGCCGCGCCGCACCGCGGACAAATGACTTCGTTCATCGCACGTCCTCGTTCCTGGGTGATGAGATTTCTATAAGAACCAACAACCGTCGCCACGCCGTGAATTCAGCCTCGCGGCGCAAGCGGAGATCGCACTGGATTCAGAATGATTGGGCCCGGATTTAGCTACCCAGGGGGAGGAAAGTGGAGCAAGTATAGCGGACGCGCGAAGAGAAAGCCAGATGAATTGATTGCGAGGCGGCCGCTCAGTCGTCCGGCCCGGCTAGCGGGAAGCACACTTCCCACGACCGGACCATGTCCAACGTCATAGAGGGACGGGTAAAGGTGCTCTCTGAAGGGCAACCAGCTTCTGCGGTGCACAGCATGCACGGGTTAATCGGGCCAGATCAGCCTGCATTTCGGGCTTTTCCGCGAGCTTGGCCAGCACCGTATCGAGAATGGAGTTTGCAGCCACATCATAGGGCCGCTGAATGCTATAGTGCATCCATTTTCCTTCGCGTCGGGCGCTGACGATGCCTGCATTGCGCAGATAGGCAAGGTGGCGCGAAATCTTGGGCTGCCCTTGGTTGAGGATTTCAACGAAGTAGCAGACGCAGACCTCCCGGCCCGACATCAGGTTAAGCAGCCTCAGGCGGGTAGGGTCAGCCAGGGCCGTGAAGAGCTGTGCCAGATCGAAGGGCTTGGATCGCCGCGCCATGCAGAGATTATATACGCATTGACAAATATGTGACTCGCACATATATTCGCCTTAACGAATGTGAGGTGTGGGTATGGATACCAGGACGTTGGTGCAGGAAAAGTATGGAGCGGCGGCGCGCTCGGTGCAGGAGAGCGGTGGTGTCGCCTGCTGCGGCTCCGGGCTGAGCTGCTGCGACCCAATCACAACCAATCTCTACGACGATGCGGAGAAAGTTGTGCTGCCGGAAAGCGCGGTGCGAGCCTCTCTCGGGTGCGGCAATCCCACGGCATTGATCGACCTGAAGCCAGGGGAAGTGGTGCTCGATCTCGGCTCCGGCGGCGGGATTGACGTGCTGCTTTCGGCCAAACGAGTGGGACCGACCGGAAAAGCGTATGGCCTGGACATGACCGGCGACATGCTGGCCCTGGCCCGCGACAACCAGAAGAAAGCAGGGGTCGAGAACGTCGAATTTCTCCAGGGAGAGATCGAGAATATCCCGCTGCCCGGCAACTCCGTGGACGTCATCATTTCCAACTGCGTGATCAATCTCTCGGCAGACAAAGACCGCGTCTTGCGCGAGGCTTTCCGCGTACTGAGGCCGGGCGGGAGGTTCGCAATCTCTGACGTGGTGGTGCGCGGCGAGGTTCACGAATCCGTCCGCAAGAGCATGTTGCTGTGGGTAGGCTGCATTGCTGGAGCCCTGGAGGAGAAGGAGTATCAGGCGAAGCTCACCGCTGCCGGCTTTACTGGCGTTTCGCTGGAGCCCATGCGCGTTTACAGGATCGAGGAAGCGCGGCACTTCCTGACCGAAGCGGGCATCGACGTGGACGCCATTGCGCCCCAGGTAGACGGCAAGTTCATGAGCGCATTCGTCAGGGCGACCAAGCCGGTGGCTGGCTGTTGTGGCCCGGGTTGCTGCAACGAGAAAGCGTCCTGAGAGGCGGCACGGTGGAAAATCACTACAACGTACTTTTCCTCTGCACTGGCAACTCCGCACGGTCCGTCATGGCCGAGGCTATTCTCAACCACAAAGGCAAGGGAAAGTTCACCGCCTACAGCGCGGGCAGCCATCCCACAGGCGACGTGCGGCCGGAAGCTCTGAATCGGCTCGAGTCGGCCGGGATCTCGACCAGGGGATTACGCAGCAAGTCATGGGATGAGTTTGCCCGGCCCGATGCTCCGCAACTCGACTTCGTCTTTACCGTCTGCGACAACGCGGCGAACGAAGCCTGCCCCTACTGGCCCGGACAGCCCACGACGGCGCACTGGGGCGTACCCGACCCAGCGGCTGTCAAGGGCACTCCAGACGAAATCGCTCGCGCATTTCGTGATGCCTTCACTGCGCTTGACCGCAGGACCGGGCTGTTTCTCTCGCTGCCGCTGGCGACGCTCGAAAAGACGACAATCCAGGAAGAGATCAGGCGGATTGGCAAGCAGTGAAGATAACGCTGGCGCGACGGATCGCGGCGGAGTTTTTGGGGACGCTGTTTCTTTTGGCCGCGCAACACCTTAAACGCGCGGCGCCCAGCCTGGTTGTCCCCCCGGATCCCAGGATGAGCGCCCCGTTGCCCAGGCCTTTCGATTTGAGCCTGGGCAACACCTTCGGCGATGTTCCGCCGTATGTTGCATCCGACGGAGTTCGTGTATCCCGGCAGGGGCTAAAGCCCCGATCTTCGATGAGGCTTTCGCGGCCCGGCTAAAGCCGTGCCCTTGTTACAAGGCCACAACCGGTATACGGCAGCGCGAATTCCGGCCTAGTCGCCGTTTTGTGGGTTCTGGTCAGCGGGGTGCACAACCCGGTAGAACGCGCCGCCCTTCGACCAGACAAGGAACAGGATGTCTTTGCCTGTGGGCGAAGCGTGCACGGCGTTGGTCGCGTTCTCTGCGCCGTCGACCGGCTTGCGGTTGACTTCGAGGATCACGTCGCCGGGTGTGAGGCCGGCATCGTCGGCCGGGCTGCCGGGACGAACGTCCTGAATAGCCGCTCCCTTCACCTGCTCGGGCACATTCAGTTGTTGCCGCACGTCGGGCGTGAGGTCGGCGAGCGCCAGGCCGAGCTTGCCGCCCTGATGCTGGCCGCCGTTGTTGTCGGCCTCTTCCACGTTGTTCTTGTGGAACTCGCCCACCGTGATCTTGATCGTCTGCGGCTTGCCGTCGCGCAGGATGCCGAGCTCGATCGGTGTCCCGGGAGCGGTTTCACTCACCGCAACCTGCAGCGCGCTGCCGTTGATCATCTTGTGGCCGTTCAGTTCGCGCAGTACATCGCCGCTCTTGAGGCCGGCTTGGGCTGCGGGCGAGTCGGGCACAACCTGGCTGACGATAGCGCCGGTGGCGTCGGGCAAGTTGAAGAAGCCGGCGTTGTCGGGCGTTACGTCGTTCATGGTGATGCCGAGGTAACCGTGATCGACCTTGCCGGTCTTGATGATCTGCTCGGCTGAAGCGCGCGCGATCTGCGCGGGAATAGCGAAGCCTGCGCCGGCGAAGGAACCGCTGTCGGAGATGATGAAGGTGTCGATGCCGATCAGCTCACCATGCGAGTCGACCAGCGG
>JBEKPO010000167.1:0-6726 GCA_049520675.1 Occallatibacter sp. | reverse complement strand
AGCTGATTGGCGAGAAGCCAACCGGCCGCGAACAGGAATTCAAGGCAGTCTTTGAGGTGCCTTACGGCCCAGGAACGTTGAAAGCGGTGGGAATTCGCGGCGGTCGAGCGGTGGCGGAGAGTGTTCTGACAACCGTCGGCAGCGCCGCCGGCCTGCGTCTCGCTGCCGACCGGCGAGTGGTGAAGGCGGATGGAGAGGACCTTTCGTTCGTCACCGTCGAAGCGGTTGATGCCCAGGGCCGGTTGCAGCCGCATGCCGATCAGGAAGTCCAGTTCTCGATCAGTGGACCCGGTGTGAGATCGGCGCAAGCTGTTTCAAGGCCGCGCTCTGGTTGTCATTCGCACCACGGGGCAGCCCGGGACGATCAAGTTGACGGCCCGAACGGCGGGGCTGAGCGACGGCTCCGTTGAGGTTGAGGCAGAAGCCCCGAAACCGCATGCGGCGCTGCAATGACTTACAGCGCGGAGCCTGTTCTGCCCCCCGATATTCCTGCGAGTGCGGTGCAAATCTCCAGGAGCAGTCCAGCGAGACTCAGAGCGTAGAGCGACGATGCAGGGCGGATCGAATCCCTGGTTCGACCGCGCTCACTACGCCATCCGGACCGTGATGCATCCTATCAACATAGCTCCAAAAAATGGGACTTCTAGTCGGAGTCAGCTCGCCGGGTAAGCTTGCCCCAAAATACACCCACGATAAAATCCTCGGGCTGCATGTGGTGCTGAGCGTACCACGCGCGGCCCGCATCTTCGAGCTTCGCGTTCCCGCAGGTCAGGAGCGATTGGGCCATATATTCGTCGGTTTCGTGCTGGAGCGTATCGATCAATGCACCTTCCGAATCCGGCTGTCCCAGCAAGACAAAAAACACGAACGCGCCTTTGATCGTCGCCCTGTCGTTCTCATGAAGTCGGGCAAGCAGCGCCTGGATCACCGGAGCGACGGCAGGATCGCTCGTGCCCTTCATGATCGAGCGGAATTGAATTTGCGCGACCAATGTCTGGGCTGCAAGTTCGCGGGTCCGGGCATCAGGGTCTTTGAGCAGCGGGAGAAATTGGTCCGTGATTGGCGCTCGCATGCCGCCCACGTTGTCGGTGACGCAGCTGACCATGAAGTCAGAATCGGGGTCCCGGAGAGCCGCAAGCAGCGGATTGACCACCCATGGAGAAGGATTGAAGCAGAGCCCGCGGGTTGCGCTCACCCGCACTTGTTTCTCTGAGTCTTTCATAGCTTTCATCAAAGGCTCTTCGGCGCGCGGATCGTGAAACATCGCCAGCGCCTGAGCCACCGCTCCGCGGACATCGGCATCGTCATCTCCAAGAGCTTGCGTAAGGAGCGGAAGCGCGCGGGCATCGCGGGTCGCTGCCAACGCTGTCAACGCTTGAGCGCGAATCTGTGCGTCTGGATTCTTGCTCGCCGCTGAAAGAGCATCGACGGCCGACGCTCCAAGCTTTCCCAACGCCTCAGTCACCTGCGGAACCGCGAAGCGGGCCGATGGAGATGCAGGGGTTTTCTCCATCAGAGCAGCCATCGACTTCAGTGTTACGAGGAGTGGAGGAATGGCCCGAGCGTCGCCAATTTCGCCCAGTGCTTTGGCTGCGTTTTCCACCACCTCATACCTTGGGTCGTAGCCAGGGGCGGCCGATTCCAGTTCAGTAATCGTCTTGTCCAGAGTTTCCGCGAGGGGCTCGACGGCGCGAGGGTCCTTGATTTGCCCGAGCGACTTTGCTGCGCTTGCCTGAACCGATGGGCTCTTATCGTTGAGGGCAGCAATCAGGGGGACCATGGCGCGAGGGTCCTTGATATCTCCCAGGGCTCCGGCCGCATGCTGGCGAACGGCCTCGGTGGGAGACTGCAGCGCCGAAACCAACGCATCGAGAGCGCGGGCGTCTCCGATCCTGCCCAACGCCTCTATGATCGTCATTTGAATCGTCGGTCCCCAGCGGGTCGCTGAGGCAGCCGAGGATGCATCACTCAGGACGGCGAGAAGAGGTTCAACCGCCCTGGATGTCCCGATCTGACCGAGCTTTTCGACCGCATTCGATCGAACCACGGCATCCGGATCACGGAGCGCGGATATGAGGAGATCAATGACGCGCGGGTCTCTCGTGTAGCTGGGACCCCAGCGCCTGCCCGATCGGAACCACCCAAGAAAATTGTATGGGGCAAGGAGCATCCCCGGAGCGTCTCCGTGCCCGTTCAAACCTCCAGCAGCGGCAGCACGTACACCGGGATCGGGATCCTTCAACGCAGCGACCGTCGCATTGAAAGCGCGAGAATCGTCGACCCAACCCAGAGCTTCCACGGCGTGCATGCGCACCGAGCTGTTTTTGCGCTGCAGTTCCGCAACCAGGGGACTGACGGAGAGCGCACCAATCCGCCCCAGTGAGCTATCGGCCGCGCTGAAATTCCCGTCTGGATCGGTCGCGTTTTGAGAATTCAGAGCGTCAATCAGGCCCACCACGGCACGCCGATCGCGAAACTCTCCCAAAGCCATAGCCGCATTTTCTCGGACTTCCTGATTTTCGTCCTTCAGTGCGAGAACGAGCGCAGAGATGCTGCCAGGGTCCTTGAGCTGTCCCAGCGCGTACGCCGCGGCGGCGCGCGTAGATTGATCGCGCAGAGCCTGCATCAGTGGCTCAGCTGCCCGGATATCGCCCATCTCGCCCAGCGTGCGGGCCGCGCTCTGACGGATGCTGGGAGCGGGATCGCTCAAGTTGGCAATTTCATGCTTCAGGTTGACGGATTGAACGTGTACGCAAGGGGGTGCAGCGAGCATGAAGAGCGTGAAACAAGGGCCCAACGCGCTGAAAAGAAGAGGGCGGGATATCGTCCGTGCATTGTTTCGAGTGAATCGAAGCATGAACTCTTTGCGCATCAGTATAGGCGAATCAGTATCGATCGCTTCGAGTGCAGTTCGTGCCGGACCTTGAATGGGAGTCCTAAGCGAAACCGAAGCGGTTTAGCCACATGCGATCGACGTTGCACTCTGTGAACAGAGTTTCACAATGTGGAACTCTCCGCCGTCCATGTGCCCATGATCACTGCCCCAGACCACCCCAACGAAGACACTCACGGTAGCGGCTGAACTTCCTCATGGCCGCGCTGTGGAGCGAAGCGAATGATTGACCAAGAGACTGTGATTCTGGATGGGAACGAGGCCGCGGCCTCGGTTGCCTATCGCCTTTCCGAAGTGATCGCCATCTACCCCATAACCCCCTCGTCGCCCATGGCCGAGTGGGCCGATCAGTGGCGCGCGGAAGGAAAGAAGAACATCTGGGGCGCATTGCCCATTGTGGAAGAGATGCAGAGCGAGGGGGGAGCGGCAGGGGCGCTGCACGGCGCTGTTCAGGCCGGCGCGTTCGGAACTACATTTACCGCCTCGCAGGGCTTGCTGCTGATGATCCCCAACATGTTCAAGATCGCTGGTGAACTGACCCCGGCGACGATGCACGTTACAGCGCGCACCCTGGCCACGCATGCACTGTCGATCTTCGGCGACCACTCCGACGTGATGGCCTGCCGCGCGACCGGCTGGGCGATGCTGGCCTCGAATTCCGTGCAGGAAGCGCATGATCTGGCGTTGGTGGCGCAGGTTGCAACGCTTGAGTCTCGTATTCCGTTTATTCATTTCTTCGATGGCTTCCGCACTTCGCACGAGGTCGGCAAGATCATACCGATTACGGACGAGACGATCCGTGCCATGGTTGATGACAAGTACCTCATCGCGTTCCGCCAGAACGCGCTCACGCCCGACCGCCCATTCATTCGCGGCACGGCGCAGAATCCCGATACTTTCTTCCAGGCGCGCGAGGCGTGCACGCCGTTTCATGCGGCGGTGCCCAGGATTGTGCAGTCGGTCATGGATCGGATGGCGGTTCTGACGGGCCGCAGCTATCACCTGTTTGACTACTACGGCGCGCCGGATGCGGAGCGGGTGATGGTGGTGATGGGATCGGGCGCCGAGGCGGCTGAGGAAGCCGTGGACGCGTTAACGTACCAGGGCGAAAAAGTGGGCATGGTGAAGGTGCGCCTCTACCGGCCTTTCGACGGCACGGCGTTTGTGGCGGCGCTGCCAAAGTCAGTGAAATCGATCGCGGTTCTGGACCGCTGCAAGGAGCCGGGCGGGGCGGGCGAGCCACTTTACCAGGACGTGGTGACGATGCTGGCAGAGAATGCCTCGTCGCTGCCATTCGCGATGCCGAAGGTTGTCGGCGGGCGGTACGGCTTGTCGTCGAAGGAGTTCACACCGGCGATGGTGAAGGGTGTGCTGGATAACTTAAAGAGCGCAGCCCCGAAGAACCACTTTACTATCGGCATCACCGATGACGTCAGCCACACGAGTCTCGATTACGATCCCGAGTTCTCGACGGAGGATCCGCAAACCGTTCGAGCGCTGTTCTACGGCCTCGGCTCCGACGGCACCGTGGGCGCGAACAAGAACTCGATCAAGATCATCGGGGATCAGACGGACAACAACGCACAGGGCTATTTCGTGTACGACTCAAAGAAGTCGGGGTCGATGACGACCTCGCACCTGCGGTTCGGGCCTAACCCGATCCGGTCGACGTATTTGATTACCAAGGCGAGCTTCGTGGCGTGCCACAACTTCAGCTTCCTGGAGAAGATGAGCGTGCTGGAGGCGGCAATGCCGGGCGCGGTGTTCCTGCTGAACTCGCCTTACCCGGCGGCCGAGGTGTGGGATAAGCTGCCACGCAGCATGCAGGAGGAGATGCTGAGCAAGAAAATCGAGTTTTATGTGATTGACGGATACAAGGTAGCGCGAGAAGCCGGCATGGGCTCGCGCATCAACACCATCATGCAGACGTGCTTCTTTGCCATCAGCGGCGTGCTGCCTCGCGAGGAAGCGATTGCGCAGATCAAGAAATCCATCAAGAAGACTTACGGCAAGCGCGGCGAAGCAGTTGTGCAGAAAAATTTTGCTGCCGTAGACCACGCCATATCGCACCTGGAAAAGGTAGAGCTGCCCACGGCGGCAACGTCGACCTTCGACCTAGCGGGGGCATTTTCAGACAAGGCGCCGAAGTTTGTGCACGAGGTGCTGGGCAAAATGGCCGAGGGCAAAGGCGATTCGATTCCCGTGAGCGCGATTCCTGCCGGCGGCGCTTTCCCCAGCGGGACGTCGAAATGGGAGAAGCGCAACATCGCGCAGTTCATTCCCGTGTGGGACAAGGATCTTTGCATCCAGTGCGGCAAGTGCGTGATGGTTTGCCCGCACGCCGTGATCCGCGCAAAGATTTACGACGGCAAACTGGTGGATAAATTGCCGGCGACCCTGAAGTGGGCCAAGCCGAAGTGGCGCGGCATGGAAGACCAGCGTTACACGCTGCAGGTGGCTCCTGAAGATTGCACCGGCTGCGCTCTCTGCGTAGAGGCCTGCCCCGTAAAGAACAAGAGCGACGCGAGTAAGAAGGCCATCAACATGGCGCCGCAAGAGCCTCTGCGCGCGCCGGAGCGCGAAAACTGGGATTTCTTCCTTTCCCTGCCAGAGGTCGATCGCGCCAAGCTCTCCCATACGCAGGTCAAGGACATCCAGCTGCTGGAGCCGCTCTTCGAGTTCTCCGGCGCCTGCGCGGGCTGCGGCGAGACGCCGTACATCAAGCTGCTGACGCAGTTGTTTGGCGACCGGCTCTATATCACCAACGCCACAGGTTGCTCGTCAATCTACGGCGGCAATCTGCCTACGACTCCCTACACCAGCAACGCTCAGGGCCGTGGGCCCACATGGTCGAACTCGCTCTTTGAAGATAACGCGGAATTCGGTTTCGGCATGCGCGTGGCGCTCGACCAGCAGAAGATTTTTGCGGAGAACCTGGTCACGCGGATCGCCGAGTCGATCGGCGCCGAGCTGGCCGCGGACCTCGTTGGTGCAACGCAGAAAACCGAAGCGGAAATCAACAAGCAGCGTGAGCGTGTGAGCCTGCTGCGCGAGCGCCTGGCGCACAACGAGTCGCCGGACGCACGGAATCTGCTGGCCATAGCCGGCTCGCTGGTGCGCAAGAGCGTGTGGATCCTCGGCGGCGACGGTTGGGCCTACGACATCGGTTTCGGCGGGCTCGACCATGTACTCGGTTCAGGCAAGAACGTGAATGTGCTGGTGCTCGACACCGGTGTCTATTCGAATACCGGCGGGCAGGCATCGAAATCGACGCCTCGCGGCGCAGTAGCCAAGTTTGCCGCGAGCGGCAAGCCGAACAGCCGCAAAGACCTGGCCATGGAAGCGGTGAGCTACGGCTCCGTGTACGTGGCGCAGGTGGCGCTGGGAGCCAATGACACCCACGTGATCAAGGCATTCCAGGAGGCCGAAGCGCACGACGGTCCGTCGATCATCATCGCCTACTCCAGTTGCATTGCGCATGGATACGACCTGATTCATGGGCTGGAGCAGGAGAAGCTGGCCGTGCAGTCGGGGTACTGGCCGCTGATGCGTTACAACCCGGCGCTGCGCGAGGAAGGGAAGAATCCATTCCAGCTCGACTCGAAGGCGCCGTCGATCCGGCTCAAGGATTACGCCTATCGCGAGGCGCGGTACACCATGCTGGCGCGCAGCAACCCCGAGCTCGCCAGCCAGTTGCTCAACGAAGCGCAAGATGATGTGGAGCGGGAGTGGCGCGTTTATTCGGCGCGGGCGGCGATGCCTGGCCGTGGAGAGACGCCGCACATCGCTCCGCCTGAAGTAAAAGAGGCAAAGCCCGAAGCAAAACTGGCGGC
>JBEKPO010000166.1:0-6625 GCA_049520675.1 Occallatibacter sp. | reverse complement strand
AGAATGAAATCACTGTGCAGACGATACGGGTGGAGACGCCATCGGCGAATTACGACGTGATTACGGGGAGCGGGTTGCTGCAAGAACTGGCGCCGCGGATTGAGCGGGTGTTGAAAAGGCTGCCGCGACGGATTTTTGTCGTCACCTCGCCGGAGATCTGGGCGCTGTGGCATTGCATGCAGCAGTCTTTTGGGGAAGCTCCGGTGGTACTGTTTCTGCCTCCGGGCGAGCGCCACAAGACCATGGCCAGCGCGGAGCGGCTGACGCGCGAGATGGTGCGCGCGGGCGGCGACCGCAGTTCGCTGCTGATTGCCTTTGGTGGCGGGATCGTAGGCGATGTGGGTGGATTTGTGGCCTCGATCTTCATGCGCGGAATCGACTATGTGCAGGTTCCGACGACGTTTCTGGCGCAGGTGGACTCGAGTGTGGGCGGCAAGGTGGGCGTGAACCTGCCCGAGGGCAAGAACCTGGTGGGGAACTTCCTGCAGCCGAGAGCGGTGCTTGCCGATATCGGGGTGCTGGGGACGCTGCCCGACCGCGAGTTGCGCGCGGGATTGATGGAGAGCGTGAAGGCGGGGATCATTCGCGACCGGGCGCTGGTGCGGTACATGGAAGAGCATGCGGAGGAGATTCTCAAGCGCGAGCCGAAGGCGCTGGAGCGGGTGATCGCGGCGTCGATCCGGATGAAAGCCGACGTGGTGCGGCGCGACGAGCGCGAGAGCGGCTTGCGCATGATTTTGAACTTCGGGCACACCGTGGGACATGCGCTGGAGCAGGCGACGCGCTACAAGGCGATGCTGCACGGCGAGGCGGTGGCGTGGGGCATGATTGCGGCGCTGTATGTGGCGCGGCGGCGCGGGACGATCACTGGCGGGCAGATGGAGCGGCTGGAGCGGCTGATCTATCGCTATGGGCCGCTGCCGAAGTTGAAGGTGAGTGCCGGGCGCGTGCTGGCCGCAACGGGAAGTGACAAGAAAAATGTGGGCGGAGTGCGGCGGTTCGTGCTGCCGGGGGGGATTGGCGATGCGGGCGTAGTGGAAGATGTGACGGGCGCGGAGATCGAGGCGGCGGTGAAGTATATGCTGGTGCGGGCGAGAACAGCGGGTTAGCGAGTCAGCGAGTCAACGAGTCAGCGCGATCCCACCCTAGGCGCAAAAACAGAAACGCGCCGAGGGTGGGGCACCCGGCGGGTCAGGAATCTGCGCGCGAACCGTGCCCCGCCCCACCTCTAGGCGGAAAAACAAAGACCCGCTAGGATGGGGCACCCCCTGGTTTGTGCCTGGAGAGTTTTCGCGGATTTGTAATGAGGAATGCATCCGGCGAGCGCCGGAAGCGTTGAGAATGGTGAGGGTAGGCAAGATTCCCCGGTCCACGTTCCTGCAAAGTAAGAATCCGCTGAAGAACAACCGCAGATCCTTCGGCTTGGTTTGCTCGACGCGGCGAGCAAACTTCGCTCAGGATGACAGCCATCTTTGACGGCGCAAGCTTCACTGACAGGGCGAGAATCGGCGACTCTAAGACGAGGCGAGCGAGGATGAGCAATCAGGAGATGTACCGGTGGCTTGAGCAACAGGGCGAGGCGTTCGGAGCGCCGGGCCTGGAGCCGCGGTGGACTTCGAGCTTGAAGGACGCGGTGTGCACGGCTTACGCGGCGTCGAGCCGCATCTGGTTTACGTGCTCGCACGGCATTCTGAACGAGATCTACTTTCCCACGATCGATCACCCGCAGACGCGCGACATGGGATTCCTGGTGAGCGACGGCGAAACGTTTGTGCACGAAGAGAAGCGCGACCTGGTGTCGACGTTTGAATACATCGATCCCGAAGCGCTGGGTGTGCGGTACGTGAACAGCGATCGCGACGGGCGGTACAGCCTGACGAAGGAGATCATTTGCGATCCGCACCACGGTGTGGTGCTGCAGCACGTGCGGCTGGAGGGGCGAGCGGACCTGGTGCCGCGGCTGAAGGTTTTTGCGCTGCTGGCACCGCACCTGGACTGCGGCGGGGCGGGGAACTCGGCGCGGGCTCTGGACCTGGCGGGACACAAAGTGCTGCTGGCGTGGAAAAACCGGTGGTCGATGGTGATGACGGCGCATTGCGGATTCAGGCGCATGAGCTGCGGGTTTGTGGGCGCGAGCGACGGCTGGCAGGACCTGATGCAGAACCTGGAGATGAAATGGGAGTTCGGCTCGGCCACGAATGGCAACATCGCGATGATGGGCGAAATCGACCTCGATCGGGCGCAGGACGAGGCGGTCGGGGCTGCGGCCGCGAACAACGGCAACGCGGTGCGAGAGTTCACCCTGGCGATCGGGATCGGCGAGGGGCACCACACGGCTTTGCAGAAGACCATGTCGGCTCTTTCGACGCCATTCGAAGAACAGCGCAACCGGTTTGTGGTGCAGTGGAAGCGGGCAGCGAATCCGGAGGAGCTCGCCGGCAAGGCGCGCGACGGCGGCAAGCTGATGCGGGCGAGCCACAGCGTTGTGCTGGCGCACGAAGACAAGTCGTACCCGGGCGCCTTTGTCGCGTCGGCTTCGATTCCCTGGGGGCAGGTGAAGGGCGACGACGATCTGGGCGGCTACCATCTGGTGTGGACGCGCGACATGGTGCAAACGGCGACGGCTCTGCTTGCGTGCGGAGCTGTCGAGACGGCACGGCGTGCGCTGGTATACCTGGCGTGCACGCAGCAACCGAACGGCGGATTCGCGCAGAATTTCTGGATCGACGGAACGCCCTACTGGAGCGGCAAACAGCTGGATGAGGTGGCGTTTCCCATCACTTTGGCGTGGCGATTGTGGAAAGCCGGGGGGCTGGGAGAGTTGCATTTTTTCCCGTTTGTGGAGCGGGCGGCCGGGTACCTGGTGCGTAATGCGCCCATCACGCATCAGGAAAGGTGGGAAGAAAACGCGGGCTACTCGCCTTCGACCTTGGCGACGGTGATTAGCGGACTGATTTGCGCGGCGGAGATGGCGCGAGAGAATGAGTCGGACGAGCTGGCGGAATTCCTCGAGGAATATGCCGACTGGATCGAGGGGCATCTCGAAGACTGGACGGTGACCAATAACGGGGTGCTGGATCCGGAGATCGAGCGTCACTATATGCGCATCCGGCCGCCGGAGTGCGGCGAGGCATACGCGCACGAGGGCTGCGGCAAGGAACTGATCCAACTGGCGAACCGGCCGCCGGGAACGCGCTACGAATTTGAGGCGCGCGAGATCATCGATGCGGGATTTCTTGAGCTGGTGCGCTATGGCGTGCGCAGGGCTGACGATCCGTTGATTGTGGACTCGTTGAAGGTGGTGGATCGCGTGTTGAAGCGCGAGTTGCCGGAGGGGCCTGGCTGGCTGCGGTACAACTGGGACGGTTACGGCCAGCATGAGGATGGTTCGGCGTATGAAGGATGGGGCCAAGGGCGTGTATGGCCGCTGCTGACCGGGGAACGCGCCCACTATGAGCTGGCAGCGGGGAACGGGGTGATTCCGCTGATCGAAACCTACGAGAAATTTGCGACGAGCGGGCAGATGCTGCCGGAGCAGGTGTGGGACGAGGACGACCTGCCGGAGCGCGGTTTGCGCAAAGGAAAGCCGGCTGGTTCAGCGGTGCCACTGGTGTGGGCGCATGCCGAGTATCTGAAGTTGCTGCGCTCGGCGACAGATGGCAAGGTTTTCGACCGTATCGATCCGGTGTACGAGCGGTATTGCGATCCGGAGGGACGGAAACGCCGGCGCACGGATGTTGAAATCTACAGCCGGAACAGGCCCATCCAACGAATGGATGCAGGCCGGAAGCTGCGCATTCTGGATGAGAGGTTTTTTGAAGTGGTGTGGACCGACGACGGCTGGCAAACCAAGCAGAGCACTTTAAGCCGGGGATTGGGGAGCGCGGGATTCTGGGCAGAGATTGCGCCGGCGAAGGGATGCAGCGCGGTGGAGTGGACGCTGCACTGGCAGGAACCGGATAGCTGGCTTGGATACAATGTGAGGGTCACCGTGGACGCGGGTTAGGTCCCACGTCTGTGAATTCTGAGGCGGTTTTTACGATCCCACCCTAGCGGCAAAAGCAAAGACGCCGCGAGGGTGGGGCACCAGCTTCCGCGTACGTCTGAAGCGCCGAGACGATCCGGTCTGGTGAATCAGGAGTTTGCATAAAATCGGGTCCCAAATCCAGGTCCCCGTTCGACTACGGTCGCTCGCGCGACCTCCGCTCAGGGCAGGCTTTCGATTCTGTTTGGCCCGAATTCGGGCCGAACGTCGCTCAGGATGACCGCTTTACGTTGCGAATCAGGGCGGGACACTCGACCGCTTTGGCCGCAAGATTGCGATGGCAGACGGCCAATTCGGGCATCCAATCTGTGGAAAGGAAATTCAGCAATTATGGCTTCCAGTATTGCGTCACTCTCTCTCGACCAACTCTCAATCGATACGCTGCGCCTGCTTGCCGTGGACGCCGTGGAAAAGGCGAACAGCGGGCATCCAGGAGCGCCGCTGGGAGACGCGCCGATTGCTTACCTGCTGTTTCACAAGCTGATGAAGCACAATCCGGCGCACTCAAAGTGGGTGGACCGGGACAGGTTTGTGCTGTCGAACGGGCATGCGTCGATGCTGCTCTACGGGGCGTTGTACCTGACAGGCTACAAACTGACGCTGGACGACCTGAAAGGCTTCAGGTCGTGGGGATCGAAGACGCCGGGGCATCCCGAGTATGGATTGACAGACGGCGTGGAAGCGACGACGGGGCCGCTGGGGCAGGGATTTGGCATGGCGGTGGGCATGGCCGCGGCGGAAAAGCACCTGGCGGCGGTGTACAACCGGCCTGGTTTCAATGTGGTGGATCATCACACGTTTATGTTGTGCGGCGACGGCGACATGATGGAGGGCGTTTCGCACGAGGCGGCTTCGCTGGCCGGAACGCTGAAGCTGGGAAAGTTGATCGCTTTGTACGACGACAATCTGGTCACGCTGGATGGACCGGCGAGGTGGAGCTTTACCGAGAATGTCTACGAGCGCTTTGAAGCCTACAACTGGCATGTGCAGCGAGTGATGGACGGAAACGATCTGGATGCGATTGAAGCGGCAATTGCCGCGGCCAAGGCGGTTGAAGACAAGCCGTCGCTGATTGCAGTGCGTACGGTGATTGGATACGGAAGCCCGCAAGCGGGAACCAACAAGGTGCACGGCGAGGCGCTGGGAGCGGCCGACACTGCGGCGACGAAGAAGTTCTTTGGATTTCCTGAAGGCCAGAGTTTTCTTGTGCCGGACGATGCGCTGGCCAACTGGCGCACGGCGGTGAAGCGCGGCGCGGAGCAGGAAGCGGAGTGGAACCAGCGATTCGCGGAATACAAAAAGGCGTTTCCCGATCTGGCCGCGGAGTTTGAGCGGAGGCAGGCGGGCAAGCTGAAGGCAGGATGGGAGAAGGCGATCCCGAGTTTCGGGACGGAGAAGCCGATTGCGACGCGCAATGCGGGCCAGCAGGTGATGAACGCGATCTTCAACGATGTGCCTGAGCTGTTCGGCGGCGCGGCAGATTTGACGGCCTCGACGAAGACGATCTTTAAGTCGAGCCCGCACTTTGCTGAGGATCCCACGGGGCGCAACGTATTTTTCGGCGTACGCGAGCTGGGAATGTGCGCGGCGGTGAACGGAATGGCGGTGCACGGGGGATTGCGGCCGTTCGGGTCGACATTCTTTGTGTTTTCCGACTATGCGAAGCCGGCTCTGCGCATCGCGGCGATCATGGAGTCGAATTCGCTTTTTGTTTTCACGCACGATTCGGTCGGCGTGGGCGAAGATGGGCCGACCCATGAGCCGATTGAACATCTGATGGCGTTGCGCGCGGTGCCGCACATGACGGATTTCCGTCCCGCGGATGCGAACGAGACGGCAGCAGCGTGGCGGCTGGCGCTGGAACGCGGCGGACCGACATTCTTTGCGCTCAGCAGGCAGGATCTGCCGGTGATTGACGAGACGAAGCACGATATTTATGGCGGCGTGAGCAAGGGCGCCTACGTGCTGGAGGACACGGCGAATCCGCAAGTGATTTTGATTGCAACGGGCTCGGAGGTTTCGTTAGTGCAGGCAGCGGCGAAACTGTTGGGCGGTGGCGGAGTAAGGGCTCGCGTGGTGAGCATGCCCAGCTGGAAGGTTTTCGATGAGCAATCTGCGGAGTATAAGGCGAGCGTGCTGCCGGCAGGCGTGCCGAAGCTGGCGGTTGAAGCGGGATCGCCGCTGGGCTGGTGGAAGTATGTGGGTACGGACGGCGACGTAATAGGCCTGAACCGGTTTGGCGCTTCTGCGCCGGGCAAGATTGTCATGGCAGAACTTGGATTCACGCCGGAGAATGTGACGGCGAGGGCGAAGAAGCTGGTAGGGCAGCGGAGTTAGCCGCGCTTCGCGCGTGTTTGCGGAGCTGGCGGAGTTAGGTGACGGCAACGACAGTACCGTGATACGAGCCTAACTCCGCTAACCCCGCTAGCTCCGCTTGTACTTCAGAGAGGATCATCGTGAAACTCGTAATCGCATCCGATCACGCGGGATTTGAGCTGAAGGAAGAGATGCGCGCCGATCTGGCGAAGGCGGGGCACGAGATTGTGGACCTGGGCGCATTCAAGGTTGAGCCGCTGGACG
>JBEKPO010000165.1:0-6721 GCA_049520675.1 Occallatibacter sp. | reverse complement strand
TGGTATCGGCAATGCAATCCCGAGGGGACCGTCGATTCAGATATCGACGATGGTACAGTGAGACCGGAGTTGACTCCTATTGCCGTTGCATTCGAACGATTCCTCGCGGAAGTGAAGGCCTCAAAGGAGCCGGCGACCCATGACGCATACGGATCGGATCTGAACTGGGTGAGAGGAAGGCTGGGAAAGCGATTCGTTTCAGAAGTCACGCGCCACGATATTTTGCACTTGATGGGCAAAGGACGTGATGAGGGCCTGGATGTAAAAACTGTAAATCGAAAACTGATCGTGTCGCTGATGGCTCTCCGCAATGCCGGCGCCGTCATTCAAATGAAGAGGGGTGATTGGCCGAAAGGCACGGAGCCGATCGTCGAGATTTATGAAGAGAAAGAATTGGAGGCCTTCTTCAGGACGTGCACTCCGCGAGAGAAATTGCTCTTTGAAACCTTCCTCTGTTCCGGATTCAGAAGAGGGGAAGTGGCGACGTTGACATGGAACGACGTAGATTTCGTTCAGTACACTTTAAGGGTGCGACGCAAACCTCAATACGCGTTCAACCCGAAAAACCACGAAGAGCGAATCGTTGTCGTTCCGCGGAAGCTCATCAGATCCCTGGCTGCCTGGCGGAAAACACACGGCGAAGGCACTTTGATATTCCCGACGACGCCACATCCCAAACGCCCTAACTATGGAGGTGAACGTCCAGATGCTCATCATCTCGAGCTATGCAAGGCCATCGCATGGCGGGCAAAGCTCAACTGCCGCCAATGTGTGACGGAGAAGGGGAGGTGTTCGAATGGCCCCTACTGCGAGAAGTGGAATCTCCACAAATGGCGTCACACGTTCGCGACCAATTCACTCCAGGACGTCGACATCAAGACCCTGCAGGTCATGCTCGGCCACAAGAACCTGGCGACCACTGAAAAATACCTCAAGTCGTTGCCGCTGAAAAGTCTCGGCAGCAAGATTGAGAAATCGATTAACGCCAAAATCCTTCGCCAGAAATAGAAAGCGGGCCGGCATTCACCGGCAACGTGCGATCGGCTCAAACCAGAGTGGAGGACTGCATTCCCCTATTTCAAATAGGCTTGCGGCGGCCAGGGTGTAGATTCGCTTGGGGTATCGGCTCATGCGATGGGTCCGTTGCCTGGGGATAGTCGTGCAGAACACTCAGGAGAGGTGCAAACAGCCCTGAGATCTAGAGTCCCAGCGTCCAGAGGCAATGAACTCCTTTTGACCTTCACGAACCGAAATGAAATACAGAAGAACCGAGCCGTTCCACACGGTTTGGCCGTCCATCGACCAATTAATCAGCCGGGAAGAACCCGGCGGTACGACCCATTCCGAATGCGGATACACGGTGCTATTGAAGACGTTGAGCCTGTGATCTGAACCCCAGTAAGCGACCGCGAGCTGACGGATCTCGATCGCATCCGTAGAGACGTTGCAAACGCTGAAGCGCCCATTTTCGAGCGTGCCTGCAGAGTTGTTACGGGCAACCTGCATGGTTTCGGCGGCGAGCCCATCCACATTCCGTTGCGCGCGCCAGTCCAGGATCCCCAAACCGAACGCCAGCGCCACCAAAGTACCCGCGACCGCCCACCAACGTGAGAGCGGTTTTCGACCGGCCTTTGTTGAGGCGATGCTTCCGTCTTCGGCGCCCTCTTCGGCGGTGTCAGTGGCCACCGAGTCGTCTTCGATGTCGACAAGTCGCGTTTCGCTGTGGGACCGCCGTTGCGGAACCGTCTCCAGTTCCTGAATCAGAGAGGCGCACGACTCGAAGCGGGCCGCCGGATCGATGGAAAAAGCGCGCTCGTAGATGGCATGGGCGGCAAAGCTTGTTTCTCCGAAGAATTCCTGCTCCGGAAGTCCGTAGCGAATTCGGAAAAGTCTTTCTGCCAAGCCTGGGCCAGGAAATGGATGCCGGCCGGTGAGCAATTCGTGAGCGATCACGGCGAGAGCAAACTGATCGGCGTGCAGGCCGGCATGATCTTTAGCGATCTGTTCGGGTGCGAGGTATTCTGCGCCGTCAGAAAGACAGCCCATGGGCACACTGTTCCAGCCCACCATCCAATCCACGATGCGCAAAGAAGAATCTTCAGCGACGAGAATCGAGGAGGGCTTGAGTGCGCCATGGGTCAAGCCGCATGCATGTAATCGGTCTAGCGCAGCTGCAATCCGCGACAGAACCACGAAAGCCTTTTCGGTGCCAGGTGGTCCGTGCTGAAGAAGCGCTGCCAAGCTGATGCCTTCGAAACCTGCAAGGGTCACCGCTGGATCCTCGCCGTCGACGATGGAATCGATTGCGATGAGTTCCGGCGCATCCTGCCAGCGAGTCTCAGGGAGATTTGGAAAGCTCCAGGGAAAATCAAGGCGCAGGACAAGCGACGATCGCTTCAAGCCGTCACGGCTCAGCTTGAACCATCGTGCATTGATCATGCAGTCCGTGGTCACGGGATTTGTCTTAGTGCCCATGTTTCCGCCTTTGTTGACATCCGATTGCCGACCGCGCTGCACCTCAATTACTTTGTCTTGGTCCCTCAGCCGGCAGCCGGATGCATCCGCTTCGCAAGTCATCGGATACTCCTGCCAGGAGCTGGCTTTTGTCCGCATTGCTCACATTCATCGCGTAAAACAGTGCTGAGCCATCCCAGTCTGTGGCACCCAACGCCAGCCGCGATCGCGCGGGGACCGACCAAGTGCGCCACTGCTCGTTCGCGCCGCTGTAGATCTCCGGCTTTCCACTTTGTCCGATATAAACGGCAGCGACCGAAGAAATCGTTGTGTTTGAAGACGAGTCATTGCAAACGGCCAGTCTGCGGTTGGGCGGGAGAGCGAGACGATTCGCAATCGCGACCGCACCACCGTTCTTAGCCTGCGCAAAGACCTGCCTTTGCGATGTCAACTCGGCATCCAGCTGCCTGTAGTGCACGCCCAGTAGAACCGATACCCCTGCCGCCAGGACAGCCAAAGCGATGGCACCGATTCGGCCAGCGTCAATTCCTCGTTCTTTCATTTCCCAACCTCCCTTCCGGCTCTATACGACCCGATCTGACGCGTAGGCTTGCACGCGCAACAGTTCCACAAGCGCGGAATTTGGGAAACTCCGCTGCATGCGTTCCAATTCGCCCTGGTAGGCGTCACGATCCGCCGCACGATCCGCAGCAATCAGGCGCAACCAACTCTGGATGATCTCTCGCTCCTCGACCACACAATCTGTCAAGCCAGACTGCGACTGACCCCGCAAGACAACCTCGTGATATTGCCGCAAAGGCTCCGCACGTGGATGCCGGTTAAGCTCGTCACGAAGCACGCGTTCCGCCGCATTGAGCTCGCCATTGAAGATCTGGTTCATGACCTGCAGGTAACAACGATGCTCGTCAAAGACCGCGGATCTGAAGCTTCGCAGATGCTCCGCAACCTGTGCCTGAAGTGCGCCGGCGTTCTGATCAAGAGACGGCGCCATGTCGCGCATATGAGCATTCATCTCGGAACAAGTCGCATACCTCTGCGCGGGATCTTTCGCCATTGCTTTCCGGATCACAGCGTCAAAGAATAGCGGCACATCGGCAACGCTGGTAATCGACGGCGGCTCCTCTTCGAGGTGCCAGCGCAGCAAATCAAACTCGTTGCTGATATCGAATGGAAGTCGTCCACTCAACAGCTCAAACAAGACGATGCCAAGCGCGTAGATGTCGCTGCGGCCATCCATCGGCTTGCCGAGGATGCGCTCGGGGGACATATACTCGAGGGTTCCGACAATGCTTTTCTCGCGGGTCATGCGCTGCGATCCGACGGCGTAAGCAATGCCGAAATCCATAACCTTTACCGTGCCGCGCTGATCGATAAGAATGTTTTCGGGCTTGATGTCGCGATGGAGAACACCGAGGTTGTGCGCGTAACCCAGAGCATCGAGCGTCTCGCCGATCACAGTGACGGCGAGTTCCCATTGGAGCGGAATGAGATCTTTGACCATCACTCCAGTGACAAGCTCCATGACGATGCAGAAAGCATCCTGCGTTTGCACGAGCGAGTAGAGCTGGGCGATATTGGGATGATTCATCCGGCCCTGCAATTTGGCCTCGTTACGGAACCGCTCCAGAACAGCTGGCGAGGCCGCGAATTCCGATCGCAGGCGTTTGAGCGCCACCTCGCGCTGCAACTGGGTGTCGAGCGCGCGATAAACGATTCCCATACCACCGGCGCCCAGTTCCTCAAGAATCCGATATTGGCCGATCTGCACTGTCATGCGATCACCTGCTCTCGGGTTCTGGCCAACGGCCGTTTAGGTTGAGAGGATGCCGGATTTGCTTCGAGCAAAACGACGGTGATATTGTCATGGCCGCCAAGTTCAAGCGCCAGGTCCAGAAGTCTCTCTGCGCCTTGATTTACAGGACCGTCTGTTCCACAACGCGCAATCTCGTCGTCGTCGACCAAATCATGCAGACCGTCCGAGCACAAAAGAAGCCGGTCGCCTAAGGCAAGTTGAATCGCGTCGGAACCAAGTTCAAACTCGGCAGTCTCACGCGTGCCCAGAGCGCGCTCAAGCACGCCACGATCGCGGTGATTATGGGCTTCCTCGCGAGTGAGAAGGCCGCGCCGCATCATGTCCTGCACTACGGTGTGATCTTCCGACATTCGATAGATCTGTCCGCCGCGGAGCAGATACAGGCGGCTGTCACCGATCCAAGCCCACCAAGCCCGGTCGTTGCAGAGCGCGACGGCGATGCAGGTAGTACCCATTCCTTTCAGCTTTCGATTCGCGCGTGCTGCCCGAAAAATGACGCGATTGGCATTGCGAAAGGCAGAGGCAAGCGCGACGGGTGGCGGCTCGTTGGAATCGTAGTAAGTGCGCGTGATCTCATCCACGGCCAACTTGCTGGCCAATTCCCCGCCTTCATGGCCGCCCATACCGTCAGCTAGAAGAGCAAGCAATCCATGCGTCTGGAGCGCGTCATTGTCGGTTGGCCGCACGAAGCTCACGGAGTCCTCGTTGTTCGTCCTTATTTTTCCCATGTGCGTCATTACGCAAGCATCAAAGAGCAACATAGTCTCCCGCACTTTCGTTACTGCACCCCATGCATGTCATCTGATAGTTAATTCGCGTTCGTGCGTTAGTTCGCTTGGCCGGCGGACGTCTGCAAAGAGTTGATCCTCGTCGTAATCTGTGTCTTTTGGTCGTCGGGCGCATCTTGAAGCGCATATTGGTAGGCGGTGAGTGCATCGTCGGGCCGATTCAATCCTTCGGCCGAAAGGCCGGCGTAAAAGTAGCCCTCCCAGCGGCCCGGATCGATCTCGCTGATCTGCACGCACTCGGCATACGCGTCCTTGTAGTTGCCCGCGTTGTAGAACTGTTCCGCCTGGCCGAGGCCGGCATCGTAACTGGCGGGCGCATCTGCAGCGCTCCCGCTCGGCGCGGCCCCTGCACTTCCGCTCTGCGGCGAGGCCTGGTTTTGGGCCACGATGCGCTTCATCTCTGCAGTGAGCTTGTCCATCTGCGCGCGCACCGCGGCATCGTCCCCGGGCTCCCGCTTCACCACGTCGGCCATCTGTGCCAGGAGCTGCTGCTGGTTTTGCAGTCGGCGGGCACTTTCTTCCGCGGCGTGACGCATGTAGAGATAGGCGCCTCCACCGAAAACGACAATGAGGATGACCGCAGCTATCCCCGCCCACAGCGTCTTGCCAGATTCGCGCTTGACACGGCCGAAGTTGTCGTCGAGCATGCGCTCGACGGTGGCTCTTCCGATGGGGCGCGGCTGCCCGGCATCGCTTGTGCCGGCAATCCGCGTCGTTCTGGCCAGAGTGCCGGCTAAGTCGCGGGACTCGCCGGGACTGACGACCCTGGTTGGTCTGGCCGCAGCGGCCGGGGGCGGGTCGAGCTCCAGACGAAACTCGGGGCCACCTGAACCGAGTTGCACTACATCTCCATGGTGAATGCGGCTCGGCGCGCTGATGCGCTGCCGGTTCAAGAACGTTCCGTTGCGGCTGCGCAGGTCGGTGATGTAGAAAGATTCTGATCCAGCCGGGTCCGCATAGATGCGGGCGTGATTGCGGCTGACCAGATCTTCCCGGTCGGCGTCAAAGCGGACCGTCGAGCTCTCATCACGGCCGATCAAAATCTCGCTGAAGCCGCCGCTCTGAAACTCGTCCACCTGGTTGGCGCGTGTTCCCTGCGTATGTCGAATGAAAATACGGTTCATGGTTTCCTCCCTGCAGCTATCGTTCTGATCCGTTTACTGGCACGAGATCTGTGTGATGGTGAAGGTAATGCTGCCCTTGGTGTTGGCCGTATAGGCGGTCCATCCACCCACCGACTGGCCCGGTGCAAGGGGGAAAGGCAGCAGATCGCTCTGCGTGGTTGGCTGGCCCGATGTAGCGTCGACAAACGAGTAGTTGAAGTTCATGCCGGTGATGGTGTTGGAGCCGGCGTTGAGAAATCTCCAGGTGACTGTGTTGGCGTCGACCCGAGAGAGACCGAATACCAATCCCGAGTCGCCAAGTGCAGCCCAGGGGCCCCAAGGAGCTTGAGGCTCGGGTGGATTGAGTGCGGTCGCCGGCTGGCACACCACTGGTTGGCTCGATGCCTGAGGCGCTGGGTCACCTGACGGGTCTTGGGTTGCGGCGGTTTCCACACCGGACGGATCGCCCGCTTGGCCCGTGGTGTCACTGACGGCGGCAGGGACCGCAGCGCCGGGTTGCGCGGCGCCGGCCGCTTGCTGCG
>JBEKPO010000164.1:0-6896 GCA_049520675.1 Occallatibacter sp. | reverse complement strand
GATGTGATGGGAAAGGGTCGCCGGGGAGATGGCGAGGCGGGCTCCTGCCTGCATGCAGCCCATCGGGCAGCCGGCCTTGGCAATCTGCTGCAGCAACTCGAAGCGATGCGGATCGCCCAGGGCTTTGAAGACTGCGGTCTGGCGGGCACGGGTGAGACGGGTTGTCTTTTTCGCGCTTCTGGAAGAGTCTGTAACTTGTCGCATCTCGCCCGCCTCGTTCGCCGCAATCGCCAGAGACCAAGCTATCTTAGTTACCCCTCAAAACCAACCCTCGCAGCGTTAACGCTTCTTGCCCGCGACCCCCAGCAGAGTCTGAAACTGCGGCGTCTCGAGCTCCTTGTCCACTACAGTCGTTTCCACGCTCACAAAGCCGGCGTTTTCGAGCATGGATTCAAGCTCGGCTTCACTGAAGCCCAGCCACTCGTCGGCATACATCTCTCGCGCCTCTTCGAAGCGGTGCTTCAGCAGATCGAGCACGACGATGCGGCCGCCGGGCGCGAGAATTCGATGGGCCTCGTGGATGGCGCGCTCGGGGTGCAGCGCGTGGTGGAGGGATTGTGAAAAGAAGACGAGTTCGACCTCGCCATCGGCGATGGGGATCTCCTCCATGTCGCCGAGCCGAAAATCGATGTTCTTGACGCCGTGACGCGCGGCGAGCTCGCGGCCGACCTCGATCATCTTCGCCGAGGAGTCGACGGCAATCACTTTCTTCGCCCGCGCGGCCAGCTGGAGAGCGGAGCTTCCTTCGCCGGCGCCTAAGTCGGCGACCACCAGAGGCGGCATCAGACGCAGCAGCGCCTCGGCCAGGCTCTTCCACGATTTGCCGGGAACATAATCCTTGCCCAGCCTGCCCGCGATGCTATCGAAAAACGCGCGCGTCCTGTCCTGGCGGTTCTTGAGCACGCGGCGCATCGCTGCCTGGTCGGAGGCGAACTCCGGGATCTCGCGTTCCGCACGGGCAAGTAACTCGTCCAAGAAACTACGTCCCTCGGGGGCTAAAGCCCCAATTGATGGGGTTGGTTCCATGGCACGACTGAAGTCGTGCCCTTTCAAGGCGCCAGATTCCTCGGTTGGCGGTCTGACCAAACGGTAGAGATTGTTCTTGCCGGTGCGGCGATCCTCGACCAATTCGGCCTGCTTGAGCTGGGAGAGATGCGTGGAAATCGTGCTCTGACCCATGGTCAGGATTTCCTGCAGTTCCGCGACAGAAAGCTCTTCGCCCTTTAGAAGCAGCAAGATACGCAGCCGGTTGGGATCGGCCAGCACGCGCAGCGTTTTGGTGATTGACGTCATCGGTGAATTCTGATACATATCATTATATCACGATACGTCGATATGAGGAGACAGCATGGCAACCGCAACCCTTGAAGCAACGAAAGTCGGCAAGACTGGAGCCGACTTCAAAGTAGCCGACCTGAGCCTAGCCGACTGGGGCCGCAAAGAGATCGTTATTGCCGAGCAGGAAATGCCGGGCCTGATGGCGATCCGCAACAAGTACGCGGCGGAAAAGCCACTGGCCGGTGTGCGCGTCACAGGATCTCTGCACATGACCATCCAGACAGCGGTGCTCATCGAGACCCTCGTGAGTCTGGGGGCTGAGGTGCGCTGGGCCAGCTGCAACATCTTCTCGACGCAGGACCACGCGGCGGCTGCGATCGCGGCAGCCGGGCTGCCGGTCTTCGCGTGGAAGGGCGAGTCGCTCGAGGACTATTGGGATTGCACCTATCGCGCGCTGACGCACAAAGGGGGCCTCGGGCCGCAGCTCATCGTCGACGACGGCGGCGATGCAACGCTGCTCATCCACAAAGGGTACGAGTTGGAAAACGGTGACCGGTGGGTCGATACTCCCTCGGGCAACCACGAGGAGCAGGTGATCAAGGACCTGCTCAAGAAAGTCCTCGCCGATGACCCGAAGCACTGGCATAAAGTCGTGGCCGATTGGCGCGGCGTGTCGGAAGAGACCACAACAGGCGTGCACCGGCTCTACAAGATGATGGAGCAGGGCAAGCTGCTGGTTCCGGCGATCAACGTCAACGATTCGGTGACCAAGTCGAAGTTCGATAATCTCTACGGCTGCCGCGAATCTTTGGCGGATGGAATCAAGCGCGCGACCGACGTAATGGTGGCGGGCAAGGTCGCGGTCATCTGCGGCTACGGCGACGTCGGCAAGGGATCGAGCCATTCACTGCGCGGAATGGGCGCGCGCGTGGTGGTCACCGAAATCGACCCCATCAACGCGCTGCAGGCGGCGATGGAAGGCTTTGAAGTGACCACAGTCGAAGACACGCTGGGCCGCGGCGATATCTACGTCTCGTGCACGGGCAACACTGACATCATCACCCTAGAGCACATGGAGAAGATGAAGGACCAGGCCATCGTCTGCAACATCGGCCACTTCGACAATGAGATCCAGATCGACCGGCTGAACGCAGCCAAGGGCGTGACCAGGACCAACATCAAGCCGCAGGTGGATAAATACACTTTCCCCGACGGCCACTCGATCTTCGTGCTGGCCGAGGGGCGGCTGGTGAACCTGGGCTGCGCGACGGGCCATCCCAGCTTCGTGATGTCGAACAGTTTTGCCAACCAGACGCTGGCGCAGATCGACCTGTGGAAGAACCGCGACACCTACAAGGTGGACGTCTACACGCTGCCCAAGAAGCTCGACGAGGAAGTCGCGCGCCTGCACCTGGAGAAGATCGGGGTCAAGCTCACGAAGCTCTCGCCGAAGCAAGCCGACTACATCGGCGTGCCGGTCGAAGGGCCGTACAAGGCAGAGAACTACAGATACTAGGGATCAGGGATCAGGGATCAGGGACCAGGGACCGGGGACCAGCAAGGACTTGCGGGCCCCTCAGGTCTCGATTTTGAGACCTGAGAAACTCGGAATCGTGACTATGGGTCAACGAAATGAAATACGATGATGCTTCTTGGCACTATGGAGGCGATTTCCCCAAGGATTTGCCAATTGAGGCCGGGGCGACACATACCGGAATGTTTGTCGCTCGGGCGTTGTTATCTGGCTTCGCAGGCGATATCTATACCAGTGGTTTTCCGAACGAGATTCCAAGGTTGCTCTCACGCTTAGTTACGCCGGGACTGTTCTTTCTTGAATCGTGCGATGGCAAGTTCACTGACGACGATCTGAACGAAGAAGGCAACGAGTTTGCTCAGGCATATTTTGACTTTCAAAAGGGCAAGTACATAGCCGATTACGAATCGACCCTTGGGGTCGGCTTGGCGGACCTGTATCACGTTCGGGATACCTGGGAAAACTTCGATCGACTGAAGCCGGTGCTCGACCTGCGTTATGCGGAGTGGAGAGCGAAGTGAGTCAATCCTCGCCCTTGAGTTTTTCGTTCGAACTGGCTCCGCCGCGGACACCCGAGGCGCAGGCGAAGCTGCCCGAGGTCATCCGGCAACTGGCCGCAGTGCGCCCGGACTATTTTTCCGTGACGCACGGCGCGGGCGGATCGAATCAGGAAGGCACATACGAAACCATTCTGGCGGTGATCGAGCACGCGGGCGTCGAGGCTGCGCCGCATCTGACTTGCGTGGGCTCCACGCGAGCCGCGGTGGCCGCGCAACTCGATCGCTATCGGGCCGCGGGCGTGAAGCGGATTGTGGCGTTGCGCGGAGATCTGCCGGCAACGGCGATGAGCGCGGCTGCTCCCGGCGAGTTTCACTATGCCAATGAACTGGTAAGCTTCATTCGCGACGAGCACGGCAATGCCTTCAAGATCGAGGTGGCCGCGTACCCGGAGATGCACCCGCAGGCCAGCCGGCCGAGTGAGGACTTCGACAACTTCCGCCGGAAGGTCGAAGCAGGGGCGGATTCGGCGCTTACCCAACTCTTTTACAACGCCGATGCCTACTTTCATTTTGTGGAGCGGTGCGCGAAGGCCGGAATCGAGATTCCCATTGTGCCGGGCATCATGCCCATCACGGGCTATGCCAACGCGCTGAAATTCTGCAATGGTTGCGGCGCCGACCTGCCGCGCTGGATTCGCCTGCGCCTTGAAGAATTGCAGGACGACAAACAGACGCTCGTAGACTTCGGCCTTAGCGTCGTCACGCGCCTGTGCGAGACTCTGCTGCGCGGCGGCGCCCCGGGCCTGCACTTTTACACCATCAACCAGTCCGCTCCCACGCTGCGCCTTTGGAAGAACCTGGCGTTGAGCGTGCAGGAGTAGCCTCGACACGCTGGGAACTGCATTGCAGCGGAAAAGCCCGAGAGCGCGCGGCTACTTCCGCTTCTTCCCGTTGGCGCCGTGCCACGCGCGCCACAGTGCGTTGTGCAACAGCCGCATCTGTTCGGCCTTGAGCGCTTTGTACGAGCGCTCGACGTAACGGTCGAATTCGGGCGGCCAACCGATGGTCGAGCGGCGATCGGCGAAGTCGCCCTCAGCCCACTTCGAAAGCAGAGCCTTGTAACCCACGACATGGGTGACAAAGTCGAGCAGGCACTGGGGCATCTGCTCCTCGACGATCAGATGCGCATTCTCAATGATGATCTTTTCGCGTACGTCGTTCAACGGCATGAAGATCGTGGTCATCCACAGAGTCCATTCCTTCAGGTCCTCGTCGCGGATGGGGTGGCACTGTGTCTTTCCCTGCTTTTGAAGAAGCGAGTTGTAGGCGATGTTGCCGGCGACAGTGGCCACGTATAGCGGACCGTAGAACTCGTTCAGGCGCTGGTTTACCAGGCGGAGCCGGTCGGCGCGGCGCGCCATCACCCGGTTGCTCCAGAAGGTGAACAGGTAGCCGGCGAACGCCAGCACGATGGTGAGTGCAACTGCGTTCTGCAGCGAACTCGGGACGAAAACAGACGAGAGATCCATGGCCGGTCTCGGACTGCGACTAAAAAGTATAGGCGTGAACACGGCCGGCGCGATGTGACGAGTAAACTTCGAGGCTTGCGCGTTCCCAAATCGCTATTTCGTGTGACGAACGGGAACGACTTTCGGCTGGGCGGGAACCACCCTGATCTCAAAAAGCTTGGGCCACAGCTTGCCGGTGACGAAGAGCCGGTCGTGGACGGCGTCGTAGGCGATGCCGTTCAGAACAGCTTCAGGATCGGTGCGCTGGTTTTCAGGCAGCAGGCCAGCTAGGTTGATCCAGCCCAGCACCTGTCCGGTCGCCGGCGAGATGCGGGCGATGCGGTCTGTGTGCCAGACGTTGGCGTAAATCTGGCCGTGCATGTATTCGAGTTCGTTCAGCTCCGTCACCGGCTGGTCACGATCTTTCACCGTAATGTGCCGCACCTCTTTGAAGGTCTGCGGATCGAAGAAGCGAATCTCGGCGGTGCCATCGCTCTCGATCAGATTCTTTCCATCCTGCGTCAGTCCCCAACCTTCGCAGTCGTAATGGAGCATGCGCAGCAGGCGAAAGCTGAAGCGGTCGTAGACGAACGCAATGTGTGACTGCCAAGTGAGCTGGACCAGCGTGCTTCCCCAGTCGGTGAGGCCTTCGGCAAAATATTGGCTGGACACAGCAGCCGACTGCAGCACGCGCCCGGTGGTCAGATCGTCCATGCGCAGCGACGAGCGGCCATTCAGGCCGGTGCTTTCGTATAAGCGGCCATCGACATACACGAGCCCTTGGGTGTAGGCCCGAGGGTCGTGCGGGTAGGTGTGCACAACGCGAAACGAATCATCGCCGTGCGCGGAGAGCGCGGCGGCAGCCACGATCGCTACGACAACGAAAGCGCGAACAGGGTAGAAAGAGCGCATCGGATCCTTCGAGCCTGCCACGAGTTTAGTCAGCCGGCCCGGCATCATCCGCCATGGTCACAGTGACGGGCGGATTAGAGGTCAGCTTTGAATCCATGATGAGCACGGTGCGCGCCTCGCCGCCGATGAGCTGGATGGGAGTGGACGTGAAGGCAGGAGTCGTCAATCCCGTCGGGGTGACGATCATCGTCGTTGTCTGCGCGGGAAAGCTCACGTACGATACCGGGCCACCGACCGAGAGATTGACGATCAGGGGGACGGCGTTGGCGACCGCGGTCCCATTGGGAACCATGTAAATATCGACGCCGCCGGTCTGTTCTGCCTGATTGAGGAAGCGGAAGTCCGCGCGGCCGGCCGGCGCAGGCATCTGCTGGTCCTGGAGAACGGTCATCACATAAGCGGTGATCGTACCCACCGAATCGCTGACGAAAATCGAGTATTGATTGCCTGCCAAAAGAGGACCACTTGCATTCAGCAGCGGCGCGTTGCCGGCGGCAGAGCTCACGTCAATTGTGGCTGCGGAGTTCGATTTGAGCGTTCCGTAGGGAGTGATTGTTCCCGAGCCGATATTGGCGGCGAGCAGTTGACCATCCACCACAAAGTTTGCGGCCGGCGCGATGTAGGAGGCATCGATGACGCGCAGCGCGGTGGGCTGCGTATAAACGGCCACGTTTTCGCAGGCGGAGATAGCAAAAGCCACGGTGAGCGACATGGGAATGGTGAATACGACCCCACGCAGCCTGAGCACCCGCGGAGGCGCACACCATCGATTTCGGTCTGTGGCCCTGGACATCTTGGGGGGATGGCACATCCCTTCCACTCATAGTACAGGGAATGAAAGCTGCCCCTGGGTGATGATGGTCACCTGGAGCCAAGTGGCTGTCACTGCTTCAGCAGGCCGCCGTGAAAGCGCCCGAAGGCCCAGGCAAGATTGAGCGACATAACGAGCGCTCCTGCGCCGGCTGCGGCGACTTGCCCGATGTTATGAACGCTGAAACTGCCGACGCGAAGGATGAGCACGTAGGCCACGATGAGGTTGAAGAATCCCCAAAGAACATTCACCGTCGATGAGGACAGCCCTTGTCCTGGCGGCTTGGCAAAAGGACTTTGAAAAGCGCGACCCGAGACTCCGTTGACGAGATGAGGCACGGTGTTGGCCAGGAA
>JBEKPO010000163.1:0-7031 GCA_049520675.1 Occallatibacter sp. | reverse complement strand
ACCTTGAACTCCTGAATGGCGTCCAGCGGCGGCAGGATGATGTAGTTGGTGCCGTTGAGAAAGTCCACGGCGCCCGAGTTGTTGTCGATGCCATCGAGCAGGTAATTGTTCTGCGCTGGGCGAAGACCGTTGGCCGAAAAGGCGCCATTGGCGGCGTTGCCGCGGGTGTCTGCTTCAGGCGTCTGCATACCTGCGCCCAACTGGGCCAGGAAGGTAAAGTTGCGGCTGTTCAGAGGCAGGTCATTGACTTCTTTCGAGCCGATGGTTTGGCCCACCGAAGCTTCTTCGGTCTGCAGCAGCGGCGGAGCAGTGTTGACCACGACCGTTTCAGTGGTGGCGCCGGGTTTGAGCTGCACGTTGACCAGCAGGGCCTGAGCGACGTTGACCGTCAGGTTCTTTTGGGTTGTAGTGGCGAAACCCTGTGCGGTTACCGACACGGTGTAATGCCCAATCCTGACGGGCGAAAAGGTGTAGCTGCCGCCGGCGTCGGAATGGGTTTCCAGCTTGATGCCCTGTTCTACGTTGACAAGAGTGACCAGCGCATTGGCGACGACTGCGCCTGTGGTGTCGGTGACTTGACCTGTAATCGAGCCCTCTTCCACCTGGCTATAGGCGATCCGAGCCGGGGTGAAGAGAAACACGAGCGTTGCGAGGATCGTGGCTAGCGTCCCCACATATTTGAGTGCGTTGCGACCATCGGCCATCCAATTACCCTCCGTTCTTATTGTTGCGTCCTTGTTCGTTGCATTCCTCCGGCATCAAACTGCCTGAGAGGAAACGGCCTTCAAGACATCTGATCAAAGAAAACGTTTAACAGGGGTGTCCTTAGTCCGCGAGAAAAGATAGCCCACCGATTTTATCTTTGTCAACCAAAAGTTTGAGTTTCCCCTGGTCATTTGGCTCTAGAGGGCCTGCCGAGAGTTCGTAAGTTGCTTAACAGCATAGTTTTATGCGCATCAGTACTATTGTCGTCCGCGATCCCTCCGCGAGATTACTAAATCCTTTTTCCACAACGGAAAAGCGCAACGTTTACATCCGGTGCGATTTTCCGCGTTCTGTCAGGTGATCACCGTTAGAGTCACGGATGTCCGGGCCGTAACCGGCTTACTTCTCGCCGTCGGTGCGGGTGCTATGATGCGGTCATCCGCCGGCGCTCAGGCGATGTGAGATATGGCTGTATTCAGGTCGGGAAATCCAGGCCATTTGATCTCCCGCCGAGCCATCCTGAAAAACCTGGCGTTCTCGCCGGTACTCATCCGGCCCGCGCCGTTGATTGCGTCTGCCCTCTTCGGCCCCCGCCTGGCAGAATCCAGCTTCGACGAGGCCCTCCGGTTTTCCGACTTTCGCCTCACCCCCAAATATCCGTCCGCTTCACCCCTGGCTGACGTTCTGGCCCTGGTGCCCGCGGGATCCGATACCTACGTTTTAGAGAAATACGCCTTCGAAATCGAGGGCGTTCTAAAGGAGTGGGGCAGCGCTCTCAAACGATCGCCGGACAACGTCGCATCCATTGGCTCGTTTCTCGCCGCGGCAATCTCTGGCCCTGCGTTCGCAAACCCGGCGGAGAAACAATTGCGATCCGCCTACGGCATCAAGGTAGTGCGTCGCGAGTTTGGGTCCACCAATGTCACTGGCCGCGACGCTGTCACGCACGGCCTTCAGGCCTGGCTGAAAGATGCCGCAACCGTAGAGACTGTTGAATTCGAGATCTTCTCTATCGAGGAGCTGGATTCTGCGCCGCTTTCCGTGCGCACCGGCATGCGTTTCGATCTGGTCTCTACCGGCCGCAACCGGCGCGAAGAAAGGGTCGGATCCTGGCAGATCGATTGGGTTCGCGAGGAGTCGGGAAGTTGGATTGCGCACCAGTGGCGAGCAGAGCAGGAGACAGTCTGTCTTGCGGACTCGCCGGTGTTCAGCGACGTAACGGAATTCGCGCTGGGATCCACTGAGCCGTACGCGAAGCAACTCTCTCGCGGCGCCGATTACTGGCGCACGGTCCTCGATGGCGCCGTGGGCCTGGATGTCTACAGCAACAACGGCGTCGCGGCGGGTGATTTCGATAACGACGGCTTCGATGACCTTTACATCTGCCAACCCGCGGGCCTTCCCAACCGCCTTTACCGCAACCGCGGCGATGGCACGTTTGAAGATGTTACCGAGAAGGCCGGAGTCGGAGTGCTCGACAATACCGCCTGCGCCCTGTTTGCCGATTTCGACAACCGAGGACTTCAGGACCTGCTGGTGGTGTGCGGCACCGGCCCTCTGCTGTTTGTCAATCAAGGCGATGGCAGATTTTCGCTCAAGCACGATGCCTTCCAATTCGCGCGCTCGCCTCAAGGCACGTTCACCCATGCCGCGGTTGCCGATTACGACGGCGACGGCCGCCTGGACATTTACTTCTGCCTGTATATGTACTACCTGGGCCTGGATCAGTACCACTACCCCATTCCGTATTACGACGCTCGCAACGGTCCTCCTAATTGCCTCTTCCATAACGAAGGCAACGGCCACTTTGTTGAAACCACCGAAGCCGCCGGAATGATGGCCGACAACGACCGTTACACCTTCTCGTGCGCCTGGGGCAATGCGGACTCCTTCGGACCACCGGATCTGTTTGTCGCGAACGATTTCGGCAGCTCGCAGCTCTACCGCAATAGCGGCAACGGGACTTTCACAGTATTCTCGCGCCAGGCCAATGTGGAGGGCGTGGGAGCAGGGATGGGCTGCTCCTGGTGTGACTACGATAACGACGGCCTGCAGGACATTTATGTGCCCAGCATGTGGGAGGCCGCAGGGCAGCGGGTCTCAAGCCAAAAGCAATTTCACGAGAACGCGCCGGCCAGGATTCGCGAGCTGTACCAGCGGCACGCGCGCGGAAACGCTCTCTACAAGAACCAAGGAAACCGCCGCTTCGAGAACGTGGGCCGGCAGGCCGGCGTGGAAATGGGCCGCTGGTCCTGGTCGTCGGACTTTTGGGACTTTGACCACGACGGTTTCTCCGATCTCTACGTTGCCAACGGCTACATCTCCGGTCCCGGCCGCGACGACCTGGCCAGCTTTTTCTGGCGTCAGGTGGTCGCCGAGTCTCCTGAAGATGCCACGCCCTCGGTTCGCTACGAGCGAGGCTGGAACGCAATCAACGAGCTGATCCGCTCCGACCGCACCTGGCACGGATACGCGAGAAACGTCCTGTTTCTGAACCAGGGAAATGGATCGTTCGTCGAGGCCTCGGGTGCTGCCGGACTCGATTTCATCGAAGACAGCCGTTCCTTTGCGTTGGCCGACATCGACCACGACGGCCGTCTCGAAGCGATTCTGAAGAATCGCAACGCGCCGCAAATCCGAGTCCTTCACAACACTATGAAGAGCATCGGCGGTGCGATCAGCTTTCGGCTACGCGGCCACAAGAGCAACCGCGACGCGATCGGCGCAGCCGTTACGGTCGAGACGGGGGATCTCAAGCAGACCAAATACCTTCAGGCCGGTTCGGGATTCCTCGCCCAGCACTCGAAAGAGGTCTTCTTCGGGATAGGCGATGTCGCCAAGATCACCCGCGCCACTATTCGCTGGCCTAGCGGCCTTACGCAGGTATTCAACAACCTCCCGGCCGGCCATCGCATTGCCGTCGATGAGGGTGCTGAATCGTTCGAGGCAACTCCATTTCTCGCGCCCCCGGCAAGCTATTCCCGCCCTGGCGCTGCCGCCGCGAGCGAGTCGCTTCCTTCAAACGTCGAGACATGGCTCGTCGAGCCGCTCAAGATGCCTGAGATCACGCTCCCGGATCTCGATGGCACCACGCACGAACTTCGCTCTTACCGGGGACGCGCTGTTCTTGTAGTGTTTTGGTCAACTGCGGCGCCGTTCAGTCTCGAGGTTCTGCGGACTCTGGAGAAGGATTCCGCGCTTCGCTCGAGCCGCGAGCTGGCCCGCCTGGCGATCAACGTCGATGAAACCGCTCAATCCGACGCGGCGCGATCCGCTGCCAGGCAGGAGCGTTTTTCCTTCCCCGTCCTTTTTGCCGACAGCGACGCCGCAGGAGTTTACAACCTCATCTACAGATATCTGTTCGAGCGCCGTAGAGACATGGCCATTCCGTCCGCGTTCCTGCTGGACGGGGAAGGCATGATCGTGAAGGTCTACCAGGGCGCCGTCGATCCGGGTGTCGTCCCCGGCGATGCGCGATCCATTCCCGCGACCACGGTGGAGCGGATGCGACGGGCGCTTCCATTTCCGGGAACCCTGGTCCAGGACAATCTGGCGCGCAACGACTTCACCTACGGTGTCGCCATGTTCCAGCACGGCTTTTTCGACCAAGCCGAAGATTCATTCAAGCAGGTGCTGGCCGCCAAGCCGGACAACGCCGACGCGCTCTACAATCTGGGCACTCTGAGCCTGCGCAGACACGACCTTGCGCAAGCGCGGGACTATTTGGAGAAAGCAGTCGCGCTCCGTCCTGACAATCCCGAGGCGTGGAACAATCTCGGCATGATCGACGCAGAAGAAGGCCATGCGGATGAGGCTGTCCACAACTTTCAGCAGTCTCTGGCCTACCGGCCCACCTACGCCATCGCGCTTCTGAACCTCGGTAACCTCTATCGCCAGCAGCAACTCTACGACAAAGCCCATGAGTGTCTGGCACGCGCGCTCGAACTTCTGCCCGACGACCCTGAAATCAATTACAGCCTTGGCATGTTGTACGCGCAGCAGAATCAGTTGCAGCCCGCCATGGATTACCTGAATCGCGCCCTTGCTTTGAGGCCGGATTATCCTGAGGCGCTGAACAATCTTGGTGTCGTCTACGTGCGTCGCGGTGACTACTCGCAGGCCGAAGAGGAATTCAAGACGGGCATTCGTGTCGCTCCAGGATTCGATCAGTCCTACCTCAATCTGGCTCGCCTCTATGCGCTCCAAAACGACCGCGAGCGCGCACGTCAGGTGTTGCGCCAACTGCTCGCGGTGCAGCCGGAGAACAGCAGCGCGAGGCGATTTCTGGAGCAGCTACAATAAGAGCGGCGATGAACTCCGGTTTCCGCAAGAATTCGATTCCCGGTCGAAGATGTATCTCCCCGGGTGTGCCGGCGGCGGGATGGCTGCTTGCCGCAGTGCTTCTAATCGTGTCTCTGTTTTCGGCCGCGGCCATCGGGGCACAGGCGCGCCACCCGGAGACGAGCCAGGATTTCCAGCAAATAGAGAGCCTCATGCAGCAGAATCGTATGGAAGAAGCCAAAGGCCTCGCGCGCGAAGTCCTGCAACGCGATCCGAAGAGCGTCGAGGCATACAACCTGCTGGGAATGATTCTCGGCCAGCAGCAGGACTCCGCAGGCGCGGTTGCCTCGTTCCAGAAAGCGCTCCAGCTCGATCCCGGCTCGGTGAAGACCCACAACAATCTTGGCAGCTTTTTGCTGATGGAGAAGCAGGTCGATCAGGCTGAAAAAGAGTTTCGCACCGTCTTTCGCCTCGATCCCGCCAATCGCGATGCGAACTATAACCTCGGCATCCTCCTGATGATCAAGGGTGATTCCGCCGGAGCCATTGCACACTTCAAGAAAGTGCAGCCAGCGGATAGCGCGACGCGCCTGCAACTGGTTCACGCGTACCTCCAAAACAAGCAGCCGGCGCTCGCTCTCGAGACAGCTAATCAACTCTCAGCCTCCGAAAAGGACAACGTGCAGGTGCATTTTTCACTGGGTGTCCTTCTGGGATCGGAGAAGCAGTACGATGCGGCGCGGCTGGAGCTGGAGAAGGCCGACGCGCTCCGGCCCGCCACCTTTGAGATTCTGTACAACCTGGGCGAGGACTTGTTGCTCAGCGGCCACTACGATCAGGCCGGGGCCGTGCTCGACCGAGCATTGCGCCTGCGCCCCGACTCACCCGACGCACTGTATTTGAAGGCGCAGGTCCTCGACAATGAGTCACGCCCCCTTGATGCCCTCAATCTTCTTGTCCGCGCGCGCAAGCTGGCCCCGGAAAACCTCGACATCCTCTTCCTCATGGCCCAGGTGAGCATGTCGCAGGGGTACTACGAGGACGCCATTCCTGTGCTGGAAGCTGGTCTGAAGATCGATCCCAAGCGGCCGTCGCTGGTGGCTACACTTGGCCAATGTTACTTTCTCTCCGGAAAGACGGAGAAGGCAATCGAAGTCTTCAACAAGCTCATCGAGGTCGACCATTCCGCCCGTTCCTACGCCTTCCTGGGCATGTCGTACAGAAATCTGGGCCGGTATGACGACGCCAAGAATAAGTTTCAACTTGGGCTTCAGCTTGATCCTAAAAACAGCCTTTGCCTGTTCAACCTCGGCTTCATCGCCGAGCGCCAGGGCGACGGTGCTGATGCGGAGAAGTTCTTTCAAAAAGCTCTCGAATACTCTCCGGACTTCGCCGATCCCTTGCTGGAGCTGGCCAATTTGAAAACCGCCGCCAAGAAACCGCAGGAGGCCGAGGAACTTCTGCGCCATTTCGTCCGCGTAAGCCGCGACCCGGCCACGGGTTACTACAAGTTGGCGATGTTGGAGCGGAGCCTTCACGAAATGGACGCTGCGAATCGCGACCTGGAGTCCTTCAAATCGTTCTCCAAGCATTCCCCATCGGGATCGCTTCCCTATCAGAATCTCTTCGAATACCTCGACAATCGCTCTCATCTGGCGGGACCGGCGCGCGACCAGCTCGATGTCGAACAACTGTCCGACCAAGTCAAGAAGAATCCTGATCAACCGGAGGATCTCTACTTCCTGGCCGAAACCTACTTCAAGTTGGGCAAGATGGATGAAGCCCAGCAGACCATCGCACAGCTTGACCAGGCCAGCGCCGACGACTATCGAATGCTCACCGGCGTAGGTGTCCTGTTGGCGCGCTATCGCCTTTACCAGAGCGCAATCGAGCATCTCAACAAGGCTCTTGAAGCCAACATGAACACCGACGAGGTGCGCTTCGACCTGGCCGACACTTACTTTCGCGCGCGCCGCTATCAGGAAGCCCTGGACGCCGCGCTTCAGGTCTCAGCGGAAGGCCAGAAAGACGACGCCTACCTGGCG
>JBEKPO010000162.1:0-7189 GCA_049520675.1 Occallatibacter sp. | reverse complement strand
GAGGCCCGGCATATCTCCCTGAAAATGTGTCTTGAGAATGTCCAACTCGCCATTCAAGAGATAGTCGCCTACGCCCACTCCCATGCCTGCCTGTTCCTGGCCGTCGTTACTAAGCGCGACTCCGCTCTCCATCCCGTCCTCGCTGAATGTGCCGTTCCGTTTGTTGCGAAATAAGAGGCTCGGGGTTGAGTCGCAGGCTACATAGATATCCGGCCAACCGTCGTTGTCGAGGTCCGCTGCAACAGCAGTAAGACCGTAGCTCCTGGTTGCGGCCCCCACTCCGGACTGCTCTGTAACATCGGTGAAAGTGCCATCTCCATTGTTATGGAAGAGAAGATGCGACTCCGGCTCAAGGCCCCTTGGACCGCAATTGACCTCGACACCCTTCCAATTGCAGTGCACTGGTACGGTCTTTGGGTCGAACACGACGTAATTCGCAACAAAAAGATCGAGGCGGCCATCGCGATCGTAATCGACCCAGGTGCAGCCGGTGCCCCACCTGACCGGCCTGAGCAGACCTGCTTCCTTTGTCACGTCGGTGAAAGTACCATCGCCGTTATTCCGATAGAGGACATTCTGTCCCCAGTTAGTGACAAAAATATCCTCGAAACCGTCGTTGTTATAGTCGCCCACGGTCACGCCCATTGCCCATCCGGTGTGCGCCAACCCCGCCTTTTCGGTCACGTCAGAGAAAGTTCCGTCCCGATTGTTCTTATAGAGGCGGTTTGTAGCATGCGGTGCAGGGCCGTTCATTAATGTGCCCGACAGAACAAAGATGTCGAGCCACCCGTCATTGTCATAGTCGAGAAACGCAATGCCCGCTCCAGTCGTCTCAATAAGGAATTTGGTGTGATCCACTGCACCGCAAACGGATGGCATGCGAAGCCCAGCCGGCTCGGCTACATCCACAAATCGTGCGCCGAACGGCTTTCCCGATGGCTTTGGGCGCGGGGCGGGCGCTAGTCCACGGGACGCCATGCCGCTCTCCTGCCCGCTTAACACAGTCCGCGAGAGCAGGACTGAAGACATAAGAGAGATCAACTGCCGGCGAGTCATCATTGTCCGCTAAGTTGGCGAGCAAGCTGAAATTGCCGATTCGCCTCCTGGGCCGCCCCATCTTCCTGAAGCGCCAGGCCGAGATTGTAATGTGCCTCAGCGTAGTCCGGCTTCAGCTGAATAGAAAGTCTCAGTTCTCGAATCGCCTGTTTCACTTCCTTGTCGTTCAGGAACGCCAAGCCCAGGTTATTGTGAGCCTGAGGCGATTTCGGTTCCACGGCAATAGCTCTCCGAAATTGAGTGATCGCGAGACTGTATTGCTTTTCTGTCTGATACATGAGCCCGAGGCTTAGAAGGGCGTCAACGTAGCCGGGCTTGATTTTGAGCGCGGCTTCAAATTCATCAATCGCGCGCTGATCGTCGCCTTTCTGAGCCGCAACCAGCCCACGATTGTAGTGGTTCTCAGCTATCTGGGGCGAGATTTTGACTGCATGATCCAATGCATCGATCGACCCGCTTTCGTCGCCCTGCCGCCACAGAACCTGCCCGAGACTCTCGTATGCCTCAGCATAATCCGGTTTCAATTGAATAGCGTGCTGAAGATTTTCGACCGCTGACTGCGCATTTCCCTCCTGCGCCCATGCTCGACCCGCCACGTAATATGCCACCGGATTGTCTTTCCACAGCTTCAGAGCTTCGCCGGTCTCTTGGAGCGCGAGGTCCGGCTTTCCTTCCTTCAGATGTTCTGCAGCCGAGTCCAGGATTTTGGGTACTCGCGAGAGACCTACGCGAAACTGATGCAGGTCTTGCAACTGGTGCATTTCAGTCGCTGCGTCTTCATCTCGCCCCATCTCCTTAAGCAATCTTGCGCGGTTATATCTTGCCGGTTCATCGTCCGGCTTCAATTTCAGGGTCGCATCGAATTCGTCCAGCGCGCCTTGCTGGTCGTTGGTCTCCCACAAAACCTTCGCCAATGCGTAATGAGCGTCTGGATCGTCCGGCGCGTCGTGCACCGCGATGTGCAGGGTGTCGATCGCATCCTTTGGGCGCCGCATCGAATCCAGTGCGGTACCAAGACTCACCCGTGCATTTACGCGCGACGGATCGAGGCGCAGAGCCTCGTTAAATTCTGCGACAGCATCCGGGAACCGCCCCATCTGCACAAAGAGCAATCCAAGGTTGTAATGGGCAGATGCAGAATTCGAGTCGAGCCGAATGGCTAGCCTGAACTCGGCGAGAGCATGGTCATTGTCGGAACGCTGCGCCAGTGCAAGAGCCAGACCTAAATGCATGACCGCCGAGTTCGGCCGAATCTTGACGGCGCTCCGTAACGCGGCTGTGGCCTGCTCGGATTCGCCAAGCTCTTCCAACGCCATTCCGAGGTTGTAATAAGCTTCGGCATAGTCGGGCTGCAGCTTCACAGCCGTCCGGAACTCCTCTACCGCACCCGCACGATCGCCCTGGCGAGCCAGAGCGATTCCGTGTTCGTTATGTTCTCTCGCGGCTGGCGCAGGTTGCTTTCCAGCATCTTGAGACGCCCTGGCATGCAACGCGAGAATCGGGATCAGCAGGGCTTGAGCCAACAAAACCACGCGACAATGCCGAGCACGACTTCGCATCCCACCGCTCATGTTGCCGATTGAACACCTCGGCTCCGAACCAGGAGCAGGAGAAAGACTGTGCCAATCATAGGCGCAAGACTGGCAGCAATAAGAACCGGCTTGAAGGAATAATGGTCCAGAATTGTACCGATCAGAAATGTGGAGACGATTGTACCAATCCCTCCGCCCGTCAGGCTGAGGCCGCTCACTGACGCAACGGTGCTGCTCGGGTACAAGTCCGCAGGCAACGACAGCAGCATGGTCGACCATACGGCGTACGCAAAGCTCGAAATCGAGAAGAACAGAACGATGAGAGTCAAATTAGACGTGTAAACAGCAGGGATAAGGAGAACCATTCCCATCGTCCCAAGGATGATTACGAATTTGCGGGCGCGCAACACTGGCCACCCACGGCGAATGAGTTCACTGGAGAGCCCTCCGCCAAAAAGGTTGCCCAGATCGCCCGCAATGTATGGTCCTGCAAACCCCAGGAGAGTGTTTTCCAGCTTGAAGCCTTTCGACACCAGATAAATGGCAAACCACTCCATGATAAGAAACCAAACTGGATCGGTGACCGAACGGCTCAGAATGATGCCCCACGTCTGCGGAAGTCTGAAAAGCTGCAGCCAGCCGATGGGCTTCTCCTCCGAACCCTCCACGACTGCTCGAGATTCCGAAATTGCTTCCTGCTCTTTCGCCTTCTGGAGCATCTCGCGCTCTGCTGCCCCGATGTGAGGATGAATGTCAGGCGGATAATAGAGAAACCTCCAGGCGATCACCCAAAGAAAACCCAAGAATCCTGTGCTGAAGAAGACAGGCCGCCACGTTCCAAAATGATGATAGAGCCACAAAACAAGAGCGGGCACGATGGCCCCGCCAACCGCAGAGCCGCTATCGAAGATGGCGACCGCCCAACCCCGCTCCGCTTTGGGGAACCACTCCGAAACCGTCTTTGTGGCGCCGGGCCAATTGGCAGATTCGCCTGCGCCCACCAGAAATCGGAAAGCGGCAAAGCTCCTGAGCCCGACCGCGAAACCCGTCAACATGGCCGAGACGGAATAAAAGGTAACCGTAATCAGAAGACCCAGTCGAGTGCCCAGCCAGTCAAGGAACTTGCCTGAAGCCGTCTCACCGAAGGCATAGGCGATCCGAAATCCGATCAGTATGAGCGCAAAGTCGGAGTTGGTCCAGTGGAATTCGACCTTTAGATAGGGCGCGAGGACATTAAAGGTCTGGCGATAGATATAGTTGATAGCGGTGGATGCAAACAACAAACCACAGATCCACCATCGCAGGTGGGGAATGATGAAGGCTTCTCGTGTTTTTGTTTGCAATTGAGCCATCACCCTCAGTTTCGAAGTTCCTTCTCAACGCCGGGATCCGGCCTCGGGTATATGATACGACTCGTTGTCCTAACTCCGAACGATTGGTACGGAGGGCCGCAATTCAACCTGCCTGGTCCGGATCACGACCTTGGCAGGCGAGAGTTCCGCATCTTCCCCTCTACCCTTCGAGGCCTCGATGCGAATCTCCCCCGGTACTTTCGTCGCTTGAACAATCCCTTGCGCGAGTCCGTTGAACAACGAGCGTCCAGGTCCTTTATCGCTTTCATGACAGTTGGGATCGCCGTTGCCTACGCCGATCAGCGTGCCCTGACCGGTCACACTGAAGTCAACGTGGCTGTTTGCAGTTGGGACCGGCCGGCCGTTCCTATCGAGCGCTTCCACAGTGAGAACCGTAATGTCCTCACCGTCCGCGTCGATCTCGCTCCGGTCGGCAGTCAGTCTGATCGCCGCGGCAGGCCCCGTGGTCTCCCGTTTCCCTGTCAGCACAACTTTCCCGTCTCTTGATCCTCGCGCCTCAATGTAGCCCGCCGCGTACCTGACCTTCCACTGCACATGCCCCAGGCGTGGCACTCTCTGCGATCCAAGACTCTTGCCGTTGACGAAGAGTTCAACCTCGTCGAGATTCGAATAAGCCCACACCGGAATCTCCTCGCCTTCCTTGCTCTCAAAATTCCAGTGAGGAAACAGATGCAGCACCGGGCCGTCGCCCCACCACGCCTTGTGGTAATAAAACGTGTCCTTCGCGAACCCGCACGTGTCCACAATCCCAAACTGCGAACTGATGGACGGCCAACTGTAGGGCGTGGGCTCGCCGCGATAATCGAAACCTGTCCACGCATATCCTCCGGCTGCCCATTCTCGGGTGCCATAGAAGGTCCACCAATCCTCTGCCGTCTCACCCCAGTCAGCCGGGTTTGTATCGTAGGCGCTGACAACATTCCGCGAGGCATCGGTGAAATATTCGCCGCGCGTCCAAAACGAGCTCGCCGTCTCCGATCCGAAGATTGCCTTCGATGGATTCTTCGCGTGGTACTTGTCGGGATCGTCAAGGTTGTAGTTAAATCCGATGGCGTCCAGCGCCAGCGAATCTCCTGTCGTGTTATTCCCGTGCACTGCCGCCGACACAACCCTTGTGGGATCGAGTTCATGGCATCGTCTCACCATCTTGGTCGCAATCTTCATGCCCTCTTCTGCCATTTCTCCCTGCAATCGGGCCTCTTCATTGCCGATGGACCAGAGGATGATCGACGGCGAGTTGCGGTAGCGCTTGATCATCGTCTCAAGTTGGGCAAGCCCCTCGGGACTCGAGCTCATCGGCCGCGTCTCGCACATCATCGTCATGCCCAGACGATCGCAGGCTTCAACCCACGCGGGGGTGGGCATATTGTGTGCGGTCCTCACTGAGTTGCAACCCATGTCCTGCAGCACGCCAACGCGGTAAACCTGCAGACGGTCAGGCAAAGCAACTCCAACGCCGGCATGATCCTGGTGGTTGCAGGTGCCCTGGATCTTCATTGACTTCCCGTTTAGAAGAAGACCCATGTTCGGGTCGAAGGCCACCGTGCGAATTCCAAAGCTCACCCGTTCTTCGTCGCGAGCCTTTCCATCCGATTCCACCGACACCATCGCCGAATACAGATTCGGCTCCTCCACCGACCAAAGAGCAGGACTCGAAACCATCACGCTTGCTGAATATGAAGACGATTCGTCCGCTGCGATCGACTGGGCAGGCGCCTCTGCCACTGCCACAGCCGTGCCAGCGGCGTCCATGATCCTCCAAATGACCTTCGCATTTTCCGCGTGCGCGCCCTCGTTCATCACGATAGTGCTAAGTTTCAGCGTCGCGGCGCGCCCGGTCAGTTCCGGGCGCACCGTTGATTCCCATCTCCCTAGATGAAGTGAGTCCGTTTTCGTTAGCCAAACATGCCGGTAAATGCCCGCACCTTCGTAAAACCATCCATCGCCCAAGCTCGCGTCGACGCGGACCACAATACAGTTTTTCGCTCCGATAGCGAGAAAGTCCGTGATATCGAAGCCGAAGGGGACGTAGCCGCTGTTGCTGCGGCCGACAAAACACCCATTTACAAACACGAACGAGTCGCGAAACGCACCGTCGAACTCTACGGATATGCGCCGCCCTGCGTCGCCGGCTGGGACCTCAAATTCGCGCCGGTACCAGCCGACGCTGGTCTCCGGATAACGTCGCCCGAGGGGCTTGTAGCCGTGCGAAACCAGCATGTGATCGGGGTCATCGTCCCCAGGCACGTGCGCATCGTCGTGAATGAATGGCAATTCGACAGCCCAGTCGTGGGGCAGATTCAGCGTCCGCCACTTGGAATCGTCAAACCCGGCTTTCGCGAATTTGAAGTCGCCTGTCTTGGCAAAAACGCCCTGGTCGAATCCAAAATCCAGGTCCTTGGCCGGATCGCTGCCATGTCCAAACCTGAATTTCCATCCGAAATCGAACAGCAGATGCTCGCGAGGAGCAATGGGAGCGGGCACGTCTTCCGGAGTGGCCCGGTCGTGCTCAACCGCGCTCGCCACCGCGGATCCCAACGCCGATCGTGAAACGAAGGTAGTGCCAGAAATAGCGAGTCCGGCAGCGAGCAGATCACGGCGAGAGATTTCCGGCATCCAATTTCTCACAAGTTCTATTCATCGGACAAATCGATGGTTTGTGTCCCGGCACTCGTTTCGCTCAGTGGTCCCGGCTTCCCGCCGTGAGGTTGGGGGATTTCTCGGCTTTTGGCGCCCGCCCGAGCCGTTTCCTTACTTCTTGTCCAAGTGGTCCTTGCCGTCCGTCAGCCAGTCCACAGTGAATCGCGCAAAAACCAGCTTCCTGCAATAATCGTCAAAAGTACCGAACGCCAGGCCGGTTTCGAAGAGGATCCCGACTGAGCCATCGGGAAAGACCGTCATGCTTGAATAGGCGCCCGGCCCTGCGAGGATCAGCTTTTCAATAGGCCAGGTTTTTCCCTCGTCGTAGCTCATGCGGACAGTCACGTTAAATCTACCGCGCGGGTCAGACTCCGCCGATCCGGCTGCAATGGCTCCGCTGACGGGGTTTGCGAAAAGGATTCGATTCTTTGTGTAGCCCTGATCTTCGCGAGTGTAGCGGATCATGCTGCCCTGGCAGTCGGGGTCCGGAAGTTCGGACTGAGCAACGGGCTGGGACCAGGTCTCCCCGTCGTCCTTGCTGTAGAGGAACACACGATTCGGCGCCTTACGGCGGCTGAACAGGAGCGA
>JBEKPO010000161.1:0-7662 GCA_049520675.1 Occallatibacter sp. | reverse complement strand
CGGACTCTAAGCTTGCAAACTTTTGCATGTATATAGGTGCCAGAATAGTTCCACTTTGGGAGCCGTCAAGCTGCAATTGAGCTTAGTTGAAAAGGAACGGGTTGATCGATTAGGAGACCCGCTGCTGCTCCAATGGGAAGCGCCCAATTAATCCGGCCTTTAGGTTTGGTTAGATCCATCGAGAGAGTTTACGCTTCGTTTCTATCCACGGGGATGTTGACCTTGAGCAGCAGCGGCCATTGCCCTACAAGCCTCTGGAGGCGAACCTTTCGTAAATCGGCGAAGAAGCGCGGTTGACCGTCAATACGGAAGTAACTCCCAAATGGGGTTATGTCCGGATTGGCGACGATCCCCTCGCGATTCGGGACTGTGCTAAACTCCTAGCCGATTGTCCCGCATCTATGAGACACGCTAGACCTCGTATGCGATTCCTACTGATCCTATGAGACACGCTAGACCTCGTATGCGATTCCTACTGATCCTTCTCCTGTTCACCATGCTCGCCGTCGCACAGCAGGATGGCGTCACAGGAACAGTGTCTGGCCAGGTCTATTGCGCAGACACCCAGCATCCCGCCCGCTTGGCCCACGTCGCCCTAGTACCGCTCCCGCTAGCTGTTACGTCACCGTCTATCAACAAGCCCCACACACCGCAGCAGTACAATGGCGACACCCGCAGTGACGGCAGCTTCATCGTCACGCACGTTCCGCCCGGTGATTACTACGTCAGCGTCACCTATCCCGGCTACCTCACCCCCGAGTATCAGTTCTCTGCCGACGATCTCCTGCAACCCTCCGCCGACGCCCGCAAGCGCATCTCCGAAGTGGTTCCCGTCGTGACCGTCGGTGCCAATCGCACTGCCAGTGTTTCGGTCGACATCCATCGGGGAGCCGCCATCTTCGGAACTCTGCGCTACGACGACGGCTCGCCCATTCCCGACGCTGAAATCGTCCCACTCCGTCGCAACTCCAGCGGCTCTTGGACGGATTCCGCCCCGCCCGCTAGCAATAACCGGCTATTTGAAAACGAGGGATCTGACGACCTTGGCCATTTCCGCATCCAAGGTCTCGCTCCCGGCGAATACACTTTGAAGCTCCCCCGCGCCTACGACATGGGCCTATGCGCCGTCTACTACGGCGATGTTTTTCTTGAGAAGGACGCAAAGTCCATCAAGCTAACAGATGGCGAGGAGTATCCCGACGCCGACATCACTATTCGTCTCTCCAAGCTCCACACCGTCTCCGGATCGCTTGTTAACAGCTCGGGTCAGCCCATCAACTCCGGCAAAGTCACCCTCTATACCGCCGCCGACAATATCGAGATCGACGACGCCTTCGTCTCCGAAGAGGACGCCACGTTCTACATTGACCTCGTCCCAGATGGCACCTATACCCTCCGCGTCACAGATGCTAAGAACGTCAATTCCCAGATTATCCGCGACCTCCAAAACCCAAACGTGATCGGGGACATTAAGCGAACCACGCTCGCAACCTACGCCGACTACCAAACCCCACTTGAAGTCACCGGCGACATCACCGGCCTAACCATCGCTGTCCCTGACAAACGCGTAGAGGCGGCGCAACCGACGAGACCAAGTCGTTGAATCGGGTTCGACGGGTTTTGGAAACTCACTTCACGGCAATCCGGAGCCGGTAACGCGCAGTTGATGCCCGAGTGACCGTCCACCCAGAAATTACACGGGAATTATTCGCGATATCGCCATTAGCTGCCGCGTAATTTCCCAATCGACGACGATCCAGGAACGATGCCAGATAGATGAAGCGTATTCTTTAAATTCAATACAATTTTCGCAGCTGACGTGAAGCAGAAACTGTTTCCTCACATTTCACACGTTCGTCTTTCTTGGGCGGCACGCCTGAATAGAAACGCTAATGAATAAGCCGGTCTAAATGCCAGTGTCATTCAAGCCCGGGTATGTTCGCCATAGCGGCAGGTGGAGGGCGTGGCCGGGGCGGTCATTTATCCAATATCCAAAGAAATCCCGCACCACCAGTTGAGGGGAAGGATCATTTAAGAATGTATTCGCGTCGAATTTGCATCGTCGCAACTCTCGCTGCAGTTTTCCTCGCCTCATTTTTGCGAGCGGCGGCATCCTCTCGATCCGCGGAACTAGTGGTCTATGGGGGTACAGCCTCCGGGGTGATGACCGCCTACTCTGCAGCGCACGAAGGGTTGCAGGTTGTGCTCCTCGAGCCGGGGACACACTTGGGGGGAATGGTCACCGGTGGACTCTCAGCCACGGACCTGGGCCAGTTCACGATCATTGGTGGGTATGCGCGCGACTTTTACATGAGAGCGGCAGCTCACTACGGAGTGCGGAATCTTGACGCAGAGGCGAATTGGCGTTCAGAACCGCACGTGGATGAGGCTATTTTTCGCGACATGCTGAAAGAAGCCGGCGTCCGAGTTTACTTTCATGAGCAGCTTCGCGAGAGCGATGGCGTTGCCCTTGCAGGCCAGCGGATTCTCTCCATCACAACCTCCGACGGGAAGCGGTGGCATGCCAGGATTTTTGCCGACTGTACGTATGAAGGCGAACTCATGAAGCAGGCCCATGTCAGTTACACCTGGGGCCGCGAAAGCTCGAAGGAATATGGCGAAGACCTTGCCGGAGTTCGCGAGCATTCGTCGGGGCACTTTTTCATCTGGCCTGTCTCGGCTTACGACGACGATCATCACTTGCTGCCGGAGATCGATCCTGGGCCTTTGGCGGCGCCGGGCTCGGGTGATAAGAAGGTCCAGGCCTATAACTTTCGCCTTATCCTCAGCAACGATCCGGCCAATCGTTTGCCGTTTCCCAAGCCATCGGGTTACGACAGGTCTCGCTTCGCACTGCTCGAAAGGTATCTGGGCGGATTTCAGCAGCACATGGGTCGGGCGCCGCGTTTTACAGATTTTTTCAACCCGGTCATGATTCCGAATCACAAGGCGGACTTTAATAACAATGGCCCGGTCTCATCTGATTACATCGGACATAGTTGGAAGTATCCCGAGGGCTCGTATACCGACAAGGCCGCGCTTTGGCGCGAGCACCTGCTTTATACGGAGTCTTTGGTTTATTTTCTTTCTCATGATGCCCACGTACCGGAAGGCTTGCGGGCCGAGATGAACGAGTGGGGCTTGCCGAGAGACGAGTTCGAAGATACCGGCCACTGGCCTAACCAGCTTTATATTCGGGAAGGGCGCCGGATGATTGGGGAATATGTCATGCGCCAACCCGACCTCCAGACCGAAAGAACAAAAGCGGACTCGATAGGGATGGGCTCGTACAACAGCGACTCGCACAACGTGGAGCGAATCGCAATGCCCGATGGAACCGTAGAGAACGAAGGAGACGTCGAGGTTCCGGTCCAGCCCTACGAGATCGCCTACGGCGTAATTACGCCAAGGCGAGACGAGTCGCTCAATCTACTGGTGCCGGTTTGTCTTTCGGCTACACATGTCGCTTACTCGTCAGTTCGCATGGAGCCGCAATACATGATTATTGGGCAGGCCGCAGGAGTTGCCGCGGCGCTTGCTGTCCACAACAACACTTCCATCCAGGATGTTGCGGTTCCTCGCCTCCAGCAGATTTTGCGCGTACATGGCGCTGTGCTGCACCTGGACCAGGAGTTCCACGCCAGTTCGCAGTCTGCTGAAAATCGATAGACGAATCGAGCGCCCTGCAGGCAAATTTGAGTGCCGGAGGCAAGTGACCGGCAACTCGGTTCCAGCCATTGTGGGGTTGGGGAAGGGTACCCAGACGAAAGGCTCTCGATTCGGCCAGGAGTCAATTCCGACTAGAACAATTCAATGGCGGGACGGCTGTGGTCGCTGTCGGAACCGCCGCCGGCGACGGCAAGATGGGTGACAGTTTGGCTCGCCATTTTGTAGGTACTGAGATGGGAGTCCAACAATCCTTTGAATGTTGTTTCGAAAAGGCCCTCCCATCCGGGACGGTCCGGCCTCGCGGCCAACCGCAACAAGTGGTCGCGCATTTTTACCAGCGCTCCCTGCACATGTTCCATTCTCTGGCGCATGACGTCCTGAAATTGAATATGCCCCAACGCCTCCGCCAGTCGGGTCACGCTCTCTGCGTAGTTCGCATCGACTTCGGTGATCACTTCCAGGAGCAATTGGCTGTTCTTGCAGAACTCAGACTGCATCTGACCCAAATCGGCACCCAGATGACCCATCGCGCTGCTGGCCTCGTGATTCTTGAGCGACGCCTGTGCGTTGGACATCTCCTCGTCCACTCTCTTGCAGGTGGCATTGATCTTTGCGGCAATGTCGGCGGCAGCCTGGGTGGAGAGCACGGCGAGTTTCCTGACCTCAAGCGCCACCACGGCAAAGCCGCGGCCGGCGCTTCCCGCCCGCGCCGCCTCGATTTCGGCATTCAGGGCGAGCAGGCTGGTCTGTTGGGCGATGGTAGTAATCACCTTGATCAGAGGCGTCAAAGAGCGAACATCGCCGGCCAGCCCTTGAATGCGCTCGAAGTTATTCCTCAACTCGTTGGTCTGTGTTTCCAACTGAGCCTCGATCGCGGCGATTATCGCCCTGTTGTTCTCGACCCGGGTCTGCGTGTCTTCCGTCAGCTCACCAGCGCTCTTGACGGATTGTGCGATATGCTCTCGCTGCTTTCCGGCATTCGTATGAAGCGTATCGATCTGCTCGATGACGACGACGACCTCTCGCTCGGATTCCAACAAAGAGTCGCCGATTTGTTCGTGCATCACGTCGATGTAAGGCTTGCAGTCCTGAATGTCTGCCTCGACAGCTTTGCGGGTAGCCAGTTCTCTTGAAACCTCATCGAAATTCAGCTGATCGAAAGCCCACATGTCGGAGACGGCGCGCCGAGCCATTGTCCAGTTCCACCATTCGACGATCAGCAGTGGCACAAATTTGAGAGCCGCCATCGCTACGACGATGGCCACCCAATCGACGATGAAAACCTGCCCCTGGATACGGAATAGTACTGCAAGGAACAGGACGTTGCAAAGGAGTGCGAGCGCAACTTGAAAGAGCAGGCGCTTCTTGAAGCGGCGCAGCCGCGACTCACGATCGTTCATAACCTCGGCTCCCACATCGCCACCAGTCCAATCCGCCCGACGGAATTGGTTTTAAATTCCGCAAACGCGCCGACATCCCGACTTCACGCCCCTGGCAGGATCTGCTTGATGACTTTGAGCAGATCATTGCCTGATACCGGCTTCACCAGCCAGCCGGTGGCGCCAAGCTTCCGGCCCTCGTCACGTTTGGCGCTCTCGCTCTCGGTGGTCAACGTGAGAATCGGGAAGAATCTGCAGCCGGGAAGCGCACGAACCTTGCCGATCATTTCCAGACCCCCCATCACCGGCATGTTGATATCGGTGAGGATGAGGTCCGGCTTGAATCCCCCTTTCAGCTTGTCGAGCGCCTGCTGGCCGTTGTGGGCGGTCTCCACCTGAAACCCGCCCATCGACAGAGTGCTCTTGAGGCTCATGACCATGGTCAATGAGTCGTCGACGACCAGAATTGTCTTCGCCATGAGAGCCTCTCAATCCACGGATTTCAATGCCGGTTCCAGCCACGCACGAAATTCAACATTTTTAGGCCAGCTGGAAATGACGGTTTTGGCCGTCATCAGCACTTGCAGGTTGGCGGTGTGCATGTGACTGCAGGCGGACAGATCCGCTTTCGCGGCAGGTCTGGTCTGGAGCCATTCCAGCAGCCCTTCCGCTTCTTCCACACTTACCTCTTCGCGAAATAGGGCGCGGTTCTTCTTGAATTCGATAGGCATCAGACGATCTCCCGAATATTAATAATCATGAGCACCGAACCATCTCCCATGAGAGCAGAGCCTGAGTAGGCAGAAAGGCCGGACAGAAAGCCGCTGAAAGGTTTCTGAATGACACCCATAGTTTCCTGAAATCCATCCACAAGCAGGCCCAACTCCGCGTTCCCCGCCTGAACCAGCAGTACAGCTAGTTCATCGTCAGAATTCGACCGAGGGATAGCGGCAATTCCCAGGAGGGCATTGAGGCTTTTCAACGGCACAATGCGCCCGCGAAGAACGGCGGTCTGGCTCTGCTTGATGGCGTGGATTGAACTTCTTGGAACGCGAACCGTCTCCACCACATGGTCCATGGGCACACCGAAGAGTTGCCCGTCGGACTCGACGACCATGACCTGCGTCACTGCCATCGAAAGCGGCAGCGAGATCCGGATCGAGGTGCCCTTTCCCAATTCGCTATTGACGACCACCGTACCATTGATCTTCGTAACCGCGGAGCGAACCACGTCCATGCCCACTCCGCGCCCGGAGAGATCGGACACGACTTCGGCGGTCGAGAGACCGGCAGCGAAGATGAGATTGATAGCCTCCTGATCGCTGATCCGCTCGAGCGCCGCCTCGTCGATGATGCCTTTTTCGTAAGCCTTCTGTTTGATCACGGCTGGGTCAATGCCTTTGCCATCGTCGACGATCTCGATCACAACGCGGTCAGCTTCCTGTGCGGCGCGGATCGTCAGCTTGCCCGTCGCCGGCTTGCCCGCGGCAATGCGAGTCTCCGGCATCTCCAGGCCATGATCCAGACTGTTGCGAACAATATGAATGAGTGGGTCGGCAAGAGACTCGATGATGTTCTTGTCAGCCTCGGTCTGCTCGCCTTCGAGCACCAGTTGGACTTCCTTGCCGAGTTTGCGCGAGGTGTCGCGCACCAGGCGCGGGAAGCGTTGGAAGACGAACGAAACAGCCATCATGCGGACTTGCATGATGGCGTCCTGCATCTCGTCGGCGATGCGGTTCATCACTGCATATTGGCCTTTGATTTCACGCGAAAGTTCCCGCACCCCGAATTGAGATTCCGCCCGCTGGGCCAGGTACGGCAGGGCGTTCTTTTCGACCACCAGTTCGCCAATAAGGTTCATGAGCCGGTCGATCTTGACCTGATCGACCTTGAGGCTTCTTGGGACGGTAAGCGAATCCTCGGCGCGACGGCCGAATTTGATCCCATCGTCCAGATAATCCCCGGCCCGGCGGCCGAACTTAATTTGACAGTCCGCGGGAACCTTGCCGGGGTTGCTCTCGAGCGGAGGACCGGCATCCGCGGTCCCTTCGGCCTGAGCAGCGGCATTTCTGCCGGCCGTGCCAGGAGCGCCCGGCAAATTGGCCTCGGGCTGAATGACCTTCTGCATGGCAATCCACGTGTCAAGCCACGCCAGCAGCAGCGTGTTATGCCCGCTCGTGAGGGCTTCAGCGAGAGCCGCCTCGATGTCGGTTCGGGCCGATGTTTCTCCGGCTGCCTGGCTCAGATTGGCCAGCACTTCTGCAACTGCCTTGAGACGGCCCGCATGCCATGCGGGACGATCATCGAGAAGAAGAATCTGGCGCTCGGCCACAAGAATCGCGTTGAAGGCGGCCTCGTCGTCCTCCGATCGCGCTTGAGACGGATCTGCGGCCGATGACGCATTGCCCGGCCCATTCGTTTCGTCTCGTCCCTTCGCGAGCCAATTCGCGGGAACGTCAGTGATCTCTACCTGATCCGGCAAATAGCGGTAATACTCGTCAAGCTCCTCGCGTGAAGCATTGGTAAGCAGATCGAAGCCGAGCAGGCAGCTGTAAGTATCCAATTCACTCAGCGAAGGTAGCGGCTCAGGCCGAACGACGCGGCCCCACATGAG
>JBEKPO010000160.1:0-7257 GCA_049520675.1 Occallatibacter sp. | reverse complement strand
TTTCTCATGGACGTCGCAGCGCAGCGAGCGCACACCCGCGCCCTGGTCGCGCTTCAGCGCTTTCTCGAGTTCGCGGCTCACGTCGGCATCGCGGGCCCCTTCAAAGTCGACGAAAAAGGCCGTACTGACGAGTGTGGCATGAAACCATTGGTCGCTGGCACGCACCAGATGCGCCATGGTTCCCGGTCCTCGCGTCGAAGTCAGCGGGAAAAGCAGCTTGCCTTGCGGCTTGACCGCGGCGAGCCAGGGGGCAAGCGGATGCGTCGCTCCGGCGCTGACTACGATCGCATCAGCCGGTTTAAAAGGGCCGTGAGCGCCATCGCCGTGAGTCACCGTGACCTGGGACCAGGGTGCCAGCGCCGTGCGAGCGCGGCTGGCCAGGCCCAGATCGAGGTCGATCGCGGTTACCATGCCATGCGGGCCGGTCAGCTCGGCCAGGATTGCCGTGTAATAGCCGGTCCCGCAGCCAAGATGCAGCAGATGATCGCCTGGGTGCAGGCCCAGTAGTGCGAAATGATAGGCCCACAAGCTGGGCTGTCCATTGTTCAGGTGCTTGGCTGCGTCGAGGACAACGAGCGCGTCGCGATAAATGTCGCGAGGATCGGAGTCCTCTGTGACCCACGATTCCCCATGACTTTGAACGATCCATGGCCCGGGGCCGACAAAGCGTTCCCTCGGGACGGTGGCGAAGGCTGAGAGGATCTCCGGCGAGGAGATCCGGTCGATCCGGCACAACTCCTCCGCATAGCACCGCCGTGCGGATTCAATCGAACTGACTGGCAGGCTTTGCATCCTTCGAATTGGCGTCGCACTCGTCGTCGGCTTCGTGCGCGGAGTCACCTTACGCACGGATTATAGGCTCGTGTGCGTGGCAGGGTGATGTGAGCTGTGTCGCACAAGGTGATAAAGCCAACGATTGTGACATTGCCATCCAGTGTGCCGATTCGGTAGAAAGGTGAGAGCAATTCTACAGGGAAGAGCGGCTCGCCGAAGCCGAGTCGATGTACCGAGGTTTCGGCGACAAGACGCAGGTCCCAGAAGGAAGAGTTTCACCGTGAGCATCTCCGTCGGATCCGAAGGACAGCAACGAGCCACATCACTGAACAACGAAGACATTCACGCGCGGTTGATTCCTGCAGGGCGAATGTTGCCCTTCATCATGGTCACGGTCCTGTTTTTTCTCTGGGCGATTCCGAACAATCTGAATGACATTCTGATTCGGCAATTCATGAAGTCATTCAATATCAACCGTTCGAGCGCCGCGGGAATCCAGATCTGGTTCTATCTTGGCTATTTCCTGCTCGCCATTCCTGCCGGACAGTTGATGCGGCGTTTTGGCTATAAGGCCGGAATCGTCACCGGCCTTTGCCTGCTCGGTAGCGGATGCCTGCTGTTTTTTCCGGCAGCGCAAGCCGGAATCTACGTTTTCTTTCTCATGGCGCAGTTTGTGATCGCAAGCGGACTCTCGTTCCTCGAAACAGGATCGAATTCCTTCATCGCGCAACTGGGGCCGGCTGGGTCGAGCGAGCGGCGGCTCAATTTTTCGCAGGCCTTCAATCCGCTGGGCTCAATCACGGCGGGTCTTATCGGGACAGTTTTTATTTTTTCGGGCGTGACCAAGACCGACGCCCAGGTAGCGGCGATGCAAGCCGCAGGAACTTACCAGAACTATCTTCATTCCGAGACACTGCGTGTCGTTGCTCCATACCTTGTGCTGGGGTGCTTGGCGTTCCTTTGGGCCGTACTGATCTTGATGACAAAATTTCCGTCTCTGGGCGTCGAGGACGCATCTGAGAGCCCGGCTTCGGGCTCGACCCATGTTCGCCTGTGGCAACCACATTTTGTCTTCGCTGTTCTGGCGCAGTTTCTCTACGTGGGCGCGCAGGTAGGCACCTGGAGCTACTTCATCAACTATGTTGAGTCGGCGACTGGGGTGGGCGACAAGGCAGCCGGCTATATGCTCACTGGCACGCTGGCTGCGTTCGCGGTTGGACGCTTCAGTTCTGCCTGGCTCATGCGGCACTTCCATGCGCGGCTTATGCTGGCGACGTACGCCGTCATCAATGTCGTACTCTGCCTGGTCGCCGTTGTTCATCCAAGCTGGTTCGGAGTGGGCTGTCTGCTTACCACCAGCTTGTTCATGTCGATCATGTTCCCAACGATTTTTGCGCTGGGCCTGAAAGGGATGGGCGAGAAGACCAAGACTGCTGGATCGTTTTTGGTGATGGCAATTCTCGGCGGTGCCGCTCTCACCAAGGTGATGGGCATGCTTCCTTTGCTGGAGGCGTATCTGGTGCCTGTGGCTTGCTATGTTGGCATCGTCTTCTATGCATGGTTCTTCGCAGAAGCGAAGCCCAGCGAGGCGGTGGGTTAGGGTTTGGTCACTTGGCGCTTTGGATGACGCGCGGGCTACTCGGCAACTACCGGGTTGCTCAGCGAGCCAAGACCCTCAATGTGAATTGTCACCGTGTCGCCTGGGCGAAGCCAGCGCGGCGGCGTGCGGCCCATGCCGACACCCGATGGCGTGCCGGTCGAAATCATGTCTCCTGGCAGCAGCGGCGTAATCGATGAGATGTACTCCACCAGTTCCGGAACCGTGAAGATGAGTTCGCTCGTGTTTGAGCTCTGCAGCAATTCCCCGTTGATATCGAGCGAGATCGCCAGTTTGTGTGGATCGGGAATCTGGTCAGCCGGAACAATGGCCGGCCCGGTGGGGCAATATGTGGGGAAGCTCTTGGCGAGCGACCACTGAGAAGTTGTCCGCTGCACGTCGCGTGCCGACACGTCGTTGACAATGGTGTAGCCGTAGACATGGTCGCGCCAAGCGGACGCCGGGATACGATAGCCGCCTTTTCCGATCACAAACGCCAGTTCGGCTTCATAGTCCGGCTCGGTCGAATTCTTGGGCAGCACGATCGCATCTCCCGGACCGATCATTGCGGTCTGCAGCTTAAAAAAGACCACAGGCGCAGACGGCAAGTCCATCTTTGCCTCCTTGGCGTGATCGCGGTAGTTCAGGCCGATGGCAAAGATGCGCGGCGGATTGGCGAGCGGCGCGCGGAGGCAAACTTCGTCGAGCTTATAGCCTGGATACGCGCCCGGTCTGTCGACAGAATTAAAGCCGCTAGCTATCGCCGTCAGAGTATCGGGGTAGCCCGCGGCGGTGAGATCAACGACTAGAGCGGCTTCTTCGATGAGCGCGCCGGGGCGGATCCTGTCTCCATCGACAGAGAATGAAACTAGCTTCATAGATTCCTCCGGTATGAATGCAGATGGCATGGCCCGCCGGGACTAAGCAGCGGTCCAGCCGCCGTCGATGGTAAGTAGCGAGCCGTTTGCGAATGCCGCCTCATCAGACGCGAGATAGCGAATAGCCGACGCCACTTCCTCGGGCCGGCCCAGACGCCCAACGGGTTGGCGCGCGCGAAGCTCCGCACGCGTTTCTTCCTTGTTCTGCTTGTGGAACTTCTCCAGATAGCCTTCGACAAACGGCGTTTGCACCGTGCCGGGACAGACTGCGTTGACGCGAAGCGTCTTGGGATACTCAACCGCCAATTGGCGTGTCATAGCGATGACGGCGCCTTTGCTGGCGCAATAGGCAAAACGTTGCTTGATGCCGACCACCCCGGAGACCGAGGCGATATTCACAATCGTCCCAACACCGTCTCCGCGATCTGCATGCGCCAGGAGCAGTGGTAAAAAGGCTTGTGTCACAAGATAGACACCGCGCACGTTCACGCTGAACACGCGGTCGAAGTCTTCGGGTGCGGTGGTTTCAATGGAGCCCACGTGGCCGATGCCGGCGTTGTTGACGAGAATTTCGAGCCGGTCGATCTGCGTGACCGCTTTGCCAACTGAGTCGGGGCTCGTGACATCGAGATGAATCGCCCTTGCGGAACCAGTGGAAGCCGCCAGCGCCTGGGCTGCGGGCAAGTCGATGTCGGCGATCCAGACGAATGCGCCGGCGCGCACGAATTCTCTTACCGTTGCTTCGCCAATGCCGCTTGCCGCCCCGGTAACTAGGGCATGGCGGCCGTCCAGGCGGAAAGGTTCAGAAGGACGAGTGTTCGCGGAATCGGTCAAGGCGTCCTGCCGGTGTTTTCTTCAGAAGGCCAAGTATAACGCGAGCCCCGAGCGAGGTGCAGTGACGCGGCTCATCTCCCGCTGCGCTCTAGGTTCTGAGCGGCTCGCAGCTTTACGATCTTCTTCACCAGCGCCGCAGGCGGCGGGTTTTCAAGTGGGAACTGAATGGTGCCTTTTGCCGTCTTGTACGCCTTCAACTCGTCACGCAGATCGGCAATAAGCTGAGCGTTCATCGGGAACAGGCTGTAATGATCCTTGAATGCTCCATAACAGACCAGTGCACCGCAATAACGAAACCCCGGCATGCCGTAACTGATGCATTCTTCCGCTTCGCGCGGGACGGCCGAGCGAATGATCGCCCTCAACCGCTCAAGCCGAGAGCGGGCCGCCTCCGGAAGCCTGGCGAGGTAGTCGTCTACGGCTTTTGAGCCGGCCGGCTTCTTTGCGGTGGAAGCTCGTTTGGCCTGCATAGCTCTAGCTTCGTGCCTCCGCAATTACTTTCAGATATTTGCGGGCAGTTTCGGTGATCATTTCCGGCTGCCCGGTGTCGATGGCCGCGAGATTCACAAGGTCGCCGCCTACACCTATTGCGGATGCCCCGGCCTTGATGAAGCTCTCGGCATTTTGCAGTGTGACTCCGCCCGTGGGAATCAGTTTGAGATGCGGAAAAGGCGCGAGGAGGGCCTTCAAGTAGCCGGCGCCGCCCACGGCGGAGCAGGGAAAAATCTTCACAAAGTCGGCACCTGCATTCCACGCCGTGATGGCCTCAGTCGGAGTGAGCGCGCCCGGGCACGAAATCTTGTTATTGCTTTTGGTCGCCCGTATCACCTCGGGATGCAAACTCGGGCTGACGACGAACTCTGCTCCGGCATCGATGGTGGCCTGCGCCTGCTCGGCGGTTGTCACCGTTCCTGAGCCGAGCAGAAGCTTCGCACCATACTCCTTCTTCAACTCCTTCAAGAGATCAATCGCGCCGGGAACAGTCATCGTCACTTCAACGATGGTGACGCCGCCGGCGATCATAGCGTCCACAACGGCGCGTCCCTGGGCAACGGTCTTTGCGCGCAGCACCGGGATGAGCCCGACACGTTCGATGATTTGTTGGGTGTTTTCAGGCATCTACATCCCTTTATTGGTTGAGGGGTCAACGCGCGATGCGCGGCGACCCTCCTTGCATGAACTTTTCGACCTCAGCCTGCGTTGCCATGCTGGTGTCGCCGGGTGTGGTCATCGCCAGCGCACCATGCGCCACGCCACATTGCACAGCCCACTCAATCCCTTTCCCGGCCAGCAAGCCATAAATCAGTCCCGAGGCGAAGCTGTCGCCGCCGCCCACCCGATCGAAGATGTCGATCTCGCGCTGCGAAACATGCACGATCTCGCCTTCACGGAGAGCGATCGCGCCCCACGCGTTGCGGGATGCGGTTCTTGCGGTACGCAGCGTGCTGGCGATGAGTTTCAAGTTCGGATACTTCGCGGCCACCTCCCGCAGCATCTCTTCGTAACCGGAAATGGGCAACTCGGCAAAGTCATCACTCACGCCTTTGACGGCGATGCCAAGCATGGCGGAGAAATCCTCCTCATTGCCCAACAGCAGGTCGACCTTGCCGACAAGGTCGCGATTGACGGCCTGCGCTTTCACCTTGCCGCCGATTGATTTCCAAAGCGACTCGCGGTAGTTGAGGTCAAACGAAACGGGCGTGCCGTTCTCTCTCGCCGCGTCCATTGCCTCCGCGGCGACCTCAGCGGTAGATGCGGAGAGCGCGGCGAAGATCCCTCCGGTGTGGAACCACCTGGAGCCGTTTTTCTTTCCGAAGATGCCCTGCCAATCAAAATCGCCGGTTTTCACTTGGCTGATGGCGGTGTGGCCGCGATCGGAGCAGCCCACGGCAGCGCGCACGCCAAAGCCGCGCTCGGTAAAGTTGAGCCCGTTACGAACGGTGCGCCCGACGCCGTCATAGGAAATCCAGCGGATCAGCGAGGTGTCGACGCCGCCTTGCAGAATGAGGTCCTCGACCAGGCGGCCGACCGGGTTATCGGCCAGAGCTGTGGCGATTGCCGTGTGCAGGCCGAAGCAACGCCTCAAACCGCGTGCAACGTTGTACTCGCCGCCTCCCTCCCACACCTGAAATTGGCGGGCGGTGTGGATGCGCCCCTCGCCGGGATCGAGTCGCAGCATCACCTCGCCGAGGCTTAGGCAGTCCCACCGGCGCGGAGAGTCGGGAATCAGAATCGAATTCATTGCCAATACACTAATCTAATGCACCGCGCCACTGCCAAAGGTGATCGGCGACGGGGACTCGGGCGAGAGGAATCATGTAAATTGAATGTGGTTTGTCAGGGGCCTGAAAGGGAAGGAATTGAAATGGCTGAAGCGCGCAAGCTGCGGATGGGGATGGTGGGTGGGGGACCGGGTGCTTTTATTGGGCCTGTGCACCGCATTGCGGCCGAACTAGACGGGAAAATCGAACTGGTCGCCGGTGCCTTTTCGCAATCGGCAGAGCGCTCTCGCCAAGCGGCAGGGATGTACCACGTCGATCCTGCACGCGCCTACGCGAATTACCAGCAAATGATCGAGGCCGAGCGCAAGAGGAGCGACGGAATCGACTTCGTCGCCATCGTTACACCCAACCACCTGCATCTGCCGGTGGCTTTGGCCGCTTTCGAGGCTGGCATTCCCGTGATGAGCGACAAACCCGCAACGGCCACCTACGATGAGGTGCTGAAGCTCGAGGCCGCCGTCGCCAAGAGCCGCTTGCCCTACGGACTGACCCAGACTTATGCCGGCTATTCAATGGTCCGCGAAGCGCGGGCGATCTGCGCGGCAGGCAAGTTGGGCAAGATTCGCAAAGTCGTCGTCGAGTATTTTCAGGGGTGGTTGAGCCGCCAGATCGAGACGACGGGTCACAAGCAAGCCGAGTGGCGGACCGATCCGGAGCGCAGCGGCCGTGGCGGATCGATCGGCGATATCGGCACGCATGCCTTTCACCTGCTCGAATACGTGAGCGGCCTCCAGGTTACCGAGATCAACGCTACGCTGCGCTCTGTGGTTCCGGGCCGTAGACTCGACGACGACTGCAGTGCGTTTGTGCGGATGAACAACGGCGCGGCGGGGACGCTGGCTTGTTCTCAGGTGGCGGCCGGCGAGATCAACAATCCCAATCTGCGCATCTA
>JBEKPO010000159.1:0-7319 GCA_049520675.1 Occallatibacter sp. | reverse complement strand
ACCTAGCCCAAATCTCAAGGAGGGATTATGGCACCGAAGAAACCTGTTTCTGCACCACCCACGCAACGCCCATTGCCAGGGACCGAGCCTGAGCCATCCGCACGCGCCGCCTCAACAAGCGGCCGCAAGCCGTGGATTCGACGCACGCCTGTCGAAGTCGTGCTCGAACAAATTACAAAACAAGAAGATCGCGTCGAAGGCCTGCGCGAGGAACTCGCCAGGGAAGAGCGCGAGCTCAAGAAGCTACAGCAGGCCAAGAGCGTCCTCGAATCGACTTAACCCCTCCAACCACCGGAGCCGCCTACATTGCGTGCTCCGTTTTTTTACTCAGATCTAGAGATTCACGGAGGCTATGATGAACATCCCCGCGCTTGATCCCGAAACCGTCGCCTGCCAAGTGGGAGCGGACGGCATCGAATACCTCGTCGGTCACGCAGAGCGAATCTGCGCTTACGAGGAACGCCGCATCGAACTGACCAATCAGGGGCCGATTGCGAGCCTGCTCGAAGAGCACCGGCATCTCGCTCTAGAAGACTCGCGCCTGGTCGCGCTGCTGCGCGAAGCGCCGCCCTCGGGCGACCGGCTGCGGCTGCTTCGTCGTGCCATTTTCTGCTGGACGCTGACCATCGGGCTCGCCGCCTCGGGTTTTGCGCTCGCGATCCTGACGCTTGCCCCGTACCGGCTGGGATCGAAGAGCTGGCTCTATGCCGTCGGCGTGAGCATTCTCACGCCGTTTCTCATCGATCAGGTGCTTTCGCACTGGCCCGTTCTCCAGAAGTTCCTCACCCCGGTTGCTGCTGCCGCAGGGCTCGCCGGGCTTATGCTCTTTGCCGCGATTCGTGGCAATCTCCTGGGTCAGGAGTTACGCGACAATCAGGCCTCGAGCGTTGTCCTCGATGACGCCGATCCCTCGCAGCAAGCGCCTGCGCCCCAGACCGACTTCTATGCGTCGACTGTCCCGCTTCTTCAGTTGGCATTTCTCCTCCTTGCTTTCAGCATCGAGGTCGGCTCCGGGATTGCGCTCTTTGAGGCACGGCGGTCGAAACCCAACGATTGCGAAGACTGGGGCGCACTTCGCCGCGAGTTGCGCGACGTGCACAGCCGGAGGGGCAGGGTGATTCAAACGGCAATCGCTCTGCGCAACGCGCCGGCTATTTTCGCAGCGCGCTTTCACCGCGACTTTTATCTCGCCATGCTCACCAATGCCGCCCGAAAAGCGCTCCCGAGGGTGCTGTTTGCTGTTGCCGTCGCTTCCGCATTGGGCGCTTCACCAGCTCGTGCACAGGTGGGTCAGGACGTCGTTGTAGCCCTGGATCTGACGGGTTCAGTCGATATAGCAGGCCCTGACGGAAAAAGTGACTTTCAAAAGGATGTTGATGGCGTCGCGAGATTGCTCGCGCAAACACCGACCGGCAGCCGGGTGACTGTTATCGGCATTACCGACGCGAGCTTCTCGCTTCCATATATATTGATGCAAGCCCGCGTAGGCACCGATCCCGGCTACTTCGGAGAGCGCCTCGGCGCAGCCAGAAATGAACTCGTGCGCGTGTGGAAAGTCCGGAGCGCCCACCTCACGCCCAGCTTCCGCCATAGCGACATCCTTGGAGCGATGGAGTTGGCGAGCCAGATCTTTGCGGAAGAGAAGGCGAGCCGCCGGGAACTCATCTTGCTCTCCGACATGCGCCAACACGATGCCGCCTTGAATCTCGAATCTTCCGCGCCGTTGCCGAAATTCTCAGCGGTTGCAAATCGCTGCGCACCGACGCCCGACCTCGGGAAAGTGCGTGTTACAGTCCTGGGCGCAGGCGGTGAAGGACAGTCCACCGCCTACTGGTCAGGCCTCAAGGCATTCTGGGCCGATTATTTCCGGTCGTCCGGAGCGGTTCTTGAAACCTATTCCGCGCTGCGCCAATTTCCCGCTGGGCCTTAGGAATTGAGGGGTCACGAACCCGTCAGTGAACGAGCTCAAACGAATCGATGCGGTCAATAGAATGAAAGCCCCTCAACCGGAATGGCGTTGTCCGAGCCAAGCAACCCGGGATGAATCCTCGGCACGCGCGGCATCGAGGGCGCTTCTCCGTCACCACGATCAGGCCAATGCTCCCACGTAACATGATCGACTGCGATTCTGTATCCGACGACGCCGGTGCTCGTGACCTCGGATCGAATGATGGCACGTTCTTCGAGCGGCAAGCTCTCTTGGCGAATGAGCTCGGCGAGAGCCTCGCGCATCCGCTTTATCTGCTGCCGCACGGCCGTCCGGCTAGTGCGAGCGGGCCTACCATGGTGGCCGGGAGCATTCATCCCGTGCTGTTGGACGAATGGATCGTCGCGCATCTTGGCCGCGATCTGCCACGCGTCGAGAGCGATCCGGCGATGACGGCACAGAAAGTCACCAAGGATCAAATGGGTCGGCCCCCAGGGGATGCGATACCGCCTCCTCAGGAAAACCAATAGGATCGCGATTACCTCTTCTCCGGGCAAACAATGCCCGGAAAGCTCGGTGTGGTCGTGGATGATGTGTAACCCCCATTGTTCAGCGCGATCATTCATCATGTCAGTTCCTCCAGAAAGAAGACGGTTAGTCTCCTTTCACGACCATGGGAATGCTGGGCTGGTGCTCGCCTTGAGGCGGCTTTTTCAGCGCGATTTCTTCGATGGGTTCAGGCACGATGGCAGCGCGTTTGAGGCTCCTGATCGAGTTGCGATGGAGCGCGCGGCACACAGATCTCAGAAATTCGCCGTCGAACATATCTTCCTCATCCATGAATACCTCCCGAACAGCAAGACACGGCCTTGTGGGGCTCGGAAGAGCACATCTGGCAGAACCTAAATTGTTGAATGGGAATGACGAACGGTGGGAAGGGGAACTTTCGGTTTTGGTTCGTGGTTGTGAATTGAAGGAAGGGCGTTTTTGGCGCTTTTTCTTGGGTGCCTGAGGCTCGCCGCGCCTCTTGACGCCCACCCCCGGGGGCCAGGGAGGGGGAGGATCGCCCGAGTCTGGAATTTTCAGGAGCCGCATCACGCCTCCTTAGGCATCAAATTCCACAAACTCCATTTCTTACCCTAGTTATTAACATACAATCTTGATTTCCACAACAGTGGATTGGGGGGATGTATGCTACCTTGCCAGGAAATTGCGGGAACGAGCGGACTTGGGATAAAGGCCTAGAATTTCGGGAGAAACTACCAAGAAAACTTGACAAAGACCGATGATTGCCGATAATCAAAATCAGTTAGGTTGTACCAGAAATAGTGTCTAAGACAGCTAAGACCCCATGATATGGTATTTACTCTCTCGGACATCAGAAGGAAATGCGGAGGTGCCGGAGCTTGGTAACCATTCAAGGAACCAATTTCTATTCTGTAGAGGAAACGGCAAGAATACTCGGCGTCAGCAAAAAGACGCTCTACAACTGGAAGGGAAAGACTGACCCGATCGATTCCAAAATGGTCCTCCATCCTGTGACGGCGCCGAATGGAAGAAAGTTCTTTCGTGAGGAGGAGATTATTGCCGTTCTTTCTCGGTGTTGGGGCATCGAGATAACACCGGCGGCACTGAACAGGTCGCTGAATCCAGTCCCCGCTTAACGGTTCTTCAAACAACTCACCATGGGAGCGCTACCTAGCTAAGCGCTCCCGTTTTGTTTCCTTCCCTACAAGCCTTATGCAACACAATGTCCCAAGCCTTCGGGTCGCCAGAGCTAGACAAGCGTGTAACGTATGCAGTCGAGCAGCTTGATTGCTAGGGTCAGTGCCTGACCGGAGTTGGGGCTTGACCCGTTGTCGGGTTTGCGGCGTGCTCGTGCCATAGAACACTTTCAGTCAAAATCTCCGGATGCTGGCGTAGGAAGTCCTGCGAATACGAGGGAGCGCCGGGGCGGCTTTCTGCTTGTTGTACTGGGCTTCTTCCGCATTTGCCTCAGTCATCATCCCCTTGGCGGTAAACCCCGGCAAGATGATGATGGGCCTCTAGATCGTCTGGGTCGATGTCCCGTAGAGCCTTGAACTGCTCGAAAGCCTCTCGCGATGGAAATAAGTGCTTTTGATTGAGGTGCTTACCATCCATCCGCCGATCCCTGTTGATTCTTGTGGCTCCTGGGTGCTTTGACCGCTACAAATTCGACTACAGCAAAATCTGTCCGCGATCCGAATCAGGGCTCCTCTCGGGAAAAAGAGGCCGATTTTGTCGTCAGATGGCATTCTGGCGAGGCACAACAGCTGAACGAGCGCCATCTCAAGCGCCTGATGAACGAGTATGTCAGCTATTACCACAGTGACCGAACGCATCTCGGGCTGAACAAGCAGGCTCCGGCAGGCCGGAGGCCGGCAACGGAAAAAACAGCCAATATGAAGGTCGTTTCCATGTCGCGACTCGGCGGCTTGCACCATCGATACGACCTGGCTGCGTGAAGCTTCCTGCGACTCGCTCTCAACATCATCGAAAGTATCCCAACGGAAGCGTGTGTCTGAAGGCTACTTGCAGTCCATACCGCAACCCCATCTCCGCCGAGCTACCTTGCGATGAACCTCTTTAGGCCCAGACACAGAAAGCCATTTTGCACGCCCTAACGGTAAAGAGTGCGAGGAATTTGCGTCCGGATGGAATTTTGGCGAGGCACAGCACTCATCGCACAGACAGATGGAGGAACAGAACTGCCGCTAATCTAGTCGCGATTCCCTAGACGACGCAGGTGGCGTCACACCTGCGATATCGGCGACAATCACATTCAGCATGACCAATTTCTCACGCCGCTATATGTTACGTACTGCTATCGGCGCCTCGCTGACCGCTTCTTTACCTCGTTGTGCCGCCGCATGTCCTGCATGCATTCTTACCCCGTTTGGCGGCGAAGCGTGCGCCGGGGAAAAATCCGTCCAAGTCTTGGCTGCTTCGGGGATTCAATTTGAAGATGTTCTCAAAACCTCAAAAATCAGCTTTATATTGAGGAACAGTGTGAGCCCGCAGCGCTACTCTATCGAGACCATGATGGGCGGCGTGGCGCTGTTCGACTATAACAATGATGGGCTCCTCGATATTTTTTTCGCCAACGGTGCCGCCATACCTTCGCTGGACAAGACGGGCCCCGAATATTCAAACCGGCTTTTTCGCAACAATGGAGACGGAACCTTTACTGACGTAACGGCAAGCGCCGGTTTAACGGGCATAGGCTATTCGATGGGGGCCGCGACAGGTGACTACGACAACGACGGTTTTGTAGATCTGTATGTAGCCGGAGTCAACGCCAATCAACTCCTTCACAACAACGGCGACGGAACCTTCACCGATGTGACTGAGAAGGCCGGAGTCGGAGGCCGCGTCCCAGGATTAGGCAAGGCCTGGGCTGTGACCGCTGGCTGGACTGACTACAACAACGATGGGAAGCTCGACCTGTTCGTCGTCAATTATTTGAAATACGATATCGGAACTGCCGTTTTTTGCCGAGACCAGGGGTATCCAGCCTATTGTTCGCCGAACGATTTCCAGGGCACGCCGAACATTCTATATCGCAACAATGGCGATGGAACGTTTACGGATGTTTCCGAGAGCTCCCATATCGCGAAATATGTCGGCAAAGGAATGGCAGTGGCGTTCGCCGACTACGACAACGATGGTTTTACCGACATCTTTGTGTCGAATGACACGTTTCCGAACTTCCTGTTGCATAACAACGGTGACGGGACATTTACCGACGTCGCTTTGGAAGCAGGCGTTGCATTCACGGGAAGAGGAAAGACTGTGGCAGGAATGGGAGCCGATTTTCGCGATTTGGACGACGATGGGATGCCGGAAATCTTCCACACCGCAATGTTCGGTGACAGTTTCCCCTTGTATCGAAATCTCGGCGACGGACAATTCGAGGATGTTACGGGCAAGTCGGGCCTGGCGGCCGTGACCAGCCGTTACACCGCATGGGGAACGGGAGCCTTCGATTTTGGCAATGAAGGGCGCAAGGACTTGTTCGCGGCCGGAGCCGAGATTCTGGATAATGCGCAGGCGATTGCACACCGGCCATTCGAACTGCCGAACCTGCTTTTCCGCAATCTTGGTAATCTCACCTTCGAGAATGTGACGGCCCAGGCTGGAGCCGGCTTTTCCGCACCGGCCGCCCATCGCGGTGCGGCATTTGGAGATCTGGACAATGACGGAAAGATCGACATCGTTGTCACCACATTAAACGGGCCGCCCCAGATACTCATGAACCGCTCACAAAATGCGAAACACTGGATCATCCTGAAGCTGGTGGGGACGCGTTCGAATAGAGACGGATTGGGAACAAAGGTAAAGATCACAACCCTGCACGGCGATCAATACAACCAGGCGCAGACCGCTATCGGATACAACTCATCGAGCGATAAGCGCGTTCATTTTGGGTTGGGCGGCGCCACGATCGTCGAGAAGATCGAACTGAGTTGGCCGAGCGGGATCAGGCAGGTATTAGAAAATGTGCAAGTCAACCAGATTCTGACTGTGACTGAAGACACAAAGTAATAGCAGTTACTCTGGCTTGATCATGGCGGCTATCTTCGAAGCGAGCGCAGTTTCGCCTTGCCGGTGGAGAAGATCGACGAGAGCTAACATCTGGCTGCGGTCGTTCGCTGCGTATCCGGCCAGGGCCTCAGCGGCTACATCCGCCTCTTGCCCCCTTCCTGATTTAAAGAGTGCGTCGCAGAGCATATATAGTTGTCCGGGAACCTTAGTCCGTGCTTTGAGTAGCAGGTCAGCGGCTTCAGCCCAGCGCTCTTGTCTGTAGCGGACCTCGCCAAATCCAGCAAGCGCGCTGAAGTAATTCGGGTCGGCTGCAAGCTCGGCCTCGAACTCCGATTCGGCTTCTATCAATCGCCCCTGCTGCAGATCGTCCAACCCCAGGTACGTGTGGGCGCCGCGCACTGTTGGCTTAATCACCAAAGCGTGGCGCAGTGCGCGCACACCGGCATCCTCCCGGTCTATGGAAAGGTAAACAGATCCGGCAAGAACATACGCGTCCGCAAGGGAAGCGGCAGGTGCGTTTACTCCATCCTGAAAGGCGCTGAGAGCTTCTGTCTCGTGCCCATCTCGCAGTAACTGCTGCGCCCGGTCCCACTGGGTCTTGCCGCCCTCTGATCCCAACGAAGGTGGAGCGATCGACATCTGGTCCATGAGCCGATAGATCTCGGCTTCGTGACGCGCATCATCCATTTGCCCCAATCCCAAAAGAGCACGAGACATATAGAAGTGCGCGATCGCCTGGCTGGGATCAAGCTCTAACACGCGATGAAGCGTCGCAATGGCCTTCTCAAACTGCTTCAGCTCAAGCAGACAATGCGCCGTGCCCAGC
>JBEKPO010000158.1:0-8161 GCA_049520675.1 Occallatibacter sp. | reverse complement strand
CGGTGTTTGACAAATTCAGATTTCGCAGACACCGTCTGCAAAAATCTGGTTGGCCGGGATCATATCATCCCGATTCCTTGGTCTAAGGACGGCGCTTGGGAGATTTCCAACGCAGATGTCTTGGAGACATCTGCGCTGAGTTGCGGGCTGAGCTTGTTCATGTCGTCGGTGAAGAGCGTGGCCTCGTGGCTGGCGCGTGAGATGGAGACGTAGCCGAAGCGGGAGTTGAGCAGGTCCGGGTGGACGCCGGTGTCGGCGTTCACGAGGACACGCTCGGCGGTGAGACCCTGGGAACTGTGGCTGGTGACGGCGTAGCCGTGGTCGAAGTGACGATGCTCATGGGCGCTGAATTCGACTTGACGATTGCCGTCAAGACGCGCTGAAACGCGACCGTCTGGGGCTATGGATTCGATGGCGGCAAGGTCGCGATTGGCGACGCCGAGCGACTTGTCGGGAGCGGTGAACTGAATGCGGTCGCCGACGGAAAACTCGCGGTCAATCTCGCGGTAGACGCTGACGCCGGTCAGACGGCGCGGATCGTAGGTGATTTGCTCGCCGGAAGATTTTTCGACGGTAAGCAGGTTGGCGGCAGAATTGATCGCGGTCACAACCCCGTAGCTTCCGGCCTCGATTCCGGCGACCTTGCTGCCGCGCGAGTAGCGCACCACATCGCTGATCTCGTAGTGGTTGCCCCATGATCGTTCTGCGCCAGTCATGTCCTGGCGCTGAACGAGTACGCGAAAAGTATGGTCCTCTGGCGCAAGGGTTCCATTGGCCTTCAGTTCCTGGCGCACCGCGACATTCAATTCGCGGCGGGAAGCATTGTCGGGCGAGACGATCAGGGTCTTGTCGGGCGACTCGACGTAACTTTTGGCGATGGCACTGATGCGCTCTTCTGGATTTTTAATCTCCTTGACGCGGCCCTGTTGCTGGAGCGATTCAAGGGCAGTGGAGACCTGACCATTGGCCAGCAATTCGACGGCGGATTTCAGCGCCGGGTCTTTCTGGCGGACGATCTCATCGAGCTTTGCCGTGCGCATCCCAGCCTCCTGCAACTGCTCGAAGGGGCGGCCAGCTTCGACGCCCTGATGCTGGCGCGTGTCGCCAATCAGGAGCACACGGTCGTTGGGACCGACGCGCGCAAGGAATTCGCGCATTTGGTTGGTGCTGGCGAGGCTCGATTCATCGATGAAGTAGAAGTGCCGTTGCTCCAGAGTGGCAGGGTTGGGTGAACGGGCGAGGAACCCTTGCAGGGTTCCTGACTCGACGCCAGCTTCATTCAACTGGCGGGCAGCGCGGGATGTCGGGGCGAAGCCCTCGACCGTGCAGCCATGTTTTTCGGCGGCTTCACGGATGACGGAAAGCGTGGTCGTCTTACCTGCGCCGGCGTATCCTTGAATGCCCTGGATGCGGTCGGGAGAACTCAAAACATCCTCGACCACGGATTGCTGGGCGCGATTGAGATGCGGATGTTGGTCGGCAACATTGATGGCCTGCTGGCGAGTCAAAATCGGTTCGATTTGATTCCGTCCCTCAGCGACACAGCGGACAATCTCGTGCTCGGCCTCGATGGTCTTGGTGGTTGTGAACAGGCGCGCGGGTTGGCTCTGTGAATGATCAACAATCTGGAATTCACAAGAGGCGAGACGGGCGTCAAGGTTGCCGCGCACCTGGGCATACGTCACTTCGCCCATGCCACGGCGGAGTCCATCACGGATCAATGATCGTTCATCGACCACAGCCTCGCGCTCGAAATTCTTGTCACGGGCAAATGTCAGCGATTCCCGTACACGTTCTACGACGTTGACCGGCATTTCCTGGTGCTGAAGTCGTTCGCACGCGGCGCGGACGACGGCTTCAGCCTGGTTCCCGAAGTCGGCAGCGAGCTTGCGATGCGCCGCCATGACTTCGCGCGGAGAATGAATCTCTTTCTTGTCGCGGGTCGAGTGTGCCGCGATTTCGGCGGCCTCGGAACCTGCGCGTCCGGTGCGCTCCAGATAGGCGCGAATCTGCTGGCTTCGAGGGCTGGATGCATCAAGATACTCCTGCGTATAGCCCTTGATCTCCGGCGCACCACTACGTCCTGTAGTGATCTCATATCCGAGCTGGCGAAGCCGGTAGGTCAGCTCAGATTGATAAACGGCGGTGGCAAACTGTTGCGATTGAAATAGGCCACGTTCCTGAAGAGCGCGGTATTGGCCGTTCTCGCGCTCGGTCATATTGAAGATGACCGCGTGGGTATGAAGCTGCGGTGCAACGTAACCATCGACCGGGCGGGCGGTATCGTGCTCGAACTTGGCGGCGATGAATTTGGCTGTTGGCTCCGGCGTGTGGTTGCCGCCGATGCGCGCCAGTGTGTAATGTTCAAGCTGTTCGAGCGCAACCTTCACGCTCTCCCGATGGGCCAGCCGGACATTCTCATCCCCGCCGACAAGCGCGGTGAGCGAGACGGACTTGGGCGCGGAAAATGTTGCATCCCAACCGGCGCGATGCTCCATCGTCTTCACAGTTTTGCCGTCCGCATCCTTATATACGTGCGACGTGCGCTGTTGGACAAGCTGCTCTTCAGTCTGCGGATGTTGCCCTTGGCTCACTCGCGCGAAATCCTCGGCAGAGACTGCCCCGGAAAGGCCGAACTGCGAAGCAAGACGGCCTTGCCATTCGCCAGCAATCACGCCTTGCTGGGACCAATAATTCTGCTCCCTGGCGGTGAACTCCTTAGCATGGTAACTCTGCGCTTGGCCTGCGGAAAGCGGTTTGGAAATTGTCAGCATAATTCTTCAACCCACCTCATGCCCGGAGGGCTCGACCGCATACTCCGGGAACAAAAGATTGCCCTGCATCGCTTCCGAATCCGATGGAAGTGGCGTGCTCGGCACGATCAGGTCGTCCATCTTGCGTTCGTCGAAGCCAGGGCTTTTCTCTTCGAGCGCGATAAACGGGAACGAAAATCGTGCAACGTGGTTACCGTACTTGAGAAAACCGCGCAGGTCGTCCAGACCGGAAACCTCGGACGGCAGAACAAGCGGCTCCGTCTGGCGGTCAAGCATGAAGTTGTGGCCTCGGCGCGAGCCGTCATAGTGCGTCTCGCGCAGCCGTTCAATCTCGACTTCGCCGATAGCCTCGCTGACCCATTTCGCCGCGCGTGGCTCCGTGGTCCGCAGAAAGACTTTGGTCGCTGGCTGCGAGAGCATCGCCTCCGCATCTTCTCCATAACGGGCTTCCATCTGGCTGCGCCCTTGGAAGCCGAGGATAACCGGGTTCTGTGATTTGCGATTCTCTGTAATGGCCGTGTGGAGCTGCGGTAGGCGTTGCAAGCTGGCCAACTCATCAATCACAAACCAGACCGGCTTCTGGTCCGGCATCGGCTCATTGAGCAATCGCAAAACGAGTGTGTCAATCCATAGACTGATGAGCGGGCGAAGCGCTTCACGCATGGTTGGACGCGATGTAATGAAGATCCAACCACGCCGCGTCTCTGCCCACTTGGTAGCTGTCCAGACGGAGGTTGTCTCATCCTCTTTTGGCAACAAACGAAAGCTGTCAGCACTCATGTTGAGTGAGCCGAGAACGCCCGTCCGCTGCTGTGGGGCCTTTGGGTCGATCAGCATCCAATACTCCGTGCCCTTGACGCGACGGTCGATCTCTGCGGGATCTGACATCCATTTGATCAGGTCTTCCGGCGTCGGGAGATAACTGAGCAAATGCGCAAATATCTTTTGCGGGGCTTCGACGAAAAAGCGATTCGTCACGCCTTCGGGCTGGTACAGGGAGACGGCAAGCGCCTTGGCCTCTGCCTTGCGGCGCAACTCCTTCGACGGATTCCAGTACGGCATTCGGGCGTCGAGCGGATTGAGAACAATATCGCCGCGGTGCGCATCGTAGAACTGTTTCACAAACTCGCAGGCAGGGTCATAGACGATGGCGCTGTCGCCGCGTGCATCTACCTGGTAAAGCATCTGGCGGATGATGCTCGACTTGCCGGAACCTGTGTCGCCGACGATGAGAAAATGCTTGTTTTCAGCGTCGCGGGGGATGCGCAACGGGGGTTTGAAATCATTGGTCTTGATGCCAATTCCATTGCCGGATACGGCCGCAGTGAACTCCTTGGCGTTGACAAGAACCGGGCCTTTGAGGCGGCGACCATATCGCAGCATCCTGATCCGCTCAATGTCTTTGTGAATCGAAAACGGAAGTTGCAGAACGAACGCGGCGAGTCCAAAGAGAAGCTGCATTTTGAAGAGGTTGTAGAGGGAAACATCTGCGTAGATCCAATGCGCAATCCATGCGTGAATCACCTTGTTCTGATAATCACGCGGAGACTCACGGGCAAGGTAGTAGAGGTGATTGACTGAGGCTTGCGGGGTAATCGTCAACGGCAATGGCTTGCTGCCGAACTGCGGCGTTGAACCAGGTTGAACGTCTGCTTCGAGCGCGGGACGCCCCGATGTTTCGCCATCGGTGACTACGACCAACTGATATTTGCTCACCGAATGCGTGAGGCCAGCGGTTTCGCTACGCAAGTAGTAAGGAAGGTAGTAGCGTTCAAGCGGCGACAGGCCGAATTGAAAGCGAACGTAGACGAAAAGTCCCGTCGCAACGCAGGCGAGAAAGAATGCTCCGAGGGTGTAGAGATAGCCGCGTGGTGGCCAGATGATGGACTCCCTGCGGCCCCATTGTTGTACGGTTGGCATGGCTACTTCTCCTGTTTCTGGCTGCGCTTGGCAAGGAGTTCCTGAGCCTTTGCAGCCTTGGTTGCTTGCACCTTGCGGAAAATAGTATTGACCTGTTCCTGTGCCAGCTTGTCGCCGCGCAAGAGTGGTTCAAGCGTGTCCATAAGGAGCATCTGGAGCCCGACAAGCTCGGTGAAGATGTGCATATCGATCTCTGTTTTCCGGCCTGTAGATTCGGCGCGCAACAAGACATTACGTGCCCACTCGCGGAGATTCAGGTTGCTGGCTTCTGCCCGCTTCAACAATGACTGTTCCTCGGCGCGAGTGAATCGTGTGGCGATGCTTTGAGTACGGCTTTCCCGGCCCTTTACATGGGAGGTATGATTTTCGATTGCGACTGTGTTGGTAGACATTGGCTCATCTCCAATCTGCGCTCGCGCCTGCGGTTGCAAATGGAACCGCTGAATTTGCGCTTTGCGCGTAACTCGTGATTTCTCCGCGTGTTTCCAAATGGAACCGGAACGGTTCCAAACGCAACCCTTTCAGGGATGGAGTGTCGAGATAAACCCGGTGCGGAGCACCGAACGGGTATCAGGCCGCTCCATCCCTGCTGCGCGGGCGCGAATCACTGCCGGCCTCCACGGTCTTGATTGACGCGGCATCACCTGCTCTGGCTGGCTTGGTACGGCGTGGATGGTGCCCATTGGCGGCACCATTCTGCGACAAGCGGCGGACTCGAAGGCTCTGTTCGGCACGAGTGGCTTCAGGGGACCGAAGGAACTCCTGGAAGTCGCGGTCTTTGGCGAAGACGTAGGCCAGAGCCTTGTCCACGACCTCATCGGCTGGGACATGGAGAAACGCTGCGTACTGGTCGATCTGCGCGGCGGTGGTTGCGTCAAGGCGAATGGTGGCGTTGATGTGGCGGGTTTGAACGATCTCAAGCAACGGCATTTTTAGGCTCCTTTCTGTGAGCAACGTGTAGTTGGTTGGTGGTGTGAATCTTACCCCGTGCAGCCGAGAGAATCTCGACTGCATAGGCGCGGGCAAAGTCGGGAGAAAGCTCTAATCGGCGGCGGACTTCGAGCATGGTGAGAACGTCCGCAACCGGCACGCCTTCGGCAAGCCATTGGCGAGCTGCAAGCGTGTCGGAAAGTCGGCGCCATGTTGTGCGATTGTGCGCGTTCATTGCAACGCGAATGCCGGACGAATAGTCGGTGCATTCGTTGCAGGATTGCGGCGGCTTGCGCAGAAAATTCAGCATGGCTTTACCTCCGCAATCTCCCGGCCTCCGGCCTGGAAAACGTACTCGATTTGGAAGCTCTGAGTGCTGCGGCTATAGCCCTTCAATCGCAGCACTTCGCGAATCACTCTGCGCCCTGGTTCGCGGTCCACATGGACAACGAGATCAACGGCCTCGCCGATCTCGGCTTCCACATCTTCAAAGGTCGCCTGCGAGTGACTGCGTAGAACGAGATTGGCAAAGCGGCGTAACGCCTTTGCGGCCGAGTTTGCATGAATCGTAGCCAGTGAACCGGAGTGGCCGGTGTTGAAGGAATCGAGCAAAGTACGTGCTTCGATTCCGCGCACTTCACCGAGGATGATCCTGTCTGGCCGCCAGCGGAGAGCGCCCTTTAACAGGTCATCGAAGGTCACTGGCTTGCGGTGCGTATCAGTCTGGCATTCGGTGGGTAGGATGTTCGGCTTGTTGATCGAAAGCTCCGAGGTATCTTCGATCACGACAATGCGTTCGTGGTCGGGTATGGCCTGCCCAAGAATGTTTAGCAAGGTCGTTTTTCCAGTTCCAGTTCCGCCACTGATAAGGATGGTCTGACCGCGCTCGATCTGCTCGGCCAGGTAATCCGCAAGCGGGCGCGTCAGTGTACCGCGAGCGATCAGATCTTCGATGGTGAAATGGCGGCTGGTGAACTTGCGAATGACCAATGCTGGCGCATTGCGGACAACGGGCGGAATCACCGCCGCAAGGCGGCTCCCATCGGGGAGCTGTGCGTTGAGCAGCGGATTGTCTTCGTCGAGTTTCTTGCCTAGCTTGTTGGCAACGACTTCGAGTCCTGTGCGCAGGCGCTCCGCTCCGAACTGCACGCCTCTATCCTGGGTGATAACGCCGTCGCGTTCGTACCACCACGTTAGGTCGGGATTGCCCATGATCTCGCTGACACTCTCGTCGAGCAAGAGCGGCTCAATGGGCCGGAGAAACGGTAGGATCAGGTCGAAACTCATAGCGCGCCTTTCAGTGTTGAAGGCCCGGCGTGAACCGGGCCTTCGGGAGAGAACGAGCGTGCCCTATTCGGGCACGTCCTCGGTTGTCTCAGGCGTTGAATCTTCCGCCTCTTCCGGGGCGGCCTTCTCGGCGCGGTCGAGCTTCAGAATCGAAGCCACGCGCACTTCCCATACGCGCTGCTTGGCGCTGGTCTTCTTGTCCACGCGCTCGCGGCTGCGCAACTCACCATCGATGGCCAGATGCGCGCCCTTCGTGAGCGTCTGCGCGTAGTCTGAGAGCTTGCCCCATACGATGCAGCGATGGAAATGCGGTTCTGATACATGGTGAAGTCTCCTGAGTTGAATTCCCGGATTGACCGGGTCACCCATTGGCGAAGCCTGAGCAAGGAGCCCGACTCCCAAGAAGCGATGCGCACGCTCAAACGGTTCCGATCAAAGATCGCGTGCGCGTTGCTGAAGCCAAGCCGCGCATTCTGGAGCAGGGGCCCAGACTTGCTCTGGGAGAGGAGTCCGGAAAGCAGAGCGGCGCAGTGCCGCCGGGCGTCGGATAAGACCCGAAGCGTGTGACCGGACAAGCAAGGGAGGAAACGGGAAGACGAACGCTTCATGGTACGCATAGCAAGAGTCATTCCCGGCAAGCCAGCACATCTCCGCAAGCTACGGAACCGTCTTTTTGCCGCCTGTGCAAGGACTGTTTGCCGGCGAGGGACACGCCCTCTCATTGCGCATGGGGAAGGTCTGCGCCTCCTGCGAAGAAACGAAGGGTGTAGCTGCCGCGATTTGTGACCGCGAAAGGACATGAAAGCGCCTCGTATGGGATGTGGCTTCGGTCAGTATTACTCGAACGCCTGGTCGGCCCGGAAGCGGACTATGGTCAATCCGAGGGGATCGACGGCCAGTTCGTTGTTCTTCACGCTCTCCCGAAAGACGTAGGTCACGGTTGCCGTCCAACGCTCGCGCTTAAGTTCGCTATGATCCGCGGGGTTACTGAAGACTTTCACGAATTCAATCCGCGCCGAACAGGGCGACTGACGGAGGTCGTCCAAGACAACCTCTTTCACCTCGACATCAACGTATGGAAGCGAGCTGTCTTTGATGTAAGTCTGGATGATGTTGTCCTTGCGTTCCTGCTCGATCACGGCGCGCTGCACGTCACTGTTAAGGAAATACAGTGCGTTCGTCTGGTCACGCTCGATAGTGAAGCGATTGCGCGCGAAATAAAGTTCTGCGAAGCGGGTCAGATAATACTT
>JBEKPO010000157.1:0-7510 GCA_049520675.1 Occallatibacter sp. | reverse complement strand
CCGCCGGCACCAAGGATCGTTGTCATTGTCGTCACTCGACCTCCAGACTTCGCTGCTACTCCATTACGGGCTATTCCGAACCTCTTACGGTCAGGACGAAGCCGCGGCGGAACTCAATTGTCCCCTGCATCGTGTCCGTAAATGAGCCTTACGCTCGGATAAGCACTCGCGAAGGCACGCAGTCGCTCCAGGCTTACGCGGCCGCGAGCGGTTCCGGCATCATTCCAGCCGCGTGGGCCGACGTCGTTCTTGAAAGCCCACGCGAAGTGGCTTGCATCGCCAGTCAGCAGAACTGGGGATGCGCCATTCACCAGAAACGCCATGTCATCGTCGGTGTGGCCGGGAGCTGAAATGGCCCAAAGGGACCCATCGCCAAACAGATCTACACACGGCCCGAGGGGAGGCATTGAAGGCGCGGCCAGAAAATCAATGCTGAGAAACTTTGCGTTGGCTGGAAAATGGTTGGCGACGGCGGCTCGCGCCAAAAAGCTGGCTTCGGCTTTGCCGATGACAAACTCGGTCTGCGGCGCAAGTGCGGAAACGCCCCCGGTGTGGTCGGGATGCAGATGCGTGAAGAACACCGCAGTCGGGTGAACATTGAGGCGCGCGAGCTGTGCCGCCAGGTCCATGCCCGGCTCCTGCCGGTTGGTCACACCGTTGGCCCAATTGAAGAGCTTCATCACCTCGGTGTAACTGCCGTAGGGCGGATGTTTCGCGAAGGAGTCGTCGAAGCCCGTGTCGATCAGGAAGTCTCCAAACTTTGGATGGTGAACCCAGTGCACCAGCACTGGGAGATCGCGCGGCGTATGGTCGCAGTCGGCTTGCCTCGGGCTTGCCGGATCGAGGTTCAGGCACGGGTCCATGTGGACAACGCCCGTCTGAAACGTCGTTACGGAAATGTCGCGCGGATGCGCCAGCACATCGTTCCAGTTGGTGAACGCGGCGGCAGGAACCGGATACGGCGCGGTCTCGAATCGGCGAAATCCTCCGCGCAATAGGTAGACAGCCAAAGCGGCAACGGCCACAACCAGAATTGCCGCCGCGAGTAGAAATCGTTTGAGTATCCGCATGTCGAATAGATCGCTCCTCTGCGATTTCAGCCTCTCATCTGGTTGCTGCCGCGATCAGCCAGATATAACTGATGCAAAAGCAGGCGAGCGCGCCGAATCCAAGCGACTGGTTTCGCGTGTACTGGAACCGGGTATAGGAGCGCGGATCGTTAGGATGGTGCAGATGATACTCGTAGTTCAAAGCGAGCAGGATCATGAAAAGCACGCCGTAAATGATGCTCATCGCCACCAGAAACAAAGGTGAAGCGAACGGCTTTAGAGAGCGGCCGCTGGACTGATTGAAATTCAGCGAGCCAACCAGCAGCACGATCGACCCGGCCGCCAAACCTAAGACGAATTTCGTGATATCCAGGTACATGGGAAGCAGCGTCTTGCCAAACTCGCCATGTTTTGCTCCAGGGTCGAAGAGGACCGGCGTCCCTCTGCTCTTCAGATAGATGAAAAGCCATATCAGCGCGAACAGGCCCACGGCGGTTGCGAGTCCGGGAAAGCCTGGAAACAACATGCACTGAGCATACAGGAGATCTGATCTCCGGCCTTACTTGCCAATCGGGGAGAAGCGGCTCAGGTAATCAGGTCACGTGCCAGAGCCGGTATCGTGAAGCGATCGATCCGCCGATCGTCTTCCTCACTCGAATCGCTAATGCCCTTTACGACAAACTCTTGAGCTCCGGGTATCGCGCGTAGATGCGGTGCTGGTCGTCCGCAGGCAGTTGACTCAACCGGAGTGGCTTGTCCTGAGGGCGCGTGCCCTTCTGGTTCAGGACGTTCATCAGGCTCCATTCGCGCTGCAATCCCCGAGGCTCGTTGGCGGGCATATCGTAGCGAGTGAAGTCGATCGCCATCCAGGGACTCTCAGCGACCCAATTGCGCAGCAGAGCCAGGCGAAACTCCTGGTTCATGAACCAGCGAATTTCCAATTCCTTTTCGGAGCCGGGCGCCCCGCTGCCTTTGGCATCGAAGCGGTAATTGAGCGCGTTGTTATTGGGCACGTGCTTGCGCCACTCCATGCCGAATTCGCCTTCGCTGAGGACGCGAGTGTCGGGCCACCTGTCTCTGACAGCTTCGAGCCACCAGGCTAGGTCCTGGTCGTGGCCGATTGACACCTCCCAGATCGCCGTCACCCAGCCGAATCCATTCAGTGCGTGCCCGGTATCGAAGTGCATCGCCGTGGTGGCCATCATCTCCTGGCGGCCGGCCTGCGCTCCCAGATTCTGCACCGTCTCGATGGGGCCGACACCCATGCGGCTGTTGAAGCCTCCGGCGAAGCCATTGCGGCGCGCGGTGAGAAAGTCGCAGGTCCAGCCGTCGAGGCACACGCAATCGATAAAATCAGCGGGGCCCTGCGCCGGTTTCAGGTAATGCTCGCGGCTTGGATAGTAGGGATAACAGATGCCTCCGTCGCCGTCGCCGTTGTCGATATCGTGCTGGCTCCAGATCTGGCCCTGGCAAACATGTATGCCTTCGTGCGTGGCCAGGAAGCGTTGGTTTTCGGCGTCCATGAAGCCGGCGATCAGAGACTGAGGGCGATAGCCGCCGCCCACCATCTCAGAAACAAGCTGAAGCGCCTTGTGAATCGTTGCCCGGTTCTCTTCGCGCGTGGCGTACATCGGCGCAAAATAGCCGCCCGGGAAAAAGGTGATCTCGTCGCCGTAGCGATCGTGATAGGAGGCGAGCAGGCGGCGAGCCTCTTTGTATTCCTGGCGGTCGTCGTTCAGCGCCAGCCAGCTGATGGCCCAGGTCATCCGGCCATCGGGACAGCCGCGGGCAAAGGCTTCGCGTCGCGAGCGGATATGGTCCGGGCTGTTGAGCGCAGCCTCATCCTCGCCAATGTTGCGGGTGGGAGTGACTTCGATCTGGTTCACGCGCACGACTGAGATGTGGGTGAGGAAGCGGCCGCGAAAAGGCGACGCAGGCTCGGCGGTCAGGGTCTTGATCAGCGGCGACGGCAGGGCGAGCGCGCCGGCAGTCTCACCGGTACGGCGGAGGAATTTGCGGCGAGTCCAGGGAGAGGGCATGGTTGTGGGTTTGTGGCCGAGGGGATGATAGCAGGGCGCGCCATCATCTGTTACGGGTGGCTGCCGAGGACTTGCCGCGGCGATTCACTTTGTGATACAAAGTGAATTCATGAAAACAATTCTCCGCTCCGTCGCCGCGTTGGAACTGCTGTTTGTTTTCCCGGCAGTTCTGTTCATGACCGCGCTCCTCGCGCGCAGCATCCAGCCACTGCAATACGAGCCGGCGCACACGGCGCAACGCGTTGTTGACTGGTATGCGGCGAGGCCGCACGTCGGACTTTGGATTCTGCTGATCGCGCTTCCGCTCGCGGTTGTGGTTATTGGATCGGCAACCCTGGTGCGCGAGTGGCGCCGCAACCCGGAATTGCGCGCCGCAACCCTGACGGCAATGGGATTCATTCGGTCCCAGGGGTCTTCCGTACTGATCGTCGGGGCGACCGCGATAGCAGGGACGATTCTTGCCATTGTTGCGCTTCACGTTCTGACTGATTGAGCCGGTTTTTCCAGGTATCTTGCGGCACGACTGAAGCTGTGCCCGATCCTTCGTTTGGCGTCCGTCGCCATTTTCGGCGCAGACAGCAACGGCCACCCGAAGGTGGCCGCTGGTGTTGATGCCTCGCCGATTCCCGCTTGCCGCCAGAAGACCGCTCCACGGGCCGAAGACGAAATGCAGGTCCTTCGACTTCGGTCGTCCGCCGGGGCGGACGACCTTCGCTCAGGATGACCGAGATTTCTCAGGATGATCGAGATTTCTCGGGATGACCGAGTTTTTTGTTGCGTGCTCGAGGCGGCCGCTCTACCGTTCGCCCTTGCGCCAGTTCACCAGATCGCCAAGCGTTGTAGTCGAGCTGGACACGGGATGCTTATGGGCATCGGCCTTGTAGTTTTCTACCGAGGCTCGACTCGCCTCGTGACCGGTGACCGCGCGCAGGCTCAGGCCCACCTTCTTCTCTTCCACGTTGATCTTGATGATCTTGAAGTCGTGCTCCGCGCCCTGCTCGAGCTTGTTGTGGCCCTCGGGCCCCTCGCCGGCCTCTGAGATGTGGCAGAGACCTTCGACACCTTCGGCAATTTCAACAAAGGCGCCGAATTGCGCGGTGCGCAGAACCTTGCCGTGCACCACGTCGCCCACGCGATGGGTGGCGAAGAAGGTCTCCCAGACATCGGGCTGCATCTGCTTGATGCCCAGGCTGAGGCGGCGGTTGGCGGGCTCGACGCCCAGCACCACGGCCTTCACCTTATCGCCCTTCTTCACAACCTCAGAAGGATGCTTGACGCGCTTGGTCCAGCTCAGGTTCGAAACATGAACCAGGCCGTCGATGCCTTCTTCGATCTCGACGAAGGCGCCGAAGTCGGTCAGGTTACGAACGCGGCCTTCAACAACGGTGCCGGTGGGGTAACGCTCCGTGAGGTTTTCCCACGGATTCTCCATGAGCTGTTTCATGCCCAGGGAGATGCGGCGATCGGCGGGATTGACGCTGAGAACCAGAGTATCGACCTCGTCGCCCGGTTTGACGAGCTTGGAGGGATGCTTGAGGCGCTTCGACCAGGTCATCTCGGAGAGGTGAACCAGCCCTTCGATGCCCTGCTCGAGCTCAACAAACGCGCCGTAGTCGGTTACGGAGAGGACGCGCCCGTGCACCTTGGCGCCAGCAGGATAGCGCTCGGCAGCGTCAAGCCAGGGATCGGGAGTGAGTTGCTTGAAGCCAAGCGAGACGCGCTGTTTTTCCTTGTCGAACTTGAGCACCTTGACCTGAATCTCATCGCCGACGTTGACCAGGTCGCGGGGATGGGTGAGGCGTCCCCAGCTCATGTCGGTAATGTGGAGCAGGCCGTCGATGCCGCCAAGGTCGACGAACGCGCCGTAATCGGTCAGATTCTTCACCGTGCCGGTAAGAACCGCGCCTTCGGCCAGGCGCTCCATGGTGGTGCTGCGCTTGGAATTCTGTTCTTCTTCCAGAATCTCCTTGCGGCTGACCACCACGTTGCCGCGCTTCTTGTTCAGCTTGATCACGCGGACATCAATTTGCTGTCCGAGGTAGCCGTCGAGGTTGCGCACCGGCCGGATCTCAAGTTGCGAGCCCGGCAAGAAGGCCTTGATGCCAATGTCGACGGTGAGTCCGCCCTTGACGCGGCTCACAACCGTCCCCTTGACCGGCGTCTTATCGTTGGCGGCCTTTTCGATGGTGTCCCACACCCGCAGGCGCTGCGCCCGCTCGTAGCTCACCAGGTAGCCGCCCTCCGGCTCCTCGCGCTCGATCACGACGTCAATTACGTCGCCGGGTTGGAACTTGACGGCGCCGGTGTGGTCGGTCACCTGCTCCAGTGGAACCAGGCCTTCGGACTTGAGGCCCACATCGATCACGAGATACTTGTCGGTCTGTTTTTCGACCTTGCCGGAAACGATTTTGTCTCCGTATGCCTCAACGGCGGCCGCTTCGGCGGCCTGCTCGCGCTCAAAGGCGGCAAGAGCGGAAGAGAAATCGTCGCCCTGCTCACCGGCGGCCCTGCCATCAGCGGTTGGCGCTGGAAGCGGAGGCTTAACTGCCGGCGCGGGCGCTGCCTCAGCAGACTCTGCCGGCGGGGATGCGGCCCCAACTTCAGCCGGTGGTGCTGGCTCACTCGGTTCCACAGCTTGGGCAACTGGCTCGGTTAGGGCATCGGCGTCCAGGGAGGGTGCTTCGGCGACTTCGTGGGTCTCTTGGTTGGACGTGGATTCGTACAACGGCTGATCGATCTCCGTCGCAAGGTCTAAGGTTGGTGTTTCCAATTCGGTGTTCAGGGTTATGCTCTCGGTTTCAGGATTGAGGACGTTTGCCATTACATAAGGCTCCGGGACTGCATGCTCCAACGGAGGCTCGCGCCAACCGCTGGGTGGCTCCCGCACTATCGCGCGTTTGGGTCGCCTTACCGCTTACGTGCCCTCGCGCCGCGTAAAGCGCCGCTTGCGTCTTTCGAAGGAAATGCCGCTGGCGCCCGATTGCCCCGGGACGATCAAAGCGGGTTTCCTTGGGAAACGCCGGCAGGCAACGGCAAGCTGGGAGGGCGGCCGCAACTCACTGCTGGAATCCGCGCAGGAAGCTACATTCATGAGTGTAGCAACCTCCGTATCGCAAGGTCAACGCGCTCCATCAACCTGTGAGGCCCAACATTCACGAACCATTTCCTATTCTTGAAGCGGTAGCCGTTCGGGTCTTGCTGCAGCCCCGCATGGCTGGGATTCAGCCTCCCGGTGAGGAAGTTTCTGAGGTTGAATCACGATCCACGTCTTTTCGCCGGGATTGGCGGTCAATCCGCGCAAAATAGAATCAGTTAGCGAAAGGCCGCCATAAATCGCCATTTTCACGCCACTTCATTGACCTGGGAGAGGCTTCTCTATGAAGATTCCGTTGATTTTGGCCGTTTGCATGTTGACAACCTCTGCATTCGGCGAAACCTGCACCCTCGAAACCTACGCATCGTCGTGGATGGCCACCGGCACGCCTTTCTCGGTGCAATGCCCTTCGGGAATTTATACCGGGCATCTGGTCACGACACCGGCACGGCGCTTCTTCCGCAGAGGTCACATGATGTTGGTTTTTGATCAACTAGTCGCCATGCAGTCAAGAAACGAGAGGGACGAAGGAGAGATTCAGGCGGGGCGTGGCAAGCAAATTGCGAGCATGCTGATGGATGGAGGCGTTGGAATCGGGACGAAGGACTTGACCGACGGGCTCTCAGGAGCTGTTTTCAAGTCCTGGTACATGATCCCGGTGACTTGCCTAACGCTGGCGTTTTTTTCCAATGGAGGCGATGTGAACCTGAAGCGAGGGGATAAGCTGGAGATCGTGCCGCTAAAGAGGTGAGAGGGAGGCGGTAGGGGAACAGGATCACTCGTGGACTATCGTTGGACACCCTGGCGCTATAGCTACGTCACGAACGCGGAGAGCGCGGTTCGGCACGGAGTTCCCGAGGCATTGGCGTCGTGGCCCGGCGACCACGGATGCGTGTTCTGCAATCTCATCGCTTCGATCGATCACGCAATAGCCAACGGGATGGACCGCGAAAAGGCGGAAGAAGCCGGCGGCCTGGTGTTCCGCGGCAACACCTGTTTTGTTTGCCTGAACGCTTACCCATACACTTCAGGCCATGTGATGGTCATGCCCTACGCGCACCTGGATCGCCTTGCTACGCTACCCGCCGAAACCGCGCACGAGCTGATCGACCTCGCGCAGCTTACCGAGCGGGCCCTCGAGAAGGTGTACGCGCCGGAGGGCTACAACTTCGGCATGAATATCGGCCGTGCCGCGGGCGCCGGAGTTGCCGGCCACCTGCATCTGCATGCCATGCCGCGGTGGGCAGGTGACACCAGCTTTATGACTACCGTGAGCGAGACGCGCGTGCTGCCCGAGGATCTGGATACCACCTGGAAGCGGCTGCGGC
>JBEKPO010000156.1:0-7758 GCA_049520675.1 Occallatibacter sp. | reverse complement strand
AAGCAGCAGCGTTGTTGGAGTTCGCCAGGTCGTTTGATCAACTTGGGCGTCCCAAACCCATCCCGGCGTTTCGCTGGGATCGTTCCCAGGGCGCTGAGCCAGCCCGGCATCGCACATGGAGGAGACTGGCGCAGTCGTGTTATCGCTTCAGGCTCTTCCGGCGCGCAGGACTTGCCGATGACACGCCTGCCGAGCGCAAAGCGTTCCGCGAATTGCAAAAACAAGAGCGCGTGGCGCTGATGGAATGGGTGGGATAATGATGACAACGAAAAAGAAAACATCGAAGAGCAAACCGAAGGCCGCGCCCGCCTTCAAAATTGAACTGTCCAAGCGCCGAAAGCCGGGAAGTCGAAACAGCACCTCTTTCACAGCAGAGAACCCGCATCGTTTCCCCAGTGGGGTCAGCGGGAATCCGGGCGGTGTGCCGAAAAACCACAAGCTCTTAAGCCGGACGATTCGATCAACATTAAGTGATCCTTGCCCTCACCCGCTTTGCCGAGCCGTTGGTGCGCCTGTGGGATCGTCATGGGCGACGGTCATCGCGCACAGACTGACGACTCTGGCCGCTCTGGGTGATTTGGAGGCGACGCGGCTCATCGGCATTCTGACTGAAGGAACACACCCGCGCGCCGGTTTCGACGCGGCCTTTGATGACCTGCAAAGAAACCCCTCTAGCGCAGCGCCGATCTTTAAGCTTTGTCTGATCCACTCGGACGGCGACGGTAGGCCAGCGCCGGGGCAGAGCTTCGAAGGCAAGCCGTTCGAGCTTGAGCAAGCCTTGCAACCCGCGCAGCCCGCATTGCCTGCCGCCACAGATTGACCACGGACGCGCCGCTGACTGTCGGTGAGGTAAACCATCTCCCTACGGACAGCGGCGCGTCCTAGGGCAATTCTCCGTCGATTTCGCACCAAACACGCTTCAGTCCCCGCAATTTTCACCGCAACTTTGCTGGTGCTGAAGACAAACCCATTGAAAAAGCAGGGAGAATATACCTGCAACGCTCTGCTGACTACGCAGAAGGCGCACGAGGACGGGAACTGTTTTATTGTCCTTCGCTAGGCAAGATGCTTCTTAGAAATTCCAGAGTTTTCTCTGAAATGCCGGTCTTCACTGTCTCGAATAGATCGGTAAGGTGTTTGGTAAGCTCCGGATCATTTGCGCTGTCAAGATTCAAAGCAGGCGTTGGCAGTACACCATCAAAGGCCTGAAATACGAAAGACGTTTGATTTTGCTGCACAAACCTCGGCTGCGCTCTCCCAGCGACGATCTGAGTGCCGGGAACAGGAACCTGCATTACCCTATCGACGCGCTGCAAAATCACTCTTGCGTTTCGCGGGGCGCCAGTCTCCCACACGAACGTCGTCGGATTCACGGGCTTCCAATTGACCTTGCCCGATTTGGTCGCGGCTATGAGGTCCGAGACGTACGCTTGCAGGGCTTCGCTCTCACTGTTCGACATCTCGACTCCCAAGATTTATCGTCTTTGCTTCCATGAATCCAGTTAGTTCCGCTACGCCAAACTTAATTGTCGCAAATTTGTCCTCGACCGCATTGTAAACGGTGTAAGGGGCCTCATTTTGTTTTGAGGGGTCAGCTGGAACTACCTCTCTGAGAGAGGCCTGCGCGGCCTGAATGGCATTCCGCACAACCGCAATCGGTTCGCGGAGATCAGGATGTGCCGAAAAAGGAGCCATCACTCTTAGTAAGTGCCCGGAGGTATCGTTGAAAAGCTCTTTCGCCTCTTCGAACTGGATTCCGGGGTAAATTCCGGCAAGCTTCTGAGCAATCTCGCTCAACTCGATGCACACCGTCTGCAGTTTGACGGTTTTTCCCGCCTCGGTTGCCGCCAGTTTGGCCTTCTCTGCTTCCTGTTTTGCCTTCTCTGCTTCTCTAGTAGCATCTTGCGCCTGACGATAGGCTCCGAATGCTATAAATGCACCAACCGCTCCGATAACAGTCGAAATCCAAAAATCCCAATGCTTCCAGAACGGAGTGTCCAGAACTTGAAGCACTCGCGTCAACGTAGGTTCTAGGTCAGTCGGTGGGATGTCCATTTGACAGGCTAATATTAGCACTTCCGACCGCCCAAAAAGATCAGCGTTGGACCCCGGTTTACGCGCGGCGCAAGGCCTTGGAACCATATCGGGGACATTGCGCTTAGCACCCTGTGGCCGCGCAGGCAAACCTGCCACCTCGAATTGAGAAAGCCGTCCATGAAGGTTTCGGTGTCTCGTCCATCGATTGCCCAATCGTGAACTGCGGTGGAAATTGCGGGTAGTCTAGGCAGAAAATGAGTGAAATGGGCAGAAATCACGGGTCGCTGGATTCGTCCATAAACCCGTGATTCTGCGATAATAGGAGCAACTCAAAGACAGTGCGAGAAAAGCTCTCGTTCTGCTTTGGGAGCAGAGGGTCGGGGGTTCGAATCCCTCCGCCCCGACCATTTGGCGCAGGGTCCCTCGATGTTCGCTCGGGATTTCGCCTGCGGTCTCGGACGCCCACAAGACGGCTCAAGTTCGACGATCCTTCGCTGCGCTCAGGATTTCGGCTCGCGGCTCGGACGCCGCGAAAACGCCTCAAGTTCGAATCGCTCCGCTCCGACCATTTTCGCTTGTGAAGCAGACTATACTTGCCAATGTGTACGAGCAAATTGAACGCGTTATCGACCTGGCCGATCCCGCACTGAATCACCTCTATGGCATCAGCGTGGAAGATGCGAGGGCTCTGGTGCTTGAGGGGCCGGCCGAGAGCGTCAGCCGGATTCGCGGCTCCTTTGCCTTGGTTGCCAAGCGGGGCCGCACGGTGAGAATGGCGCGCTCGCTCGACCGGCCGCTGCGTTATTTTCTGGCCAAGCGCAAAGAAGGTCCAGCGCTCGTCGTCTCCGATCGCATCGACAGCATTTACGAGTGGCTCAAGAGCGAGGGGCTGCACGAGCAGTTCCGGCCTGACTACACGCGCATGGTGCCAGCGCATTATGTTGTCGAGTTGCAGCTTGTGGGCTGTCCCGACCCCGACCCTGTGTACCAGCGCTTCTTTACGTCCAGAACCGGCGCATTGCCCGCCGATCTCGACGTCATCGGCCGGGCATACATCTCCGCACTTGCCGATGAGATCGCAGATTGGCTCCGCTCCATTCCGCACGATGAGCCGGTCGGCGCATGTTTTTCAGGCGGCATCGACAGCGGCTCGGTTTTTCTTGTCACCTATCACGTGATGCGCAAGCTGGGCATGCATCCGGGCAGGCTGAAAGCGTTCGTGCTTGACCTTGGTGACGGACCCGACCTGCGCCAGGCGCGTGCGTTTCTCGAGCCGCTCGGGCTATCGCTCTTTCTGGAAGCGATCGAAAGCGATGCTTCTTCGATTGACGTGAGCGAAACCATCCGAGTGGTAGAAGACTACAAGCCTCTCGACATTGAATCGGCCACGATGGCGCTGGCGCTGGCGAAAGGCATTCGGGCGCGTTACCCTGACTGGCGCTTCCTGATCGACGGAGACGGCGGCGACGAAAACCTGAAGGACTACCCGATCGAAGCCAATCCCGAACTCACGATTCGCAGCGTCATCAACAACCCCATGCTGTATCAGGAGGGCTGGGGCGTGGGGAAGATCAAGCACTCGCTCACCTACAGCGGAGGACTGAGCCGCTCGTATGTGCGCACGTATGCAGCCGCGCGCCGCTATGGCTTCAACGGGTTCAGCCCCTACACCATGCCGGGCGTGATTGCCGTTGCCGAGGCGATTCCGTTCGAGGAGCTGACAAACTACGACGTGGAACGTCTCTACGCGTTGAAGGGCGAGGTCGTTTCGCGCGGGGTCGAGGCTGCGACGGGGATGAAGATGCCGGTTTTTGCCAAGCGGCGCTTTCAGCATGGCGCTCTCTCTGAGGATTCGCTGCGGCAGCGGCTGCCCTACCGCGAAGCTGAGTACCGCAATCGGTTCCTTTCGCTCTACGAGTGATGCTTCCCCCGCGATCTGCCTATCCGCAAGCCGCTCACGAGCGCGATGAGTGGATTCTCGCCCGCAGGGGGGCGCGCAATGCCGTCGACCCCCGCTTTCCCAACGCATACCTGGTCGAAGACGAGCGAAACGCCGCAGGCGAAATCGTACCCACGGCGACTGTTTTCCTGACCAATCGCGAGTGCCCGTGGCGCTGCGTGATGTGCGATCTGTGGCGCAATACAACTACGGAGACTGTTCCGGCCGGCGCGATCCCGCAGCAGATTGACTACGCGCTGGAGCGCCTGCCCGATGCGCGCCAGATCAAACTCTATAACAGCGGAAGTTTCTTTGATCCTCGCGCCATCCCGCCAGGAGACTACGAAGCAATTGCGCGGCGTCTCGATGGATTCGAGCGCGTGATAGTCGAGTGCCATCCGGCGCTGGTGGCAGATACATGCCTTCGGTTCAGGGATTTGATTCGAGGGCGACTCGAAGTTGCGATGGGGCTCGAGACGGCGCATCGCGAGGTGCTGGAGCGGCTCAATAAGCGCATGACGTTGGAAATGTTTGCGGAGTCAGCGCGGTTTCTGCGGGAGAACGAGATCGATCTGCGCGCCTTTATTCTTGTGAAGCCGCCTTTTATGCGAGAGGAAGAAGCAGTTGAGTGGGCGGTGCGTTCGCTGGAATTCGCGTTCGAGTACGGTGCGACTACCGCGACGCTAATTCCCACGCGGGGCGGCAACGGCGCCATGGAGGAGTTCGCTGCCGCCGGCGATTTCTCGCCGCCTGCACTGCGAACCCTTGAAACGTCTGCTGAGCGAGGCATCTTGCTCAAGAAGGGCCCGGTCTTTGCCGATCTCTGGAATGCAAACACGTGGGCGGGTTGCCCGGCTTGCGGCGAGCTGCGTGTTGCGCAGTTGCGACGCATGAATCTTGAGCAGAGAGTCTTCAAGGCGGTCGGCTGCGACCTGTGTAACGCCGAAGCATGAACCCGAATTACGACATCGCGGTGGTTGGTTCAGGCTTCGCAGGCTCGCTGCTCGCGATGATTACGCGCCGGCTCGGGCATTCCGCGGTTCTAATCGAGAAGGACACGCATCCGCGCGTGGTGATCGGCGAGTCGTCGACGCCGCTAGCGAATCTCCTTTTTGAAGAGTTGTGCGTGCGCTACGATCTACCGGCGCTTAAGCCGCTGGCCAAGTGGGGGAGCTGGCAACGCGCGCATCCTGAGATTGCCTGCGGGCTCAAGCGAGGTTTCACGTTTCATCATCATGTGCTCGGCGGCGCGCCATCCTGCGATCACGAACATCGGGACCAATTGCTTGTGGCTGCAAGCCCGCATGACGAAATCTCTGACACGCACTGGTATCGCGCCGATTTCGATTACTTCCTCGTGAAGGAAGCTGCGAAGCTGGGCGTCGACTACTTCGACCGCGTTACGCTGCAAGGCTGCGAGGATGAAACCGACGGGGTCTGGCTGCGCGGCGAACGTGACGGTGATCGCGTGGTGTTTCGCGCCCGGTTTGTCGTCGACGCCACGGGTCCGCGCGGGTTTCTGCATCGCGCCCTAGGATTGCGAGAAAGTTTCCTTCCCGATTATCCGGCTACGCAAAGCCTATACAGCCACTTCTCTGGCGTGCAGCGTTTGGAGAATACGGAGTTTAGCCGCATCGACGGCCAGCCGCCGTTTCCGATTGATGACGCCGCTGTCCATCACGTCTTTGACGGCGGATGGATATGGGTTCTCAGATTTAACAACGGCCTGACAAGCGCGGGCGTGGCGGCAACGGACGAGATTGCGGCGCAGTTCGGTTTTCAAGAGGGCGCGGCAGCGTGGCGGCGGCTGCTCAACTGCATTCCGGCTTTGAGGGCGCAGTTCGCCAACGCGCGTCCCGAGCGGCCGTTTACTTACATGCCCCGGCTCGCCTTCCGCAGTTCTGCAATCGTTGGCGAGCGTTGGGCATTGCTTCCCTCGGCCGCGGGTTTTGTCGACCCACTGCTCTCTACGGGCTTTCCGCTTACACTGCTCGGCGTCGCGCGTCTTGCTGAGATCATCGAAAACGAGTGGGGCATGGAGCATTTTGGATCGCGGCTGCGAGACTACGCGCAACAAACCGATCGGGAACTGCTGGCGACGTCGCGACTCATTGGAGCGCTTTACGCGAACATGAATCGGTTTGAAGTGTTTGTCGAGCTCACGCAGCTCTATTTCGCAGCGGCGAGCTTCGCCGAGGCGGCGCGAAGGCTGCTGAAGCCGCAACTCGCGCCCTCGTTTCTTCTCTGCACGCATCCGGAGTTTGGGTCGGCCTGCGAGGAAATCTGCGCCCGAGCAAGACAAAGACTCTCCAATGCGGAAACGGAGGCGTTCGTCGCCCGGATTCATGAGGCAATCGAACCGATTAACGTCGCTGGCCTGGGCAACCCTGAGCGGCGAAATTGGTACCCGGTTGACGCCGATGACATGCTGAATGCGGCTGCGAAGCTCGACTCCAGCCGTGATGAAGTGCAGGCGCTGCACAAGCGGTGTGGCTTTGCGTGCGGGCCGGCCTCGGTTCGCGCCGCTATGGCTCAGACTTCGGAGTGAATGCGATTGGATGAGCCGAAACAATACCCTTCCCTTCTTCGATGACGAGAGACTGATCCGGCTTAACATGGCTAAGTGATTCCTTGCGCCCGCTCGGCCAGGCGATTTCCAGATTGACCTCACTCACGCCGCCTGGTCTCCCGAGTCCGAAGGTGAGCGCAAGCTCGCTCTGCGAGAGATAGCTTGAGCCCGACTTGACCATCGCCATCTGCCGCATTCCGCCACCCGCGGTCAGCGTGACTCTCGCCCCGATCGCGTCGCGATTCGACTTTGTGCCCGCGAGCTTGAGCCGCAACATGTCGTTGCGATTGCCGTTTTCGTTGCGGAAAAGATGCGCAGGGCCGTAGTTGGTGGTGACAACCACATCGAGATCGCCGTCGTTGTCAAAGTCGGCGTAGGCTGCGCCGCGCGCAACCATCGTGCGGCGCAGCGCAGGGCCAACATCGGCAGAAACATCCTGGAACTTGCCCTGCCCTTTGTTATGGAAGAGCAGCGGGGGTTCGGCGTAATGAAGGTTCGGACGTACGACGCCGATGTCGTCGGCAACGTGGCCGTTTGCGGCAAAAATATCGAGACGACCATCGAGATCGTAGTCGAAGAAAAAGCAGCCGAAGGTAAGCGACTGCGCCGACGGCGAGACTATGCCCGCGCTCACCGATTGATCGCTGAAGAGGCCCGACCCATCGTTGTGGTAGAGCGCGATGCTTTCGTCGGTGAAATTGCCGATCACCAAGCTCTGTCGGCCTGAGCTGTCGTAGTCCCCGGCATCTGTGCCCATGCCTGCGCGTGCGCGGCCCGCATCGCTGAAGGCAACACCGGCGGCAAAGCCCGCTTCAGAGAACGTGCCGTTGCGATTGTTGTGGTAGAGCTTGTTGGCCGCCGTATCGTTTGATACGAAGAGATCGATCCAGCCATCGTTGTCGTAATCCAGCAGCGCCACGCCGAGTGACTTTCCATTGGGATCGTACAGGCCGGCTCGTTTGGTCACGTCCTCAAATCTTCCGTTGCCGAGATTGTGAAAGAGCCGCGAGCTTTCTCCTTTGTAGGCTTCAGGCGTGCAATACGATTTGTGCTTGCCGTCGAGCGAACAGAACTGGTCGGTTTTCTGCGACCAATCGACGTAATGCGCGACAAACAGATCGAGCCTGCCGTCGTTGTCGTAGTCGAACCAAACGGCGCCGGCGGGAAAACCTGAATCTGCGAGGCCCGCCTTGGCGGTTACATCCGCAAACTT
>JBEKPO010000155.1:0-7857 GCA_049520675.1 Occallatibacter sp. | reverse complement strand
GGCGAGTCGACGCAGCCGTTTTGCGCGCGCAGGGGCAGAGCAGCGAAGAGCACGAGCGCAAAGCCCAGGGTAAGGAGAGTTCGTTTCATGATCATGCAGTCCTCGAATCCAAGATTGTTGTGTTGCCCAAACGTTGCGCTGCCCCAGCCACCCAGAACCTGGATCTGCCCCGCAGGCCAAGGCCTGGCTGAGGGGAGTGGGACGGGCCACCGCAATTCACGGCAAATTCACAGCGTGACCGCCGTAAGGAGTGAGCAGATTGGCGACCAAGGGGGTGACGACCGGCGCGGCGACACCGACGAATTCGACGATGGCGTTTGAGCCGCCCGACTGAACTGGCACCCAGAGGTTTCCAGACAGGTCGATGGCGAGGCCCCAGGGTTCGCCTAGGAGGCCGGTTCCATAACTATAGCCGTGGCCGCTCCCGCCGGAGATGGCTGTGCCGCTGGAACTGAACTCGCAGATGCTGCTGCTCGCGTAATCGGCAACCCAGACGCGGCCGGCGCCATCGATGGCAATGTGGTCCGGCTCAGTCATGCCGCCGCCGGTATAGCCGTCGGCCCCGGTGATGGCTGTACCTGAAGAATTGAATTCGGACAGAGCTGCTCCCTCGTCTGTCGAGATGTCGTTTGAGTTGGTCTGGTCGCTGACCCAGATGTTGCCAGAGGCGTCAACGGCAACGCCGACTGGTTGACCGAGCCCCCCACCTGTAATGGGAGAGTGCGAGTTGGCAGCGCCAGTCGAGGCGGTGAATTCGCTGAGGTCGGTCCCATACGCATCGCCGGTTGTAAACCTGTCGGCGACCCAGAGATTTCCGGACAGATCTGCCGCGATGCCCCATGGATAAGAGATTCCTCCGCCGATGAACGGAGAGCCGGCGACCGAAGAGCCGCTTGAGTCGAATTCGCTGAGACCGAATTCGGTAGTGTATCTGTCGGTAATCCAGATGTTGCCGCTCTTGTCGATGGTCATGCCGCGCGGGGTGTTAAGGCCGCCGCCAGTGAAGCCAGAACCGGACAAGGGCGAACCCGACGAATTGAATTCGCTGAGGGTTGCATTCGTATTTGCGGATTCGTTACCAGCGACCCAGACATTGCCGACGCTGTCGACGGCTATGGCGTAGGAGGTGTTCAATCCGCCGCCGTTATAGCCGGTGGCCGATACCGGTGTGCCGCCGGGGGTGAGCTCACTCAACAACTTGCCGGCCTGATTGGCGACCCAGACATTGCCCCTGCCGTCAATCGCGACATCGTAGGGTATTTCCATTCCTCCTCCGGTAAAGGCGATGGCAATGGTGAAGTCGTTAGGCATGGAAGGCAGATCGGGAATGAAAGGGGCGCTCGCGGCTTGCAAGCCGAACAGATTGCCGACATTTGCGCCGGGATTATGGGCGATGTTGAGTGCGGCCGTGGCGGTGTCGGGCGCCGGGGTGGTGCCGTTCTCGGCATTGTTCAGCAGCGTGCTGCATTGCATGGAAGTGGAACCGGAGGAGTTGATGCAGGCGGCCAGGATATTGGCCAGGGTGTCGATCGTACTCTGTGGGACGGTGCCGTTGCCTCCGGCGGTGGTGGTGTTGGCCACACCGGTGCTGGCTTTGACCAGGTTGTTTAGTGTCGTCCCCGCATTGCTCAGGCCGGTGCCCGCCAGTGCAGTGTTGGAACTCGACACATTAATGGGACTGCTGGAAAATCCCGCGAAGGCATACACCGCCGCAACCGTCGTGACCTCGTTGACGATGACGTATTCGGAAGAGGTGGGGCAGCTGCCGACCGGACCCACCAGGGTGATGGCCGAATTATTCCCGGAGCCTGCGTTGCCGCCCGCTGCGTAGAGATAGGGAATTGCATAAGACGAGGGACAGGTGTAATCGCCGCTGATTGAGAAGGAGCCGTCGGAAGCGGTGGTGACGTAGTAGCCGATGCTGTCCTGGCCGCTGCCTGTGGTAAGCAGCGAGACGGAAGCGTTGCTGCCCGACGCGGGAATGCCAGGGCCTCCGTAGCCGGTGTTATTGACCGCAAGGAGATAGACGTGCGCGCCGGAGATCGCGCTCTGGCCGCCGTGTACCCTGCCGGAGATGGCCGCGCCGCGAACCAATCCGGTTGGAGTTGAATTTGAAGTCAGGACCGGGGCGGATGCGCAGCCGGCGAGAAGAATGCAAGGCACGAATAGAACCACCGGGTAGTTTCGCAAGGCAAATTCTCCCTTCGCCGAGAGGGTGGGCGAGCTGAGTCGATCCAGCCGAACAATGGGGGGACTGGTTTCCTCAAGAGAAATATGAAGATTTACTGAAGAAGATAAGCAAGCGAGGAAGCAAAAATCTCAGCCTTGTATAGCACAGCGGGATGCGCCCGATCAACGGAAAAAACTGGTGACGGCTTGCGCCGCCAACACTACGCAAGCAAGACGCTACGGGCGGAGAGAACTACCTTGGCAAAATTCCTCCCTGACCAGTACTTTACATGCGCAGATTTCAGATGCGTCCGCAATCGGGAAAGGCCCGATAGACGCCGTGATAGCAGTCACTCGACAGGGGAGTATCCGGATGATAGCCTTCCCGAGGCAGTTTCCCTGGGGTCAGGGTGAGGTCTGTTTTCATTGCCGATCGTCATTCGGCATCACAACCTGTAATTTGGAGGAGATGTGACTGTAATCAATGGGGAGTTTCTTCTTGGTGCGAGCGTGATATCGCTCATGATTGCGTCGATTTTGGCGCGCCAAGCGGCCGGTTCCGGCGTGGGCACGCCGGCTAAAATTTCGGCGGCCATCGGTGGAGGCGCTATAGCCTTTCTGAAGCGGCGGTACAAAAGCGCGGCGGCCCTGGTAGGCCTGTTGGCGCCCGCCATCGCCTGCGCACAAACGGAACATGCAGGCGGAGGCGAAGCCAATCTGACGCTGCCGGATCTGACGACCGTCACGTTCGACCACTTTTTCGGCCTGAACGGACACGCACTGCTGATGATCGGATTGCTGTTCTGCGGCGGCGGCCTGTTATTCGGCCTGACGATCTACGTGCAGTTGAAGAACCTGCCTGTGCATCGCACCATGCGCGAAATGTCCGAGCTGATCTATGAGACCTGCAAGACCTATCTGGTAACGCAGGGTAAGTTCATTCTTCTGCTCTGGATTTTCATCGCGGTCATCATCTCGCTCTACTTCGGCGTCCTAGCCCCGGTAGGAAATGTTGCGGTTACGCTTCCGATTATTCTGGCGTTCTCGCTGGTCGGCATCGGGGGCAGCTACGGCGTGGCGTGGTTCGGCATTCGCGTCAACACTTTTGCCAACTCGCGGACGGCCTTCGCCGGATTGCGCGGCAAACCGTATCCCTGCATGGCCATTCCGCTCAAGGCGGGCATGAGCATCGGCATGGCGCTCATCTCGATCGAGCTGCTCATCATGCTGTGCATCCTTCTGTTCGTCCCGGCGGCTTATGCGGGCCCCTGCTTCATCGGCTTCGCCATCGGCGAGTCGCTGGGCGCCGCGGCTCTGCGTATTGCCGGCGGCATCTTTACCAAGATCGCCGACATCGGCTCCGACCTGATGAAGATCGTCTTCAAGATCAAAGAAGACGATGCGCGCAACCCGGGTGTCATCGCGGACTGCACGGGGGACAACGCGGGCGACTCGGTTGGTCCCTCGGCCGACGGCTTTGAAACCTACGGCGTGACCGGCGTAGCTCTCATCACCTTCATTCTGCTCGCAGTCAAGAGCCCCACCACGCAGGTGCAACTGCTGGTGTGGATCTTCGTGATGCGCGTGGCCATGCTGGTATCGAGCTCGGCAGCGTACTTTCTCAATGGCGCCATCGCCAAGGCCAAGTACGCCAACGCCGACGAAATGGACTTTGAGACGCCCTTGACCTCGCTGGTTTGGATTACGTCGATCGTTTCGATCGCCCTGACCTTCATCGTCTCGTACATGATGATTCCCGATCTTGGGGACGGAACGCTGTGGTGGAAGCTGGCCTCGATCATTTCCTGCGGAACCCTGGCAGGCGCCATCATTCCCGAGCTAGTCAAGATCTTCACCTCAACCAAATCGGCCCACGTGAAAGAGGTCGTCAAATCAGCGCAGGAAGGTGGCGCTTCTCTGGGTATCCTTTCGGGGTTCGTGGCCGGCAACTTCTCGGCCTACTGGCTGGGACTGAGCATGGTCGCGCTCATGGCCCTGGGTTATTTCTTCTCGACCGGCGATTCCATGGCCGGCCTTATGCTGGCGCCGGCCGTTTTCGCGTTTGGCCTGGTGGCTTTCGGCTTCCTGGGCATGGGACCGGTGACGATCGCCGTGGATTCCTACGGGCCGGTAACCGACAACGCTCAATCCATTTACGAGCTTTCGCTGATCGAAAATGTTCCCGGCATCGAAGCGGAGTTGAAGAAGGACTACAACATCGACGTGAAGTTCGAAGCGGCAAAGCATCTGCTCGAAGCCAATGACGGAGCCGGCAACACCTTCAAGGCTTCGGCCAAGCCGGTGCTGATCGGCACCGCCGTGGTCGGCGCAACCACCATGATCTTCTCGATCATCATGGCCCTGACCCACGGACTGACCGTTGGCCAAGAGAATCTCTCGCTGCTGCACGCGCCATTCCTGCTCGGTTTGATCACCGGCGGAGCCATGATCTACTGGTTCACCGGCGCTTCGACGCAGGCCGTGACCACGGGCGCCTATCGCGCGGTCGAGTACATCAAGAAGCACATCAAATTGGAAGGTGTGGAAAAGGCCTCGGTCACTGATAGTAAGAAGGTAGTCGAAATCTGCACCAAATATGCGCAGAAGGGCATGTTCAACATCTTTCTCGCCGTCTTCTTTGCTACGCTTGCGTTCGCGTTCGTTGAGCCGTTCTTCTTTATCGGCTACCTGATCTCGATTGCGATCTTCGGCCTTTACCAGGCAATCTTCATGGCGAATGCCGGCGGGGCATGGGACAACGCGAAGAAGGTCGTCGAAGTCGACCTGAAACAAAAGGGGACGCCCCTGCACGATGCAACCGTAGTCGGCGACACCGTCGGCGATCCATTCAAAGACACCTCGTCGGTGGCGATGAACCCGGTGATCAAATTTACGACCCTGTTTGGATTGCTCGCCGTGGAGCTGGCGGTGACGCTGAGCAAGAACAACCCGGGGCTCGCCCTCGGGCTGGCAATCGCGTTTTTCCTGGTCTCGGTGTCCTTCGTGTGGAGATCATTTTATGGAATGAGGATTGACACAAAGTCGAGCAACTGATTGCAGGCTGTGAGCTGTAGGAGCCGCGATCGAGCAGAGTAACTGTGGAAAGAACAGTCGGCCTCGCGTGCGAAGGTGCGCGGGGCCGATTTGCGTTTAGCGAGATTCATCCCCATTGTCCACATCTGCACAAGAAAACCACTGAGACTGCACTGTTCTTGCGCCTTGTGAGGGTGGCATTGCGGGAATACGCTGGGAATCGGTGACTGAAGGCGCCGGGAGGCTCGATTTTCACCGATTTTGGTGCATCCGGACTGACAAAAGCCGCACGAAACAAGGCCGCCCGCGACTTTCCACAGGCGATTGACCGTGTTTAGAGGGGAGGTGCGTGAAATGACGATAAAATACAAGATGTTGTGGTTTATTGTTGACACGCACCATAGAGAGCGGTATTTTTTCATCTGCGGCTTAACAACGGTTTCACATTCGGGTGCAGCAGGATCCCCTGCAGCAGGCGGTTTTTCCGCGAGAAAGCTGCCCAGCGCAGCACCATGACGCATCTGAAAGGTGGGACCGCTGAAGAAACGGACCGTAAAGAGAAAACGGTGTATGTACGCGCCGGACGGCCGGTGAGAAGTAACAGAGCTCGCGGCATTTCTTAAACCCCCGTTTCCCGTTGTTTTCAGCTAGATGCAGGCTTCCCAGGCTGCCGGCGCGCGCGCCGGAAGGGCGGCTTATTTTCACCGATTTTTTCGATCAGGGAGAGAGGAATCCGATGAACGAGGTTCAAGTTCAGGCTTCGAGCGCTGCCTTTCAAGCCACCACAAATTCGGGGGAAGGCCTGACCTTTGCCCGCCGTTTTTCGAGGGAGGATGTTTCTCCCTATGAGGAGGTCCAGTGGGAGCGGCGGACCGCCTCGATTGCCGACACCAAGGGCAACACCATCTTCGAACAGAAGGAGGTGGAGGTTCCGCTTGACTGGTCGATGACGGCGACCAACATCGTAGCTTCGAAGTACCTGCACGGCCAACTGGGCACGCCCGAGCGGGAGACCGGCGTAAGGCAACTTGTGGCGCGCGTCGCCGAGACAGCCCGGGACTGGGGAATGGCCGGCGGCTACTTCGCCACGCCCGTCGACGCCAGAATCTTTCACGATGAGCTTGTTCATATGCTGTTGACGCAGAAGGTGGCGTTCAACTCGCCGGTGTGGTTCAACGTGGGCTGCGACCGGTTGGAGCCGGAGGCGGACGGGCAGAACTGGCACTGGGATCCGGTGACGGGAGGCGTGCAGTACTCGGCGACGGGCTACAGGAATCCGCAGTGCTCGGCGTGCTTCATCAACGCGGTCGACGACTCGCTGGATTCGATTCTGACGCTGGCCAAGACCGAGGGCATGCTGTTCAAGTGGGGCTCGGGAACGGGAACGAATCTGTCATCTCTGCGCGGCTCAATGGAGCTGCTATCGGGCGGCGGGCAGGCGAGCGGGCCGTTGAGCTTCATGCGCGGTTTCGACGCGTTTGCGGGCGTGATCAAGAGCGGCGGCAAGACGAGGCGCGCAGCCAAGATGGTGATCCTGAACGTGGATCATCCCGACATTGTCGATTTCATCGAGTGCAAGTCGAAGGAAGAGGCCAAGGCCTACACGCTGATCAAGGCAGGCTATGACGGCTCGGGCCCCGATTCGGAGGCTTTTTCGTCGATCTTCTTCCAGAACGCGAATAATTCGGTACGGGTCAGTGATGAATTTATGCGCGCTTATGAGAGCGATGGCGACTTCACCACGTACACGGTGAAGGGCCACGAGCCGGTGAAGACCTACAAGGCGCGCGAGATCATGCACAAGATCGCCGAGTCGACCTGGCTGTGCGGCGATCCGGGCATGCAGTTCGATACCACGATCAACAAGTGGCACACGTCGAAGAACTCGGCGCGGATCAATGCGTCGAATCCGTGCTCGGAGTATATGTTCCTGGACAACTCGGCGTGCAACCTGGCGAGCTTGAACCTGATGCGGTTTGTTACGCCGGCGGGAACGTTCGATATTCCAGCGTACCGGCATGCGATCTCGGTCATCATCACGGCGATGGAGATCCTTGTCGACAACTCGGGATATCCGACCGAAGCGATCTCACGGAACTCGCACGACTACCGGCCTCTGGGGTTGGGCTATGCCAACCTGGGTGCATTGCTGATGGCGTTCGGGCTGCCATACGACTCCGAAGCCGGACGCGACCTGGCGGCAGCGCTGACGGCGATCATGTGCGGACAGGCGTATCTGCAGTCCGCGGTGATTGCGGCGACCTGCCCGCCGTTGAGCTCGGCAACACCGCTGACCGCGTCGGTGGAGCGCCAGGGGGGAGCGTGCCCCGGGTTTTATGTCAATCGGGAGCCGTTCCTCGACGTCATTCGCATGCATCGCGCCGAGGTGAACAACATCGGCAAGTCGAAACAGAGCGGCGAGCCGTTCATGGTGCCGCAACTGGAGGCGCTGATCGACGCCAGCCGCGAGAGCTGGGACATGGCGTTGCTCTACGGTGAGCGCTGCGGATTCCGCAACTCGCAGGTGACGGTGCTGGCGCCGACGGGCACCATCGGCTTCATGATGGACTGCGACACGACGGGCATCGAGCCGGACCTGGCGCTGGTGAAGTACAAGAAGCTGGTGGGCGGCGGCATGATCAAGATCGTGAACAA
>JBEKPO010000154.1:0-7985 GCA_049520675.1 Occallatibacter sp. | reverse complement strand
GCCTAGCAGCGTGAGTATAGATTTCGTTGATGTACTCGGAAATCTCGTCTGGGAATAGGAAGTCCGCCTCGGCAGTGTCCGCGCCGAATTTCAGAATGTCCTGGATTTCCGCCTTGGAGTCTTTCACGATGAGACGAATCATCTCAACGACGCGCTGATATATTCGGAGCCTTCGCTCATATCGGTCGAGATCATACTTTCGCTTGTTTACCCTCCACTGCTCGTAGGCGACGTAGACAGCAATTCCGGCAATCACGGGCGTCAGCATGCCCTGAAAGATCTGAATGAAAGACGAGATTACTGCACACGGCATCCCAAAATTTTACTCCCGCACGGGCCATAACTGCCGATAGGACAGTAAGGAGTCTCGATCAATGCGCTCAATTACTCTCAGTCAGCTCCGAACTCCCAAATTGTGGCTGCCGTGGCTGAGGGCAGGAGAAACAATCCTTTTATGCGAGCGCAAAACTGTGATTGCCTGGATCGTGCCGCGTCAGTCCTTAATTGAGCCGGGGACCGAAGCAGAGCCCGAAGGTGAGACCAAGGGCCCAAGCTAATCGCCAGTCCCGCTCACTGAGGCGTGATAATCCCGCCGAGCGCGTGCCGCCGGGGCAACAAAATACCCCGATGGTCGACTTCCGCCGCTGGCCCATTTACGTCCAGCAAAGCCTGCGTGACCTCGCGCTCCAAAATTGCTCCCCCACACGCGGGACACCAATCCACTTTCGTGCTTTGAGCGATCACCGCGTGACACTGGCTGCAGATGCGTTCCATAGCGAAAGACTACCGCATATTCCTGGCTGCCGCCTTCTTGTTCCCTTGTTCCCCCGTTCTCTTGGTCCCTGCTTTTCTAATCTCTGCTCTTAGACACCGTAGACTGATTTCATGCACCCTCCGGTTCGCCTGGTGGCGATCGATATGGACGGCACGCTTTTGCCGGCCGCTTCGCAGGCCATCAGCCAGCGCAATGCGCGGGTGCTATGTGCAGCACAGGGGGCGGGAATCACGGTCGCGATCGCCACTGGCCGCCGTGCCGCATACACGACACCAATCCTCGAAAACCTCGGCCTGCGAGCGGACACGCCTCTGATTACGTCCAATGGAGCAGTGACCTGCACGCTCGGCGGGCAGACAGTAGACACCTGCCATTTGAGCGCGCGGGCGGCGCGGGGTTTGTGCGGCCTGCTCCGTCCTTTCGGAGTGGTCGTTTTCACATTCGATCGTCCGGGCAGGGGCGAATTGGTTCTCGAAGAGCTCGAGCAGGCCCACGGACGCATCGCCCTATGGGTTGAAGCCAATCGCAACTCGATTGAGGTGATTAAACCATTGGAGCTGGCGTTCGTGGATGGAAACGATCCGATTCAGGGCATGGCGGCGGGCTCGGTGAGCCGGATGCGCCAAGCTGAGGAGGCACTGAAGACGAGCGAGTGGGCAGCGGAGTGCGAGAGCGCGCGGACAGAATATCCGGCGCGCGATCTGTCGATCCTCGACATCCTGCCTCCGGGAGTCTCCAAGGGCTGGGCACTTGAGCGTCTCGCTTCGCGTCTCGGCATCAATTGCAGAGAAACCATGGCCATCGGCGACAACTGGAACGACGTCGACATGCTGGAGTGGGCAGGGCAGGGAATCGTCATGGCCAATGCGGCGCAGGAGCTTCGCACCATGGCCAAAATGCGCGGGTGGAAGCAGGCGCCGTCGAGCAACGACGACGGTGTTGCGGTGGTGCTTGAAAGGATACTGGCGAGGCAAGCAGTGGCGACAAAATCATGAGAGAATTCCGCCAGGGACTCAAGGTGCGCGCTCGGCTCATCATGGCATTTGCAGTGCTCGCGGCTCTCGCCGGCTCGGCGAGGTCATCGTATGCTGCCGAGTTGGTCACCTTGACCAACGGCTTCGCCATGCGCTGCGACCACCATGCCCCGGTGGAGGGACGAGTGCGGCTTTATCTGAGCGCCGCTGAAGACAACTACATCGATTTCGCGCCGGCGGAGATCGTTTCGTATGAAGTCGTGCCCGATGCGCCTGCCGCAGCGGCCCCTGCGACGGCCGCGCCCAACCCGCCCGCAAAGCTGACGCCGGCGGACATACGTGAGATGCTTACGCGCGCGGGAAGCGAGCACAACATCGATGTCGATCTACTGGCCAGCGTGGTGAAGGCCGAAAGCGATGGAAACTCGCGCGCCGTAAGCCGCGCCGGAGCGCAAGGCCTGATGCAGTTGATGCCGGCGACTGCTGCCGATCTCGGCGTCCAGGACAGTTTCGAGCCAGATCAGAACGTACGCGGTGGATCAGCATATTTCGACGCTCTGCTCGTCCGCTATCGCGACAACCTGGCCCTTGCTCTTGCCGCCTACAACGCCGGACCGGCTGCGGTGGAGAAGTACCACGGTATTCCTCCCTACGCCGAAACCCACGCATACATCGCCCGCGTCATTCACGAATTCAACCGCCGTGTGCTGGCACGAGAAGCACTGGCCAAGCGCGCGGCGCAGCCTCACTAATGTGGTTGAATCCGAAGATTGTTGCTTCACTTGAAGCCCCAAATGCAGGTCCCCATTCGACTACGGTCGCTTGCGCGACCTTCGCTCAGGGCAGGCTTTCGACTCGTTTTGGCGCGAAAAACGCACCAACACTCGCTCAGGATGACCGGTGGTTGATGTCGCAAACTTCAGGCCCTGAGAATCTCCCGGCGACAGCAGGATGAAAACCATGTGCCATGATGTTCAGAAATGACCTGCGATCCCGATCTCTTCGTCGGATGGCACGAGCTGCATCCCGATCGTCATTTGAACTTTCAGCTCAATCGTTGGGCGGGGTTCGGCGGACCGCGCTGGCTTGAGGACGTGCGGCCGTTTCTGGATCAGTTCAAGAATTACGACGCGTGGTGTTCGATCTTTGCTTTGTTGGGAGAACGAGCCGACGCCGACGGAAGGGCGTTTCACGCCGCGCTCCATTTCCGCGCTGCCGAGTTCTTTATGCCACCCGGCGACCCCAGAAAGATGCCCTTGCGGCGGCGATTGCTGCCCATGCTGCGCGCGGCAAACGGTGTCCACGAGAGCGCGCGGCGCGAAGTCCTTTACCAGAATGCCCGCCTGCCTGTGTGGGAGCTTGGCGTCGAGAATTCCGGACGCACCGTTGTCATCTTCGGCGGATTCGACAGCTATATCGAGGATTTCTTTCCCGCGTTCACTCAGCTTGGCCGTCAGGGGTGGCATGTGGTCGCGTTCGATGGTCCGGGGCAGGGAACGGTTCTTCACGATCAACAAGTGCCCTTCACTCCGCATTGGCACGGTCCGGTGGGCGCGGTTCTCGATGCCCTGAACCTGAACGATGTGACGGTGGTGGGGATTTCCCTGGGAGGATGCCTCGCGCTGCGGGCCGCCGCCTTTGAGCCACGTATCAGGCGGGTGGTTGCCTTCGACGTACTCGCCGATCTGCATCGCGTGACGCTGTATCAGCAGCCAAAAGCCATTGCAGCCGGCCTGGAAGTGCTTTTGGCGCTGGGTGCGCGTTCCATCATTAATCGGGGAGCCAAGAGTGTGGCGCGGAACAACCTGCAGCAGCAATGGATGCAAACACAAGGGATGCTGGCATTCGGAGCCCCGACAACCGCAAGGGCTATTGAGGCCGCGCGAGCGTACCACACGCGCGATATTTCTCATCTGGTGACGCAGGATGTTTTGTTGATGGCCGGTGAAGACGATCACTTTATTCCCATCGACCAACTTGGGATGCAAGACCGTCTCTTGACTTCGACCCGCAGTACGACGTTGCGAGTTTTCACTCGAGCCGAGCAGGCTCAGGCGCATTGCCAGGTGGGCAATCTGCCCCTGGCGGTTCGTGTGATGAGCGATTGGGCCCGTTCCAAGCAAGAAGGCTGATCTGGATGTCAAATTCCCAGGCCGAACCGCCAGGTTTGCAACTATGGGACGCATCGGAGTCAAGGCCGGAATTGGGCGCATGGACCGGTGCGGGCCCTAGCATACACTCAAGGAGAGCAGGAACGGCTCGGAGATCGCTTGAAGAAAAGCCAATGGATTTTGGGCCTGGTCGTGCTTGCGGCGCTCATCGCCCTGGCCTTTTGGGCTCGCACCCGGATTCACTTTGACTTTCATGTTTTTTCTGCTCAGGTTGCCCGAGCTGACTGGCGTCTCATCGCCGTTGGCGCTGCGTGCATCTATATCGGCTTTGTTTTCCGCGCCTTTCGCTGGAGCCTGCTGATTCGCCACGAGCAGAGAGTCTCGACGCTCTCGCTTCTCGGCACGCAGGTCATCGGCTTTACCGCGGTGGCATTAATTGGCCGCGTAGCCGACCCGGTTCGCCCTTTTCTCGTCGCTCGAAAAACCGGGCTCTCGCTTGGTTCACAAATCGCCGTTTACATTGTCGAGCGGCTCCTCGACGCAGGATCCATGGCGCTGATTTTTTCGGTCGCGATGATCTGGGTTCCCGGCGATCAGCTGCTCCATGCCACGGCGCATAGCGGTCCAATCGCCCGGCTCGTTCCGCACCATCAGAATCTCGCACTTTTCATCGCGCGCTTCGGAGGGCTTTGCCTCACGCTTTTTGGAACCCTCTTCCTCGTCGCCGTTCGCCTGGCCGGCGGCGCCGTCGCGCAAATCTTTGAAAAGGGGTTGGGGCTGGTCTCAAAGAACCTCGGCCACGCCGTGGCTTCAAAGATCCGCCAGTTCCACTCCGGCCTCGATACCATGCGCTCATTTGGCGACTTTGCAGCGGTCACCGGAACCTCGCTGAGCATGTGGCTGCTGATCACTTTTGCCTACTTCGTAACCTGCAGAGCCTTCCCCGATTTGTCGGCCCTTACGGCTCCCAAGTGTGTGCTGCTGATGGTGGCAAGTGGAACCGCCAGCGTGATTCAACTGCCGGTGATCGGCTGGTTCTCGCAGATCGGCCTGGTAGCCGTGGCGATCTCGGGGATTCTTGGTGCGGGAGCTGAGGCGGCCACAGCGTGCGCCACGACGCTGCTTCTCGTTACTTTTCTGGGCGTTGTTCCCGTGGGCCTGATCTGGGCTCAGTTCGAGCACATCAGCCTGCGCAAAGTGGCTTTGGAGAGCGAGCTTGCCGGTGAGGTTGTCGCCAAACAAGAGGAAGCGGCCGACTCAACCGTGGCTGGTTAGAGCCCAAGGCTTTTTTCACTTGACGCTGCCGCTCCGGGCTCGCTGGCCTGAGAGTACTGAATTGTCTCCGGGCCGACCGCGCCACCCGTCATCACCATGCTCATCGCCTGTTCCATGGTCAGATTCGTTTCGATCACGCGCTCTATGGGAAGAATCTGCAGGAACGCAGACGTAGGATTGATGGCGTTGGGCACCAGCACCGCAGCCAGGGGCTTGCCGCTGGCCGTGTCGCTCAAAGTGCGTGTAAGGAATCCGATGCTTTTCTGGCCGACAATCGGGAAGTCGATGAGAACCACGCGCTGGCTCGACTCCTTTTTAGCCATCATGGTGTCGAGGAGCTGCCTCACCGAGGTATAAACCTTGGCCACGAATGGCAATCGTTCCAGCATCGATTCGAACAGGCTGAAAGCTTGCCGCCCCACGACCAGAGACGTGACTCTGCCCACCACATAGAGCACGATGAGCGTGAGCAAAATCGCCAGAATCGACTGCACCCACGGCGACTGGAACCAATCCGATGGAAAGATCGCCTCAAATAAATGCACCATCGGCAAGCCTGCCTTGGCCAGGGTCTCAAACAGAAAACTAAAGATGAGGTAGGTGACAAAAAGCGGACCGATGGTGATGATTCCGGCAAGAATGTTCCGCTGCACATGGCGCAACGCATGGGCTATCTCTGGATTCACGCCGATCTCCTGGGTTTGAGAATACTCGAACCACGGGGCGGCCCGGCGGGGGCTCGGAAATCGTGCCGCATTTCCCATTCGATGCGGAAATCCGGTATAAATAGTGAATTCCCCCGTCATGAGGAAAGTGGGAGTTTCATGAGCGAGCCTGAGCCAATCGAGGTAAGAGAAAAGATCCAGGAGATGCCGCGGACTACGGAAACCCGCATGCGCGCGGTCGGTTCGCCATTATCGATGGGTGGCGGCCACCGGCAATTGGAAACTTCTATAGGCGGCGACGCCAACCGGCCCGCGATAGCGCCGGGGCGCGCCTTGCCCGGCGCGGTGCCTGGCGACGATTCGTCGGGGATACAACGGGCAGTCAACGTCGCCCGCTCGATCATACCCATCGTGCAGCGCCTTCTGCCTCTTCTCGACGGGAATATTGCAACCGTAGTGGCGAATTTGATGACGCCGCGTTCTCATCCGCAGCCCGCGCCGCCTTCGCCCAAAGTCGACCTGGCTCCTCTGCAGGAAAGCCTGGCCGAGATCCAGACCCAGCATCGCAACCTGCACGAGCAGGTGATGGAACAGAACTCCGCCCTAAAGCGCGTTGAAGACCGGCTGGAGATGGTCCGCGAAGCCACTGACCGCAATACCCTCGAACAGCAGGAGCTGCTCGAAGACCTGAAGGCCTTCAGCAGCAGAGTAAAGATCATCGCGGTGGTGGGAATCATCCTGCTGGGGTTTGGCCTTGTACTTGAGCTGCTCGTGTTCCTTCACCTGCAACGCGTGTTGCCGTAAGACGTAGTCAAGCGCCTCTCCGAAAGCGAACAGGCAGTGCCGCCTGCGCGCGGGCACCGCTCACGGGTTCCGGCTACCTGGGGCGTCCGAAAAACAATACGTAGCCGTCAGGATCGCGAATCTCGAAGCCGCGCAGACCGTCGTGAGTGTCCTCGAGCGGCGCGCTGAAGTCCAAGCCGCGGCCGGCGAATTCGGCGGCAAGCGCATCGGGGTCCTCAACGTAGACAAACGCGTCCAAGCGCATATGGACATGGCGGCTGCGGTTGGGCTGCGGCAACACGTTTTTCTCCGACTTGACGAACAGCTGCGCTCTGTCGCGGCCAACGATGGCGAAAAACGGATCCGGGTCTGGCTGCTGGAATCGGTTTTCAAATCCAAGCTTGTCGCAGTAGAAGGCGATCGTGCGATCGACGTTCGAGACGATGAAGCATGGGGAAATCACTCCCAACTTTGCTTCGGACATCGACGTGAAGACTCCTGCTGCAGCCTCGCCTTACAGATCCATCACATTGTCTTCGATGGCGAGGCGCACGTTGCCGTCGGATTTCGCCAGCCTCCGCACGGCTTCGGGCTTATCCACGCGTGCCTTCAACATCACCAGAGCGACAGGCACGCTGCGTCCGGCACTCTTGATGGTGTCGACAGCCGTGGCGCGATCGATATTGCAGGCGCGCATCAGGATGCTGATGCCGCGCTCCACTAGTTTCGAGTTCTGCATGTGCACGTTCACCATCAGGTTTTCGTACACATAGCCCAATCGAGTCATGGCTCCGGTGGTGATCATGTTCAGAATCATTTTCTGCGCGGAACCGGCCTTCATGCGCGTCGATCCGGAAACCACCTCAGCGCCCACATCGGCCACGATGGTGATATCGGCTGCTTCTGCAAGGGGGGTTTCCAGGTTGCAGGTCACTGCCGCGGTCCGCGCTCCACGAGCCCGCGCGTAGGCCACGGCCGCGACCACATAAGGAGTGCGGCCCGATGCCGAAACGCCGATTACCACGTCCTTGCGGGTAGGCCGGCGGCGTGCGACGTCTCGCTGGCCAAGTTCTTCAGAATCCTCGTTGACCTCGACGGCAGAGGCGAGGGCTTTAGGCCCGCCAGCCATGATGTATTGCACTTGTCCAGGAGCGGTGGAGTAGGTGGGCGGGCATTCCGAGGCATCGAGTGCCGCGATCCTTCCACTGGAACCGGCTCCGATGTAGACGAGTCGCCCGCCGTCGCGTAAGCTGCGCGCTACCTGGTCGATGACTTGGGCAATCTCGGGAAGGGCCTTCTTGACCGCCGCCGCTACCTTCGCATCTTCGTGGTTGATGATGCGGGCGATCTCGAGTGCAGATTTGGTGTCGAGTCCTTGAGAAGCCTCGTTCTGGCTCTCCGT
>JBEKPO010000153.1:0-8420 GCA_049520675.1 Occallatibacter sp. | reverse complement strand
CAGGCCGGCGCCAGTTCCAAGATTGAAAACTACCTTGGCTTTCCGACCGGGATCTCGGGTCAGCGCCTCGCGAGCCGCGCCCAGTTGCAGGCCTTGAAGTTTGGTGTGCGCTTCGCCATCTCGAGAGATGTAGTCACGTCGGAGCAACTCGATGGCGTCCACAAACTAACTCTGGCGGGTGGTGCTCCGGTGCGCTCACGCTCTGTGGTCGTGGCCTCGGGCGCGCAATACCGCAAACTTTCGGTGGCGAACTATAGCCAGTTTGAAAACCGCGGGATTTACTATGCGGCTACCGCGATGGAGTCACTACTCTGTCGCGACGATGAAGTCATCGTGGTGGGGGGCGGCAACTCTGCGGGGCAGGCTGCAATGTTTCTGTCGGGCATCGCGAAACATGTACATCACATCATCCGTGGTAAATCGCTGGCGAGCAGCATGTCGCAATATCTCATCTCGCGCATCGAAAGTTCGTCTCACATCACGCTCTACCCCAATTCCGAGATCGAGAAACTCGAGGGCAATTCTTCTCTCGAGAGCGTTACCTGGGCAAATCGCTTGACCGGCGAGCGGACCGTAAAGCCGATCGGAAGTGTCTTCGTGATGATCGGCGCAGAACCGAATTCCGGGTGGCTCTTCGGCACCGTGCGGCTTGACGAGAAGGGTTTCATCCTGACGGGCGGTAAAGATGGCTTTGAGAGTACTCCATACGCCACCAGCGTGCCCGGGATGTTTGCCGTCGGCGACGTGCGCTCCAACTCCGTGAAACGTGTCGCGTCTGCAGTCGGCGAGGGCTCCGTCGTCATCTCTGACGTTCATCGCTATCTCGCGGATCACCGCAATAGCGTCGCGGTCGAGCCGCGCTCCGCGCTGGCGGCGCTTCGATCAGCGAGTGCAGCGGCGACCCCGCAAGCTTAACTCGAGCGCAATCTCGCATCGTGCGAATCTGCGGCGTTGCAATTCGCGAAGAGCCTTTTCGGGGCGTTTATGGGGAGCGCGACCCCGATGCCGAACGCAACAACGAGCCGCAGCAGGTTTCACCTCACGGCGAGAAGTATAGTGCGTTAACTCGGCCGTTTTGGGTGTGTCACCGCCAAACCGAAAGGAACTCCAAAAAGGCGTTACTTCCGGATCGACGACGATTCACTCGCAACTCGGGACCTGGAGCGCAACTTTGGTCTGGATGCGGGGTCTAAGACGGGTAATCCGATTTGGGCGTTCGAAAGCGATGCCAATTCCCCCGTGGCCGTTTTCAACGATCTGGCGGTAGGATGCGGCAGGGCACAGCCGCGAAAACTCTTTGCAACTCGCTTGCGAAGGTTGTTCGGCCATCGTGATCGGTGGGTCTGTCCTCTTAAGGTTGCGATTGGACGCCTGTGTCACGCACGCTGCATCCGGTGTTACGGGGGAGATTTGTGCTTCTGACCAAGCTTGAATCTGGCTTCTTGCTGTTCAAGACGCAGCAAGGATTGGTTGCCGTTGAACCCTCCTTTTGGCAACGCGTTTATCTGCTTTGGACCTTCCGCAACTTTCGACAGCTCTCGCTTCCCCTGTTGAACCCGCGCCAGACTGCGCTCATCAATAATCTTTTTCGTCAGCACGCGGCGGTGGTTTCGCATGAATACGAGCCATCGCTCCAGATCGGCGTAGTTGAGAACTTTGTGCCTCCGTCGATCGAGGTCGGCGCTGCGCTGGCCGCGAAGACTGACGCTTCGCCTGCGGAGATAGCGGAGCTGCCTGAGCAATTGGCCGAACAATATATCGCGCCGCCGGGTTTTCCGATCGCATCTGCGCCCGCCATGATGGCCGATGTGCCTCCGGCCGTGGAAAAGGAAGAAACAGAAAACGAAGGCGCTGGAATAGATCGTGCGGAATTTGCGCCCGGGAAGGCTCTGGACCGTTCTTTTGCGCCGATCTTCTCCTGGCCGATAGTCCCTTGGTTGAAACTTGCATCGTCGCATCTTCGAGCGTCCAAGCCGGAAGCGTCTCAACCTCAAGTGTCGAGAATTGCAATCTTCGGGTTTGCAGCCGCGATCGGCGCACTGTCGCTGTGCCTGTATTTCATCTTCGCATTTCATCGCATCGGGGGCGCACCTGGCTCCCAGGCGCACAGGTCGCTCCCGCAGCTCAGCTCGCCGGACTCTCCTTCTGCGCCCGAACCAACTCCCGTCGCCGAGAATCCCGCCCCCGTGCCCGATGAGCCTCCTCAGGCCGGCGATGCCCCGGACGCTGCAGTCGCGCCTGCATCGCCGGAGGTCCCATCGCCGAAGGTCCCCTCATCGATCACTACGACGCACCCTGTGACAACACCGGAGCGCGCACCTCGCGGACCTGCTGCACATGTTGCGTCCAGGTCAAGCGGAGGGTCGCATGCTCCAACGTTCTCGAGGGTTCCTGCGTCGACATCGACTCGCCGAATGACCTTGGCGCCTGCGTCCCGCGGACCTGTGGTGCGTTCCGCGCAGAGTTATTTCGATTTGGCCAACCAGCAGATGCACAAGGGCAATTACGCGGCAGCAGCAGCTAACTATAAATTGGCCTGGCGAATCGAGGAGAACACCGCCGCCGCCAAAGGCCGCCTCGTGCGTGCTCGCAGGACGATGCAAGCGAAGAACGAGAGCATTGCCAATCGGAGATAAAAAAAGCGCACAATGACACTGACACAACTCCGTTTTGCCCGCTCCCGACCGGATTGAGGAAGAATCGCCGCTGTGTCCAACTTCCACGGAACTGCACCTTCATTCCCAGGTCGTATAACGAGTAGCCCATTCGGATTTCGGAAAGCGGCGATGGAGGAGATCGAAAAGCTGATGGTTCAGCTCCTTGGTGGCGTCGCTTCGGCAAGCGTTGCGGACGACGCGCGTGGCAAAGCCCAGCAGGTCGGCGTCGTGAGGATCGGCAGGATGCCGATTGACCCAGTCAAGAGCTTGCTCGGCGAGGTAGTCGGAGGCGGAAGGAATCTTCTCGAGTTTGGCTAGTTCGCCATCGACGGTGGCGCGATCGGCATCGCTCAGGAAAGGTGGGTCGGGCTGCTGGATGCGCGGAACGACGGCCTGCGAGAAGAGCAGCGCCGGGCGCTTTGCCACCGGAAGATTCTGGACGTTCCAATCAGGCTCGCTGCACCACCAGTTGTCGCGGTATTCGCTGTAGGCAGCGAAATCGCGTTCAAGACCGACGCGGACATTTGGTTCCGTGGAAGCGAAGCGCATAAGGGCGAGCAGGCCGAGCACGTGGCGCTCGTCGGGAGTGCTGGCGGCGTTGTACTGATCGAGCCACTGCTTAAAGGCGGCCTGGCAGCCGCTGAGGTAAGGTGAGAGGACGCGGGCGGTGTCTGGATCGTCAAGCAGCAGAGCGCGGGTCCAGGCCATGTGGGCTACCTCGAAGCGCACGTTTGCCGGGAGAGCGGGCGAGAGCGCGGCGTCCCTGAGCATGTGTAGAGGCATGCGCTGATTGAAAACGACCGCGGTTTCTTCATCGAGATGACGCGCGTTGGGCGCGTTGACTTCGACATTGCACAGGGTCACCGGCTGTTCGGGCGTGGTCAGCGGTTCGGACTCGCCAGATCCGTCATCGGACAAGCCGGTGGCAATACGTGTGGAGCTCTTAAGGAAGTCGTTGAAAGTGATCGCTAACGAGGATTCGAGGTCGGCAAAAGCATTGATGGTAGAGCGGGGCTGTGACTGCTCGATCCTGGGCATCAGTGCCGCGAGCTCGGCGTAGGCAGGCGCGGTGCTGCTCGAGACGTGCTCGGAAGGAGCTTTCGGAGTTGTTGCCAGACGCAGGCGATGATAGGTGACGCTGGCCCAGGCGGGTGAGTCGGCGGGGAGAGCTTGCGCGGCGGCGATGAGATCGGGATTGGCGTCGTCGCCGGGTTCAACGCTGGTGAGCGCGGCAACTAACCATTGCGCGCCGTGCGTTTGACGCCAGGCTGCCAGCGCGTCGCTTTGGCGGTTGGTGGCAATCACGGACATGGGCTCGGTGGGATCGCGCAGCACCACCCTGGGACGCGATCGACCCATATCGTTAAGCCAGCGGATGAGTGGGGCAGGAGGGTTCACGGCATCGCGCGCCAGAGCATCCTTGCGGGAGAGCATGGGGGCGTAGGCCGGCAGGGAGTTGTAGATGTAGCTCAGGTCGATGACGTTTTGCAGATAGTCGGGATCGGTCGAATTGCGCGGGCGCTCGGCGAGCCGGCGGGCGAGGATGTCGGCCTGGGTGGTCGGGTCGAGGCGGGCCATCACGAAATCGAGCAGACGATCGCTGGCGCGATGCAACTGTTTCATGTCCGGATCGCCGAGGATGGAGTCGAGCTGAGTGCGGGCCTCGGCAAGCTGCTTGAGCATCTTCGCGTTGTTGGCCGCGGTCTGCTCAGGCGTCATAGGGTCGGTGCTGAACGGGACATAATTGACGGTGGCCTGGCGGATCAGGGTGCGGGCGACGAGATAGCGAGCCAGCTGAGCCCAGGGCGAGGAGTGGTCGGCGGCGATGGCGCGGAAATCGGCGAGGGCTGTCGAGTAGTCGAGGGCATAAAAAGCGGCTGCGGCGGTCTGATAGGCGCGGTCCTGGCGCAGCCAGAGAGGGGCGTTGGCGGGAGCGGGTTGTGGGGCCTGACCGGGGCCGGAGCAATTGGAGAAGACAGCTTTCTGGCCTGCGATCCAGTCGGTAATCTCGGGAGGCTCGAGCTGGCCAGGCTTTTTGTAGTGCGAGCGGCGGTCGGCCAGGGTGGCGGAGGCGTTGGCGAAGGCGTCGTCGAGGCAGTTGGTAAAGGTGTCATAATCCTGGCCGGGCACTTTGCGCTCGACGTCGGCATCGTCCCACTCGGCCTGGGCGGGACCGGGATTTTTGCTTTGGCCATTCGGTCCGCTGACGTAGACGCCCGGTGCGACGTTGGCGCCGGGTTCAGCGTAGTTGCCGTTGTTGTAATAGCTATCTACGTCGATCGCGGCCTTCTGCTCGACGGCGGTCAGGCCGCGGCCGCTCAGGGTGTTGTAGGCGATCACCAGGTGACGGATGCGGTAGTCACCATCGAGAAGACCGAGACGGCCGGCGACAAACTTCGCGTAGGGAGCGTCAGGGTCGGTGGTCTGTCGAAAGACATCTTCGTCAAAGAAGGGTCCGCAGCCGTTGCCGGGACGCACGAAGATAACAACTGTTAGCAGGATAACCAGGGTGCGCAAGGGACGCTTCATGGCAGGTCTTCCTTTTCGCCGGCATCGCTGCGACCAGCATGATCGATGAAGTGCAGCCCGGTGTCGTTGACGCGGAGATTTGAAGTCGCACGTCTTGGCTGGAGCGCAGGGGCGCGGCCACTGGGCAGGATTTGAACTGCTACCAGTTGCAGCGGGGTCCAGGGACGGGGCGCGAAAAGATAGATGCGCTGGTGCGGATCGAGCTCGGGCCAACTCTCGTCGGTGGAGATTCCGATGCTTCCGCGGCAATGCGGATCCCGGATGGGGTATCCGTTCTTGTTGTCGCCGGGATGGGAGCTGCCGCCGAGGCGAAAGAACATGGGCACCGCTTCATCGATGGGCAGGCCGGCCATCCAGCCGCCGGAGCCGGGTGCGGCGGCGCACCAACTCAAAAGAGCAGTGATGGAGAGTGGCATTCCGGACGGCATCTGAGGGCGCAATGCGGTCAGGACTGCCGCATAAAAGGGACGCTGGGAGCGGGTTGCGTCGAAGTCGATTTGGAGGGCGCGCAGGCCGGGTCGGCGGGCCGCTTCCGCCAGAGCTTGGACGGTCTGGCTGCGCAGCTCGGCGGAATCCTTGAAATCGGGTTCCGCGATAATGCGGACCACGGCCATCACCGCAGTTCCCTTCGCGACCGCCAGCGGCTGATGGCGACTGACAATGCTGAGGGTCGGCGTGGCGGGCAGCGCGTGACCTGACTGTTCGAGGATGAGTGTTTCGGCCAGATAGGCGACTCCAACGGAGCCGGGGGCGCTGCGCAGGTCCTCCGGCTCCTCCCAGGCCCACAGGACGGTCCGAGGCATGACGGTTGCGAAAGGCATTGCGGCGGGCGCTTCGGCCAGGTTCCGGTCCCCGCGCAAGATGAGGCAGAAAACCGTGAGTACGAGCAACAAAGTCAAACGCCGGGCAGTGAGCGAGAGTTGCACCATGGACTTGCCCACCAGTGTAAGCGAGCGGGCAAAAAGTGCGATGAAGAAAACAGGGGGTTATTTTTCAACCGGTCGCCCTTCGTCGACGCAAATCGAAGATTTGGGGTTCTCGCTCTAAGATTTCCGAGGTTCAGAGTGGATCACCCGCAATCGGGACATTCCCCGATTTGGGCCCGCGAGAACCAGGTTCAGGCGCCGGCCAGAGTCGCAGATGGAGGCAACTCGAGACGAACCCGGCCCGTGTCAGAGTGCCCGATGAAATCCGATATTAGTCTATGAAGTAGCCTATCTTCGTGAGGGCGCTGTCGCTCAGTTCGACGCCCAGCAGCCTGGCGCTGACCGAGCCGCGCACGCTCTTCTCAAAACGCTCGAGAACGTGAGAGGGCAGATCCGTTTGTTGCCGGAGCAATTGCAGCAGCGCCGCGCTATCGGTTGGGCACTCGTAGTCGCCGGGTAATCCGCATGCTGGGCGGATTGTCAGCGACAGTGGGATCGTTCCTGGGCGTGATTTCCAGCGATCGGTCGGTTGGGTGATGAGATTGACCCGCATACGGGAATCCTGATACTTGTCTTCGCAACCCTCAATGGCGCAGACGGGTGATCTAAGTCAGACCGAATGGGCAGACCACTGCACAGGTATGTTGCAGCCGCGATTGCCAAACGGCACGAGCGCCTGAACGGAACACTGTCCTGTTCTCTATGCGTCGGAATGGGCATCCCGGTTATGCTCCTCGGCCTTGACAAGGATCCGCTCTGGCTTCAGTCCATCCTGCTGATCGCAAGTCCGGCGATGGCCTTTCTCGGCGGAGACATCAGGTTCAGGAAACGCCTGGCGACAATCGCGCAGGTCCGGATGTAGCGTTGCTTCGGTTCTTGTTTCCGCCTGCACGGGCTGCGACTCGGCCTCCACCTGTACCGAGAAGAGAGGCCAGAACTTCCCCACGATGTTGTAAACCAACACAACGGCAGCGCCGCTTATGAGGCCCGTGATCGCATAAAACACGCCCGTGATCAGGATCAGCCCCATCGTTAGCCACGTTGCGGGGTGCGGAAGATTCAACGTCACAGTGATGATCGCTTGCGTCATTGGATACGCGAATCCAAATGGACACACGAGTGCGTCATCATTGACAATCGCTGCTTTCGATCCGACACAGAGGCCGACGAATGCATAGAAGGCAGCGAACATCCTGAGCGTGGAATTCATATCCAACCGCAAGACCTTCCGCATCGGCGCACCTTGAATAGAGAATTTGAAAGCATCATACGCCTAAGGCGGTTTAGGCGTATGCCAAAGCGAGAAGCCAATGGTCAGCGATCTCTGATCCCTGAAAGCGGAATCAGATCAGTGGGTGACCGTCACTGTGACGGTTCCCAACGTGGTTACAGCGGATGTATTGCCGGGAGTCGCCGTCACGGTCAGTGAGTAAGTATTCGATCCACCGCCTCCGCCTCCTCCGCCACCACCACCTCCTCCACCAGTTCCACCTCCTCCGCAAGCTCCCACAAAGGCAAATACCATAATCCCGAGCATGGATATCAGCAAGACATTACGCCTTCTCTTTCGTAGGAACCGGAAGCAGAGCGCCAACGGAAACAAGCCTGTGAGAGCGATCAGGCTGCGAGCTGGAGATATTCCCGGCATTGATTCGAGCGAGGCCGTGGCGCTGGCGGTGATCGTGATGCTAACGGTTTGCGCTGTGTCTCCCGTAACCTGCGGTGACGACGGGTTGAAGCTGCAGGTGAGTTGCGACGCCCCGGAGCATGCCAGCGAAGTGGAATCGCTGAACCCGGTTGACGCATTCAAGGTGGCTGTCAGCGTGCCGGTTCCACCTTGCGCTATCGTCAGAGTCGAACTGCTGAGAGATCCTTGCGCTATCGTCAGAGTCGAACTGCTGAGAGATCCGTTGAAACTGACAACGTAGATGGAGAACGTGTACGTTTGTGTCGATCCGGCGATCGTTCCGGTCACCGTCAATTGATGCTTCCCCACAGCCGTACCCGCAGGCGCATTGAGGCTCAGATTCAACTGCGATGCTGTGGAACTTCCAGGGACGATCGATCCTCCGGTACAGGTGGCTGTAACATCCAGCGAACAGCCGATTGTCACACTCCCTCCCCACCAGTTCGGCACGCCTTGCGCGCTGATCGGAATCGATTGCGTTGTGCCCGGAATCACCCAATTGCTGCCTGCGGACGGTCCCTGAACGTTATAGCTATCGACCTCCAGGGTCTGTTGGGCCGAAGCGGTATAGGATTGGCTTTTTACCGTAACGGTAAACGGATAAGTACCGTCGGCGATGCC
>JBEKPO010000152.1:0-8132 GCA_049520675.1 Occallatibacter sp. | reverse complement strand
GGAGAAGTCTACCCTGCGGCGCTCTCCACCTTTGTTGCGCAGACGCTCGCCCGTCGGTATTGGGCCGATCCAAGCGCGGCGGACTGGCGCCGCTTTGGCCGGCTGCCGGGATTCACAAACCCGAAGCCCAAGTACCGGCAGGCCAACGGACTCTTTCCTTACGTTCATTTATGTTCAAACTCCGGGATCGAGTTCAGCGCGGCAGCACGATTGCGCCTTGAGGTGGCAAAGCTCTACCAGCTTCACGAGCAGGAGCGCGAGGCCCGCGCCGTCCAATATCAGGCAAGACCTGCACCTCGATCCGGCAAGCCTGCCTATTCGTGCCTGTCCCTTGAGAGATTCCGTAACGCCGCCAAGTTCCACGACCGCCCCGCCGCTGCCGACATCGCCTTCTGTGTCGCCGCCATATCCCTGCGGATGCCCGACGATGCGATTGCCGCTGTCCTTGAGACCAACTACCTATCGAGCGATCCCAACTCCTCCCGGCGCGCTGCCTACATTCGCCGAACGATGGCGAAGGCAAGAGCCTGGGCGAAATGGTGAGCGCCACGTCTCCGCCGGCACTCGCCCTGATGCTTCCGCTCGGAAGTATGATGTGCCGGGTTTCCGAACTCGCCCGTCTTTCAAACGCGCTGCCTCTGCAATCTAGGCGGCTGATTGAGGAGCTTGAACAGGCTTGCTCCACTTCGGTTTGCCTTTCTGTTTGCGTTCAGCGTGCCGCGCTCAATGCACCCACGCCCGGCGGACGCACGCTCTCCCTCCAGAGGTTCCCCTGGCCCCAGCGGGTGCGGACTCCTCCCCCGAGGCAAGCTCGTGTCCCCTTCCACAAATCTCTTCCACTCGCCTTGGGAGTGGGCCGCGGCGGCACACCCTCCGGGCAAGCATGTACCGCAACCAGCGGACAAACTTCAAAAAAGGAGCAATACACCATGTTCAACAGAGTCATCCTCATCGGCCGCCTCGGAAAGAATGCAGAAACCAAAACCGCGCAGAACAAGAAGGACTACGCCGTCCTCAACCTTGCCACCAGCGAGAGCTGGAAGAACGAGCAAGGCGAGTACGAAACCCGCACCGAATGGCACCGCGTCTACGCATGGGGCAATCTCGCCAACTTCGCGAAGACGCTCCTGAAGGGCCAGCTCGTCAGCCTGGAGGGGAAGATCAAGTATCGCGTGATCGAGGAAACCGTCAAAGGCCAGCAGGTCAAGTACACCATCGCCGAGATCCACGCTTCGAGCATTCGGCGTCTCTCGAAGGTCGAAGCCGCTGACGATCCCAGCGACGGCGCGGACGAGGCGTAAGACCTCGTCCCATCCGCCCAAGGGCGAGTAAATCGCCCTTGGGCAGAGCACCTTGGGCAGAGCATCTTGACAGAGTTCGACTGATTGGCGCAAACTCGCCGACTTGTCGGGTCCTGACCCTAGATTTGTGTGTCTGTGGTGACGCACCTCAGTGGCCTTATGCGGTTTCATCCGTTGATACAAGGCAACTCGATCAAGTCGCCGCGCCCAAATCGTGATCCCTGATAGGAACACTCTGAACAACTTGGGTCTCTACGCGGTTGGACGAGATCTCTTTTCCGTGAGAGGCAATGAAAATGCTCGTAAAGGACTGGCTCTGCATTCGTGCGCATTCCCAGATCGTCCAAAAGAAAGTCATTGACTCCATGAGCGGCAGCAATGGCATTGAGACTTATCACACTCGGGTTTGGTTCCTCAACGCCGTATTCTTGTGCCTTTCGCTCCTCATCAGACTTAGCCTCTTTGGCGAGCGCAGTTGGATCAATTAGCTGATTACACCAGAGGCATCCGTAACCGGGGCGTACTGGTCGATTGGCGCTCATCACATCCGCTAGCGTTCCATCAGGGTCTTGGCGAATCTTAGAACCAAGTTGGACTCCCGGGATTAGGTACTGATGAACAAGTGCATTGAAAACAAGTCGAGCGCGCATGGAGTCGGCCGCCAAGAACAGGTAATCACAATCGACGAGCTTCCTGGCTACCGATTCCTTAGCAACATCATCGGGAATCAGCGTGACCTTGGCATTCTTGTTTGCTCCCTGGATCAGACGTTTCGCAACCTTCACCTTAAGAGTGCCCTTTCGCGCATCTGCCGCAGTTGCACCCACGATTCGAGAAAGGTTGGATTCCTCGACTGCATCGCTGTCGACAAGGATGAAACGGCCGATTCCCAAGCGTGCTAGATACTCAGCCACCAGGCTTCCGAGCCCTCCCAATCCGATCACAGCGACCTCGGTCTGTGAAAGCTGCAGCTGCCCAGATTTTCCAAACATCCGTATTTGCCTGTCATGGATAACGAAGTTGCCTGCGCTATCGCTTTCCGGATTAGACCTTAGCCGCTGAATTGTGCGCCCGACGACCACGAAGTCGTCGACCTTTGTTCTAAGAGTCCTTGATACCCAGACATCTGCTGCAACTGATCTGCGACCAAACACGAGGGCTCCTACAGGGAGCCCGCGAGAAATCTGAAGCAGAGCGGGATAGCCGCGCTCATGAGAATCGAGATCAATTTGGCTGAAGTCAACTTGATAGTCGCCAAAATGGTTATGAACGGCCAAATAGACTAGCTTCTCGTCACGCGCTCGTGTAATGAGTCGATGGATAAATTTGGGATGAAGAGCGCGATATCCGATTTTGCCGTCCGTGTAATCGACACCGTCGACCGCTAGATGAAGCTCGCGGACAAGGAGTGTCAACTGTCTGTTGGTTTGGGAGATACCAGCAAGTAGAACAGCCCCGTGTTCGTCGTTGTCTCCGGGGAAGAGATGACGGTGCAAGGCATCGAAGTGTTCTTGGGCAATTCGGATGCGATACTTCTTCGTCATGACAGTCTCTCAAGAAAATCCAGTATCTTTAGGATTTTCGCGGTTACTTTTTGCGAACCTGATTGTGCCGCTCCATTGCGGCGTGAAACCTGAATAGCGGGTCTCCCTTGGAAATTGTGTCCGCCCGTTACCGGGGGTGCGAATGCGACTCCATCAACACGGCGCACATCCGCACCAATGAAAGTTGGGTAGATGTCAGCATACGGATACTGAGCCGGAATCTGAAATCCCAGCCAGGTATGATCCGGCAAATAGCGGGCACCGAGCGGAACACTTTCGATGATTACGTAGGCGCCCCCTTGATTGTCCTCGGACACTAGGAAGGCCGAGGAACTAAACTGACGCTTCAGTTCCTCGATTCCTTTGGAGACTTCTACTTTCATGCGGCAGCCTCGCTACGAATTGTCGTCCGGTGCAATTGCAGTGAAGCGGAGATGTTCGCGCAGGTGCACCACGTCAGAATCTCCGACGATACGACTCATCCCATTCGGGAGTTCCTCTTGCAAGACGAAGTTTTGCTGGATGTGAACGCCCTGTTTGATCGCTTCAGCCTTGATCTCTGCGCCCGTTGCGGTCTTGCCACGCAGCTTCACGGGCTGTTCGTTCACTGTGACGGTCACTTCGTGTTTCTCCGGCCTAGCCAGAAAGCGAAGATGATGCCGGAGGTGAACCTCTTCATCGTTGCGAATAGCGCGACTGTCTCCATCAGGAAGCTCCTCGTGCAAGATGAAGTCCTCTTTGATGGGTACGCCCTGTGCAATAGCGGCAGCTTTGATTTCCGCACCGGTAGCCTTGTGCCGATCAATGTGGACGGGCTGATCGTTCACCAGGATGGTCACATGAGGCGTTTCCGGCTCATGGTGGGTGTGTTCATGCTCTCCCAAGCTATTGGCAAATTCCGCGGTCATCACTACCTCCTTGCAAATCTGGGATCAAATTGCTAATCTGCAATTACAAATAGACTGTAAAACAGTCTATTTAGAAAGTCAATTGCTTTTTAGCAATTTTGAGGCGCCAATGGCAATACCGGAAGAAAAGGGCTTTGATGGGGACGCGTTTTACCGTGCTCTGGAAGCCGCTGTCAAAGCAAAATCAATGACTTGGAAGCAAGTATCAGAGGAAACAGGTATCAGTGCCTCAACTCTCACGCGGATGGCTCAAGGGCGTCGTCCAGACGCAGCCAGTCTCGCCGCGCTCTCTGCGTGGGCACATCTGAATCCCTCGGACTTTGTTCACATGCCTTACAAGAGCACACGGGCTGAGCCTATCGCACAGATTTCTAGCCTCCTCCGTTCGGACCCAAATCTGGATGCGGAGTCAGCAGAGGCACTCGAAGCAATCATGAAGGCCGCATACGAGCGATTCAAACGGATGGAGAAATAGTCTTCCCTTTCAACGTCCACTTGAGTTGACGCATTCGACTCTCCACTGCGAGCATACGGCGCTCTTCAACAGCCTCAGCGATCTTTGGTATCACCTCGTCCATAGCTCGCTCGTACTCTGCAATCGCCTCTGGAGCAACAGGCTCGAGATCTTTGGGCAGATCTAACTTGGCGGTGTCATCCTTTTCCATTTTCAAACTCCATACGAGAGATCACATTTTTGACTACAGGTGTCTGTCCAATTCACTTTGTCTGAGTGTGTCTCAGGTTTTGCGCCATTCGCGTGAAAGCAGTGTGCCCTGTGTCTGCAAGCAACAGCGTGCCCATGCCTGTAGTCACATCCTGAGCAACGCTCTTGCGATTGAGGACCAGAGCTTTCTTTCGACTGTGGAATAACCAAAATGGCCAGCGTTCGCGCAGGCTCGCGGTCGCATCGATCACTGCGCGAGCCGAGATTTGCCCGGCAGCCCAATCCGCTTCAGTCGCGAACTCAACGATCCAAATGAACTGAGCAAAGGGCAAGCTCATGATGGTTTGTAGCAGCTTGGGGTCAAATTCTGACTGTCGTTCTCGAACAAAAGCACGGAAAGCAGAACCCGTTGTGATGAAGTAACGAATGATCGTTTCATCCTGTGTCGGCAGGTCAATCACAGTCCCGAGCTTGAATAAAGTTGGTGCAAGCTGGTCAACTGCATCCGCCGGATAATATACCTTCTCTGGAAGTGCGACGATGAATGCGTCAATGTCCTTAGCGGCATACGGAGTTCCTGTTTCCACCGGAATGGAGAGGTAAGGAAGATGATTGTCATCGACGACGGCAAGAGAATCGACCGCGTCCCACGCGTACTGCATTCCGGTAGTTGCGGGCGCGTTCGATTTCTTCCATTCGAGCCCTACGACAGCAATCGCGTGGCCGCGATTGTGTATCGCCGCGAACAATGGGAAGCCAGATTCCAAGTAGGCTATCAGCTGGCGATAGAAAGCATGGTCGTCTCGATTCCTCATTTCCCGAGCAACATGCACAGGGAACGTACCTGCTTCTTGAAAGACTCGCTCCGCATGGGAAATATGTAGTCCCCTGGACGGAACAATGCCGCCGGGATTGAACTCCTGAGCCATCATTGTGATGTCATGAGTCAAGAACTCGCGATAGACGTTGTACCGCTCACTGTAGTGCCGGAGAATCGACCAACACGCGGCGTGGGCACAAACGGAAATATCAACGTGCTGATCCATAGAGGGGAATCCTTGGACCTTCAGCTTGTACCCCAACAAGTGCACTTTGTGATGGGCCGTAACCATGAGACCCCGCGCACCGTTCCGCACGTCTGGAGATAGGATGCTGCGTCCGATGGTGGCGATGCCCGTAGGCCTCAACACCATGTATCCAAAATAGTGGTCTTCGAGTCTTTGATCAGGCCACGTAAGGCGCAATGTTGCCTCTTCAAATCCGACCATCTCGTCGAAAAAATGAAGACGCACGCATTCCGACAGATAGTGCAGGCCTTTCTTCGAATAGAAATTGTAGAAGGTGCTTCGATAGTCCTTATCGATGTAATTCTCTTCCACCATCACTGCTTTGATCGCGTTCGACAGACCATTCATCAACTTCTGCGAGACTGCGCGCGGGTTGTATTCCGGAGCAAGAATCTGCTCAAGCCGTGCGAGGTCCGCGCTGGACTTTAGTGGCACCCACGTGTACATCTGGTCTCGTCTCCAACTCCGTTACGGCAGAGCATGGCGGACTGCGCAATGAGTTCTTCAGAGTAGAATGTCGGTTCTTGATAAAAATACAACATTCCGTTGAATTGGGGCTGACGCAGTCTGTCGCGTCGTAAAAATGCCTCCGCGTGCGCATTAGGAATCTTGGGCTCTTCGCCTTATATTCGTCCCCGATGCGTAGCGACTCATTTATTGTGCAACCGGGTCGTTAACTGATGCAGATTCTTTGATTGGCGGTCTGCGCGTCGCTATCGAACAGGCCAATACGCTCATCCAGAATAGCTTGTGAGACTAAGAATTCGGTTCCGACGGACCGGCCCCTCAAACGCCGATGTAGTCAGGAGAGTTGTCGGCCGATGCAAAATCGCCAAAACCTCGCTGAAGAGCGAAGGTCCTGGAGAGTTACCAATTCCGGCCCAGCCAGAACCCGCCAGCCAGGAGCAGTCCTCCGGCTAACAGCCCACCGCCGAGGCAGGCCCAAAGCAGCCACCCCCATATGCCGTTGAGCTTGTCCTTGAAGTCCTTGTTGGCAGCAGTCAACGCCATTTGGGCCTCGGCCATTGAATGTTCCAAGGTTTTCTTGACCCACTCGTCCATGCGCCCGTGCGCCACAATCACCGCACGGGTCAGGGCATCATCAAGCAGTAATTTGATAACGGCCGCAAAATGCTTCCGCGTTTCTTCGGAATAGCTCTTCAGGATTGCATCGCCGGCAATGGACTCGTGCAGGCTGGCTTGCAAATCTTCGAGCAACTGCCGAGTTGTCTGCGCGGCGGAGTCAATCGACCCCTTTATCTGAGTCGCGGCAAAATCTGCAATCTCGCGGGTCACACCGCGGAGCCGCGCCTGCTCCAAAGCGGCGTCTGTGAGGCTGCGCCCCAGGTTCTCAAGCGCACGGCACTCGACAATGCTCAGCTTGTACCGCAGCCATTCGGGATCTTCCGGGTCCATCTTCGAGAACTGCTGGACCAGATCGATGAGGACGCGCTCGCGGGCTTCGCCTTCGGGGAAGGCCAGAAACACGAGATCGCGTATCCATGCAGTTTTGTCGGTGACGAGAGCCTGAGTTGTGCTCAAGGGAGAAGAACCTTTCTCGCTTCGGTGAATTGGCTGAATGCGCGGAATCGGTACGTCCTTGCGCGCAGGGTCATGTCCGGTGCTCGCAGCTCGGGCACGGTGGTACGCCGCTCTCCAACATCGCTAAGGGTGACGTTCATCGTCCGCATCATCCGCTGGAGATCTGGGCGCCGCGCGTCAATCCGAATCTCGACCGGAGAGAAGACCTCTCGGAAAGCCGCTACATCGTCCGCAATCTTTGGATTCTCCCACGCCGATGGAACACCGTCCTGATAGTAGTTGTGGACTATGACGTAATCGACGGTGTTCTGCAGCTCCTCTCCCCATTCGATGACCGACCGCGCAGAGGCAATGTCCCCATCTACGACGCCCAGCGCCGTCCAGCGAAGTTCGAGCCCGGATTCTTGCATGGTCCGGTAGAATTCCCGGAACCACGGAATCATCCGGTGCCCTTGAGCTGCACCCAAGTCGGCAAGAATCACGTCGGCAGAGGATTCAAGCGAAACTCCGAGCAGTTTGTCGTAGGTCCAGCTTTCGAGCGCCGGGAGCTTATGTGCCCTGGCGAAGAGCGCCTTGAATGACCCTTCGGCCTTATTGTCCGGGTCCATATCGAACAGATCTGTCGTGTACGCGGTGCTTGCATACCACTCGGCCAGCGTTGCCATGACGGTAGTTTTGCCGACGCCGCCTTTGCCGGCGATAGGGAAGACGACACGCTTGGGCTTCATTCCCAGCCCGGCCGCTAATCCTGGCTCCGCCCCACGAACGGACTCGGCTTGAATATCTTCACTGGATGCAGCTGCGCCTCTCTCTGCCGATTCAATTCCGCTTCGCGATCCAGCCTCGCCATTTCCTGCTCTCTCCGTATTTGCCATTCGGGCTTCTCCTGATTCCTGTTGACCTTCTCCGGTTGCTCTTCGGGACGAAGTTCGATTCGCCCCATTGCCTTTCCACCCGTAAGGGCGGGGAGGTTCTTGCGTCTGTGCGATCTACTTGGCGTCACCCCATTCAGCAGGAGCGCCATCCGCCAGAATTGCTGGTAACTACCCCGGTATCCGTGCTCGACCAGTACACGCCAGATGTCCTTCCACGGGAGCCCAATCGCA
>JBEKPO010000151.1:0-8363 GCA_049520675.1 Occallatibacter sp. | reverse complement strand
AATTGCATCCTCATACTGCCGCGTCTCGAAGTTACGGCCGGAAAGCAGAGCCACGAGGTCGGCCAACTTGCCGCGGCCAAACTCGGCAGTGAACGCCACTCGCAGCATATCTGTATAGCTGGGGTCGTAGATGTCGTCGTTCACATTCTTGAGCCACCGCATCTTGGGCAGAAACTCAGACGCGGCAAAGGCCTTGTCGCCCTTTTCAATGCGCCCGAGGAACTCAGGCGCGACCGCAAGATGACAGAAATAATCAATCGCCTTGCGAAGCATGTTGCCGCCATAGGTCTCATTGGCTGCGATCTTCGACATGGCAAAATCAGCCTGCGACAATTCCGCGCCTGCCGAATTGACTCGGATAAAAATCTCAGTGACCGTCTCGATATCGAGGTCATCCGCAAGCTCGATGAGGCCGACGTGGTTGTTAATAATCTTGCTGAGTTTCTGAAGGATTTTACCTATTTGCTTGCGGTCGGCTTTTGGGTTCTTCGCCACATAGTTGTCGATCAGTTCGATGAGATCAGCATCGGGTGCAAAGACGGCGGCCACATTTCCAATCCAAGCCACATCTTTTCGGATTGCAGGATTTGCGACTTCGAATTTCTCCGCTTGCGGGTTGAAAGCGATGTTAATGCGTATCGTCTCATAATCTTTCGTCAGAACTTCACGCCCGAGTAGTCCGGCCATGAGTGCCGTGACACGCTGTTGGCCGTCGATCAAAATGCGCTTTCCAGCAGAAGGTGTGCCATCCTTCAGCTTCACCGTCGGGTTACGCCATGCGATCAGATATCCAATGGGGTAGCCTTGGTAGAGCGAGTCGAGAAGATTGCGTACTTTTGTGGATTCCCAGACAAAAGGGCGTTGAATCTCAGGGATTGCAATCTCGCCTGACTTGACCCACGTGAGAAGCGTTTCAATTGGGTGAGGAGTTACAGAGTAGCGCTGGGACATTCCTAGACCTCACTTCCGATGACTTCGCTAAGCAACCCTTCTGTTTCTTTTTCCAGCGCTAGAATGTCAGCTCGAATCTCTTCAAGCGTCCGCAGCGGCTGCGGCTTGTAGAAGTGGCGCGTAAAGCTGATCTCGTAGCCGACTTTCCAGTCATCCCGAATCCACGCGTCGGGCACGTATGGCAGCACCTCGCGGCGAATGAACCGCTCGACGCCTTCGCGCGTAGTAGCCTCTGTCGGCAGTCCGCCCGGCTGGCCGGACTCCGGCGCCTCCAGGAACGAGATCTGTTCTGTGTCGCGCAGTTCGCTGTCCGCTTCGTACTCCACCACGCGCGGCTTACCTTCGACCTCAGCTTCGTACAGACCGTGAATCGGATCGGCTTCCACTTTCCCGGGCTTGTGCGTTTTGGCAACCACTGGCGGCGCCGTCTCCACACGCCAGCTCACCGCATTCAGAATGACCTTGAGGTCTGCCGCGGATACTTTGCGTTCGAGCCTATCGAGGGCAGTCGCGACTTCACGGCGAAACACGTTATGATCTTCGAACAAATCGCTGCCGAGTTCCCCACGCAGAAGCGTGGCCGTTTCTATCAGACGGCCATCGCGCTCCCACGTCTTCGCGTCCAGCAGCCTCCGCTTCTTTTTCTCGGGCAGCGTTTTTTGGGGAGTATCTTCGTCCTCGTCGTCCTCGCCCGTGTCGTCACTGCCCCACTCGGCTAGGCGTGCGCTAAGCTTTGCCTGTACTTGTCCGAAGTCAGTGTGCAATTCATCACCGAACTCGTCATACAGTACCGATCGCAGTTCCTCATCGCCGGACGCGAAGCGGATCCTTTCGATCGCCTTCAGTGTCAGCTGACTATGCAAGCGCAAGGGCCGCTCCACGGTGACTTTCCAATACCCAAAAGCAGCGTTGGGGAAGATCTTCGACTGCTTCGTAGGCTTGAATGCGAAGTATGCCTGGCAAATTGTCTCGATGTCCTCGGGCGAAAACTCACAGTTCTTTTTACCCAGATTCCTCCTGAGCGGTTTGAACCACTCCGTCGCATCGATGAGTTGCACCTTGCCGCGGCGGTGTTCCGGCTTCCGATTGGTGAGCAACCATATATAGGTGGCGATGCCGGTGTTGTAGAAGAGATTGAGCGGCAGGGCAATAATCGCCTCAAGCCAGTCGTTCTCGATAATCCAACGGCGAATGTTGCTTTCACCCTGGCCGGCATCGCCTGTGAACAGGGATGAGCCGTTATGAACTTCAGCGATGCGGCTGCCGAGCGGAGTCGAATGGTTCATCTTCGATGCCATATTGGCCAGGAACAGCATCTGCCCGTCGCTTGACCGCGTAATCAGCGGGAACTCGGCGTCACCAGCGTGGATCACCTTGAAACGCGGATCGCGCATTCCGTCCTTGCCACCCATCGCCTCCAGGTCCTTTTTCCAGCTCTTGCCGTAAGGAGGATTGGAGAGCATGAAATCGAACTCGATGGCGGGGAATGCATCGTGGGACAGCGTGGACCATTCCGGGCCGCCTACAATGTGGTCGGCGTGCTCCCCCTCCCCTTTCAGAAGCATGTCTGCTTTGCAGATGGCGTAAGTTTCACCGTTGATCTCTTGGCCGTAGAGGTGGGTACGCACCTCGCGGCCGTGCTGGCGGGCGAGATCGAACAGCGTTTCCTCAGCCACTGTCAACATTCCGCCGGTGCCGCATGCGCCGTCATACAGAAGATACGAGCCAGATGGAATCGAATCGGCGATTGGGAGGAAAATGATGTTCGCCATCAGCTTGACCGCATCGCGGGGCGTCCAGTGTTCGCCAGCCTGCTTGTTGTTTTCCTCGTTAAATTTGCGGACCAACTCCTCGAAAACGGTTCCCATTGAGTGGTTGTCGAGTCCCGGATGTCGGATGGAACCGTCGCTGTCGAAGACAGGATTGGGAGAGAGGTTGATTTCTGGATCCAGGAACTTCTCGATCAGAGTGCCAAGCCCATCGGATTTGGAAAGCTTGGACAGATTATTGCGAAGTTCGAAGTTACCCAGAATGTCCTGTACGTTCGGAGAGAATCCGTTCAGGTAATCCTCAAAGTCCTGCAAAAGCTGCTGTTGACTGGACCGAGAGCGCAGATCGCGGAGGCAAAAACGCGATGTGTTGTAAAACGCCTGTCCAGAAGCCCCGCACAGCGCCTCACGCTGTTCAGTGATTCCGGCGTCTTCAAGCATTTTCTTGATGTCGAGGACGGCTTGCTTAGTCGGTTCAAGCACGGCATCCAGCCTCCGCAACACGCACATCGGGAGGATCACGTCGCGGTATTTGCCGGGATCGAATACGTCGCGCAGTACGTCGTCCGCGATGTTCCAGATAAACGAAACTAGCCTATTATGTGTAGCTTGATCCATGGGTACCCGTCGGGCTTGTCAATTTGAAGCCGCCAGCAATTAGATTGGAGGTCAAACCAGATTGTAGCGCGGTGAAGGGTACGACGAAGCGGACACCCCTCCGTGTCGCACACGTCAACTCAGTTCGCCCTCTTCGGGCCGACGTTTATTCCGCAGGCTGAAAGTCTGGCCGTCACGCCGCTTCGCTCTAACGACCTTCTTCCGCAACAATCGAAGCCCCCCGGCTTCCAATAGTGCGGACGGCCTATCTCCCAGTTTGAGTTCTGAAACTGCCCCCTCGAACTCAGCTCTCGATACCGCTCGCTGCACGAGCGGCTTGGATGGATTGGGAAACCAGTTGCGGAACGCTTGTGGCGCCCGATCATTGCCTGTGTCGGCTGTGGTTATCCATCGTTCCCGCGGAGGAATCTCGTAAGTGGCTCCAAAGAGTTCATCCACAATGTCGACCGTGGCCCAGGACGTGGCGGCGTTCACAACGGGGGGATCGGGTACTTTGGGTCCTTGAAGCTGTGGGCGCGGCGACCCATCATGAGCCGCGTATAGCCTCGCGTTGAGCGTAACGCCACGCTGCCTGGGACTTCGGCCGGTATCTCCGATTGCGGCCTCATAGAGAATTTCCTGGCCAGAGGGCTCGTCAAGAAGCGATATGACGATATTCTTGTCCACTATTTTGAGACTGTGGTAGTCCTGATCTGATTTCCCGAATATCGTCAACTTCCGCTCAGCGTCAAGGACAGATCGGATTCCCCGAAGTTCCACGACCCAAATTTCTTCTTCTTGGTCGGATTGCTGCAGCCACTTGTAGTAATTGACCGCTGTTACGTCGAACGGAACACAGTTTGCACGGATTGCGTTCAGGAAACCGGCTGCGTCTGAATAGAGTTTCGACTCTGAGGCGAGCCTAACGCGCAGCGATGCTTCGATGTTGATGCCCGTGAGTGCTCTTGCCGTCCAGTTGTGGCTGCCGACCCAGAGTTCTGCCGGCTCATCCGCATAATCGAACAAGAGCTGCTTCGGGTGAAGGAGGTGCGGTGGCACCTTCGACTTGAGTTCGCCAGGCTGCGGATTGGGATTCAGCAGGTAGAGGTAAACATTCGCACCCGCTAGCTTCATTTGGGAAAGCCTATCGATGTCGGTCGGGAGATGAATGTCGACGCAAAGGAAGCCATCGCCCGATAGACGGTCCACGAGGCTGGCTCCAAGTTCAGATGTCCCGACGCACCAGTATGCGACGGCAGCCCGAAGCCTGTTGGCCCCTAGAATTGCTGACTGCAACCGGCCAACAACCTCCCGATGATCGAATGCCGGTACGAACTCAATGTCCGTGACACCGGTGAGAGAGCTTGGCACGGTGGCCTCCTTAAAGGACCAAGAATCTGCTTCCGCTTCTATGCATACAATCTAACAATTTGCTGACCAACCAATGGGTTACCGGGCATGGGCCTCATCACTGACTGTTAGCGCATTGCGGCTATCGCCGCCTTCCCGAGCGGTAGCGGAACCGAAAGGGCTTTTCGCAATGTCCGGGTGTTCCAGATTTCCCAAAAGCCCTCGACCGAGAGAATCATGCTCCAATCATCTGGACTGTAATCTTGCGGAAGAAATAGCTTGACGCATTCTGGCATCGACATTCTCCAACCCGAGGAGTGCGTCCTCAGCGAAACCTGCATCAGACGAGCTGGCATGGAAGCATTCTCTGGAGGAAGGACGAAGGTAGGCTCATTCCGAGCATCCAGCTTGCCTTCAACTACTAGCTGACGCAACGTGTCCAAATGAGCATTTGCCGCCACTTCTTCGGTGGACAGCAATCTGAATCGTCCTTCGTCGATCGCTAACAGCCAGGCGTCCGTATCTGCTTTTTCATGTGCGAGCCATTCAATGCGGTCCGTCAGATGCTTCGGAAGAGGCAAGCGGGATTTGTCCGGTGTTAGTTCGACGGGTGCGATCAGGATGGCCAATCGATTGCTCCGGACAGATGATTTACCGCCAGCTACCGTATGTTCTCTTGGTAAGTCTTTATTTTACAATATCAATTGTTGACATTTACCGCATTTTACCGCATAATACAAGCGGTTGTATAAGGACCGCTCGATGTCCCAGATGTGGGGGTGGCAGAACGTTTTGGGACCATTTCCAGGTCGCGACAGAGTCTCTCTGTAGGCCCCCAGTGGGTCGGTGCAAAACGGGCCTCAATCGACGAACATATAATGCGTCGATGAATTTCTTCGGGCCGCTGCTGAAGTCGGCTATAAGTTCGAGAGGATGTGGAATCCACGGAGGTGCTTCGCTTTGCAAACTAGTTCTGAGTATCTGACATTGGCACTCGACGTTAGAAGGCTCACGGACTCTCTGGTCCGGATCGTCGAGGATGGCACTCAGCCGGTAGATCTGAACGCATCCATCCAGAAGGTAGTGTTTTCGCTCCAAGGGACCGGGAAAACCTCAATCAAATCCTTGCGTGAGCGGGGCCGATTTGGCAGGTATGCGGGCGTCAGAGCAATCAACGAGGTCTTCGGGCAAAAGGAACGCCAAGAGTTCGCCGGGAAGTTAAGAATGCTGATTGAGACTCGCTCTGCGGATGAACGGAGAGAGAGCGCTCTCGCCTCAATACCATATTTCGACGCGCTCGAGCGACGAGCGCTTTATCACCATAGACGTCAGCAGACAGCAAGGCGCCTCGTGACAAGCAGGTGAGTGTCTCCGACGAGATCGTCCGACAGGAAGTCTCCGGGCTCTACAGGTTCATCGAACCACTCGTTCGGCGCTGTGCCGAACTTCGGGAGGACTACCCCGTTTATGACGGGACCTCCCTCGAATTCTTCGGCTATTTTGAAAAATTGGGACGGGAATCACTGCAATTTCTAGAGCAGCTGCCCGACGAGATTTTAAAGAACCAAGACCCGCGACTCAGCTCTACAAAGCGTCAGAAGCTCCTCAGTCTCCGATCAGCATGGGAAGATCTTCACCAATACCTCCGACCTGCGCTAGATGCCGACGCTTTACATCTTCCGATTCCACTGATTGCGGCCTTGCACGACCGGCTTCACGAGACGAAAGATTGGCGTTCATATAGATTCACCCTATTTCACACTGATGAGGCAAATTACTTCCAACTTCCATCGAATATGGTCGGTGATGTGGCGAATCACATCGCCGCCGAAGTCGGTGGAACCCAATACCCAGCTGGTCTGGGTCACATTCAGATCCCATACTCCCAAGCCGACGGCCTGTTTTTAAACACCATCCTCGCGCATGAGATGGGCCACTTCATCTATCAGGAGTACGCGTCCCATGACGTTGAGGTTGCAATCGACACGGCCTTGGGAGCGATGGAGAAGGAAACCGGGGAGTTGAATGAAGGCACCGCGGCTCTTTGCGAGGAGCTGGTTAGCAACTGGGTTCAAGAAGTTTTCTGCGATTTATTCGCAATCTGCTTGATTGGGCCTGCATTCTCCTTCGCGTTCTTAGAGCTAATCGCGGCATCAATGCTCATTGGCCAACAGGACGGCGAGCCAGATGTCTTCTACAGATTCGAGTGGGAACATCCAGCGGATGTCGCTCGCTTCCACTATCACAAACTCCTGCTTGAGAAACTCGGATGGTGGCAGGCAATTCGGACATCGCAATCCGCCCCAGTCCAGGTATTAAACACGTGCGCACGTCGCTCAAAGCGATTCACCGTCGAGATCAACGGTGCTTTGCCTAAAAAGGTCACGGATGCCAGGCTACTGCGCTGCTTCGACGAAGTTTGTACATCGCTTGTAGGGTATGTTCCGTCAATACTGAAGCGAAGCGCAGACGACGTGGTAGCCTTCAAAGCCCAATCTCCAACCATTGGAGAGTATCTGCGGAGGGCGGTCATTCCGTCATCAATTATTATCGGCGGGAAACGTACACACCCGACGTCCGTGGTTCTCATCAATGCAGGCTATATGTTCCTTCTCGAAGAGCTCCCAACCCTTCTGGCAAACATCGAAAACGAAAAATCGAGCTCCGTCGAGTCCCGCAGTCGTCTCTCTGCGAGGCTCGAACTCTGGCTTTTGAAGGCTCTAGAAGACCACCGTCTGTTGAGAAGGGAGCCCAAATCATGAGCGTCGTTCCTACAACAGAGATAGACAGACGTTTGAACCTTCCGATCACCGACGCGGAAAGCCTGGTCATAACGCCCCTTCTCCAGCGCAAGAAAATGTTCGAAGCATCATCCGATTCCGACTCAATTGACCTTCGTCTCGGCACACACTTCTTGTTGCCCCAGGTTCCCCCAGTTCCATTTACGTATCCATGCAAGGGCTCCGCCAAACAATCACATGTTCGAGTTCATGTTCCATTGGGGAGCTACTTGGTCGTCCCTGCTCACGAAACTGTTCTCGGCTCGACGCTCGAGTTCATAAAAATGCCGGGCGATCTCTCCGGCGAGATATTGACGAAGTCTTCAGTCGCTCGAACGTTCACTGTGATCGAGACCGCACCATGGATTCATCCTGGCTACAGGGGGTGCCTCACCTTAGAGATCGCAAATGCTTCCAATACACCGTTGATCCTTTATCCCGGGCGTCTCATCGCTCAGCTGATTCTCCTGAAACTTCTGGATACAGAGGCGCGGGACAAAAAATTATCCGGAACGTATCTCGCCCCGATTTACCCTGAGGCGCCAACATTCGAAGACCCTGTCGATGACCTCAACAGAATTGGGGTTCCAAAAAGTCAATTCCGTTCGCCGTATCAGGATCAACGAATGCCGCTCGATCGGACGCGCCGACTCCCTCGGTAATGGGTGCCAAGACCGCAACGCTCGCCAATTTGGCCGCCGGAGCAAGAGGATTCTTAGTCTCCAGTTAGTCTCCAGGAATAGACCAATACGCTGAAATCAGCATAAATAGTGGGGTCCGAACGTGTTTCCACCTTCTGCATCGGAAAATGACCTAGCGAGGCGGCCTTTCGCGGATCATTCGCCGTAGGGCACCCAGATGTTCTTAATCTGCGTGGCGTGCTGCAGGAACCAGCGGCCCTCGGCTTGCGCGGGAT
>JBEKPO010000150.1:0-8446 GCA_049520675.1 Occallatibacter sp. | reverse complement strand
GTTGCCGAGCACACCTTCCGCCCGCCCTGGTTCCACCGCAACCTGATGAACGAGTTCATGGGCCTGGTCTTCGGCGCCTACGACGCCAAGGCCGAGGGCTTCGTCCCCGGAGGCGCCAGCCTGCACAACTGCATGGCCGGTCACGGCCCCGACGCTGAAACCTTCGATCGCGCCAGCCACGCCGAACTCGGCCCCCAGTATCTCGCCAACACACTCGCCTTCATGTTTGAAACCCAGCTCGCCGTGCGCCCGACCGAATTTGCGATGAACTCCCGCATTCTGCAGCACGAGTACTTTGAGTGCTGGCAGGGATTGAAGAAGCACTTCGTTGCGCCCGATCGCGTCTCTGAGACGGTCAAGGCATGAGCCAGTTCGAGGGAAGGGAATCGGGAATTGGGGCGAAAAGCTGGCTCGCATCGGCCAACGATCCCGGCTCCGATTTCCCTCTTGAGAATCTGCCCTACGGTGTCTTCGATTCGGGCACCGGACCTCGCATCGGTGTCGCGATCGGCGATCGGATTCTCGATCTCCACTCTTGCGCGGCGCAAGGCCTTCTCAGTGGGCTGCCCAACGCAGTTGTTGCCGCCTGCGCTGCGCCGCTGCTCAACCCGCTCATGGCTCTCGGGCCGTCAGCGTGGTCTGCATTACGCAAAACCATCACCGCATTGCTCGATCGAGACCAGGCCGGCCCCGACACGCAGGCCCGCGTCGCGCCTCACCTCGTCCCCATGCGCGATGCCGTCATGCAACTCCCAGCCGCCATCGGCGACTACACCGACTTCTATGCGTCCATCCACCACGCCACGCGCGTCGGCGAGCAGTTTCGCCCCACCAACCCGCTCCTGCCCAATTACAAATATGTTCCCATCGGCTATCACGGCCGCGCGTCGTCCATTGTCGTTAGCGGCACAACCATTCGCCGGCCCTCGGGCCAGATCAAGCCGCCGGACAGCGATCCAGTCTTCGGCCCAAGCCAATCGCTCGACTACGAGCTGGAAGTTGGCTTCTTCGTTGGTCCCGGCAATGCACTGGGTCAGCCAATCCCCATCTCCGACGCCGAGAAAAACATCTTCGGTCTCTGCCTGCTCAACGACTGGTCCGCCCGCGACATCCAATCCTGGGAATACCAGCCGCTCGGCCCATTTCTGGCCAAGAGCTTCGCCACGACCATCTCTCCCTGGATCGTTCCTTTCGAAGCACTCGCTCCTTACCGTGTTCCAGCCGTTGTTCGTCCCGCCGGCGATCCATCCCCACTCCCCTACCTCCAGTCGCCCGATTCCGCTCCCGCTGCCGTCGATATCACCCTCGAGGTCTACCTCCAATCCGCCTGTATGAAGCAAGCGGGCGTTGGCCCGCAGCTCATCGCCCGCAGCAACCTCCGCGACCTCTACTGGACCCTTCCCCAGCTGCTCACCCACCACGCCAGCAATGGCTGCAACCTGCGCCCCGGCGATCTGCTTGCGACCGGCACCGTCTCCGGCCCCAAACCCGGCTCGGAGGGCTGCCTCCTCGAGCTCAAGCCGAACCTCGACCCGCTCCGCTTGCCCGCCGGTGAACTCCGCAGGTTCCTCGAAGATGGCGATCAGGTGACGCTTCGCGCATACTGTCAACAGCCCGGTCTGTCGCGCATCGGGTTCGGTGAATGCGTCGGAACCATCGCCGGCTCCGCCTGAGGGCTCGTGTCGACGAAACAACCAATGCCCAACGATCTCCAACTCGATAACCGTCTTCGTTCCGCGTTCGACCCGCAATCGCCCCGCGCAACCACGAACCGCGAGGCGATGCTCGCGCTCATGGCGGCAATCCGCGCCGAAGAGGGCAAGATCCGCGAAGGCGGCGGAGCCAAAGCCGCCGAAGCGCAGCGCTCCAAGGGCCGTCTCACTGTCCGTGACCGTCTTTACCTACTCATCGATAAAGGAACGGAGTTCCTCGAGCTCGGACTCTGGGCGGCGCATGGCATGTACTCGGAATACGGCGGCGCGCCCTCAGCCGGCGTCGTCACCGGCCTCGGCCGTGTCAGCGGACGCCTTTGCATGATCGTTGCCAACGACGCAACGGTGAAGGCCGGCGCCTTCTTCCCCATGACCGCCAAGAAGGTCCTCCGCGCACAGACCATCGCCCTCGAAAACCGCATTCCCACGCTCTACCTCGTCGATTCCGCCGGTGTCTTTCTTCCTCTGCAGGAAGATGTCTTCCCAGACACCGACGATTTCGGCCGCATCTTCCGCAACAACGCGGTCATGAGCTCACTCGGCATTCCCCAGATCACCGCCATCATGGGCATGTGCGTCGCCGGCGGCGCTTATCTTCCCGTAATGACCGACACCGTTCTCATGACCGAAGGCTCAGGCCTTTTCCTTGCTGGCCCCTCTCTCGTGCAGGCCGCCATCGGCCAGAAAACTCCCGCCGAAGAACTGGGCGGCGCAGCCATGCATGCCGAGATCTCGGGCACCGTCGACTTCAAGGAGGCCAACGACCACATGTGCCTCGCCCGCCTGCGCTCGCTGGTTGCGAAGATGGGCCAGCGCCCACCTGCGCCGCCAGCAGCGGAGATCTACCGCCGCCGCGACTTTGACCCGCTGACCGACGCACCGAAATTCCCCCCCGAAGACGTCTACGGCCTGCTCAATCCCGCGCCCGGCGCGAGCAACGTCTACGACATGCGCGAAGTCATCGCGCGCATCGTCGACCGCAGTGAGTTCGACGAATACAAGGAAGAGTTCGGCCGCACGGTTCTTTGCGGATACGCGTGGATCGGCGGCCATGCGGTCGGCATTGTCGCCAATCAGAAGATCAATCAGAACCAGACCGTCGCCATGGGTCCGGCTGCGGGCTCGCCGCGCATCGAGGTCGGCGGCGTCATCTACACCGAGAGCGCGCAAAAGGCCGCGCGCTTCATCATGGACTGCAACCAGACCCTGATCCCCCTCATCTTCCTTCACGACGTGAACGGATTCATGGTCGGCAAAGAGGCTGAGTGGTCAGGAATCATTCGCGCCGGCGCCAAAATGGTCTCCGCAGTCAGCACCAGCGTGGTCCCCAAAATTTCCGTCATCGTCGGCGGCAGCTTCGGCGCTGGTCATTACGCCATGTGCGGCAAGGCATACGATCCGCGCTTTCTCTTCGCATGGCCCACCGCTCGCTACGCCGTCATGAGCGGGGCGTCGGCGGCCATCACGCTCGCCGAAGTGCGCGCTCGCCAGCTCGAACGCGACGGCAAAATTCTTTCGGAGGCCGATCGAGCCGCCCTCCACGACGAGATTCGCGCCGATTACGACGCCCAGGCCGATCCGCGCTACGGCGCGGCGCGCCTTTGGATCGACGCCATTATCGATCCGGCAAAGACGCGCCAGGTGCTCATCGCTGCGCTCGAAGCCTGCGCGCTCAATCCCGACGCCCCCCATTTCAATCCCGGCGTCCTGCAAACCTGATTCATTCGCACCGTACGGCATCTTACGTGAATCGCAAGGAAACGAGGTCCTGAGTCTAAAGTTCGCCGCATAACTGCAGCGGTCATCCTGAGCAGAGTTTGCCGCGCAAACCGGGGTCCCCAGCGACAGGTCTTCGTCGCTGGGGTGGCTGGGCGGCAAACGGAGTAGAAGGACCTGCATTTGGGACTGGGTTTTAGGCAACAAACTTCTGATTCGCCACACGGCGCACTCGAATTCCCCACCAAGGAGGCCTATATGACCATCGCAACGGAGCCGGCCGCGACCCTCCAGCCATTCGTGCTGACCGAAGAACAGGAGCACCTTCAGCGCGAGATCCGCGCCTTCGCGGCCCGCGAAATCGCGCCCTTCGTCATGGCGTGGGACGAAGCCAGCGAATTTCCCCTCGACGTCGTCAAGAAGCTGGCCGGAATGGGTCTGCTCGGTGTCATCATTCCGCCTGCGTACGGCGGCGCCGGCCTCGGCTACCTGGATTATGTGCTGGCCATCGAAGAACTTTCTGCCGTCGACGGGTCGATCGGCCTCACCGTTGCGGCGCACAACTCTCTCGGAACCAATCACATCTTTCTTGCCGGAACCGAAGAGCAGAAGAAGAAATACCTGCCCCCGCTCGCCAGCGGCAACTGGCTGGGTGCGTGGGCCATCACCGAACCCGGCTCCGGTTCCGACGCCAGCAATGCCCGCACCACCGCGGTCAGGCGCGGCTCCAAGTGGGTTCTGAACGGAACCAAGAACTTCATCACCAACGGCCGCTATGCCGACGCGATCGTCGTTATCGCTGTCACCGACAAAAGCAAAGGGACGCACGGATTGTCGGCCTTTATCGTAGAGAAGGGAAGCAAAGGATTCCGCCCCGGCAAAAAGGAAAACAAGCTTGGACTTCGCGCCAGCGACACCAGCGAGCTGATCTTCGAGGATTGTGAGATTCCCGAGGAAAACCTGCTGGGCGCCGAGGGCGAGGGGTTCATCGATGCCATGCGCGTCCTCGACGGCGGCAGAATCTCCATAGCCGCTCTCGCTCTCGGCATTGCCCGAGGCGCGCTCGACGCAGCGCTCAAATATGTCAAGGAGCGCCGCCAGTTTGGCAAGGCCATCGCCGAATTCCAGGGCATTCAATGGAAGCTGGCAGATATGGCTACCGAACTCGATGCCGCGCGCCTGCTCACCCAGCGCGCCGCCGTGCTCAAAGACGCTGGCCGCAAGGTCACGCGTGAGTCTTCGATGGCTAAGCTCTTCGCCAGCGAAGTTGCGGTGCGCATCTGTGACGACGCGGTGCAGCTCTTCGGCGGCTACGGCTTCATCAAGGATTACCCCGCCGAGAAGTTCTATCGCGACGTCAAGCTCTGTACTATCGGCGAGGGCACCAGCGAGATCCAGCGCATGGTCATCGCCCGCGAAATCCTGAGGGTCCATCCTTCGCGCGGGTAAATGCACGAACCACGAACATGGGTGCTCTTCGGAAATTAAAACCGGCACGAAGCGCGCGCGTTACCCTATGCGGACGACGGTACGGATCTGGAACGTCGAGCTGTTCACGAGAACGTAGCTGCCATCGATCAGGCGCCATTCGTAACCCGCTGGCGGGGCGCTCAGGTGATACTGCCGGTAGTCGACTTTGTCACCGCGATCCCAGTCTTCGTGTTTGATGACCGCGCCTCTCTTCCATTCCTTGTGTTGGACGTAACTGTGGTTGTCGTGGTGGTCCTGATCCTGGGCAACGGCGATGCCGCTCGTGAGACTCGTAGAAAGGATCGCGAGTGCCAATACAGTGTGTAGCCTTTTCATTGGGAACTCCTACGTCGCTAGGATGCACCTGGAACGGGCAGCGTTGTTCGTGCCCCGGTAAGATCACCTAGGCGGCCCGGCTGTACGGAGCAGCCTCGCTGCGAATAGGAATCACCTGGATCGCCCTCTTCGGCGCCCAAATCGTGCGCAGCATGCGCAATCCATCGCTCGACGGAAGCGGCAGCAGATTTACGACGCATAGCGCCAGGTTGCAAAGTGCAAGTTTAGTCCCGATCACGGGTAGATACAGAAGCGGGAGTACAAGAAACAGATTCATCAACGGCCCGGCAGCCGAGATGAGAACCTCATCCCGGCTGCGACCGGCGTAGGCTCTGCGGTTGTAAGCGCCGCTCAGACACAGCCCGAACTCCCGCACCGGAACTCCCAGCATGATTGCGGCCAGCATGTGGCCCACCTCGTGGAGAAGCAGGCTGGCCGCCATCCCCGCACCCACCGCCAGGCCAAGCCGCAATCCAGAAAGCTCGATGCCAAGGAGGAAGCACAAAGCAAGTAGAAGCCATCCCGTATCGTGCATCCGGAACGGAACCATAAATCTGTCCATGCATCCACCTTCGCTCAGCCGCAGGTAGATAAGATGCGCAACTTCGCTCATTCGGCCAGTTTTATTGCGGCAGATGTACAAAGATTCGAACGTCCTCATTCCGGCGAGATCGCATGAATCTGTTTGCAACTCTCCCGTTAACCGCAACAGCGGGTGACGGTAAGGAACGCGAAACCATGGAAGGCCCGAGCTTTCAATTTCGCGAGTGATGCACTCGCCACACCGGGTCTAGGAATAGAGCCTATGCTGAGTGCCTGGCTCGCTAGCGGTTAACAAATCGAAGTACTCTCTGACCTTGACGAGCTTGCCCGCGCGGATCTCACCGATCAGGACAATTGGCACCTGGATCTTTGTGCCTGGAACAGGCCTGTGGGTTGACGATGGCCATTTGTCGGTGACGACCGCCGTATGCACGTATTCCCAGCAGAGTTTTGTCCCTTCGGCATTGGTGAAAATGTTTGTGGGTTTGATTCCCAATCCTCCACCGTGCGTACGCGCGGCTATCGATCGCATCGTCAATTGCTTGATTTGATCGAGCCCCCGGAATGTTTCACCGGTGGCCATGATCACCCATTCGCCGTCCGAATCAATGAGCTGATAGAAGCTTTCGACGTCATCGGAGGTGAATGCAGCCGTGAACGCCTTGACGAGGTCGGTACTGTTTTGACTGTCTTCGGTTGCCAGCTGGCGCTTGACAGGCTCCATGTCGAAGTACTTGTGGACGCGATCGATCTTGAAGACTTCGTCCAGCCAGTCGAATTCGATCTGGTGTTTCAGGCTTGGGTCATTGATGTTGCAGTGTGCCTCGCCGCCCTCCGCTGAGGTCACCACACGTTCCGTCTTCGGACATGTCAGCTTCTCAAAGAACTCGTGAGCCATGGCGTTCGCGGATGGTCCTTCGCCTTCACCGCCGATGGATAAGAGCGGGCAAGTAATCTTCCCCTCGAGCCCGGCCAGAGTGTAATGGCTGAGATTGTCCAGGAAGGCGGCGAGTGGCTTCCCAGCCATGCCACACCGTTCCTGAACGTCGGTCACAAGAAACTTCTTCATCGGATCGGAGAAGTCAACCTTGCTTTCGAGGTCATCGCCGGACGCGTCTTTGAGCCCCAACAGCGCTAGCATGCACGGCGCAAACAGCGGCAGCAGCGAATTTGCAATCACAGCCGTAATACGCTTCTCGAATGCCACAGCACGCGGCGCGAAGTAGCCTCCCATGCTATTTCCGGCAAGAGCCAACCGCTTCGGGTCAACATCTGTTCGGGACAGAACGTAATCGACCGCATATCGTGTGGGGACTTCATAATCCGGCCGATATGTCAGAGTTTTGTCAGCGGCGAATGCGCCTACTTGTCCCGGTCCTTCCCACAACAATGCGTTGTAGCCTCGCCGAACTGCTGCGGCGCCACCACCAAAGTCATACATTTCCTCGCAGGTAGAGTCGCCTCCTCCAAGAATCATTACTGTAGGACGTGGCACACCATCTGCAGCAGCGCGCATGAAATATCCCGGCAGTGTCTTGCCGTCCTCATAGGGAATGCTGACGGGCTCGATCTGCGGATTGAACAGCTTTGCTGCTTGCCTGAAGCATGAGCGGTGCCGCTGGTACATTTCGAACTGGCGCGGGTCCTTGGTTTCGAGGTAGAAAAAACCCGTTCTCCAATACACAGATGCGCGCAGGAATGCCTCCCGAGCACTTACGATATGACCACCGCTAAGGCATTTGGCGGCTATCCCCTCAATCCTTTCTGCGGTGGTGGTCCACTCAACAGTCCAGCTTTCTATATCTTTGTCCTTGATCCGTCGCGCCGTAGAGTATGACTCACCGACTGCGCCGCCCTCTCCATAGGCGCCGGCTAACATGCCTCTCGCCAGTTGGTAATCGAAGTTTGACTCGAAGAGTTGCGGCAGACCCGGTGTGGAGCTGAAAACCGTTCCGGCTCTTGTCGTCGATTCTGCCGATGCGGATGCTTCACGAACAACGTTCCTTGATTCGGAAGCCGGATTTAGATTCGTTTGCACTTCAGCTACGGGAGTCATTTCAGCCTTTCTCTTTTCTCGAAATGCTTTTCAGTAAGAGCGGATGCCCTAACCGCCACTGTCAGCCACCGGGAGAAAGGTTGTCTGAGCGAGAGGGATCACATCGGGACAATCATTGCGACGATACGGCCCGAAGGATCTCCCTCATGGATCCGGCGTTACTCCGTCTGTCCCGCAGACCCGGGAAGTGGGGCCTTTGCGGGGAGCTCAGAGGCAGTGGGGCCTGCAAGTTCTTCAAACAGGTCCTCCCACCCGGCGAGAATGGATACGGGAAGGTCGATTGTCCGTTCGGTCGGATTGCCTTCGCTGACGGCACGGACAGCCACGCAGTCACCCTCCTCGAATGGATCTGAAACCAACTCCATGTGTTCGCCATACAGATTCACGTGTTTCCCTTCGACATAGCCAAGCTTCTTAATTCGTGCGCAGTTCTCTGAAGGGGACCGAACAGCTGTCGGCTCGGAAGAGGACATGGGGCACCTCGGCGGTAGGGAAATCCTGGCGCCGGGGAAATAATGAACTCCTCGACCGGCTTGAATCCTTATTCTCTTCGAACAGGAGAGAGAATACTGAGCCTTCTGATACGCAATCGGTTTCCTGCGCCGGAGCCGGG
>JBEKPO010000149.1:0-9590 GCA_049520675.1 Occallatibacter sp. | reverse complement strand
CTACAGGCCTTGACAGGCGGAGAGGAATTCGGGATCGCGCAGCGAAATTCGCGCCGCTCCCAAGGAGCTTTCTCGCTGCGTCTGCGGCACGACGGAAGTCGTGCCCTGACACTTCGTGCTTTCCCGGGCGCTTCGCGCGGGCATTCCGTCGGCCTTATCGGCACGGATCAATCCGTGCCCTTTCAAAACGGGGCTCAAACCAAGCCATCACGCGGCCCTTTGTGCCGCGCCTGCGCCCTGTTACGATAAATCTGCGTTGGCCCGCGTTGCGGGCGGGAAGCAAAGAGACTCAAACGAAAGAAGGTATCGTGGCCGACACCAAAAAGATCACCGACAAGACGGAACGCAAGAAACTGAAGCGCGCGGCGCGCAAGAAGGCTGCCCCCAAAGCCAAGCGCACCACACCCCGCGGCTCGCTCAAGAAAAAAGTGAAGAAGATGGTCCGCGGCCAGTCGAAACGCTAAGAACAGCTTCTAGCCTCTAGCTTCCAGCCGTTCGTGCTGGAACCCACGCACTCTCCCCCTCGTGTGGGAAAACTAGAAGCTAGCAGCTGGGAGCTGATAGCTGCCTTTCATGCCCAGCCAACTGCTCGCCCGCAAATCGATCGATAAGCTGATCCGCGACTCCGAAGAGCCGGAGCACTCGTTGAAAAAGACTCTGGGCCCGTGGTCGCTCACCGCCCTCGGCATCGGCATCGTCATCGGCTCGGGTATCTTCACGGTCATTGGGACCGCGATCTCGGGCGAGCAGTTCGACACCTCCAGCATGGTCAACACGCCGTTGGCCAGCTTCGTCATTACCCACACCGCGCTGGCCGGCCGCCCCGGGGCGGGTCCGGCGATTGCCATTTCGATGGTGCTGGTGGCCTTCGTATGCGCGTTGACCGGCCTCTGTTATGCCGAGCTGGCTTCCATGATTCCCATTGCCGGCTCGGCCTATACCTACACCTACGCCACACTCGGCGAGCTCATCGCGTGGATCATCGGCTGGGACCTGATTCTTGAATATGCCGGGCCAATATGAGCGTCAGCGTCGGCTTCGCTGCCCATGTCGTCGACCTGCTCGACTGGTTCGGCCTCCATCCCAGTGCCCGATGGATCTCGCCCGCCTATCTCCCCGACGGCCTGCAGGACCTGGCCGGCAACACCATCTACAATCCCGGCTGGCACTTCGGCTTCAACATTCCTGCATTTCTCATTGTCATGATCCTCACCGTGATCCTGGTCCGCGGCATCCGCGAGTCGGCCGAGACGAACAACGTCATGGTGGGACTGAAGCTGGTCGCGATCCTCATCTTCGTCTTCGCCGCGATCGGCTTCATCCACCCTTCAAACTGGCATCCCTTCATGCCCAATGGCTGGTCGGGCGTGCTCACCGGCGGCTCGATCATCTTCTTCACTTACATCGGCTTCGATTCCGTCTCCACCGCCGCCGAGGAATGCCGCAACCCGCAGCGCGATCTGCCCATCGGCATCATTGCCACTCTGGTCGTCTGCACTGTACTCTATGTCGCCGTCGCCGTTTGTTTAACAGGATTAGTTCCCTGGCGCTCGATGGTGGGCGACGCCGCGCCGGTCGTCAACGCACTCAAGAAGCTTTCGGTGCTTCCCGGCGGGCGGCCGCTCCATTGGGTCCGGCTCTTCGTTCTGCTTGGCGCGCTGATGGGCATGATCTCTTCCATCCTCGTCTCCCAGATCGGCCAATCGCGAGTCTGGTTCTCGATGTCGCGCGACGGCCTGCTGCCCAAGGTATTCTCCCGCGTGCATCCTCTCTTTCGCACACCGGCATTTTCCACCTGGGTCGCCGGCATCGTCGTCGCCATTCCCTCGGGCCTGTTCGACATCGGAACTCTGGCCGACCTTTCCAACATCGGGACGCTTTTCGCTTTTGTCCTCGTCTCGATCGGCGTCATCATTCTTCGCTTCCGCGAGCCCGAGCGTCGTCGCAGTTTTGTGGTTCCCGGCGGCCGCATGAAATCCAAAGACGCGATTCGATCCGCGCTCTACGGCGGCGCCGGAGGCTTAGGACTTCTCTATGCGTATTACCTTCTCGCGCATCGCCCTTGGGAGTGGTTCGCCACCGCGCTTTTCGTTTTCCCTCTGATCAGCCTTCTGGTGTGGCTCTGGCAGGTGGGCTACCTGATTCCCGCGCTCAGCGTCATCTTCTGTTTCCTGCTGATGGCCGGACTGCCCATCATCACCTGGTACCGCTTCGTCATCTGGCTGGTGATTGGCCTGGTGATCTATTTCCTCTACAGCCGCCACCGGTCAGAGTTCGCCCGCTCGCGCTGACTCCAGCCGCATCTAAGAACCCCATGAAGACCTGGCAGAAAGCCGGTATCGTCACCCTCATTAGCCTGGCCATCGGCGGCATCTACCTTTTTGTCGTTTTTCAGCAACGCAAAAACCCTGGCGTCATCGGCGAGAACGCGCAGCAACATCGGGAAAATCCCGACGACCTCGCCGTGGTTCGCGCCAAGTTCCCCACATCGTTTGATGACGTGCTCAAGCTCGAAAACACCTCGGTCTGGATGAAGAACGGCTACACCATGGCCTACTTCCCCTACGACTCCGGCCATATCGTTTTCACCAAGCCCGCCGGAGTCATTCCTACCGCGCAGCGCCTCGATATCAAGAAGGTCATCAAGGCATCGCCGCCGGCGTCGGTCGATGACGGCATCTCCCACGGTTCCCGGCAGGCCTTTGCGGTCTTCGCTCTGCCTGGCGACACGCGCCTCTACGCCACCGCCATTGGTGTCATCGATAACAGTCAGGCAGGGGGCGCTCAGGAACAGTACTATTCCGACGTGCTCTTTTATTACGACGACCCCCATACCATCTACGGCAACTGGCCCAAAGACGTTTGGGCCGCCATCGATGCCCACCAGGTCAGGCCCGGCATGAGCGAGCTCCAGACGCGCATGGCCATCGGACAGAAGACGCAAAGCGACGACTCAACGGAGGGCAATCGCACCGTGACCTACGATCAGGCCGGAAAGCAGTGGGTCGTGACGTTCGTCAATAACCACGCCACAACCATCAAAGCCCCTTAGCTTCCGCCGGCTCTCAACCCGGCACGAGTCGGGGTGCCCAGGCCGGCACGAATTCACTGGCACAAATTCTTCCGAGCGATTTGACCGGCATAATCCCCTTTGCAGGCGGAACAGGTTGTTGACCAGGTTCTTACCGAAGCATAGCCGGTGACTCGCCCAGAACGTCGGCGCAAGTTATTTTGGGGAGCGGCCGAACGACTGGCTCACGTACTTGAAGGCGCAATTTCAAGCTTGATTTGCAATTCGTCGCCGCTTCCCGGCCTCGACACAGTCACCGACCGGAATGATTCCGCGAATCCTTGGGCCGATACGTTTAAGAGGTATTGCCCTTCGGCGATATCAGCAGAGAATCTACCATTGACGTCGGTACGCAACTTCGCTGCGTGCTTCTTGCCCTGTGTACCCTTAATCAGAACGTCAACGGTGGCTTTTGGGATGGGGTAGCCATTGCGGTCACAGACAATTCCACGCAGCTGAGAAACCGTCGCGATGTCTGTCGATGCTTCCACGGCAGCCAGTCTCTGCTCAAAGGTGGGAGGCTGCGGAATCAAAGCCAGGCCAAGTGGTTGCGCGCTTCGCTCGTTTGAAGAGAGATCCAGGTACAGCCAATCTTTAAGATTCGGCCCGGATTGAGCAACAATGAGGTACTTTCCACTCGGAAGAGTTGGAAGAGTGACCTCTCCATGTTGGTCACTGGTGAGAATAAGGAGTGCTTTCGACTTTGGAAATTCGCCGTGCCGGCCAAATCCTCGGTAAACTTCGACACTGGCACCGGGCAGTGGTTTGGCGTCGGTCGTCGTCTCGATGTGGGCGTGCTGCCCTGATTTGACGACAGAGAAGATCGGAACATAAGCAATCGCTGCGGGCGCCGGAAGAAGAAAAGAACAGAGCGCGGCGAAGATGAAACCCCGACGCGCAACCTTGCTAGCCATCACTCCTCCATCTCCGCGCGTTGGTTCCTCTCCATCGCTGGCCCAAAGTCTAGCACCGGGGATCTCTTCTGACGCGTCTTCTCATGAAAAGCGGCCCCCGACGCTGGGAGCCGCCTTCGAAGCTCAGACGCGGTTGCTTAGAACAGGAATGGCAGCGGAGCAATGCCTTCGATCTGAACCGCCTTCAGTTCGTCGGGGTCGAGGCCCAGGGCCTGAATGATGGTGGGCGCAACCTGTTGGTTCAGAACGTAGGTTTTTACATGCTTGGGCGCGAAGTCGGGCATGGAGAAAAGCAGCGCCACGTGCATATCGTCCTCGTTCAGACCGCCATGCTCAGCAATTTTGGAGCCGCCGGTAAAAATGACGCCGGTGTTGACCTTAAGGACAATGTCCGGCGTCCGCGGATCGGTCAACGGGCTATTGAATTTCTCTCTCAGAGCCGGTCCAGCGAAGATCTCCTGGATGCCAAGGGTGGCCTGGTTTGCCTCTGTGCTGAGTTCCTTGACGATTTCGCCGGCTTGCGATGAGTCGTTCAGCCAGATCAATGAGCCGTCATCCGAGATGTCAAAGGCTTCTCCTGAACCGAGAGTATTGATCAAGGTTGCGGGCTGGCCGCCACTGATCGCCACTTTCTTGGTTTGATCGATAGGCGATTGGCCGTGCTTTGCGCCGATGATGATGAGGGTCTCGTCATAGATGCCCGCGCTCTTGAGCGCGCTCACCATCTTCCCGAGGGAGCTATCCACGAAATCCAGCTCGCTGAGCAGTCCCGCTGAAGGGGTTCCAAGGACGTCGACATAGCCATTTCCCGCCAGCTTCTCTCCAACGCTGACGGCCTGAAAATTCGTGCCGAATAAGGTCGGGACCGGGGCACGCTGCTTTCCATCATGCGTGTAGCCGTTGATCTGATTCAGAACCGCCTCAACATGGGTTTCGTCGTAGCACTGGATGTTTTTGAGGTCGGTAGTCCAACCATCGTCGGGAGTTGGATCGGCCGTGTTGACCGGGTTGCAGCCCGGATAAGGCAACGCAACAGGGATGGAGTTGATCTCTGGACCAAAGAAATCATCGACGCCTGCGCCGCTGGGGCCGTTCGTCCATTCATATGCAGGATGCTTGTCGGTCCAGGCAGTGTTGCCACCGTGAGCTTTCACAACCTCAAAGATGGTATTCACGCGGAGGTATTCGTGCGGGTAGACAGGCGCACAACCTCGATTGGGGTCGCGCGGCAGAAAGTTGGGATCGATGGAGCCATAGAGCTTCGTCAGATCCTTGTCGATCGATTCATCGAACTCGGTGATGGTGCCAATCTGCCCCGGGCACGGACCGCCAGGGGCACCGACATAGGATATATACGGCGTAGTGACAGCCGGTGGCGAGAGTGCGCGGTTATAGGTGACGTCGTACCAGAACCCGGCAGTCGTGGGCGATCCTCCGGTGACCAAAGCAGACAGCCCTGGGAAAGAGTCGGATGGCTGTGAAGTAGCGGCGTTGTCGAAGATTACGCCATGAGAACTGAGCTGTGCGAGGGTCGATTGAGGGTGGCTGCTCACATAGTTCGTCAGGTCGAGAGCGTGCAGGCCATCGACGCTAATGAGCAAAACGTGCTTGACCTTATGTTTGCCATCGGAACCTTGCGCCTGCAAAGTTTGAGCAATGGGGACAAGGAACAGGAACAGAGACAGGTAGCGCGCAAATCGCTTCATGGATTGGACCTCTTGGGAGATAGACAGCGATTCGATTACCTGCTTCGAGGATTAACGATCCATGACGGTACGTTGAAAAGAGCGCAAATAGACGATGCGGCTTGCTCGTCTACGCGAACCGTATTCGCCGGGTTCGCTCGCACGGGCCATCGGAAGACGCAGCCGGATGATTCAAGCGAAGGCAATCGCACCGTCACCTACGATCAGGCCGGAAAGCAGTGGGTCGTGACGTTCGTCAATAACCACGCCACAACCATCAAAGCCCCTTAGCTTCGGCCGGCTCTCAACCCGGCACGAGCCGGGTTGCCCCAGGCCGGCACGAATTAACGAGCACAAATTAGCGCCGGAGCCCGACAAAAGACTCGCTTGAAGAATCTCTGGCGCGCTACACTGGCTTCCTTCCTGCTTCCCCGGCAAGAGCGCGAGTTGATCTCGATGAACACACCGCACCACGCCAAGCGTTCGATCGCCGCATGTGGCACGCTCAGTTTCGCGCTGCTCTTCCTTACGCTTCTCACGCAAGCGCAGCAGCAGCGCGGCCTCGAACCTGTGCAGTCGCCGCAGACCGCGAGCGATATCGGGAACTTCTATGCGCTCGCTATCGGCATCAATGACTACCACGCGCCGCTGCCCCCGCTGAAAACGGCGGTGAGCGACGCCAGGGCTGTCGGCAAAATGCTGGAGCAGAGTTACGGCTTCAAGGTCCAATACCTGCTCGATTCCGACGCCACCCGCTTCAACATCCTCGATGCGCTGGCCAAATACGAAGGCACGCTGCAGCCCGCAGACAACCTGGTGATCTACTACGCCGGGCACGGCTATCTTGACCCCAACACCAAGCGCGCTTACTGGATGCCGTTCGATGCCAACTCCAAGCTCAGCCCCAACCGCATCATCTCTGACGACCTGATGAACGAAGTGAGTGATGCGCCCGCGCGCCATGTGCTGGTGATCTCAGACAGCTGCTACTCCGGCGACCTGGCCAACACCCGCAGCGCAGGAGCGGGACCGGAAGGCGGTACAACCGCGGCCATTGCGCGCATGCTCGGCCGCAAGTCGCGCAACCTGATGGCGAGTGGCGGCGAAGAAACGGTCTCCGACGCAGGCGCCAACGGGCATTCAGTGTTTGCCAGCGTGCTGCTGCGCGCGTTGGGCGAGAACGAGAATGCGATGTTCACCGCGAGCAGCCTCTTCTATGCGAGCATCAAAGATTCAGTGGTTGGCAACTCGGCGCAGACGCCTGAGTACGCGGTTATTCCCTATTCGACTCACAATGGCGGCGACTTTGTCTTTATGCGCAACGGCAAGGCACCGGCACCTATTGCGGGCAAGGGAGGTGCAGCGCCGGTTGTGGTTCCAGAACCGGAGATGGAGACCGCCGAGGCCTCATCGCCCTCTCCTGACGAAGGCGATTTCCAGCAACGGTCGATCAATCAGCTGCGCATGACGATTCCGAACATTGCTGCGGCGCTGAGTTCTGCCGATGTGCGCTTCCTGAAGGAGGCAGTGGCCGCAGGGGTGAGGCCAGCGGAGATGGAGCAGGGGCTCCGACAAAAATCAGCCGATGGAAAGTCGACCGTTGCGCAGGAATTTTTTCAGAGCGCTGCCAATGCTCCCGAAGCGCTCGACTGGTTTGGCTCGGCGTTGAAAGCCGGACTCGATCCGAACATGACAGTGCCGAATGACTACTACACGCAGGAAGGGTTGCTCATCGCTGCCATGCGCGCCGGCAACGCCAAGGCCGTCAAGATGCTGCTCGATTACGGCGCCAGTCCGCATGCCTATCAGGATCTGTTTCTCACGCGATTCGACGACCCGCGTTTTCTTTATCCGCTCAAGTCGCTTGCGGCGAATGACCAATTTGATTTGACCGAGAAGCAGGACCTCGCGAAGGCATTCATCGCCGCCGGCGTTGCCATTCCCGATCCGGCGCCCATGAAGCCGGGTGCGCGACCGATCCCGATTGAAAGCGCGAAGGAGATCCAGGACGAAACGGCAAAACAACTGGGAATCAGCCTGCCCGTCTCACCCCTCTGCTGTCAGCAGCCGAGCCCTATTTGCAAGCAGGCCTCTAAACGCACGGGAGAAGACTGGTGCGCCATTGTGGAGACAATGCCCAAATCGCTGAACGCAGCTTTTCCGGCCGGAGGAGCAGGCACGCCGATCTGGGACATCAAGTTGCAATACCTGCTGGCCATTCGGGACAACAAGGCCTACTTCATGGGGCTCCGCGATTTGGACAACTCCTTTACCTCGGTAAATTATGTGCTGGTCGAAGTGTCGAAAGACGCGTCGAGCTGGACAATCCTTACCTACATCGGCCCCCAGGCCGGCATGGGCCTCTGCAAGCGAGACGACAGCAGCGACACGGCAGCACCGGCCGAGTATTGCTGGCGCGAGGTCTCGCTTCACCGCGTCCCCGGCACCGACGAAATGCGCTTCGACATGTACAAGCTCACCTGGAAGATCGGCAAATGAAATGGTGGGCTGCAATTCGTCGTCATCTCCAAGGCCGGTACCTCAGCGCCGTTGCTGCTTTCGTTGTACTGAGCGAATAGTCGTCTAATCGGCGGTTGCCTCACAGTAAACAGAGTTGCCGCAGACGATACAGCCCAGAACGCCGCTAAACTAAGACTGTGACCGAAATCCAGGACTTCATCCGCCGCCTGCCCAAGGCTGAGCTGCACCTGCACCTCGAGGGCACCATTCTGCCGGCGACCCTGGTTGAGCTCAGCGCCCGCCACGACGCGCGCCCCATGTCGCTCGCCGAGGCCCAGGCACTCTATCGCTTCACGGACTTTACGGGCTTCATCGAATCTTTCAAGGCCGTCACCAAGCGACTCAGGAATCCCGAAGACTACGAACTCGCCGCCTGGCGCATGATGCAGCAGCTTGCCGCGCAGGGCATCGTTCACGCCGAGGTCTACATCTCCGTCGGCGTGGTTTATCTGTGGCGCAATTTTGACCCGACTTGCTTCGAACCCATCTTCGCCGGCCTCGAGCGCGCCCGCGAGCGAGCGGCAGCCGAGTTCGGCCTGTCACTCTACTGGATTTTCGATGCCGTCCGGCACTTCAGCGTCGAAGAAGCGGATCGCGTCTTCCGCAAAGCCGCAGAAATGCGCAGCCTGCACCCCTCCATTGTCGGCATCGGGCTCGGCGGGGACGAGCGCATCACCCGCTCAAAGCCCTTTGCCGGGCTCTACGCCCGCGCGCGCGAGGCCGGGCTCCGGCTCACCAACCACTCGGGCGAAACCACCGGCCCCGAAGCGATCTGGGAAGCTCTCTCCATCGGTTCCGAACGCATCGGCCACGCCCTGTCGGCGGTTGAAGACTCGAATCTACTCGAAGAGCTGAAGGTGCGGAGCACCCCGATGGAACTGAACCCCACATCCAACGTTCGTACCGGGGTGTGTCCCACTTTTGCGTTACACCCTCTTCGCCGTTACTTCGACGAGGGCCTGCTGGTCACCATCAACTCCGATGATCCGGCCTTCTTTGGCTCCGACCTCGCCAACGAATACTTGCTGGCCCATACGGAGCAAGGATTTACACGGGATGAGTTGCGGAGGCTCGCGGCCAATTCCATTCGGGCCAGTTTTCTTCCCGATTTGGAGAAGGCCTCCTGGCTCTCCCAAATTGGCACAAAAGTGTGATGAATCGCTTTTCCAGCGCGTGATCTTCAATTTTCGCCCAACCTGAATTGCGCTATCATGAGAATGTTGGAGGCATATTTCGATGTCCCCCGAGTCCGAAGCTCAGTTGCCTGTTGAAGAAACTTCATCGATTGAGAAGGCGGGATCAACCGCCCTGCGCGTAATCACCTGGTTCTCGGTTGGAATGGCAGTTGCCGTGGTCGGCATCTATGTTGGCGCCGAGCTGCGCAGCCGTTCCAAGTTCAAG
>JBEKPO010000148.1:0-8804 GCA_049520675.1 Occallatibacter sp. | reverse complement strand
TGGATCAGGGAACAGGCCATCAAGCACCGCATGATTGAGCCCTTCAGCGAAAAGCAGGTGGCAAGCGGTGTCATCTCCTACGGGCTTTCCTCTTACGGATACGATCTCAGGGTTTCCGACGAATTCAAGATCTTCACCAACGTCAACAGCGCCATCATCGATCCCAAGGCCTTTGATGAGCGCTCATTCGTCTCGGTACGAGCCGATTCTGTCATCGTTCCGCCGAATTCGTTTGCCCTGGCGCGTTCGGTCGAATACTTTCGCATTCCCAGAGATGTGCTGACGATTTGTGTAGGGAAATCGACCTACGCCCGCTGCGGCATTATCGTGAACGTGACGCCTTTCGAGCCCGAGTGGGAAGGATTTGTCACGCTGGAGATTTCAAATACGACGCCGCTGCCGGCCAGAATCTACGCCAACGAAGGACTGTGCCAGATACTGTTCTTCCATGGCAATGAGCCGTGCGAAGTAAGTTACGCCGACCGCAGAGGCAAATATCAAGGGCAGCAGGGAATCGTTCTGCCTAAGCTTTAGATGTGAGGTTTCAACACGTTGTTTACTCTTCCAGTCGTTGCTTTGAAAGGGCGACTTCAGTCGTGCCAATCAGCGCCGCGCAAAGGAATAGGGGCTTCCCTGAGGGATGGCAACTGGAGTCGACACTGCCATTTTTGAAACACGCTGTAAGTACTAAAGACGTAGCGCCTAAGTGTGACTTTCGCGCCGTGCTTGGGTGATCGCAACACCGCAACATCGGAGATACCATAAGTTCATAAATTTCATAGCAGCGTGATAGGTCGCCGCTCGCAAGGCCTTCCCCCGCGACAAGCCTCCACTGCCAGATTGGTTTTTTGCCTATGGTTCGCGGGTCCTTTCCATCTGGTTTCTCTGCCATTGCCATGGGGCCGTCATGACGCCAAACAGGGTCATCGCGGAACCAATTCGCATAGGCCTTCTCGCCACTGAGCCGATCCGCGTTGCCGGATTGGCAAGCATCTTCGACCATTCGCCGGAAAAGGGCCAGATGCGGTTGGTGTCGGCGGCGGGAACGCTACCTGAACTGCTCGCATTCGACAAGCTCAAGTTTCTGGTCGTTGACCTTCAGTCGTCGGACTGCGGTCTTGAGTTGCTGGTGACGATTGGCCGTGCGCGGCCCGATATGCGGACCATTGTGATCGGGCCGCCCAATGACGATGAGCTGATCTTGAAAGCGATCATGGCCGGAGCTAGGGCCTACATCGATCTAAGCGAGGATCCGGCGGTTGTTCGCCAGGCAATCGAAGTCGTTGCCTCTGGATCGATATGGGCTCCCCGGCGGCTCTTGAGCCGCCTGATCGACCGGCTTCTGGATGTTCCAAAGGTAACCAAGCGACCGGTCAGCCCCGAGCTCACTGTGCGCGAGCAGCAAGTGCTCGAGCTGCTGCTGATGGCGAATTCCACCCGCGAAATCGCTTCCCGGCTCGGCATCGAGCAGCGGACGGTCAAGGCGTACATAAGCCGATTGATGCATAAAACTGGGGCGGATAATCGAGTAAAGCTCTCCATGTCAGCGCTCAATCGCACGCTGCTTTCGCATGAGGGAGAGCGCCTCTTGTTCGAGCCGGGCCCGATCGAATAGTTACTATAAAGTACATATCGTGATTACTTTGAGCCATAACACATAAGTACTCTTGTGCGATGACCTCGTTATCCACAATGATGTCTTCAGAAACAACGCAGATCTGGGGAAAGGAGTTCCCAGGCCGCATGTAAACATGAAGCCTGAGAACTCCTCTTTTTTGCCTCCAGGTGAGAATTCCATCTGTGCAGTTTCTCAGTCGTCAGCCCTCCCCCCCTTCATTCGGTAAACAACTTGCAAACCAGGAGCCGTAAAGGCTCCTGGTTTGGCGCGCGCGTCGATCTTTCCCCACCTACTCGAAGCCCGATTGTTTTCAACGAGCAGATGGGGCTTGCTACGCTTGTTTTCCCACATCATGAATCATGCTTTCTTGCCCGGTCATGCTGTAGGCTGTTCGAGGAGGTTCCGGAGCCCCTTCCGGCGTCGCGCTTCCGTGCTTTCAGGGTGCAGAGCTTCAGGCAGCGCCATCCGTGCCTTCGACCCCAGTTTTGACACATCCCGGCGCATGACGCCGGAGCAGAAAGGAATTCTCAATGATGAAAAAGGCGATTGCTTCCATTTGCCTCAGTCTGCTTCTCCCCTCGATCGCATTTGCGGCATCGACGCGCGAAGACCTGCAAGACCGCATCGACTCGGCCAAGCTCGTTCTGGACCAGATTATGGCTGCCAATGACAGAACGATTCCCAGCAATATTCTCAAGTCGGCCACCTGTGTTGCCGTCGTACCCAGCATGATCAAAGGCGCGTTTCTAGTGGGCGCGCAGTACGGGCAGGGAGTGGTGACCTGCCGCACGGGCCACGGCTGGAGCGCCCCGGTGTTTATCCGCATGGCCGGCGGCTCGTTTGGCTTCCAGATCGGCGGCCAGGCCACAGATCTGGTTCTCGTCGCGGTCAACGATCGTGGCATGCAGGATTTGCTTCGCGACAAGTTCAAGATCGGCGGTGATGCATCGGCTGCCGCAGGTCCGATCGGCCGCGCCGGCACAGCTTCAACCGATTGGAAGATGAACGCGGAGCTGCTCAGCTATTCTCGCGCCAAAGGCCTCTTTGCCGGCATCGATCTCGACGGCACCAGCGTGAGCCAGAATCGCGACGATACCGAAGTCTATTACGGCCAGCCGCATCGATTTGACGCCGTTTTGCGCGGCGACGTGCCTGTGCCACCAGGTGCGGTGGCGTTTGTGCGCGACGTGGCCAGCTACTTTGTGAGAGCCCGGGCCGGCGCAAACTAGCTTCTGACCGTTTGTCGACTGCTAATTTGTGGTTGCACCACCCTTGCGGCCAATTTGCCTTTCCCGCAAGGGTGGCAAGCGCGAAATCAAATGGTCAGCGACCCAGTGCAGTCGGTCGAATGGCCTCGGTCACGTCTGATGCGAGCATAAAGCCCGCGAAGCGGGCAAAAGACGATTGCACCAGGCGCAAGCCTGGGGGAGATTGAGGCTCGCAGGCAAAGCCCCTCAGGGGGCGTTCGCGCATCACGCAGAATGCGGTGAGCGAAGCGATTCCTCTCGTCCCGCTCGCTTATGCTTCTCTCCGGCGCAGACGTCTACACTGATCCTTGCGCCGTGACAATGCAGGAGAACCTCGAATACTGGCTGGTTGTCGCTGTGGCTCGCTGCCTGGGCCGCATGCCCAGGAGAGTTGCGCGCCGCCTGGTCCACCTTCTCGCCATCGCCGTTTATTACGGCTTCGGCCGGCTGCGCCGCGTGGGTGTGCGCAACCTGCAATTGGCTCTCCCGCAACTCTCTTCCAAAACCAGAAAGAGAATCCTGAGGGGCGTGTATATCCATCTGGGCTGGCAGCTGGTTGAATTCTGCCGGATGACCCGCTATTCGCCCGAGAATTCCCGCGGGTGGATGCGTACCGAGGGCTTGGAGCACTATCTCGCCGCGCAGGCCCGAGGCAAGGGCGTGCTTGTGATCACCGGCCACCTGGGAGCCTGGGAGCTGTCGAGTTTCTATCACTCGCTGATGGGTCATCCCATGGGCGTATTGATTCGCAGGCTCGATAACCGCAAGCTCGACGACTATGTGAATGGCATCCGCTGCGCACACGGCAACTTTGTCCTGTCGAAGGATGACTTCGGGCGCGGTCTGCTCACGGCCATGCGCGAGGGGAAGACGGTCGGCATCCTGATGGACACGAACATGACGCCGCCGCAGGGCGAATTCGTCAAGTTCTTCGGCATCGACGCGTGCACCGGAACGGGCCCGGCACACATTGCGCGCAAAACTGGCGCTGCACTGCTGCCGGGCTTCATGCTCTGGGAGGCCACGGAGAAGAAATACGTGCTGCGCTTCGGCCCTGAAATCGAAATTCCGCAGACCGACGACGTGGCCGCGGATATTCTCGAAGGCACCCGGCGCTGTACCGATGTTCTGGAAACCTGGATTCGGCGCTATCCTGACCAGTGGCTGTGGATTCACCGGCGCTGGAAGACCAGGCCGCCGGGGGAGCCGGGGCTGTACTGAAAGCGATCAGTGATCAGCAATCAAGAGTAACGCTATGAGCGGCTGGCGATGAAGATTTGCGAACTTGTCGAGAGGTTGGGCGGGAAGCTGGCGCAGGGCGATGCGGAAACGGAAATCGCCGGCGTGAGCGGCCGCGAGCGTGTCACGGCAACGGATATCCTGTTTGCCGAGGATACCCAGTCCGCAAGCGCGGCGATGGTGAGCGCGGCAGGGGCAGTGGTGTTGAGGCCGGGCTGCATCGAGATGTATGCCGGCAGGCCGGGGATTGCCATTGTCGAGTTTGCCCAACCCAAGCTTTGGTTCGCTCGAGCGGCAAAGTTGCTGGCGCGGGCATCGCGTGCAGCAGGCATCCACAAGACAGCGGTCGTGGGCAATGGTGCGAAGATCGGGGCCGGCGTAACTGTTGGAGCGTGCGCTGTGATCGGAGAGGGCGCGGAGATTGGCTCGGGAACCGGGATCGATGCTGGAGCTGTGGTCGGCGATGGTGTACGCATCGGCGAACAGTGTCGTATCTACCCGCGCGCTGTAATCTATTCAGGCACAACGATTGGAAACCGCGTGATTGTGCATGCGGGGGCCGTTCTCGGAGCGGACGGATTCGGCTACGTGCGCGATCCAGACACCGGCGCGTACACGCAGTTCCCGCAACAGGGAACGCTAGTGATTGAAGACGATGTCGAGATCGGCGCCAACAGCACAGTCGATCGCGGCGCACTGGGCGAGACACGCATCCGCCGCGGCGCCAAGTTCGACAACCTGGTCCATGTGGCCCACAACTGCGACATCGGCGAAGATGTGATCCTGGTTGCGCTCACCGGCATCTCCGGCTCGAGCACCATCGGCAAGGGCGCGGTTCTGGCAGGCCAGGTGGGCATTGGCGATCACGTACACGTGGGCCCGGGCGTGATCCTCGGCGGGCAGGCAGGCGTGTTCAGCGGCAAGACCGTGACGAACGAAGGCTTGAAGCCGGGAACCGTGCACTGGGGTACGCCTGCGCGCCCGCTGCAGCAGGTGCTGCGTGAGCAAGCAACGCTGGCGCGGCTGGCGAAAAGGCCGGGACCAAGGGAACGAGGGACCAAGGGAACGAGCGGACCGGAGGCCGATAGACTCGGCGGAAAATAGTGGCCAATGGCCGGTCAACTCAGATCGCAGATCTCTGTCCCCTGATCTCCGGTTCCTATTCTCTGATCTCTGTTCTCTTATCTCTGACCACTGTTCACTGGACACTAGAAATAACATGGCCATCATCGTCGTAGGCGGCAGCGGGCAAGGCGCAGGCAAGACGGCGCTGATCTGCGGCCTGATCCGCGCTACGCCGCGATACCACTGGACCGCGGTCAAAATCACGACCCACGCGCACGGACACTCCGCGCCAGTTTACGAAGAAACGGCTGCAGGGCAGGGAACGGATACCTCGCGCTATCTGGCCGCAGGTGCGCGCCGCGCCCTGCTTCTCACAGCCCATGAAGACACGCTTGGCGAAGCGGTGAATGGCATCCTCGACCAACATCTGCCCAGCGGGCATCTGATCTTTGAGTCGAACAGCGTGCTGCACCACCTGCGTCCCGATCTCTGTTTTGCGGTCTCATCCGATCTCAAGGGGCGGCACAAACCGTCATTCGAGATCGTCGAGCGCTGCGCCCACGCTACAGTGGCCCTTGCCGGCCACGACCATGTCATTCCGGGCCAGAGAATTCACTTTCATCTCCGATCGCTGGAACGAATCTCGCCAACCATGCTCGAGTGGCTGCATGAAATGCTCGCGGCTGGGCTCTCTTAGTGAGTATTGTGCCGCCGTCCAATTCACCGCCGCCGATCATGCCCGCGAGCGCTTCAAACTAAACGGGGCATTAGGCAGTGTTCGGTGAATCCCGACCAAGTGGTTTGTAACAAGGGCACGGCTTCAGCCGGGCCGAAAAAGCTTCGAAAAACGGCGGGGTTTTTAACCCCTGAGGGGTGTTTCTCCGCTGCGAACGTCCGCTCTTCGAGCCCCTGAGGGCCGTCAGGACGGGGTTAACTACAAGGTAACTTACGGTTTGGCGACCAGCCTACCGGAACTCTGATTCGCTGGTCATAGTCGGACTGGAAACGCGGTTTAGGCTGTTAGAAACGCCCGCGCCGATGAACGATCTGACTTAGCAAACCGCTCATCGCGGCGATCCACCGCGCAGGGCGGACTCGATGCATCAGCAGGCTCCACAGCCGGACGACAGGACCTAGCCTTTAGGGCGAGTGATGGCGTCGCGGCAGCGCCTATTTTGCCTGATTTGTTTCTCCAGCCCCCAAACCACCCAGAGCATGAACGCCAGGGCCGGGACAAACGGAATAAGTATGAAAGCAAAGTCGGAATCGACCATGCGTGTGCCTCCGATCCCGCATCCAAAAAGTGCACCAAGAGGCTGTCGCGCGCGCTTCGGAACGGAAGACTCTACTTCCTCATTGGAGACGGCGGCACGTAAGAGTGGAGCAGTCAATTTGTAAAGACTCTGTAAGGGGCGAAAAGATGTCGATGCCCTGGCGGCGGTATATTTCCTCCTGCCTGCCCGCGCTTTCCTAGCACCTTGCGCCTGGATCACCGCCTATCCGGCAGTTGCTGCTTGGGAGACATTTCCGCTCGCCTTGACTCAGCCGCTCAGCGCCGCTCACTGCCACGCCGGCCCGTACGGCGCAGCGAAGCGCCGTTCCCACGCGCCATTTTTCTTCAATTTGCCATTCCAATAGAACTGGATGATGGGAAGCTTGCACGCCAGGGCGACAAGCGCTGCGGCAGGCGCAGAAAACCGCTCGACTCCGGCGACGGCTTTCAGCTCGGCCTCTCCGAAGCGGCCATCGCGCGCCAATTGCGAGCCCAGAGTGCGCAGGCGTGCCCAGAGCTTCTTGTTTGCTTCGTCGGGCATCATTTGCAGAGCCTCGCCGCCGCCGCGAACGATCGTTCCTGCACAGGGGCAGCCCAGGCGCCGCGCCAGTTTTTCAAGGTAGCGTTCGAGCGGCCGCGAGTGCAGCGCCTCAGGAAAGCCACCCTGCACGAGAAACGCAATCCTCGGGTTGCGTTGTCCGGCTCTGGCCGCCGCGACCCGCGGCGCGAGCGCTTCGATATAAGTCTTGACCAGCGCCGGCATGCTGTCGGTGTAGAGCGGCGTGCCCAACAAAACCGTGTCGGCTTGGCCAAAGGCCTCAACCGCGCGCTCAAACTGAGCCCGGCGCACGATGTGCAGCACTTCAGGCAGATTGCCGCCTGCCTGTCGCCAGCCTTCAGCGACGCGTGAAAGCATCTTCATCGAATTGGAGCGCTCGCCACGCGGCGAGCCGTTAAGCAACAAGAGCGAGTTCATCGGCAACCTCCTCGGCAGCGCGATTTGCGACCGCCGCAAATACCAGACGCGACTTCATATTCCGCGCCATGCGACGCAACATTGTGGTGGTGATCTCGATATCCTCAGCATCGGTATCGCCGTCCGCGCCCAGCAGCAGCGCGAAAAGGGGATAGTGGGCGTACCGGGCCCGATGGTGCACTTCACCATGCTCAACTTCAAAGTAGGGATGGATCAGCGGGACCATCTGGTCAGCCGCGCGCTTCAGCAGCGCAGTGGTGAAGCCCATGGTCACGGGCGAGGCCAGCAGCAGAAGATCCGAAGCCAGCACGGCGCGGCAGATCGTGGCGCTTTCGTCGCGCTTCGAGCACTCGCCGGGTGTTCGGACCCAGCAATTCCAGCAACCGGTGCAGCCTTTCAGGTCGAGAGCCCTGAGTTCGAGCCTGGCCACGGAATGACCCAACCCCGTAAGGGAGCTGGTCAGGGTAGAAAGGTAAGTGCTGAAGGACGAGGCCGAATCGGGCTCGCCGTCCAGAATGGTGATGCGCATGTGAGAACTCCTTTGGTTCACCGGCACGAATTCTACAGTGTAGAAACGATTGCTAGAATTGATTCTACGACGTAGAATAGCTTTGTCAAGCAGATTTTCGACAATTGGATTTATCACTTTAGGTTGATGAACTATTTGGCGGGCGCATTAGAACTTATGCCTATCCATAAATACGAGCCATGCGCGGGACTTGACCGCGCGGTCAAGAGAGGGCGCCAAAAGGATGTGAGGCGGCACGATGGCAAAGAGCGGTAATGGGACAGTGAAGAGTCGAGGATCAGCTCCGCGGGTGAAGGTCCACAGACGCCGCGGGGCCTCTGCGGTTCCACTGGAACGAGAACTGATCGTCACCACAGCGCTCCGCCTCGTGGATTGCGAAGGCCTCAAGGCGCTCTCCATGCGCCGTCTGGGCGTCGAACTGGGCGTCGATCCCATGGCTGTCTATTACCATCTGCCCAACAAGCAGGCACTGCTCGACGCGATCGTGGAGGCAGTGATGGGGTCGATCGATCTCAGCGCCGACGATCCGGCAAAGCCCGCGGCCGAGCGAATCCTTGCCGCGGCTCGTGCCTACCGCGACGTGCTGCTGGCTCACAGCAACGCATTGCCGATTTTGCTCGCGCAACCTCCAACCACGCCCGCAGCCATGCGTCCGGTGGAACTGCTTACGGGCATTCTGCGCGATGCGGGGCTGCCGCCGGGCGAGGCACTCGCAGCAATGAATGTGATTGCCGCAGCGGTGCGCGGCGCCGTTGGCATGGGGCAGGTGCGCGAGCCCACGCAGCAAGAGCTGGAAGCTATGTGGCGCGCGCTGCCGCCCGCGGAGTTTCCTCACCTGCATGCGAGCATGATGGCAG
>JBEKPO010000147.1:0-8991 GCA_049520675.1 Occallatibacter sp. | reverse complement strand
ATCTCTGTTTTGCGCGCCGCGACATAGATCGCCGTCACTCGCGGGACCGCCGCGAAGGCGCGCAGCGAGTGAATCAGGATGGGTACTCCATCGAGCGCCAGAAACTGCTTGGGTTGCGGGCCTGCCATCCGCGTGCCCAATCCGGCGGCGGGCAGAATGACAAAGACTTGCATGGCTCGTCGAGTATAGCACCGGAAAAGCGATCAACTGCTCTGCGCGCTATCATCCTCTCGTGGCACCGCCGACCTTGAAATCATCCGCCGGCCTCCCGCTTAACCTCGCGCTGCTGAAGCCGGGCATGCGCCTGGCCGTCGCGCTCTCCGGCGGTGCAGATTCGGTGGCGCTGCTGCGATCGTTGGCGGGGCGCAGCGCGGAGCTGGGACTGGTGCTGCACGTCGCTCACTTGCACCACCGCCTGCGCGGAGCCGAAGCTGACGCCGACCTTGAGTTTTGCCGCGAACTGGCCGGCAAGCTCGGCTTGCCATTTCACGAGGCGCGCGTCGACACCGCTGCCGAGGCACGAGCCAACGCGAAATCGGGCAAGCCAGCCGAGACAATTGAAGAGGCGGCGCGTCGCCTACGCTACTCGTGGTTTCGCGAACTCATGTCCAAAGAGCTGCTCCATGCAATGGCCACCGCGCACACGCTCGACGACCAGGCCGAAACCGTTCTCGCCAAGTTCCTCCGCGGGGCGTGGACTGAAGGCCTGGCAGGCATTAGTCCAAAACTTGAGAGCCCGGAGGGCGGCGGCTGCGTTGTGCGGCCCTTGCTCGACGTCACCCGTGGCGAGGTTGAAGCCTATCTGCGCGAACTCGGCCAGGAATGGCGAGAGGACTCGACCAATCGCCACCTGACCTTTAGCCGCAATCGCATCCGGCACGAGCTGTTGCCCGTGCTGCAGGGATGGAATCCGCGTCTTCGCGAGCATTTGGCGCAGATGGCCGAATTGGCACGCGACGAGGAGGCATGGTGGCAGGCGGAGGTCGCGCGCCTCGCCCCGCAGCTGCTGTTGCCCGGGCGTCCTGCACGAGGCGGTGGACGCTCAGCCGGCGGAACAGGCGCTCCCAGTGTGGCTCTCGACGCCACGCGGTTGGCCGCCCTGCCGCCTGCCTTGCAGCGGCGCCTCTTGCGATACGCGGCCGAGCAGTTTGGCGGCGCGATCGACTTCGTTGCGACCGAATCCCTAAGGTCCTTGGCCCTCGCTGGGCGGGCCGGCCAGCGGCTTGAGCTGGCCAATGGCTTAAGTGCCGAGCGTTCGGCGCGGGAACTCCGGCTGAGCACCGAATCGGGATCTGCTCCAAAAGTTAAAAGCGCGGAAGCGCCGCCGGAATACACCTCTGCAATTCCCGGCGAGATCGATGCACCCGCCTTCGGCCTTCGCCTTCTGGTCGATGTAGCCGCACCTGCGCAAGTCGATGCTAGGGATGGTTTGCAAAACGGCACCCCGCGGGTAGCCACTTTGCGGAATTGGAAGGCCGGCGACCGAGTAAGATTGCGATACTCAAACGGGGCTCGCAAGGTGAAAGAAGTGCTTGCACGTCTGCGAGTTACCGGAGCGGAAAGGGCAACCTGGCCGGTTCTCGATGTCGATGGCCGCATCCTCTGGATGAAAGGCGTAGAACTGGAGCCCGAGCCGGGTCTGGAAATTCAAGAGATGTGACCTGCGAACCCGGCCAGCCCGGGGGCCGAATGTCCAAGGGAAACAGAAAGATAGGCAAAGAAGGTTCTACCACCAACGCGCCATTGAGACGGCTGCAAGTTTCACTCCCGTGGGAGTACAATCTGGGAAACTGCCTCGTGCGGCGGCGTGGTTAGTGTGTCTCCACGAGGAGGGTTGTGTACATTTTGCCACTTTGAACGGCGCGCGAACGTCTAAGAAGTGGCGTTGGCCAGGGCCGGCGAATCGGCGCGGGTTCGTCGCAAAAAGGAGTCGTTGGTGAATTCAAACGTAAAAACCATCATGTTCTGGGTTTTCATCCTTATCTGCCTCATGATGCTGTGGGCGGTAGTGGAGAGAGGCGCCAACATGGGCAAGGAGCCGGAGTATTCCTACTCCGATCTCTTTGACAAGGTTCAGAACAACCTGGTGCTCGATGCCACCATCCAGGGCGACGAGCTGCACGGCCACCTGAAGGCCTCGCCTAAAGACCAGTTCCACACCACTCTGCCCACCAACTACGAGGACCTGGAAAAGGCCATGCTCGCGGCCAAGGTCAACTTCAACATTAAGGAGCCGCAGAGCAACGTTCTGATTCCTCTGCTCATCAACGTAGGGCCGTTTGTGCTGCTCATCGCCGTTTGGTTCTTCATGTTGCGGCAGATGCAATCGGGCGGCAATAAGGCGCTCTCGTTCGGTAAGAGCCGCGCGCGCTTGCTCTCGATGCAGCAGAAGAAAGTCACATTTAAAGACGTCGCCGGCGTCGACGAAGCCAAAGAAGAGCTGAAAGAGATCATCGAATACCTGCGCGAGCCGCAGAAGTTTCAGAAGCTCGGCGGGCGCATTCCCAAGGGCGTGTTGCTGGTCGGGCCTCCCGGAACCGGCAAGACGCTGCTGGCGCGAGCAGTGGCCGGCGAAGCCAACGTTCCGTTCTTCTCCATCTCGGGATCCGATTTCGTCGAGATGTTTGTGGGCGTGGGAGCAAGTCGCGTGCGTGACCTGTTCGAACAGGGCAAGAAGAACGCTCCATGCATCATCTTCATCGACGAAATCGACGCGGTTGGCCGTCATCGTGGCGCCGGCTTGGGCGGTGGGCACGACGAGCGCGAGCAAACCCTCAATCAACTGCTCGTTGAGATGGACGGCTTTGAATCGAACGATGGCGTGATTCTTGTGGCCGCCACCAACCGGCCCGACGTGCTCGATCCGGCACTGCTGCGGCCCGGCCGTTTTGACCGGCGCGTTGTGGTTGGCCTGCCCGATGTGCGCGGGCGCGAGGAAGTTCTGAAGGTCCACATCAAGAAGGTGCCGGTCAGCGACGATACCAACCTGAATGTGCTGGCCCGTGGAACCCCGGGCTTCAGCGGGGCCGACCTGGCCAACATGGTCAATGAGGCGGCGTTGAATGCGGCGCGCATGAACCGCAAGCAAGTGACCATGTACGACTTTGAGTTGGCTAAGGATAAAGTTCTGATGGGTGCCGAGCGCAAGTCGATGCTGCTCTCCGACGAGGAGAAGCGCGTCACCGCCTATCACGAGGCTGGCCATGCTCTGGTTTCGCTCATGCGCGACCACTCCGACCCGGTGCACAAAGTGACCATCATTCCGCGCGGCATGGCGCTAGGTGTCACGGTCTATCTGCCTGACGATCGGCACAACTACACCAAGGAGTATTTGGAAACGCGGCTGGCCACAGCATATGGCGGGCGCGTAGCCGAGGAGATCTTCCTCAGTCAGATGTCGACCGGCGCAGGCAGCGATATCGAGAGCGCAACCGATCTGGCGCGGCGCATGGTCTGCGAGTACGGCATGAGCCGCCTGGGCCCACTCACCTTCGGCAAGAAGGAGGAGCAGATCTTCCTCGGCCGTGAAATCGCTCAGCATCGCGACTTCAGCGAGGAGACGGCGAGGCAGATCGACCAGGAAGTGAGGCGGCTGATCGATGAGGCGTATCAATCGGCGCACACCATCGTCGAGACCAACTCTGACGCCATGCACCGCATTGCCGCGGCGCTGTTGGAGCGAGAAACCATCGACGCGGAAGAGCTGAAGCTTCTGCTCGAGGGCAAGGAGCTACCTCCGATGCGTTCGTCGCTGGCCTCGCCAACCGATGGCGGCGGCAGCCCGCAGCAGGTTCTCAAACCCGAGAGCCCGCGTGGCCCAAGCAGTGGTTTGCCTGAGAGTTCGCCCTCACCGGCATAGCGGCAGTTCGCAGTTCGTAGTTCACAGAAGGGCTGCTCCTCGGAGCAGCCCTTTGCTTGGGACGGAGAGTCAAGTAAGCGACTCCGGTACCTTACGCGCCGAGCGGGTTGTCATCCTGAGCGAGTCCGCAGCGCAGCGCAGGACGAGTCGAAGGACCCGCATTCAACAATCCGCGCCGACCAACTGCCATCCACTAACCCCGTCATCCTGAGCGAGTCCGTAGCGCAGCGCAGGACGAGTCGAAGGACCCGCATTCAACAATCCGCGCACTGCTCGATTCGGCCTAATCCGCGACCGCTCGCCGCCTGCCCCGGCGCCGACTACGGCCCGAAAACCTTGTAGCTGATTCCTACGCTGCCGCCGTACGGCCAGATCGTCGGCGTGACGTGCCATTGCTGGTACTCGAAGTCGGCGCAGCGGATGGTGAAGCGCTTGCTTAGCCGGTAATCGAGGCCGCCGCCATATGCGAGTACAAAGGTGTGCCCGGTAAGGAAGCTCCCGTTGCCCATGCCGACCAGCACTTTGCCATAAGGGGTGAATCTGTGGAAGTCGCCAATGGGAATCCGCGGCCCGACAAGGTAGGTCTTCTCGTTGATTTTCAGATATTCATTAAAGGTAAGCCAACGACCCTCGCCCTCCAGCGTGACCCAGCGGTTGAAGCGCAAGTCGACATAGGCGCCTGCACCGTAGAGACGGTTGGGGCTGGTTTGCGCAATGCCTTCTCCCGCGTAGTCGGGCTGGGAAACGGAACCCAGGCCACCGGCGTTAACAGAGAAAGTGCCTGATGTGGCTGCGGGCGCCACTTGCGCGTGAAGGGAAAGTGGCGCGGACAAGAAAAGCATGCAAAAAGAAGCAACGACAAATCTCTTCATGAGCACCACTTACAGAAGAATTCGCGGAGTTCGGCGCTTCGTCGAGCGGTCTCTTCGCCGCTTGCGACACTCAATTGTACAGCCGCGTTCTGCAATCCCAGGTCCAACTTCACCAAGGCCGTTTTCGTTCAGGCCGCCTTAACCAACGAGCGGCTAACTGGCAGGCAAGCAACATGCAGTCTTGGATGCGTCATAGGGGCCGCAAGTCCTGGTGCCACGTGCTGACCCCAAAGCTCAACCGGCGCGCTCGATAGCGCGCCGGTCGGGTTGGGTAGAACAGAACGTCTACTGCTGTGGGCTCTGCGCAACCGGCGGTTGCTCCTGGGCTGACGCCGCGTTCACGGGTTGCTGCTCTTGCGGAGTCACTGCACTGCTTGTAGGCGCAGGCGGCTGCGCGGGTTGAGCATTGTCTGGCGCAGAGGCTGCCGGAGCGGAAGGCGCCGTCGCCGGGGCTGCTGCAGGTGCGCCGGCGTTGACCGGAGCCGCGCTGGCCTCATCGTAGCGCTGCAGCTTATAGAAGATCGGCGTCACTTCAAACGGCATCTTGTCGCGGGCGTTCATCGGCGCATACCGCTTGGCGCCCAGCATATGCACCTTGTCATCCCAGGGATCGGTCTTCAGCCAGCTACCCAGCGGAAGCGCCGCGGTTTGGCTGAGGTCATCCCAATTCAGCTTGGGAGCTTGGTGCATCAGGTCGTTCATCCACGGCGTACCGTCGGCCCTGAGAAGCGAATCGCCGAGCTTGGGTGTGTTCAGCGCTTTCAGCACCCTCGCCCGGTCCACCAACTGTTCATAGAACAGGCCGGCATTCGCCATTCTGTCCTTGTACATCGAGTTCCCAAGATACTCCATCGCCTTCTTGGCTGCTGTTCCATTATCCACATCGGTGTGGTTCATGTTGATGCGCTGGAAGGTCGACTCGTCAGGAAAGAGCAAACGGTCGTTGAAGGCGTACCTGGTGTCGATATGATGGCCCATGGCGATATGAGCCAGTTCCATCGAAATGACTGATGCGATGGCCTCCTCGCTGGGCAGGCTGTCAACCAGTCCCTTGCTGACGAGGATGGTATTGCCCACTGTCGTCGCTTCAACCGTGTCGGTCAACATCACGCGGGTATGAACCTGATCGGTGAATGCAAGATTGTTGGGCACCACCAGGTTGATCACAATCTGATCCAGGACTTTCTGCTCGTACCCGTTCTGATCGAGCGGCGCCACCAGGCCGGCTTCGACCAACCGGTCGATCACGTTGTTCTCGGCCTGCGAAATCCACATGCGCGAAGCCTGCAATGGACCCACGTCGCCAGAGTCGTCGCTTTTGTCAACCGCGTCGTCGACCTTCACGCTCACATTCTCGCTGTCGCGCGTGGGCAGCTTGAGTGAATAACCCCAGAAGTGCGTCTGCGCCTTCAGCCCGACCGTCTTGTCGGCCTCGGAGCGCTGCGATTCTTCGACATACACCGCGACCGGCAGCCAGACTCCAGGCTGCACATTCATGCGCCAGCTGTCGAAATGGAAGTAGTACTTTGAGGCGTCCTCCGAAGTGGGGCCGGTGTAAGTGCCGTTGAAGCGCACTACGTTGCCGCCCTGATCTTCAACCCAGATGCGACCGTAAAAACGGCCCATACCCTTTACTTCGCTCTTGGGGTGCACATCGAAAACGGCAGTGCGCACTGTTCCCAGGAACTCGTTCCGCACAAAGCTGAAGACATAATGCGTCTGGTCGAACCCGGAAGGATCGAGAAACATCATCTGCATGAAGCCGGTGGGCGAATAGGTGAAGTGTGCATCCAGGCCCAGCGCCTTGGTCAGCCCCGTGATTGACGCCATCGAGCCCTTGAAGAATCCCTTCTTGGATTCCTGCTTGGGCTGATAGGCCTTGTCGTAAAACGATGCCTTGCCGAAGTCCACGCGGCTCAACATGTAGTGATCGGCAATCGGCACCGCGTAGAGTTTCACATCCGGCCTCGTGTCCTGGATGTAGGTCTCGACAAGCGGCGTCCGCTGCTGGATGCTCTTGATCAGCACCTTCTCCTGCCCAATTGCCTTCTGGACTAACGCTGTTTGGTCGGCGGTAAGCTGACGCGCCTGTTCGAACTTTGGCTGTTTCTTAGCAAATGCGCATGAAACGCCGACGATCAAAATCAGGAAGGTTAGGGGGATCTTCCGAAATGTCATGAGAAACTCCTGTTTTCTTTCCCGGCCTGCTCGTATCCTGCCGGCCATCAAGCGCCTGCAGCAGAGTTCAGCCCACGTTAGTCCTTACGTTCTCGATCCTACGTTAACCAGCGCGCTTGCTACGCCAGTTGGAAGGTGATGCGAATCTTGGTTGTAAAGTCCACCGGCCGGCCATTGCTGGTTGCCGGACGGAAGCGAATCTGCTGGGCAACGCGGCGCGCTTCTTCGTCGAGCCCGTGTCCCAATCCTTGAATCACGCCGTTTACCACGACTTGGCCCGTTGCGAGGAAGGTAACACTCAGCACGACGTCTCCCTCGACGTGCAACTGCCTTGCCTCACCGGTGTACTCCACCGCGGGTTTTGAAAGCACTTCAACCTCGGTGGACTGCACGGGAGCAGAGACCGGTTTTTGCACCGCACCCACTGTCGCCATCGCGGGTATACCGGCCGAGGCGACCCTGCCATAGGTGCCGGTGTTCCCTGTTCCCGTTGCTCCAGGGATGCCCGCCGAAGCGACTTTACCCACCACACCTGCGTTTGAGCCGGCCTTCAGTCCATTCCCGATGCCGGTAGAGCCCACGACACCGTGAGGCGCGACAGCAGGCCCTTGCATTCCTCCATAGGGGTTACCGATCGCCGCGATCGTTGCCGGACGGGTCGCATTGGGGTTCGGAGTTGCGCCAAACGTCTCGCCCAGATGCACGGGCGCAGTCGAAGGCTTCACCTGGTTGTTTTGGGCGGGCATTGCTGCGGTCAGGGCTGCCTTTGGCTGTGGGGCCAGGTTCACGATTTGCGGCTTGGCTGGCACTACCGGGATGTTGACCTTCGCCTCCATCTGCACCGGCTTCGGCACGGGTTGCGGCTTCGGCATCACAATTTGCTTGGGCTGCAGTTCCAATTGCAGTTTCGGCTGTTCTGGTGGAGGGGGCAGCTTGGGCAGAGGCGGCTGCTTCACCTTGATCTCCGGCGGCGGGGTCGCCGGCACGATCAGCTCCGTCATCTCGTAGTGGCGCTCAATAACCTGCTTGGCCGTCATTCCGACAAGGAGAGCCACACCCAGAATCGTAAGATTCACCAGCGAACTTGCAATGAACCCAATCGACCGGCCTTCGGGCTCGGGCAACAAACCGAAGTTGGTTCGTCCAGGGGAGTATGACGTCGGCATGTTCTCTGTCCTCGTTTAGCGCCATCCCTACCGGCGCTACTGATCTAATCAAGAAACGCAAAACTCGAAGCGGCCGCTCATGGTTCAACGGATGTCGGCCGGCTTCACCACAGACGTTCCAAGGGAAAATACACTTGCCAACGAAGTTAGATGCTGAAAGACGAGCCGGATGGCGGCTCACGCTGCATCAAATTGACTTGCTTCAACGCTGCTCAATCTTTTGAGTCGCGCGCTGTCCAGTTGGCCAAAGGCGCCACTGATTTGTTGCAGTGTCTGCGTTCCCTCTATATGGCCAGGAACGGTACTAGTATAAGTGCGATGCTGTTACTTGTACACGCGCGTTCAGGTTACTGATCGATCACCCAAAATGGGTATGGACGAGCAGCACGAACCGTGTTCTCGACCCTGCAATTCGCCCGCAAGGCCGCCCGGCTGACGCTGGATTTCTCCTCGCAAGCCCAATTCAGTCAATTTGTTGCCAAGGCAAAAAAGAAGGAACTTCGGGTTCGTTTCGCTGACCACCAAGCCAGGCCTACGCGACAAGTTAATTGGGCCTCGCGAACCGCCCTGCTCACCGCGTGGCGTGCATGCCGCAGTCACCAGCCGCTGCGACAACAGTTCATCTGGATGCGAACCCGCAAACCGCCACAAAGTGCTAACCCCATTAGACACCCGCTAAGCTAAACTGTTTCGGGAAGGAAATCTTTTTTTGTGAAGATCTTTGTTACCGGGGGTGCGGGCTACATCGGTGGTACGGTAGCCGGCCTTCTCACCGAAAAGGGACATCAGGTTGTTATTTTTGACAATCTTAGGCACGGCCGGCGTGACTTGTTGCCAGGTGCGGTGGAGTTTATTGAGGGCGAACTGGCCGACAGAGCGTTGCTCGAGCAGATCTTCAAGGTTGCCCGGGACGGAG
>JBEKPO010000146.1:0-9108 GCA_049520675.1 Occallatibacter sp. | reverse complement strand
TTGGTGGACCTGGTCGGGATCGAACCGACGACCTCTTCCATGCCATGGAAGCGCGCTCCCAGCTGCGCCACAGGCCCACAAGGAAGGGACAGCTCTTTCATTGTCGTAGCTTGCGGCGGGTTCGTCAAACGATTCGCCGCTGATTTACGACCCATCGCCTGCATCGATCCGCCGGCTACTGTTTCGTAGCGTACCTGGCGCCGAATTGCTGCAGTTTGGCTAGGGTGGCGGCGGCCTGGCCGGATTCGATTGCTTCAGCGCCGAGAGCGACACCTTCTTTGAGGTCGCCGGCGAGATTTGCAGCAACCAGTACTGCCGCAGCGTTGAGCAGGACGATGTCGCGGCGGGCTCCGGGAACGCCCGTGAGTACGTCGTAGAGCTGAGACTGGTTGGTGGCGATGTCGCCACCGGTGAATTGATCCAGAGTGGCGCGCGGCAGGCCAGCCATCTCCGGCGTGACGCGTGCGGCCTTGAGCTCGGGCTTGCCTTCGGCGTTCTCTTCGACGCGAGCGACGACGGATTCGCCGGTGGTGGTGAGCTCATCAATTCCATCGGTCCCGTGGACGACGAAGGCGCGTTTGGCACCGAGAGCTGCAAGGGTGCGGCCGACGAGAAGCACACGGCTGGGCGCGAGAACCCCAATGACCTGCGTGCGGGCGTGCGCGGGGTTGGTGAGCGGGCCCACGAGGTTGAAGATGGTGCGGAAGCCGAGTGCACGGCGGAGAGGCCCGAGGGCCTTCATGGCCGGGTGATAGAGCGGCGCGTAGAGAAAGACAAAGCCGGTTTCGCGGAGACATTCGACGGCGAGCTCAGGCGAGAGTTCGATGGGAACGGCGAGAGCCTCGAGAACGTCGGCGGCTCCGCAGCGCGAGGTGACGGCGCGATTGCCGTGCTTGGCGACGCGTGCGCCGGCGGCGGCGGCTACCAACGCCGCCCCACAGGAGATGTTGAAGGTCTGGGGTCCTCCCCCGCCGGTGCCAACGCAGTCGACGAGTTCGTCGCGCTCGCCATCGGTGAAGGGTAGGGGAACGGAGTGCTTACGCATCACATCGACAAAGCCGGCGAGTTCCGGCGCCTGCTCGCCGCGCGTGGCCATCACGGTGAGCAGCGCTGCGGTTTCCACGTCGGGCACTTTGACCAAGAGGATCTCCTCGAGCGCTGCGGCTGCCTGCTCGCGCGTGAGTTGCGCCCCATCTTCAGCCAATCGACGGAGGAGTTCCTTCACCAGAGACATGAATGAAGTATGGCAGAAAGAAACAGTTTTTAGCTCTTGGCCTCTAGCTTTCAGATATTAGCTTTTAGCTCATCGTGCTACGCGAGCGGCGATGATTTCCCACCCTAAACGCATAGAACGCGTTTAGGATGGGGCACCCAGCGGGTTGCCTGGGGCGCGCTTCCGTCGCCCCTACAGGGGCTTGCGGTTGAGGCCGCGAAAGAGCGTGGTTCGCGGTGCGTTTTGTGGCGCCGCCGCCTGCTTTGAATGATGCGATTCCGCCCGAAATCTGCGTGATACTCTGGGATTTGCTCGAGGTTCCAGCCCGTTGAAAATCCACGAATACCAAGCAAAAGAAATCCTCGCCAGGTACGGGGTTGCCGTGCCCAAGGGCGAGATGGCGGCGAACTTTGAAGAAGCTGCAGGAGCAGCGCGCAAGCTGTTTGCCGAAGGCGCAACCGGCGGAGTGGTAAAGGCACAGATCCATGCGGGAGGCCGCGGAAAAGGCGGAGGCGTGAAGGTGGCGAAGACGCGCGAAGACGCCGAGTTGCACGCGAAGAACATCCTGGGCATGCAGCTGGTGACGCACCAAACCGGGCCGCAGGGGCAGAAGGTGCAGCGCCTCTTGATCGAGGAGACCGCGGCCATCGATCGCGAGCTGTATCTGGGGATCGTGCTGGACCGCGCGGCGGGGAAGCTGGTGTTCATGGCCTCGCAGGCGGGCGGCATGGAGATCGAGGAGGTTGCCGCGCAGACGCCGGAGGCGATCTTCAAGGAGACGGTTGATCCGGCGGTGGGATTCGGCGCGTGGCAGGCGCGAAAGCTGGCGTTCGCGCTGGGGTTGAAGCCGACGCAGATCAACCAGGCGGTTACGTTCTTCCAGAACCTTTACAAGGCCTTCGTCGAGACCGACGCTTCACTGCTGGAGATCAATCCCTTTATTACGACGAAAGATGACAAGCTGTTTGCCCTCGACGCGAAGATCAACTTCGACGACAACGCACTCTTTCGCCACCCTGAAATCAAGGCACTGCGCGACGTTGCCGAAGAAGACCCGCTGGAAGTGGAAGCGAGCAAGTACGCGCTGAACTACATCAAGCTCGACGGCACGATCGCCTGCATGGTGAACGGCGCAGGTTTGGCGATGGCGACGATGGACATCATCCAATACGCGGGCGGGAGCCCGGCCAATTTCCTGGACGTGGGCGGAGGCGCGACGCAGGAGCAGATCGAGCACGCGTTCGAGATTCTGCTTTCGGACGCGAATGTAAGGGCGATCTTTATCAATATCTTTGGCGGCATTCTGCGTGTGGATCGGCTGGCGACGGGAGTTGTCGCAGCTGCCCGCAAACTCGACGTCAAGGTCCCTATCGTCCTTCGCCTCGAAGGGACCAATGTCGAAGAGGGACGCAAGATACTTCAGGAATCCGGCCTGAACTTCCAAGTGGGCGCAACGATGAAAGAAGCGGCGGAGCTGGTGGTTGCCGCAGCGGCGGGAGCGAGAGCATAAGATGTCGGTTTTGGTGGACAACAACACGCGGCTCATTGTGCAAGGCATCACCGGCAAGGAAGGCACTTTCCACGCGAAGGGGTGCGCGGAGTATGGCACCAAGGTGGTTGGCGGGGTGACGCCGGGCAAAGGCGGAACGACGCACGAGGGCTGGCCGGTGTTCAACACCGTGGCCGAAGCAGTGGAGAAGACGGGCGCGAATGCGACCATGATTTTTGTGCCTCCGCCGTTCGCTGCCGACGCGATTCTCGAGGCTGAGGACGCTGGGATTCCGCTGATCGTGTGCATCACCGAAGGCATTCCAACGCTGGACATGGTGAAGGTGTGGGCCAAGCTGAAGACCTCGAAGTCGCGGCTGATCGGGCCGAATTGTCCGGGCGTGATTTCGCCGGGCAAAGCGAAGATCGGCATCATGCCGGGACGCATTCACAAGGAAGGGTCGATTGGAATTGTTTCGCGCTCGGGAACGCTGACGTATGAAGCCGTGCATCAACTGACGCAGCGCGGCATCGGACAGTCGACAGCGATTGGCATCGGCGGCGATCCGATTGTCGGCACGACGCACATCGATGCGCTGCGCCTGCTGAATGACGATGCGGAGACGGAAGCGATCATCATGATCGGCGAGATCGGCGGATCGGCGGAAGAGGCTGCGGCGGATTTCGTGAAGAAAAACGTGAAAAAGCCAGTAGTGGGATTCATTGCCGGTCAAACCGCGCCACCAGGGCGACGGATGGGACATGCCGGAGCGATCATCAGCGGCGGGCAAGGCACCGCGGCCGACAAGATGAAGGCGATGACGGCGGCGGGGATCCACGTGGTGGTTTCGCCGGCGGAGATTGGGGCAACGCTGGCGAGAGTGATTGGGCGTAGCTGACAGCTCTCAGCTCCAGCTATCAGCTTTCAGCGCTGCGGCACTCCACGCTCCTGTCGAGTTTCCCTTCTTGCGGTCCGGGGGTCTACCCCTGCATGCCGGCGATCACATTATTCCGTGCGCAACGCCTGCATGGGATCGATAGTCGCGGCGCGCCGGGCCGGCAGAGCGCAGGCTGCGAAGGCAACCGCGATGAGCGCGATAGAAGCCGATGCCAGCGTGACTGGATCGAGCGGCGAAATGCCATAGAGCAGGCTGGCCATGCTTCGCGCCGCCAATACCGTTCCCAAGAGGCCCACGGCAACACCGGCAAAGGCCATGCGCAATCCCTGCGATGACACCAGCCAGACGACGGCACCGCGAGGCGAGCCGAGCGCGAGGCGAATCCCGATTTCCCGGGCCCGCTGCGCCACAAGATACGCAGCCACGCCATAGACTCCCATCAGTGCAAGCATCAGACCCATGCCGGCAAAGCCGGAGAGGATCAAGCTGGTGAACCGCTGCACGGCAGTCAGATCGCCAAGGTATTCACTCATTGTCTCGACGGCAGGCAGCGGGATCCGCGGGTCGAGCGCGTGGAGCTGCCGTTCGATGGAGGGCGCGAGAACTTGCGGCGCGACGTTGGACCGTACCAGCAGATCCTTGAATCCAGAATTCACCGGCGGCGGCATCTGCCGGAACAGCCCGATGAGCTGCGGGGCCACGGGGACCGCCAACCCTTGATCCCGGTTGTCGCGCATCACGCCGGCGATAGTCACCATGACCCGCTCGGAACCCATCCATTCGTCGTCTGGAAGCAATCGCGGCGGCGCGCCCACCTCGATGCGCCGCCCAATCGGATTTTCGCCGGCGAAAAATTTCTTCACAAAGGCCTGGTTCACGATGGCTACGGGCAGCGTCTTCTCGCGGTCCGATTGGGAAAAGTCGCGACCCTCCACGATCGGGATGCCTGCGGTCTCGAGATAGTTGGCATCGACCGCGCCAAAAACCGTGCTCGGAATGTCCTCGATCCGCGAAATCGGCTTACCCTCGATCGAGAACATCATGCGCCACCGGTCAGACGGAGGATAAATTTGTGTAACCGAGACAGCCCGGACCCCGGGAAGCGCGCGCAGCCGCTCCGTCAGCCGATCGGAAAATTCATCGATCGACTCGGGCGTGGGATATTGCGCCGGCGGCAGATATAACCGACCTTGCACGAGGTGATCGATGCGAAATCCGAGGTCCTGGCTCTGGAGCCGCTGGAGGGTCTGGATCAACAGTCCGGCGCCAACGAGGAGCATCATCGAGAGCGCGATCTGCGCGGTCACCAGCATCTTCCTAAATGCCTGCCGCGAAGCCCCGCTGCTGGACCGTCCTCCATCCTTCAGCACGCCGGCCGCCTCGACGCGGGTGCTGACCAGCGCCGGCGCCATGCCGAAGATCAGGCACGTCCCCAGCCCAGCGACCAGCGTAAACACCATCACCCGCCAGTCGAGAGTCAGTTCGAGCAATTGGGGCAAATGTCCCGGATCGCTGATTCGCAGCGCTCGCGTGGTTCCCCATGCCATGCCGAGCCCAAGTCCGCTTCCCATGACCGAGAGCACCAGCATTTCGGCCACCACTTGCCGCACCAGCGCCGCTCGTCCTGCTCCCAGCGCCTTGCGCATTGCAAACTCGCGCTGCCGCGCTGTGTTCCTCGCCAGCAGCAGAGCCGCCAGATTGGAGCATGCGATCAGCAGGATCAGGCCCACGGCCCCCATCAGCACCAGCAACAGCGGTTTGAGATCACCGCTGCGCATGTTTTCCAGCGGTATCACGTCGACGCCCATATCTTGATCGGCAGGATAGGACACCGCGAGATTATGAGCGATGGTCGCAAGGTCCGCCTGAGCCATATCCCGAGTCACGCCGGGCTTCAGCAGTCCAATCGTCCCGAAGCCACGCCCGCTTCGCGACTGCTCGCTCCACACGTCGGCCATGGGCAGAAATGGCTCCCACAGGGACAACCCGCGCAATTGGTTGTAGCTGGCGTTAATCCAACCCGGAATCACATCGGGGATGACGCCGATGATGGTGTAGGGCTGATCGTTGATGGTCAGCGTCCGCCCGAGGATTTTGGGGTCGCGCTGAAAACGCGTGCGCCAGAAGCCTTCGGTGATCAGGGTGACGTGATTCCGGCCAGCGAGCCCCTCTTCCGGGGTGAATAGCCGGCCCAGCAGCGGCTGCACGCCGAAAGCCTCGAAGAGTTCCAGCGGGGCCAGGCCGACCATCAACTCCTGAGCGTTGTCACCCCCCGGAGAAGCACTCACGTTCTTGCGCCACTCGTCGTACACCGCGATCTTTTCGAAGGTGCGACTCTGCGCGGCAAAATCTTTCACATCCGGCGCCGATGTTCCCACTGGCTTGCCATCCTTCAGCGACGTAATCTCGACCAGGCGATCGGCGTTGGGGAATTCCAGCGGCCGTAGCAGCACGGCATCCAGCACGCTGAATACCGACGCGTTCGCCCCAATCGCGAGCGCCAGCGTCAGCACCGCCACGGTCGCAAACCTTGGCGACTTGCGCATTTGGCGCAGCGCGTAGCGAACATCCTGCCAGAAGCGCTCGAATGGGGCCCAGCCCCAGGCTTCATGGGTTTGCTCGCGGATGAGCGTGGGGTTGCCAAAGGCGCGCTTGGCGGCATAGCGGGCCTCGTTTGGTGGCAGACCGTTTTCGCGCTGCTCGTCTTCCTCGAGGTCAAGGTCAGAGCGCAGTTCGCGTTCGAGGTCGGCGTCGCGTTTACGGATTTGCCACCAACGCATCTCAGCTCTCCTCGGCACCAAGCTTGAACCTAGTCCCCGTTAGGTCAGCGTCCTCTATTCGTGACGCAATGCCGTAACAGGGTCCACGCTAATAGCCCTGCGTGCTGGAACGTAGCAGGCCGTCAGCGTCACTAGAACAAGAAGCAGCACGATGCCTGCAAATGTCAGCGGATCAGCTGGGCTGATGCCGAACAGCAGACTCGAAATGAGCCGTGTCGTCATCAGTGACCCGATCACCCCAATGGCGACGCCGAAAACGGCCAAGCGAAGTCCTTCTCCGACCACCAGCCGCAGAATAGTGCCCCGCTGTGCCCCGATTGCCACGCGAATGCCAATCTCCTGCGTGCGGCGCGTCACATAGAATGCAATCACGCCGTAAAGACCTACGCCGACCAGCATCAGTGCAGCGGCCGCGAAAGTGCCGACCAGCAGCAGCAGAAAACGGCGATCGGCAAGCCAACCGCCCATCTCCGTTGCGAAGGTCGAGAACGCGACGGGAGCATCCGGAGCAAGATCGTGAAAGATGGACCGCGCAGGAGGAACTATCACATCTTCCGGCGCGGTTGTGCGCATAAGGATGGTGGGCGTCGAGTTGGCGTTCATCCCGCGCTGTCGGTAATTCACATAGATCACCTCTGCCGGGGGTCGATCCAGGCCGCGTGCGCGGACATCGCCGACAATGCCGACAATCGTCAGCGGCTTCGGGTTCCCGTCCATGTTTCCGAAGTAGATCACCTGGCCAATCGGGTCCTGATTCGGCCAGCGCTGGCGCGAAAGCGTCTCGCTGATGACGGCGGCATTGGGTGAATTTACGCCGTCCTGCTCGTCAAACAACCGCCCATGGATCAGCGGAATTCCGAGCGTACTGAAGTACCCGCGGCTGGCAACGCAGTACAGCGCGTGACCTACGTCGGCCGGGCTATGATGAATCACATCCCACTCGTCGAAATTTGTTGGCGGCTTTATTCCATTCAGAATCAGGAAGTCTCCATCGGCAAGGTCGTCCCCGGCTGCAACCGGAAGCGCGCCAACCAAACTTACGCTCTCAGCGCCGGGCAGCGCGGCCAGGCGACTCAGCAGATCGTCCATCAGATGCGCCTGGCGCGCAATGGCTGCAGCCTCGACGGTTTCGGTACCACTATCAAGTGTGTTCATTCCTGAAGGAAGCGAAAACTGCATCGTGATCAGGTGGTCCGAACGAAAGCCTGGACTGGTCGCAATTAGCCGCATAAAGCTGCGCCCAAGCAAGCCCGCGACAACCAGCACCATCAGCGTCATCGCGATCTCGCCCGTCACCAGAGCACTGCGCAGGTGTTGTGCCGCGCTCGACCCCGAATGCTGGTAGGCTCCGGCGCTCAGCGCATCTCTCAGATTGGCGCTGCCCGCACGCCACGCGGCAAACGAGCCCAGAGAAAGCGACCCAGCAACGGTTACCGCAAGGGCAAACAGCAGCACCGGCACATTCATGGCGATTCCCTGCTGACGCGGCAGGTCCGCGGGCAGAATGGCCGGAAGTATCCTGAGTATGAGTCCTGCAATCAGCACGCCAACCACGCCCGCGGCCAGCGACAGCACGAACGACTCCACCATGAACTGATGCGCGAGCCGCCTGCGGCCTGCCCCCAGCGCCGTTCGTAGCGCCAGTTCCCTGGTGCGCGCCGAGGTTCGCGCAATCAACAGCCCGGCGACATTCGCGAACGCAACCAGGAGCAGCATTCCTACGGCTCCGAACAGCACCAGCAAGGCTGTCCGCACATCGCCTACCATCGCATCTGCGAGCAGAACTACTGACGCATTGTTAAGATCAACTTCATTCCCGTACTGCGCTCTCAGGCGGCGGGCGATTGTGCCCAGATCGGCTCGCGCCTGCGCAATCGTAGCGCCCTCCCGGAGACGGCCAATTCCCTGCCAGTTATGCGCAGTGCGGCCCGAAGTGTCGAGGTCAAGTTCGCTGGGAATCCATGCCGAGGTACCGGAGGGAAAGTCGAACCCCTCTGGCATCACGCCGACAACGGAATAATCCGTCCCCTCAATTACCAAGTGATATTTCGAGACGTCCCGTGCGCTGCCCAGATACCGCTTCCAGTAGCCGTCGCTGACGAGGATCGCCGGTGTGCCGTGTGGGCGCATCTCGTCCGCCGCAAACGGGCGACCAAGGAATGGCTGGACACCCAAGGCGTTGAAGAAGTCGCTCGAAACAGCCGCCGCAGTCACCCGCACCGGTTCGCTTCCGCCGGTCATCGATTCCAATCCGTACCCATACTCCGCCAAGCTAGCAAAAGAGTGGCTCTGACTCCGGAAGTCGTCGAAGTTCGGCTGGGCCAGGTTCATCGAGTGACCATCTGGGGCCTGTTCCCAGATGCGGACAATCCGCTGGGGATCGGGATACGGAAGAGGGCGCAACAGCACCGCATCCGCGACCGAGAAGATGGCTGTGGAAGCGCCAATTCCGAGCGCCAGCGTGAATATCGCAGCGACGGCGAAACCTGGAGCCCTCCTCATCTGGCGTAGCGCATAGCGAAAATCTTGAAGAAATCGCTCGAACGGCGCCCAGCCCCACGCTTCGCGGGTTTGCTCGCGGATGAGTGTTGTGTTGCCGAAGGCGCGGCGGGCGGCGTAGTGGGCCTCGTCTGGCAGGCCGTTTTCGCGCTGCTCTTCTTCCTCGAGGTCAAGGTCGGAGCGCAGTTCCCGCTCGAGGTCGTCGTCGCGTTTCCTGATCTGCCACCAG
>JBEKPO010000145.1:0-9305 GCA_049520675.1 Occallatibacter sp. | reverse complement strand
CGTATCGGCGTGGCTATCGATCACAATCGCCGAAGCGTGTACCGCGGCGGGATTTTGCGCATTGCTTTTTGTCATGGCTGTGGAGGACGAACTCGCCGCGCCCTGGCGCAAGGCCAACACCGGCACCAGAACAAATCCAAGACCAATAAGAAATTTGTGCATCGGCTTGCGAAGAGTCTATACCAGGCCCTGCCCTGCTACGCTACTTTGGCTGCCGGATGCAATGCTATCCTTACACGCACGGAGCGCCTGATCGGAAATCTGCTTCTACGCCTCATCCCCGCGACAGCGTACTCCTGGGCCTTATGTACACACCCAAATTTAACCAGGTTTCAGATCGCGCCATCCTTCTCGAAGCCATGCGCGAGAACTCGTTCGCCATTCTCGTCGGCCCGCTCGGAGCAATGGCTGAAACTTCGCCTCAGGCGGCCACCCATCTTCCGCTGGTGGTCAAAGACGAGGGCGAACACGGGCTCATCGAGGGCCACTTCGCCAAAGCGAACCCCCACTGGCAGTCCCTCGCCGGGCGCGAAACGCTGGTTATCTTTTCGGGCCCGCACAGCTACGTTTCGCCGCGTCTTTATACTGAGGCGCTGTCGGTTCCCACTTGGAACTACGTCGCTATTCATGCCTACGGCGCGCTCTCGCTGGTTGAAGACGATGACGACAAAGAAGCGCTGCTCTATGATTTGATTGCTCTGCACGATCCCGGCTATCTCGAGCATTGGAACGGCCTGCCCGATGGCTATCGGCGCACCATGCTCGCCGGCATCATGGGCTTCCGCATCCCCATTGCGCGTGTCGAAGGCAAGTTCAAGCTGAGCCAGAACCGTGCCGTCGAAGAGCGGCGTAACATCTCTGCTGTCCACGCCGCAGGCAGCCCGGATCAGCAGGCCCTGGCGCGCTGGATGCAGCGTCTAGCCGATCCCGGGCTGGACCTCCCCGACTCGGTCACTGGCAAGGCCCAAACCTCTGAAAAGCCGTAGCCTTGTCACCTCACGCGGCTATCTGCGAACAAGCGGTACCGGTCGCCACGGAGCCGTCTCCCGCGTCCCCTTTCAATTCGGCTTTTGATATACTTACACTTGCTATCTGCGGAGGTGGCGAAATTGGCAGACGCACTAGCTTGAGGTGCTAGCGCCGCAAGGCATAGGGGTTCAAGTCCCCTCCTCCGCACCAAGGATTTTCGCGTCCGCACCGGCTCAACCATCGCTCAAGCCGCCGGCCGGGTTAGGAAAGCAGCTGAAAATGGAGCATATTCTCTTCTATTTCGTCATCGTCGTGCACGTCATTGTGTGCTTTTTCCTGATAGGTGTCGTCCTGCTGCAGCAGGGCCGCTCGGCTGATCTCGCCGGCGCCTTCGGTGGCCAGGGATCGCAGACCGCATTCGGTCCGCGCGCCGCCGCCAACGTGCTTACCCGCCTCACCACTTGGTCGGCGATCATTTTTATGTGCACTTCCATCAGCCTCGTGGTCCTGTTTGTGCGCTCGAGCGGCGCCAATTCGGCCACGCACTCTGTCTTGTCAGGCACCCATTCCAGCGCCCCCGCAAAGCCGGGCAAATAGCGGCGCAGCCGGCGGCTCCGGCCTAACGCAAACAGATTGATCGCCGAAAAACAGACTGCCCGGCAACGGACGAGTCGCCCGCCATCCCACTAGAGCGGGAAAGATCTACTTCGCGTCGTCCTTCTTCTTTTCATCGGGTTGTTCGACGGGCTTGGAGAGATGCAGCTTGCTCATCTCCTTGGCGCCAACCGAGGGGTCGACTTGTGTGACTTTGATCCCCGTGGCCATCGTCGACGACGTCCATTTCAGATAGTAGGTCTTGCCCGCTTCCGCTTCGAACCGGATTCTCTCGTTCATCTTCTTTGTGACGTCGTTGACCGCAGCGCCCGCTGCCGTGAAAATGTCGACCGTGTACATCTCCGGCAATCCCGTCACGGCCACCGTACCTGGACTCACCTCCGTCCCCGCATACTCGTCGTTTTTCAGATAGGCGAGGTAAACGCCGTTGACATAAAGATGGTCATGAGAGGCGGAGCCGGTAAACCGTCCCACCCGGTAGATGTAGACAAGAGCCTTGCCCGGCGAAGGAGCCGTTGGCGGAGGTGTCGGTTTGACGTCCTGGGCCGAAGCGAAAATCATGCTGCCTAAGAACAACAACGCGAAGGATGTGGGGAGGTATGCAAGGACGTGGAATGCGCTCCTCGCGCGGCAAGACGGGACAATTCCGCGAAGTGCAACATTGAGCGCGCCAACATCAATACCCAAGGAAGTACGCACGGCAGAACTCCTTTCGTTCACACGTATCCTGAGTTTGGGGCCCTAATCGAATTGTCTTGGGGAAGCTGAGTCTTTATAGCACCGCTCGGGTAGGCAATCAAAGAAGAAATCGCGTGCGCTGTGATCCTGCGCACTAAAAACTACACTTTGAATTGATGACCAATCACCTATATCTGAATCCTCGTCTTCTTGGCCCCTGCGCTTACATCGGCCACATCCCATTCACCGCGGGTATATCCAGAGCAATGAAGTGAAATCCGCTCTCGCGAACGGCCGGTGCACACCGCCAGAGAATTGGCCAGTGTGTCGATCTCGCGTCGCGGAACTTTTTCGTTGCCGCTGGCTGTTCGTGGAGTTTTTTGGCGGACCTCTATCGCTTGCGAAGCCGCGAATTCCATCGCCCCACTGCAAGCGCGCCTGCGCCGCCCACCAGCGCCAGCACAAGCGTCGGATCTTCGGGCGAATCGACGCACCCGTTTTGCGCGCGCAGGGGCAGCGTTATCGCGAGCGTAGCGCCAAGTCCAACCGCGAACATCAATTTTCTTAGCATGCATTCCTCCAGCGTCCCGATCCCTTCACGCTTATCGACTCTTGGCGCCTTCCTGTCACCCTGTCCCCCGTTTTCACGGCTTATTGACGGTGGAATTGTTGCTGGCATAAGGAGGCAGCAGATTGGCAACAATCGGCGTCACCACCGGCGTTGCCACGCCCACGAACTCGACGACGCCTGTGCCCCCGATGGCCCAAACGTTGCCTGAGCCGTCGAGGGCAATGCCCGTGCTCGAGGTCGTGCCTGCCGAATATCCATTCTTACCGCAGATTGCCGAACCGGCAGGACTGAATTCGCTGACGCCGCCGTATCCAAAGCCATTCGCTATCCATACCCTGCCAGACCCGTCAACGGCGACTGCATTGGGAATGTTCAGGCCGCCGCCAGTGAACGGCGAGCTGGAGTTAGCCACGCCGCTGGAATTGAACTCACTGAGCGAGTTGCCAACCTCGTTCGCGGTCCACGCATCCCGGAGCCGTCGATGGCAACGTATTGAGGAAAGTCCAGCCCACCACCGCCCGCGCTGGCCATTCAGCCCAACGATTTCACAATCGCGATTGTCTATACCGGGACTTGGCAGAACCTGATAAGTCTTGCTGTCGACGCCTCCGGAAATATTTGGATGACTGATTATTCCGGCAACAGTGTTGTCAAGCTTGGACCGACCGGAAAAGTGTTGTCCGGCGCGTCTGGCTACATAGCCGGGGGGGGGTACGGCCCCGTTGGCATCGCAATTGACAGTTCCGGCGACGCTTGGGTTGGCAACGCGAACACCAGTTCGATTAGCGAGCTCAATTCCAGCGGCGGAGCCGTAGGGAGCAGTCCCTTTAGCGGCGGCGCCAGTCCCCACAGCGCCGCAATATTTGCGCCCGGATTGTGGGCAATATTAATCGCGGCTGTTGCCGGTCCGTCGGCTCCGTTCCGTACGCATTCGTGGCGTTGCTGAACAGCGTCGGGCACTGCGTGCCCTCGGTGGGCGACGAATTGATGCAGCTAGCCAGAATATTTGCCAGCGTGTTGATCTCGGCCTGCGGTACCGTCCCGTTGCCGCCGCTGTCCGCGGGAGTCGTGGCTAGTGCCACGCCCGTCCCCAGCGTCTCTAAATTTGCAATCGCGGAAAACGCATTGGCGATGCCGGTCTGGCCTGGCGCGCTGCTCGAGCTCGACACGTGCATCGCATCGGTCGCAAAACCGGCGATGGCATACGCCGTGGCGATGGTCGATACTTCATTCACCACGACGTAGGGCTTGCTCGACGCGACTGTGCCGCACGAGCCCAGCCCTGCCAGCAGTCCCACTGCCGAGTTTGTCCCTCCATCGCCCGGATCCCCGCCCACCACATACAGATACACCTGCGACGACGAACTCGGGCAGGTATAGTCGCCGCTAATGTTGAACGTACCGCCCGTGCCGGTGGTCGCGGGACTGCTCAGCAAAGGCAAAGACGCAGCGCCATATCCGGTCGTATTCGCGGCATATACGTATACGCTCGCGCCCACAATCGGTTGCTGGCCGCCGTACACCTTCCCGCTCAGTTTCGCGCCTTGACTGCCGTCCGTTTGAATTGTGTTGGAAACTGGTACGCCTGAGCAACCGGCGAAAAGAAGAGCGCATGAAAGCGTTACAACACCCAAGGAAGTGCGCACGGGGGAACTCCTTTCGTTCACACGTGTCCCGAGATTCGGGGCGCCGTCAAGTTGTTTGGGAAAGCTGCAAGCGGTATACCACAGGGCAAGCGGAGAAGCAAAGAAAAAGTCCCACTTTAAACGGATGAGATCAATATTGGGAAAGTTCCGCGCGTACGCCTGGGCTACGCTTGAGTTCGGTCAAGTGAGGGCGATCACAATTCCTTAAATCGGGGGCGTTCCGTCTACGACCGGCACACCGGCCGGAGCAGAGAAGTGAAATGCGTCTTCCGGAACCGGCACATTCGGCTGTTCGTTCGCGAAGATAAACCGGGTCAGCGCGCCGTCAATCTCTTCCACTTCGATTTCCGTAATTGCGCCGGCAGCCGTTACCGTGAGCGTCAATCGCGCGACGTGGTTTTCCTGGCCCTTGGGCACGCCCGTCAGCGTGAACTCGCCGTTCGAGGCAGCAGCCAGCGTCAAGCTGCCCATCTCCTTTTCCAAGTCAGTGTGCCCCAGGAGAAAGCGCAACGGCGAGCGTAAGTCGTCGAGTTCCTTGGCAGGGACGCGCTGCACCTGAGCGTCGCCTCGCGCGTAAAACCACGCGTACTTGCCGTCGAGGAGGAAGATCTTGCCCGCTGGCAAGCTGTAGTCCCACCTCATCCGTCCAGGCTTGCGCAGCAGCAGAGTTCCGCTCTCGGTTCGCTGCGCGCCCAACCCTGCGTAGCTTTCGGTGAACGCCGCCTTGAGTGAATGCAATTGGTCGTAGTGATGGTCGACGCGCTGCGCGAGCTCATGTGCGGTGGATATGGGTGCCCCCTCCAAGCTTTGCTTGGGCGGAAGGGTTTGACCTTGTCCAAGAGATGAAAGCGCGCAAGCGCCGCCTCTCACGGCGCAGGCCAAAACCAAAACCCATCCCTGGTTTCTTGAAAGAATCCTGCTCAGGCGTCCGCGCAATCTCATTGACTCAGTGGTTGCGTGCAGTTAGTCCCGCCGGCCGGGTCAAAAGTGATCGTGCCCGAATCGCCCTCGCAGAATCCCCGATCGCCGGTTTTGCCCACGGTCTGCGGAACCGCTGTGACCGTATAGCCGTTGTACCGGTCCACGCCGTTCACGGTCACCTTTTCTTTGCAGGCCACGCTGAAGATATACCCGGATTTGTAGCCTGAGACCAGGTCCTGTTGCAGAATCTGGGCCGCCGCAGCCGTCGGTGCGCCGGAGGCGGGATCTCCGCCCATCGCGGTCAGTGTGCAAGCATAACCATTCACCGGATAGGTATTGGAGTACGACAGCTCCGCCTTGGTGATCACCTGCATAGAGTTGATCGCCGACGTTTCGTTGGCCATCTTCTTTAGGTGGCCCACCGTTGGAATCGCCATCAGCATCAGGATGAGAATGATGGCGATTACGATAAGCAATTCCATCAGGGTAAAGCCGTCGGGCAGAGCAGTGCGGCGCGTGCGCGCGCGACAAGAGAGCATGGGCTTGCAATTCATGGAGTTCGGTGCCTCATCGAGCAGGGCAAAGTGAGCCCTGCCCATTCGACAAAATCCTACATCCTACAGACGCGAAAGGGAAATCCAACGCTCGAAGAGACAGCTTTCAGCCTTTAGCTTTCAGCCTTTAGCTCGACGTGCGAGAACCGGCGGCACGAGTCGGCCATTTTGCCGGGCTGCATTCGGAGCTCTGCTGGATCACTGCGGACTTCGGTTTTGCACGGACAAGCTAACGGCTGCCTTCAACATTCAAGCATTCCGCGGCTCAGCTTCACCCCGTCCAGTCGGCCCAGTAACGTAACGGCGATGCACTCCGGCCTGAAGAGCTTCTGCGCCATCGCTTGCACCTGCTCTGCAGTGACCTCATCGATTCGCGCTATAACTTCGTCGGAGGTAAAGAACTGACGGAAATACATCTCCTGCCTTGCCAGATTGGCCATGCGCGAATTCGAGCTCTCCAGCCCCAGCAGAATGTTCCCCTTCAGCTGGTCCTTGGCGCGGGTCAGCTCCTCGGCGCCCACCGGGGTGTCTTTCACCGCGCGCAATTCCGCCAGGATCAGGTCCACGACCTGCAGCACTTTTCCCGCCGACGTGCCCGCGTACACGCAGAGATTTCCGGTGTCGCGATAGGGGCTCAAATCCGAATAGACCGAATAGGCCAGGCCGCGTTCCTCGCGGATGGTTTGGAACAACCGCGAGCTCATTCCTCCGCCCAGCACCGTACTCAGAATGAGCGTCGCATACCGGTTCTCGTCGGTAATTGACGGTGCCGGAACGCCCAGGCAAATCTGCACCTGTTCCAGCGACTTCTTGTTGCGCAGCACAATCCGTGCGCTGGGCGCGGGCGCAGAAAGTTCGGCAGGTGCGTTGCCGCCTAGCAGAGGCGCAAACTTTTCTGCAACCGCCTCGGTGAATTTGTCGTGATCCAGGTTTCCGGCCGCAGAAAAGACCATGTTTCCGCCGTGAAACCGATCGTTGTGATACGCAAACAGCTGCTCCTGCCTCAGCCCCTTCACCGTCTCCGTCGTGCCCAGAATCGGCTTGCCAAGAGGATGGCCCCTCCAGAAACTCTGCGTGAACAGTTCGTGCACCAGCACATCTGGGTTGTCTTCGTCGATCTTGATCTCTTCGAGAATCACTCCGCGTTCGCGCTCGATGTCTGGCAAAGCGAAGACGGGATTCAACACCAGGTCCGTCAGCACGTCCATGGCGACCGGCACGTGATCGGAAAGCGATTTCACGTTGAAGCAGATGGTTTCTTTGCTCGTGAAGGCATCCAGATTTCCGCCAATCGAGTCCATCTCACGGGCGATGCGCTGTGCTGAGCGCGATCGCGTGCCCTTGAAGACCATGTGCTCCACAAAATGCGAGATTCCATTCATCTCCGCGGCCTCGCATCGAGAGCCCGACTTGATCCACACCCCCATCGCCACCGAACGCAGATGATCCATGCGCTCGGTCAGAACGATCAGGCCGTTCGGCAACACAGTGCGGCGAAGATTTCGCTCGGTGCTCATCGGTTTAGGGCTGAATCTGATTGTAGGGCAGCCGGCGCGCTGCCGCTTGCCAGGGGATTATGCGGGAACCAGTAACCCAAGCGCCGGCCATCCACAGGCATCAATCTGTGGCTATCTGTGGCTATGATGGGTAGGATCGCGATCCCAGATGTCCAGGAAAACCAACCAACTCGCTCTGTTAGACGCTTCGGGCCAGGTCCCAGGATGCAAAGAGCCTCTATTCGGCCTGAACTCCGAAAGGCTTTCCGCCCTGATGGAAGAGATCGGAGAACCGTCATGGCGAGGAAATCAGATTAGTGAAGCAATGTACAATCAATATATTAAGGAAATAAGTGAAATCACTACATTATCTAAATCTCTGCGCAAGAAACTCACCACTGCGGGTTGGCAGGTCGGTACGCCGGCGATTTCGAATGCCTTCAAATCCCAAGATGGAACAGAGCGCTATCTCATTGAGTTTCCTGGCTCTGGTCCGAGGGCTGAAACCGCGGAAGCCGTCTGGATGCCGGAGGGCGACGGGGGCGAGGCCGGCGATACCGCCAACGACGACCCCACAGATTGGCGCCGTGCCACGATTTGCGTCTCCAGCCAGGTGGGCTGCGCCGTCAACTGCCAGTTCTGTCTGACCGCCAAACTCGGACTGCAGCGCAACCTGACCGCAGGCGAAATCGCCGGCCAGGTCGTGGCCGTTCTCGATCGCCATCAGGTTCGCGTCGGCCGCGACCGTGTGAACCTGGTCTTTATGGGCATGGGCGAACCCTTTTTGAACTACGACAACTTCATGGCCGCAGTCCGGCTTCTGGTCCGCGAGGCCGGCATGAGCCCGCGGCGAATGACCGTCTCCACCTCCGGCATTGTTCCCGGCATCGAAAAATTTGCCCAGGAAGCGCCAGACGTCCGTCCACATCTCGCCATCAGCCTGAACGCCCCCAACGATCGGATTCGCGCCGAAGTCATGCCCATCAATCGCAAGTGGCCGATTGCGACGGTCATCGACGCCGTTCGCAGCGTCCCTCTACGCCCCCGCGAGCGCATCACCTTCGAATACGTCCTCCTTGGGGGCGTTACGGACCGCCCGGAGCACGCCCGCGAGGTGGCGCGTCTCGTCCGCCGCACCGGACTTCCCTCAAAAGTCAACCTGATCGCCTGGAATCCCGGACCTGGCATCACCTACACGACGCCCCCCTCCGAGTCGGTGGCAGCATTTCAGAGCATTCTCGTGCGGGAGGGAATTCCCGCCTTCCTGCGCCAGCCGCGCGGCCGCGACATCTTCGCCGCTTGCGGCCAACTCAAGCGCACGATTGAAGGCGCCTCGGCGTCCCGTTGAAGTCGAGCAGGAATCGACGAATAATCGGCCGCGAAACCAGGCCGTGCTTCACAGCGTACTCATCCAATGAGGCCTGTGATCGTTCCACAGTTTCACGGCCCGGGCTTTTCCGCATACCCGGGTGACAGTGCCCGCCAGGGTGGACAGAGTCAAATGGTGAGGCTAAAGCGGCGAAGCCGCCGGCTTCCAGCTGTCAACTCCTAGGTTCGGAGCCCGGTCCGGTTGTCGTCCGTTTTGCTGGGTGCGTGTTGATTACGGACCGGAAGGGGAAGCTCTCTGTCACTGCAGCAAAGGCGAAAGGGGAAAATAAATGCATTTGTATAGCGTATAAGCTATACTACCTGCGGGGAATCAAGTTTTGCACGTTTAGGCCATTCCGCGCGCCGAACATTCGAGTATAGCATCTAAGCTATACAGGTGAGTGGACGCGGGCTTCCCGAATTCCCGGCTTGGCGGATGGATCATGGTGAGACTTGCCGCGGACGAAACGCGAACGCTTGGACGAGT
>JBEKPO010000144.1:0-9460 GCA_049520675.1 Occallatibacter sp. | reverse complement strand
CGATCATCCCCGCCGACGAGCGCCTGAATGGAAATCGACTTTGGCGCGGAAAAGGTCAGATCGTACAGCGACCGCCCCTTGCTCTGCTCGCTTCCGTCTTCTTTCGCGCGGTCCGCACTGTGCCGCGGGCGGAGGAACTCGCCGGTTTCCGGATTCAGCCCCTCCCGAATCGCCTCAAACTGCTCCCGTGTCACTTCGTCTCGCAATCCAAGCAACTCGGCAGCACGGCCATTCCACTCGCCCTGCACCTTGCGATGCTCGTCGTAGTAGTCGCTGTGTTCGAGATGCCTCTGGGCATACCCGGCACCGCCCGACATGGCACGTAACGTCAGCATAGCCCGACGCTAACGCTGTTCGAATTTGCAATGCAACCGCTTTCGTGTTTTGCCGTCCTGATTGCCGCGCCCATGCAGAAGCCTACAGGAGCCAGGCCCCACACCCAGTTTGCCAGTATTGCGGTCAGCGCGGCCTGAATCCGCAAGCATCGTTTCGGCAATACCCGGCCAAGAGCGTTCTCGCTGCGCTCGTTCTGGAGATAGACACCATCCCTAAGCCTGACGGCTTAGGAACGGTCGTGCCTGTCACTCGGCTAGAATGATTTTCGAACAGCCTAGAACCGTGTTCGAGTCTGTACGGCATTCATTCGAGGTACGTTCGGAACGCCCATTCGACAGGAATGTGTATGCGTACAAAAAAATGAGTGGGCCGTAAAAGAAACACCCCCCTTTGGGGAGCAGCGTGGTGGTACCTGGGAACCTTGGTGGTCTGACGGACTAGGACCTGGAGCGGGTAGTCGTGGGTCATGGGCGGTTGGACCTTTCGCCGAGAATTCGCTGCGTTCTATAATTGATGCCTAAACACATCGGGACTGGAATTTACACGCTTCAAGTCCATGGCAGTGCGACACGTAGCAATTAGGGTGCGTAATCGTTCTGCGCAGTACGGGCAAAGCGCATGAGGAGCTTGCCAGTTGAGTAGGCAGCCAGAAGGACGTTTGCGTCATGTGAGCTGAAGCAGGTGGCATATGGAGTTGACCCCAAATCGCGCGAATGAAGAGTTGCGTCTTCCCCTAGCGGAAGTTCGAAAGGATCTCCTTGACTTCGGCCTGCGCAACCCCCTGTTGAATTACCGACTTTTGAAAACGCGAGGGCTCGAAATCCCCGAAACGAGCCCGGCAGAGGTGTTTCGTCTGCTTGTATCCGAGGGAGCAGAACTGTCCTTCCTCCCAATAGAGGGAATGCAGCAACCAGGGCTTCTGTATGAACCTGAGAGCGGCAGTCGAGACGGCAGGCGCTCCATTGTGCGAGCGAAGCCGGGTCGGAGGACACAGACGCCACAGCAAGGAGGCTTCCGGTCTAACCCAAACGAACTGCCGACGGGCATCTCCGAAAAGGAACTGGAGAAGCGCCTTCTTGCCACTTATTACGCTGCCAAGAGTTCCATTGAAGAGCAAGGTGTTAACACTTTGTTTATTGCCCTTGGCATGCTCATTTGGCGGGATTTTAAGAGTGCCGATGAGGTCCGTCGCGCCCCTTTATTGCTAATCCCTGTCGAGTTGGAACGGCTTAGCGCAGGCGAGGGGTTTCGCTTGAAATACTCAGGAGACGACGTTGCCCCGAATGTTTGTCTGCTGGAGTACCTGAAGCAGTCATTCGGTTTGGTTTTGGATGAATTGTCCGATTCCGAAGAGATCGACGTGGATGCGTACTTTTATTCCTTTGGCAAAGCTGTCTCCAAGCAAGAAGGATGGAGTGTCGATCCAGAGTCGATTGCCTTGGGCTTCTTCTCATTCGCCAAATTTTTGATGTATCGAGACCTTGACCCCGCTACATGGGATAACGAGTCGCTCTTGCTCAACCACGACGTGTTGACTCGCCTACTCGGCACGAGTACATTCGCAGGGGATTCATCTCCACTGACTGACGATTCATTTGTGGATGACGAAATTCCGGCAGCGAGTGCCGCGCATGTGGTGGACGCCGATAGCACCCAATCCCTCGCCATTAACGACGTGCTGCGTGGGCTGAATATGGTGATTCAGGGGCCGCCGGGGACTGGGAAATCACAAACGATTGTAAACCTGATTGCAGGAGCGTTGGCCTCTGGGCAAAAGGTACTTTTCGTGGCGGAGAAAAAGGCCGCACTAGAGGTTGTCAAGAGTCGGCTTGATCGCATTGGACTGGGGGCGGCTTGCCTCGAATTACACAGCAACAAGATTAAGAAGAAGGAAGTCATTGGCGAACTGAAGCAGACTGCATGGCTCCAATCGAGAGCAGCCCGCCGAGACGACTCAACTCTGTCGGCACTGGAAGAAGCGATAACGCGACTGAACGAATACTGCAATGCCGTCAACGCTCAAGTCGGCAATTCTGGTGAGACAATTCGTGATCTCTACGGTTTGGTCTTACCTTTATTCAGGAAACTCAGCGGAACTACGCGCCCACGGCTGGAGATTTCCGACTGCCTTAATTGGACTTCCGCCGAAGTTCATCGCCGCCGCGAACTCGTTGCAAGGCTTCAGGAGCGCCTCTCGCAAATAGGCATCCCTTGCCAGCACACGTTCTGGGGTAGCCAACTTCGAGTTGTGTTGCCGTCTACCAAAGATGGCATTCAGCGTTCGCTGCTTGACTCCGCCGAAGCAGCTAGGGCGCTTAATATCGCAGCGAGTGAATTAGCTGCGATGCTCGGTCAGACTCCTCCTGAATCGCACTCGGAGTTCGATACACTGTGCGCGAGCGCCAAGCAGGTTGCTCTCGCTCCACCGCTGAAAGGCATCGACCTTGCGAATCCTGACTGGTTATACCAGGAGTCGCAGATTGAGGCTGCGCTCTCCGCACTCTCTGCTGTCGTAGGCACACGCTCTCGCTGGAAAGATGTGATCCGCGATGACGCATGGCCCGCAGACGTATCGCAACTTCAATCGTTGTTGAACGAACTGGGCAACAAGTGGTGGAGGGTGTTCTCCCCTCGCTGGAAGCACCTGAAGCGCGAAGTCGGCACGTTGGTTACGAAACCCCTAAGTCAATCGAATGGAACCATGAGCGAAATACTCGAAGCCATTCGGGCATCAGCAAAGGACAGTGCTGTTCTAGCGTCCTCCACACATTTGCTCAAAAGCCTTTACGGAGTCCATTGGGCGGGAGAGCAGTCAGATGCTTCTCTCTTGAGAGGTCAATTTGTGTGGCTGGTCTTTACAAAGCGCGGCATCCATTCGGGGCAACTCAGCGAGTGGTGTCTTGAAGCAGCAGCCACTTTTTCAAACAAGGCGGCACTCCTTGAGCGGCTGTCGGAATGCCAGAAAAAGGCCCAAGCATATTCTGCATGTCTGTCGGATGTGTTTGAGAAACTGAAACTGGATAGCGCACCAACTGGGCAGCTCCGGGGAAGGCTGACGAGAGAATGGGGTCAATCCGTCGCGAACCTCCTGAAGGCGCTCTCAGAAAGAACAGGTGATCTAGACGGCCTCGCTGCATATATGCAAGACCGAGATCGTTGCAAAGAGGAAGGTCTTGAACGTATTGCGCTTCTTTCAGACGAGTGGAAGGAAGCAGAACACAGCCTGCTTGATCTTTTCGAGTACACCCGTGCATCAGCACTTCTAGAAACCGGGTTCCAGAATAGCCCCGTTCTTGCATCGTTCGACGTGTTACGACACAAGAGTACGTGTCAGTCGTTTCAGGAACTCGATATGCGTCACATTGAATTGAGACGTGACGCACTTGCAAAGAAGCATGTTGACGGCTTACCTAGAAATGGAACAGAGAGCGGACAGATCAGTGTGTTGTGGAGGGAGTTCGAGAAGAAATCCCGCCATATGCCAGTCCGTAAACTCATTATCAAGGCGGGGAATGTCGTTCAGGCAATCAAGCCTGTCTTCCTTATGAGTCCGCTCTCGGTCGCAAATTTTTTGCCGCCCGGTACTGTCGTTTTTGACCTTGTGATCTTTGATGAGGCCAGCCAGGTCAAACCAGCGGATGCGCTGGGGGCAATCGTTCGCGGTAAACAGTCGGTCGTGGTAGGTGACAGCAAGCAGCTTCCTCCAACGAGTTTCTTTGAAACAATGGTGGCGCAGGACAGCGACACAGAAGACGATGATGCAGTTGCAACGACAGATATAGAGAGCATCCTTGGACTATTTTGCTCACGACGGGCGCACCAGCGGATGCTTCGCTGGCACTATCGCAGCAAGCATGAATCGCTCATTGCGGGGTCCAATCATCTGTTTTACGAAAACCGGCTTGTCGTGTTTCCAAGTCCAGACCGAAACAAGGAGAATGTTGGTCTGGTTTATCGACACATTGAAAACGCGCACTATGACAGATCGCGCACAAGGACGAATGCAGTCGAAGCACGAGCTGTAGCAGAAGCAGTGATTAGCCACGCAAAGGAACAACTCAAGAGGACGGTAAAAGAGCGTCTGACGCTTGGAGTTGCGGCGCTCAGCGTAGCACAGCGTGACGCAATCCTCGATCAGCTTGAAATGTTGAGGCGGGTGTCGCATGACACTGAGGAATTCTTTTTGGCTGCCTCTCACGAGCCTTTCTTTGTGAAGAATCTCGAAAATGTTCAGGGAGATGAGCGCGATGTAATCTTCATCAGTATCGGATATGCGAGGACTGCCGAGGGTTATTGGGCAAATAGTTTCGGGCCTGTAAATCGTGCCGGTGGAGAGCGGCGATTGAACGTGTTGTTCAGCCGTGCTCGAATTCGTTGCGAGGTATTTACCGCCATTCGCTCTGAAGACATCAATACCGATTCCGGTGGATCAGGAGTATCGGCTCTGAAGACATTCTTGTCCTACGCTGAGCATGGACATCTCGATGTTCCATTCGCTACAGGCCGTGCGTCGGATTCTCCTTTTGAAGAGGATGTAGTAAGCGCACTACAGAAGCGGGGCTACACGGTCCACACACAGGTTGGGTCCGCAGGCTTCTTTCTCGATCTAGCAGTGGTTGACCCCAATTCTCCAGGTCGATACCTGCTCGGTGTTGAATGCGACGGTGCGGCATATCACAGCGCCCGCTCTGCCCGTGACCGAGATCGGCTGCGTCAAACCGTCTTGGAGTCGCTCGGCTGGAGAATTCATCGAATTTGGTCAACTGCGTGGTTTCGGGCACCCGAGAAGGAAATGAACGCGCTAGTGTCGGCAATCGAAGAGGCCAAACGGCACAGCGGCGAAGGTCGGAAGGAACGGAAGCAGAAGAGACCCGCCCCTTTACGCCCTCCAGTGAGACACGTTGAAATCCCTAGCGAACCTCCGCCGTTAGTGATTCAAGCGCAAAGCAGCAAAAAGTATATGTTTGCCAAGATCAGAATTAATCTTGGTATCCAGGAGCTACACGAAATATCTCAGGAGCAATTGGCCAACTGGTTAGTGCAAGTGGTCTCGGTAGAAGGCCCGATTCATTGGCTTGAAGCTGCAAAGCGCATTGCCGATGCCGTTGGAGTGCAGCGTGTTGGCAATCGAATTCAAATGGCATTTCAGAGTGCCTGTAGCTACGGACACGTGTACAAGATGATTGAGAATCGCAACGGGTTTCTCTGGACTTATGGACCAGTTCCCGTTCAGGTTCGAGACCGCTCAGATTTTCCGCCTCAGCAGAAGAAGATTGAATATGTCGCCCCAGAGGAGATTTGTGCAGCAATTGAACAGACCGTGAAGGAGAGCTTCGGAATGGCAGCCGATGATGTCGCGGTCGCCGCCTGTCGCCGCCTTGGATTTGCCCGCGTTACTGAGGAGATGCGTGCGACTGTCGAAGAGCAGAGAGATAAGCTCGTCAAGGAAGGCAGGCTGGAATGGAGAGGAGAGACTTTGGTGCTGAGCCAAGACGTTCCTGTGTTATGACGATGCGTTGAGTGCCGTGAAACGGCTCGGGCACTCAGAGTCAGCCCCGCCTTGAGCGGAGGTGAAGCTTATCGGGAGCCAGGGAGTTTTATAGAATTGGGTGTTTTTGAGAGGGCGTCAACTCGCACGGGTGCCGCGCCTTTCGAGAGTGACGCCCTCCGAGTGGCGAAGTCCACGGCGTAACTTGATGACACAGCTCCGAATCACGAATCTCGGTCGAGTATGCAGAATGCGATTGAACAGTTTTGCCGTGAAGCAAGCCAAATCATTGGCCCGGAGAGTCCGTTCGTGAAGTCCCTGACTCTGGAGACACCACCCCGACTCATTTACCACTACACGAATGACGTTGGATTGAAGGGCATCGTGGAGTCTGGCAAGCTTTGGCTAACGGAGGTCAGCAGTCTGAATGATCCTTCCGAACTGAACCACGGCTTTGGCGTTGCTGTTAGAGAACTGAAGGGGATGGTAATCAACGAGCCAACAGAGAGCCAGAAATTCGCAGCCGACCTTGAACTCGTGGCAGCAAAGGATACGATTCAAAAGTCCGCTGATTTCTTCATTTGTTCTTTCAGTCTATGTGGTGATGATCTGGGACAATGGCGTGCCTATGCAGATAACGGGCGTGGATTTGCACTCGGATTTGATGCCGCCGCTTTTGAAGCCGGGTCCCAACTCGATTCATTTCCCCTTGCATACGATGACGACAAGCTTGCAGAAATTGACCGTGAGATCATCGCGAAAGCGCTCCCCCTCGCAAGATTATCGAACTTCAAGGACGACCTTTCCATCGCCTTCATGACCTATGTGACCAACACTGCAATCTACTTCAAACATCCGGCATACAAAAGCGAAATGGAATACAGGTTCTTAGAAGCGTTCAGCGCAGATGCGTCACCTTCTGTATCCTGGCGGGCTCGCCGGAATGAGTTGATCAGATACCGGGAGTTCGACTGGAGGACCGTTGCCCCGCGTGCACTCAAGGAGATAGTTGTAGGTCCAGGAGGCCAGGGGAATGCAAGTCGCTTTGCGAATGAATGTCTATGTTGGCATCCAGATGCGGAAAACGTCGCGATCATTCGGTCGTCAATTCCGTACAAAGCGTTCTGACAGAGTGTGGTCCCACCTCATTTTCGCACGCCAGGCAAGTCATACTAGTCAACATCGTTTGTGGCTGGCAGAGTTACATCCCTCACTGACCATTCAGATTGGTGCAGTGTGCCATCCGGAGTTCCTTGAATGCTCCAGCCGACTTAGTTGCAGCAGGCAACCGCGAAGGACTTCTTGATTGACGTTAACCGGCCTCATCTGGTGGATCGAAACTGAACCTTGAGGACTCAACCATGCGTCGGATTTCGAATTCCCATTCTTCCTCTCCGGGCAGACGCTCTTCGGAGACTGTCCACCTTCCGAGTAGCCTATTCACGAACTGGAGGCCCTGTTGGCCTTCGGGGTCACCTTGATCTGCTGCAAGGCTGAAGTACCGTGCCGCCTCTTCCAGGTTTTTTTGCACACCCTTCCCTCGCATAAAAAGGTCGGCGAGCGCAACCTGCGCCTGCGTGTCTCCGGCGTCGGCAGCCTTGTGAAGCCAGATGGCGGCCTCCTCGTAGTCCCTGGGAACCCCATCAGCACCCTGTAATAGCAGTTGCCCAAGCGTCGCTTGCGCATCAACGTTACCTTGCTTTGCAGCTTTGAGAATCCACTGAGATGACTTTACGAAGTCGGCCGGCACACCAGTTCCCGTTCCGTACATCACTCCAAGGTGGTATTGTGCATCTCGGTTTCCGCTTTGGGCTGCAAGCGCATACCACTTGATTGCTTCGGTCGGGCTATTTGCAACCCCAATTCCGTGCTCATACATTAGACCTATCTTGTCCTGCGCCGGGGCAAACCCAAGTTCTGCAGACTTTCGAAACCAACTCGCTGCGGTCGGTGGGTCTTCCTTGGTGCCTTGGCCCTGAAGGTGATGGTGGCCGAGTGCGTAGAGCGCCTGCTTGTGTTTTGGATCTGCTTTCACCGCGCGGCCCAAGCACTCAAGACACTCCAGATACTGTGATTTCTCGGTAAGTGTGAGTGCTCGGTGATACCAGTAGTCCGCGTCTTGACCCGTTTTGGACTGTTGCAGATTGGAATCATTCGAAGAGACTCCTAATGGGATCACCTGCTTCCCGCAGCCTGGACAGAACCTGAACCCGTCCGACAGCGCTTTGCCACATTGGGGACAGAACATTGGTTGCTCCTGAGATTGCCATAAGTTTACATCGAACCCTGAGACGATGCCGCACTCACAAGCAGAGGTTTCGTAAATGGAAGTGCGTCTCCAGTTCCAAATCTTACCGGTACTCTTTCTCACATTGACGGGCCGTGCTACAGGAGAAAGTCCCTGGCGCCTACCAATGAACGCCTCGAATAGCCGCCGAAGATGTCGCAGTTGCGGCCTGTCGTCGCTTGGGATTTGCCCGCGTTACCGAGGACATGCGAGTAACTAACGTGACAAGCTCGTCAATGAAGGCAGTCTGGAATTGATAGGAGAGACATTGGTCCTGAGCTAAGACCTTCCTGTGTTATGACGATGCGTTGAGTGCGGTCCATATTCACCGTGGCGAAGACGTCAATTCCAGGGAGCAATGGTCTGCCAATTGGTCGGAAATTGCATTGCTCGCAGATTGACCGTCGGATGCGCGTTGAAAAGAGCCTTGAGCCGCACTCCCCATGGAGAATCAGGAGCAATGTCGGCGAGCAGTGTCTGAATTGTTAGCGCGATCACGTAGAAGCGGTCGTTCCCTATGCCGTTAGCTTTCCACGCCACTGGCAATTCCGGCTTGACGGCAAGTTCTCGATTCCATAAGCGGCTATGATGCGCGCAGACGTTACGGATCGCCGTCAGGGCATGAAGCCAGCTTACAAAAACGGGTTGCGGCTGGTTGAATTCGCGGGCGATTTTCTTCCGGAAGCTCGTCCGCAAGTGCTCATACATCTTCGACAGCGCGCCGAAGCTGATAAGCTCCGTTGCCATCCACACTGGCAAATCCGTCTCGGAGGTGTACTTCGCCCGGTAGTGCCCGATGAAGACCTCGGTCGATCTACTTTCCTCACGCCGGAGAATCTTCATGAAGTCCGCATGATTGAATGTCGTGGCGAAATTCGCCGGGTCAGCATGGCCGAACACGCCCAGGTCTTTCCCTATGTGATACGTAATGACGGCGCGGACGCTGATCTCAATCGCGTCCAGGGCGTCGAGCACAAGCCGCCGCAGATCCACATCGAATTTGTAGAGATCAATGATTTGCTCGAAGGTCGTCCCCGGACGAAAATTGCCGGTGGCCGCATCTTTGAAGGGGATGAAGTATGCGCTCAACCGGTAGTACCCGATTTGCTTTAGGCACCGCAGTGACCGGCCTCTGTCTGGGCAGTCGAGGCCGCGGCGAATCAACAAATTGACTTGATCTTCGTAAGGAAGATGAGGCTTGCTGTATTTCATTGGAAAATGAAAAACCCGCCGATTTGAGCTTCACCTGTTTCCAGGGAGAGGCTTGGCGGGTGTGTCATCTACAACTGTACGAGCATCCCCGCCGGTTGTCAAGTGTTTTGCCCCGCAATCTCCCGGATCGAATGGAC
>JBEKPO010000143.1:0-9516 GCA_049520675.1 Occallatibacter sp. | reverse complement strand
TACGGAGGTATTCGAGGCACACCTCGACAGCTCGGTCACTCCGACCCAAGGTCGTAAAGAGGTCTACGCGCAAGCAAGTGACTGCGGCAAGATCGGCAAGACCGCGGGCCCGGCTCGAAAGCATCGAGAGCCGTTCTTCCGCTGCCGTCTGTGCGCCGGTTAGGAACTCGCACGCAGCCTGGTTAAACTCCAGCGCGAAGGCAAGTTGGTATTGCCGTTGCCAACTGTCAGGGGACAGCAGAGCGCGTCCGGTGGCGAGGTACTTCAGAGCTGCGGCGTATGCCGTTGACGCTTTGGCGCGCTTGCCTGCCATGAGGTTGAGTTCGGCGACGCGTTCGCGCTCATCCTGTGAGTCGATAAGCTCGGCGCCGTGATCAAGCTGGTTGACGATCTCGAAGATTCTCTCCTCGATCTCCTCCGACGCCGTCCGTGACGCGAGCGTTCTTCCAATCCGAAGGTGTGTCGCCGCCCGGTCGCCTGCGGGGATGAGCGCATAGGCTGCCTCCTGAACACGGTCGTGGAGGAACGCGTAGGAGCCGTCCAGGCGGAGGATCAGCCCGGAGCGTGCGGCCTCCCACAGCAGCATGTGGATCTCCTCCTCCGACACCCCGTGAATGAGGATCAGGGTCGCGATCTCGGCCACGTTCCCGAGACAGGCGAGCTGCTCGAGCGCTTCTTGTGTCGTGTCGGACAATCGTTTCAACTTCCCGACCATGAGATCCACGACACTGTCGGTGTAGCCTTTGGCGCGGATGCGCGTGAGGTTCCAGTTCCAGGCCGCGACATCCCGGTCGAAGACGAGCAGCCGTTCCTCGGCCAGCGCACTGAGGAACTGGATCGTGAAGAACGGATTGCCGCCGGTCTTCTCGTGCACAAGCTGCGCCAAAGGACGAGCGGAATCCGGCGCGCAATGTAGCGCATCTACGACGAACCGGCCAATATCATTGAGCCCGAGGGGCGCCAGCACGATTTCCTGTACCCTCGCGTTGGCTTTGCGGATGGCCTCCAGCGTCCGCATGAGGGGGTGAGACGGACTGACCTCGTTGTCACGGTAGGCCCCAACCAGCATCAGGTGGCGGACCTCCGGATCGGCGATCAGATACTCCAGAATTTCAAGGGTCGCCGCGTCCAGCCATTGTAAGTCGTCGAGGAACAACGCGAGAGGGTGCTCCGGACGAGCGAATGCGCCGAGGAACTGTCGGATCACCATCTTGAAGCGGTTCTGCGTTTCTTGCGGCGATAGGTCCGGAACAGGCGCCTGTTTTCCGATGATAAGCTCGACTTCAGGAATGAGGTTGACGATGAGCTGGCCATTCGGACCCACGGCTTCTCGAAGGGTGTGCCGCCACCGGTCCACCTCTTCTTCGCTCTTGACGAGGATCTGACGGACCAGTTTCTGGAACGCCTGTGCAAGAGTCGTATAAGGGATGTCGCGCTTATATTGGTCAAACTTGCCCGAAGCGAAGAGGCCGCGCGGCGGGACAAGCACCTTGTGCAGTTCGTTCACCACGGAGGATTTGCCGACGCCGGAATAACCGGATAGGAGCACGAGTTCCGGCGTGCCGTTGGCTACGACTCGGTCGAAGGCCGCGAGCAGGGTGTCGATTTCGCCTTCCCTTCCATACAGCTTCTCTGGCACCAGTAGCCGGTCCGACACGTCGTGCTCGCCCAGCGGAAATGAATCGATGCGCCCATCGCATTCCCATGCCGCCAGACAACGCCGAAGATCGGCTTCGAGGCCGGAGGCAGTCTGGTAGCGCTCCTCGGCATTCTTGGCGAGGAGCTTCATGGTAAGAGAAGACAGAGGCTCGGGGACTGCGGCGCGTTCAACCGGTGGTGTAGCCTGGCGTGCAATGTGGCAGTGGACCCATTCCAGGGGATCAGCGGCGGCAAATGGCAGCGCGCCGGTAAGCATCTGGTACAAGGTGACGCCCAACGAATAGAGATCGCTGCGCGTATCAATTGAGCGATTCATGCGGCCTGTCTGCTCGGGCGCCATGTACGCCAGGGTCCCGGCAATGATCTCCGGTGGCGCGGGCGCCTGACACTCGCGCGGCAATTGGGACGCGATTCCGAAGCCGGTGAGCCATGCGTTGCCGGCATCGTCGACAAGCACATTCACAGGCTTGATGTCCTTATGTATGAGGCCGTGCCGATGGACTTGGCCTAGCGCGGTCGCCAAGCCAATGGCGATGCGCAGAATGCGACTCAGGCTGAGCGGTTGCCCCTGGTGCCGCTCAAGGATCCGATCCAGAGGCTCACCGCCAGGGTCCGTGAGTACGAGGATCGTCCGTCCCTTGTGACGAGTAAGCGCGAGAGGCCTAGCTGCCCACGCTGGATCGAGTTCTGCCGCGAGCGAGTATTCGTGCTCGAGCCGCCGGAGACCCTGGGGCGACGGCTGTTCTGCCGCGAGTGCTACTGCCAAGACCGGCGATGGGTTGCCATGCTGACGGCCGCGGTAAAGGGTGAAGTCCGCGCCTTCCCGGAGGGGCTCCAGCACGTACCCGGAAGGCTCGATCACGGAGGGCATCGTCGTCGCCATGGCTGTTGGTTACTCCACTATTACTTTTTGGCAATTGGCCGAAACGGGTCAGTAAGCACCGACCCCGGCGGCCGCTTGGCGAAAATCCGGTTCAACTGGCTGGGCATAGTCGCGTCCACCGACCCGAGCTTCGATTTCGCCGGTGCGAGGATGATCCAATCAAACCTGCAATGGCCATCGTTTTCTCCCTTGCCGAACCCTCAGACCGGATCGTTTGAAGAGTTGTTCACTGCCCGATCGATTGCGCGCAACAAGGCATCACCGTCGAATGGTTTATACATAAAGTTGACTGCGCCGCCGTCAAGGGCCCGCCGTCGAATTTCATCGTCAAAATGGGCGGAGATAAAGATGACCGCCAGTTTGGGATAGTCAATCTTAATGCGACGCTGCAATTCGATTCCGTCCATTCCAGGCATGCGGACGTCCGTTATTACACAGTCCGCAGTTGCCAAGGCGCGAGAACGTAACAACTCATCGGCGCTGGAAAAGACAAGGGCTTCGTAGCCGGCCATGTCAAGCAGGCTTTCGATCGCCTCCCGGACGCGGGAGTCATCGTCCACACCCAATACTATTTGTTTTTTTGTCTCAGCCATCATCAGGGCAATCTGCCGTACAATCCGATGATACTGGCGAACAAAAATGGCGGCTATTGGGTGTTTCTTTATGCGGGTCCAGGGATCTTGATGCCTAGTGTGCGCGCCATCGTTACGAGTTCTGCGAGCGACCGCGCGCCCATTTTTCTCATGACCTGGCCCCGCTGAACCCCGATAGTTTTCTCACTGGTACCGAAATGACCAGCGGTCACTTTGTTGGCGAAGCCTGCCACCACCAAAGGAAGCACTTCCCGTTCACGGGGACTGAGAAGATCGTAGCTTCTCCTCAGAATGGCGAGCTCCGACCTTTTGAGCCGCGCGGCCCGATCAAGCTCGATTCCGGTTACGATCGCACGCAGCAAGTCCTTATCATCAAACGGTTTCGTTAGGAATTCGATGGCCCCAGCCTTCATCGCGCGCACCGACGAGGGGATGTCGCCGTGGCCCGAAATGAAAATGATCGGCGGCGCGTCTCCTGATATCAGGGACTGTTGGAGTTGGAGGCCGTCGATGTCCGGAAGTTCCAGGTCCAAGACCAAGCACGAGGGAATGTCGGGTTTTTCGAAAGCCAGAAATTCCGAAGCCGAGCCAAATGCGGCCGCCTGCAACCCCGACAAGGAAACAAGGTCAGATAATGCTTCCCTTATGCGAGCATCGTCATCCACGATATAGACAATCGGGCTGTTGGTGTTCATATTAGTCAAAGTCTGGTGCCGAGCGGCCGGGTGGGAAGAGTGAAGCGGAAAACTGCGCCATATTCCTCGCCAGATGCGGCCCAAAGCCGGCCGTGATGTGCTTCGACGATCGAGCGGCAGATCGCCAGGCCCATACCCATGCCGTTCTCCTTTGTCGTGTAGAAAGCATCGAAGACCTTGTCCGGCTCCTTCAGCCCAACGCCGTGATCCTGAATCTCGACGAGCACGAATTCCGGGCTGTGTCGCCTTGAGCGGATCAGCAGTTTCTTGGGACGGTCCATGACCTGATCCATCGCCTCAAGGCCGTTTAAGAGGAGATTGCGAATTAATTGCTGCAATTGCACACGGTCTCCCTCTAACGAAGGTAATTCTGCTTGCAGGTCTGCCTCTACCTCAACACGCCGCCGGGCAGCCTCGCCATGAATCAGGCGAAGAACCTCGCCGATGACTTCATTCAGGTCGAGCGCGACGTTTTCAAGAGCCGCCCCCTTGAAAAGCGCACGTATGCGCCGCACAACTTCGCCGGCATCCTTTACGGTGCAAACAGCCCGCTCGCCCGCCGCTATAGCTTTGGCCACATTGGGGGGCTGCGCGGACAACCATCCAATGCAGACTTGGGAATTCGTCAGCGCTGCCGCTAGAGGCTGGTTGATTTCATGGGCAATAGAGGCAGACAGTTCGCCAAGGGTGGCCGTCTGTGCCGCTCGCGACAAGCGCGTCTCACTATTGCGCAGAGCTTCCTCAATATTCTTCCGGTCATCGATATCGATCAATAAACCGTACCATCGAGTCACTCCGCCCTCATTGTTACGCGCGGGATGGCCGAGCACCTGAAACCATCGGTAGACACCATCGGAACGGCGGAGCCGGCATTGGATTTCGTGCGTCTCGCCAGTTGCGATAGCACTCGACCACGCCCGCGCCGTCGGCTCTACATCGTCCGGGTGGAGGAAGTTGGTCCAGCCAAACTGCTCCCAGGCGCCAGAAGTTGTACCGGTGTACTCCAGCATGCGCCCGTTCAAGTAGTTGACCTCGCCTTCCGGATCCGCGCACCACACCAGGCTGGGAATCGCCTCGATGATCGAGCTAAGGTCGCGCTCGCTCGTGCGCAGAGCATCCTGGGCCAGTTTACGGTCTTCAATGTCGGCGTTTATTCCGTACCACTTGACGATGTTGCCCGATTCATCGTGCAGTGGGCTAGTACGGAACAGAAACCATCGATAAGTTCCATCGAAACGGCGTAGGCGCGCTTCGACCTCACCCGCCTCGCCAGAAGCGAGAACGGATCGCCAGTAATCAGCCAGGCCGTTCAGGTCGTCCGGATGAACCGCAACCGTCCAGCCCCGGTCCATTGCCTGTTCCGCAGAGAGGCCCGTATAATCCAGATAGAGCTGATTGAAGAAATCGGCGGAACCATCTGGACGAGCAGACCATGCGAACGCGGGGATCGTATTGATGATGGCTCGAAGTTGATTTTCCGACTTTCTTATTTCGTCGAATGCCTTCTGCAATTCCGTTCTGGCCCGGTGCTGGTCCGTGACGTCGACGCAGGTACCAATGAACTCGTCTGGTTCGCCCGCCGCATCGTACACGGTGTGCGCGACAATACGAATCATTCGGTTTGAGCCGTCCGGTAGGACAGCGGGGAATTCGCCGTCGGCGATCTTCTCCCGGCGTGCCGTTTCGTACAGTTCCAAGATGCGCGGCCAGTTTTCCGGACCAGCGGCCGTGAAGACCTTGCCGGCCTCTTCCGTGGTAGGCGGAACGTCTCCCGCGGGAAATCCCAATATTCGGTACATTTCCGCGGAAATGTACCGGATCTCCGGAGGATTTACACGCGCGTTGGAAGCATAGCTGCCAATGTGACCCAATCTCTCCGCTTCCGCCAGGTAGTATTCGCTTCTCTGCACGCTGGCGGCAACTTGCCGACGAGGCTCCTCCACGGGCCGCTTGGCTTCGACTAGCCCTACGATCAACAATGTTGCCGTCAGGAAGACCGCAAATTGCACGTAGGAAGACGGCTCGATGGCCAGATGGAATCGCGGAGGCAGAAAAAAGTAGTCGTAGGACAGAGTGGAGAGCACGACGGACATGAGCCCAGGGCCCTTGCCCCCGTAAAGGCTGCTCACCATGACAGCCAGGAAGAAACAGGACGTCGGGGCATCGGACGGCCATGCCACAGCCAGCGCCAGGCCGCAGGAAATCGCAGCCAGAGCATAACGTCGAAGTTCGGAGACGAGAACCATTCGCGATCAGCCCAGGGCAATCATCCCCATCGAACGGAGCACCACTCGCGGATCTCCCCTAACCGCCCTGCGGTTTCATAGTCCCACAGTTCCTTGTGATCCGGGCCCAAAGGATTTTTCGGCAGGGGCTTCTCGACGAGATGAAACCCATCGAACTGCGCTGCGGTTCTGCGCACGAAGTATGTTCAGGCGAGTCGGCTCGCGAATTCATGCATGCGCCTGCCCGTTCAGGGCGGATCGGTGTCCACACACCTGTCGCCTTTGCGTGGCGAACTGCGATTCGCTGCTCTTCACAAGCTGAGCAGGCCGGGGACGATTGCGAGCTCATTGGTTCCATCGAAGGAGTCCGAAGCGGTCAATCTGGCCGATGGTGGAGTCACTGTTGGGTCGCGAGACGTTGCGACGTCACCACTGGCGAAGGACTCTGACACACCCCACACTCACGCTTATAGAAAGCGGGCGACGGCATCCCTCAAACTGGAGGGTTCCCCTTTGTATTGAGGCTGCGAGTTGCTCGCGCGATCTGGTCATGCGGTCCTCGCTATTGGCCGCCCGATTGCAAACTACTCGTGCGGATGGTCAAAAAAGCAAAGACCCCAAGCAGCTTAAAGGAGATGTGATGAAGGTTCAAGGTAATAGTCTTAGCTCAATCGGCGCGATGCTTCTTTTTGCGATTTCGTCGTTCGCACAGCAAGTGAAAACCGACTTCGATCGGACCGCAGATTTCAGTCAGTACAAAACGTACTCTTGGGAAAACGTTCACGCCCAAGACCCTCTATGGGTCGATCGAATCAAAGCGGCCGTCAATTCTGCACTGGCATCGAAGGGTTGGATGCAGGTGGAATCGGGTGGAAATGTTTCTATCATGGCGATGGAGATGAGTAAGAGTCACCAGACCCTCAACACTTACTACGACGGCTTCGGCGGAGGTTGGGGGTGGAGAGGATGGGGAGGCTTGGGAGATGGATTCGGAGAGTCTACCACCACGGAGAGCACGTATAAAATTGGAACGCTGGTCGTCGACCTGTTCGACTCGAACACCAAGAAACTAATTTGGCGAGGATCTGCAAGCGACGCCTTATCCGACAAGTCCGACAAGAACATAAAGAACCTCGATAAGGGCTTGGAGAAGATGTTCGATCACTTTCCTCCAGGCAACGGCAAAGGACAACGTTAAAAAGGAATCTCACCATGACCCAACTCACGATAGAGTCGAACATCTTTCGTTTCAAATTAACAGCCATGGGTGCTTTTAGCCTTTTCCTGCTCGCTGCCCCCATCTACGCGCAGACCGTTCCAGTCATCGATGCCGCTGTTACAAGCTCGGATCCCGCAAAGTCGAGCAGATTGAGCGACGACACAGCAATCCGCCCATTCCACGTCAACGTTCCGGAACCGGCACTCGTCGACCTCCGCAGACGGATTGCGGCGACGCGCTGGCCTGACAAGGAAACAGTCAATGACGAATCTCAGGGCATCCGGTTGGCGGAGATGCAGGCGCTGATACACTACTGGGGCAACGGCTACAACTGGCGTAACGTAGAAGCGAAGTTGAATGCGCTGCCGGAGTTCGTGACCACAATCGACGGCGTGGATATCCAGTTCATCCACGTGCGTTCGCGTGAACCGAACGCGCTACCGCTGATCCTCACCCACGGCTGGCCCGGCTCGCCGCTGGAGTTCTTGAAAGTGATAGGCCCGCTCACCGACCCCATCGCCTACGGCGGGCGCGCGCAAGACGCCTTCGACGTTGTGATCCCCGCCATCCCCGGCTATGGCTTCTCGGGCAAGCCGACCGATCTCGGCTGGAATCCCGACCGCGTGGCGCGGGCCTGGGACGTGCTCATGAAGCGCTTGGGCTACACCCGTTACGTGTCGCAGGGGGGCGATCACGGCTCGGTCATCTCCGACGCACTGGCGCGCCAGACGCCGCCTGGGTTGCTCGGCATCCATATCACCATGCCCGCCACGATTCCCGCGAACCTGGTGGAGGGCATCAACAACGGCGATCCGGCGCCCACTGGGCTGACCGCCCCGGAACTGCGGGCGTATAACACCCTCAGCACCTTCTTCGGAAGAAACGCGGCCTACGGCGCGGTGATGGTCACCCGTCCGCAGACCATCGGCTACGCGCTCGTCGATTCGCCCAGTGCCCTGGCCGCCTGGACGTATGAAAAGTTCGCCGAGTGGACCGACAGCGAGGGCCACCCCGAACGCGTGATCGGTCGTGACGAAATGCTCGACGACATCACGCTATACTGGCTCACCAATTCCGGCGCCTCTTCGTCCCGCTTCTACTGGGAAAATAACAACAACAACTTCAGCGCCGCGGCACAGAAGACCGATCAGATCAAAGTGCCGGTGGCCATCACGGTATTCCCGCGCGAGATCTATCGCGCGCCGGAAAGCTGGTCACGGCAGGCCTACCCGTCGCTGTACTACTTCCATGAAGTCGCCAAGGGCGGCCACTTCGCGGCGTGGGAACAGCCGGACCTCTTCAGTACCGAGATGCGAGCAGCGTTCAGATCATTGCGCTAGTTCAAATGCTTCTCGTCGGCCTTGCCACGCACGAATGCGGAGCAGGCCGGCGTGGCCCGAGATTCAAATCAATCAAACAGAGGAGATTCACCAATGAGTACGATCAAAAGACCCGAAGAGATCAACCATGATCGCCGCAGTTTCTTGCGCAATGCGGCCATGACTCTCGCTGCCGCTGAGCTCGTCGCAATCGGCTCCGCGCACGCACAATCCAGCCAGACAAGCCCTGCGCAAGTGCCCCCGATTAAGCCGGGGACGAACACGTCATTCGGCTCGCTGAAGCAGATCGATGCCGGCCTCCTGAACGTTGGATACGCTGAAGCCGGCCCCGCGAATGGTCCCGCGGTCGTTCTACTGCACGGCTGGCCGTACGACATCCACAGCTTTGTCGATGTCGCGCCTTTGCTGGCATCGGCGGGTTACAGGGTAATCATTCCGCATCTGCGCGGATACGGGACCACGCGCTTTCTTTCGAGTGCCACGTTCCGGAACGCCCAGCAGTCGGCCGTCGCCCTCGACATCATCGCTCTGATGGATGCGCTCAAGATCCAGACAGCTACCGTCGCCGGCTTTGACTGGGGCGCGCGCACGGCGGACGCCATGGCAACACTCTGGTCGGAACGATGCAAGGCGATCGTTTCCGTCAGCGGCTATCTGATCAGCAGCCCGGCGGGCAACCAGGTGCCGTTGCCACCCGAGCCTGCGTTCCTGTTTTGGTATCAGTACTATTTCGCCACCCCAGTTGGCAAGGCCGGCTATGCGAAATACCTCGACCAGTTCAATAAGTTCATCTGGCACCAGGCTTCGCCAAAGTGGAATTTCGACGATGCTACGTACGACCGCACAGCAGCGTCCTTCAACAACCCCGACCACGTTGACATCGTGATGCACGACTATCGCTG
>JBEKPO010000142.1:0-9639 GCA_049520675.1 Occallatibacter sp. | reverse complement strand
CCCAGCTGAGGACGTGTGTCCACGGCTGCTCGGCGGGGTCTGAAACCAGCGTCGCTCCCGAGGCTTCGACCTGCGCCGCCGCCGCCAGGATGTCGCTCTCCCCCAAATTCGACGGCCAGAGCCAGACGCTCAACGGCGGGTTGTCCGCGGGAATCCATTTGCTGAGTTCGAAAACGTCGCCCGCGGCCACTTTGGCTCCGGCTGGGCTGATCACAGTGGCCGAAGAACGCGCGATTCCCTCAAGACTCGAAATGCGAAGGATCACCTTCTGGCCTTGGGCGTTGGGCGTCATCGCAGTGAGTTCGGTGCCCGCTCCAATGCCGGAGACCTTTCCGATATCCAGCGAGACGGTGCCGTCGTCATTGGTGCCCAGCGCGGCGGCGCGAATTTTGCTTGAACCCGCAGCGGAGCCTCCAAAGAGCGGCTGCTGCCGGCGTACGGCACTGGCATCCAGATCAGGCTCCTGGTCGGGCACGCTGCCGCCCTCGAGCACAGCCTTGACACGCTCGTAGACCAGCTCGGCAGGAGTGTCGGCAGGCAGAGCTTGCAAAGCCTCAAGGAGCGCAGCAGTGAAGGCTCCGTGCGGTTCGGTCGCCTTATCGGCGTCCGGCATTTCCTTGGCCGTCTGGTCCTGCTGTGCCGCAGAAAAAACCAGCGCCGGGTTGTCGCTCCGCTCCGTGGGCGCTACCGCCGGCTCGCCGTTCGCTTGCGCATCCGGCGCTTCGCTAATATCGCGAGGATCAAATGCCAGAGCGCGCTCGCGATAGACCGGGCCGAGTCCGCGGCTGATGCCGCCCGAGTGGCAACTATCGAAGATGACAGTGAGATGGACTCCCTTGTTCAGGGCGGCGTTGAAGATGCGGGTCATCTCGCGGTCGCGGACGTCGTAGCCGCCCTTGTACGCGTCAGAGGGAACAAGAGTGCTGTCGGCATGAACGTACTGTCCATTCACCAGCACGGTGAGCTTGTTGCCCTTGCTGTTGACGCGCAGCGAGCCATGACTGGCGTCGTAGAAAACTACTGTGTCGCCCTTCTGCGGAACATCGACAAGGTACTTTTGCATCGCGGCAAGAATGCCGTCGTGCGTCGTCTGGCCGGCGGGCAGAACCGTGACTCCCTGCCGCGGCTGCGCAGCGGCGGGATTGGTGAGTAGCACAACATTGCTGGCGGGGAAGCCGAATTTGGGGCTGGTCAGCAGGTCGGCCATGGCCTGAGCATCGTTGACCGAGCCGTCGAGATTCTGAAAGCTGCCCAGTTCGCAGCGGCCATAAATGCATCCCGCGGGATGCTCTGCCGTCGTGCCGGCCGGCTGATAGGTATTGATCCCGATGAGGAGTGCGCGCTGGGTTTCCCCCGATGCCAAGTTGCCGGCGAATACGCACACTAACGCACACGAAACGACGAAGTACGCTTTCATAAGCGCTCCAAGTGAGACTGGTTCTTTCGGGCGATCCTCCCCTTGCCACGCATGCAAACAAGCCCCAAATTCACTGCTGCGTAGTCTCTGCCTCGGGAACCGGCCACGTTCATCGTGGCCATTCAGGCATCCTGCCCGGATCAATCGCTCCACTTCATGCCCGTTGAAACACCGGGGTTCCCAGGAAGTTGCTCGATTCGTGTGACCGAATCGGTCACGTGGTCCAGCAACTCAACGTCAGCCGTAAGCGCCGATATGCTGCGGCTCCCAAAAGTATGACGGCCAGTTGACCCAAAAGGCCTCAGACATGAATCCATGCGCAGGGCTGTTGCTCTTGATCACTTCTCAGCCTTTGTGCCGTGGGGGCCGGCCGCAGATGAGCTATACGAAGCGAGAATCTTCTCTAAGAATCGGCTACCTGAAGAGTCATTCCTCACGGGTGCCTCACCCAAGTAACCTGCAGCCTCGCAGGCCGCGAAATGGCACTCCGGAAGTGCAGCAAGTATAGCTCCCAGACAATCGCAGAATCAAAATCTTTTCGAGATCGGGAGTTCGCCCGGTTGACGGCTGTAAAGCGCGTTTGCGGCAGACTGAAACGCGACGTGACGGTATGTGGGGCTGGTTGAGGTCCGCGAAAACACTGGCGGATTTGCGCGACCGTTCCAGGCAACTCGAAGGTCACCAGGCCGAAAGCCGGCGCGAAGGATCGTTTTTGCGCACGCCGGCATGGAACCGGTTCAGCCGGGAGCACCGTGCTCCGGGATGAACTAAGCGCCCGCTGACCAAACACAGGCAGGCCGCTCCCTGGGGTATAGCCAACCCTCGGAATCGTGTGATCTGAAAGTGAAGGCTTGCTGGCCTGGAGTGTTCCGAACTGGGCTGGTTCCTCGTCACCCGCGTCGGGTGGTCGATCTAGGTGGGGGGCGAAGTTCCAAAGCAAACCAAAGTAAGCATGCAATCGCTTTAGGTACCGATTATCCTCATTGACTGCTCGCAAGGCATTGATATATTGAAAATAACCGGAACTCCAGGGCGACGGAGAAATGGCTTGGTTCGCGATCGATGAAAGCAGGCCCTTTCATTTCTTTGGCCGCAAGTCCTTGGCGGGAATAGAGGTCTGACCTAGATATCAACCGGCTTATGCACGGCCCGCTGGTGGTTGGGAAGAGGCTGTGGAAAAGACCTCATCCAAGTGAGGATGGCGAAGCCTTGCCAGAAATCTCGCACAAGATGAACCAACTCGGCCCGCGACCTCAGTTGCATTCCCCGGTGCGCGATGCTCCGCAGCCTTCGAAATGGTTTGCTCTCCACACCAATTCACGCCATGAAAAGCGCGTCGCGGAGCATTTAGGTCACCGCGACATCGAATGTTACCTGCCGCTCTATCGGTCGCAGCGGAAATGGGCCGATGGCTCCAGAGTGGCTTTGGACTTACCGCTTTTCCCCGGCTATCTATTCGTCCATATCAGGCGCGGTGAGCGCGTAACCGTCTTGACCGTTCCCGGCGTCCTGGCCCTGGTCGGTGGAACCGGAGGCGAGCCGGCTGCCCTGCCGGATTCGACCATCGACGCTTTGCGCAGGGGATTGACCCTACAGACGGCGCTACCGCACTCATCGATGACAGCCGGACAGCGGGTTCGTATCCGGTCGGGGGCTTTTGCCGGGCTCGAGGGGATCGTGGCGAGGAACAAGAATTGCTGCCGCGTGGTGCTGACGTTGGAGCACATTATGCAGAGCTATGCGATAGAGGTCGACCTTGAAGACTTGGAACTCTTGGCGCCGGCAGATCGTCCGCGTCCCGACGTTAGAACCGATTGCACCAATCCGGTTTTGAAAGGGCACGGCCTCACCCGTGCCGTAAGAGTCGCCTAAACGTTAGGGCCTTTCTCACTGAGTGATGTTTCCGGCCGCCCTCGGGGTATCTGCGCGATCAGCTGAAGCGTGTTGACTTGGCACGCCAACAGAAACATCGCGTCCGGTGATCCGGATTCACAGATGAGTCTGTGGGCCTTGCGGAGGCGGCTTCCACCAGTTATCGCTTGAAAGCAAACTTTAAAGACGATCGAGCGTCAGGCTCCGGCGAAATTTCATCGTCGCCTGAAAGAGCCCGCGCAACAAAACCATCTATGCCGAAGAACGCGAATTCCGGTAAAGGTGACGCTGAGGCGCGCATTCTCGCCAGCGCGGCAGCGATGTTTTCCAGCTTTGGCTACAACGGCGTCAGCACCCGAGACATTGCCTCCGGGGCGGCGGTGAATGAAGTGACAATCTACCGGCACTATCCGCGAAAGCGTGACCTCTATGTCGCCGTCCTCGATAGCGAGTTGCAGCAGGTAAAGCTGAGCGGCGATCTGCTGGCAGGCATAGCCGAGGCCGCCGATGCAAGAACGGCGGTTGCCCGCACGTTTGAACTGATTGCGGCGACCTTGACGCAGAGGCCTGCCTTGTTGCGCCTTGTACAGTTCAGCACCCTCGAATTGAGCGAAGACATCGATCCTCTACTTCGCCGCCACCTCGGCCAGCTTGTTGAGGTGATTGCGCGATATCTTGAGCCCTGGGTGAACAGAGGCGAGTTGCGGTGCACCAACTCCAAGGCTCTTGTGCTGTCGTTGATCGCAATCATACTGACCCATGGGCCACTGCAACGCCTATTCCCAGTCGACGGTGCGGGGCCCGAGGCAATGTTCAAGGCGTATGCGGAGTTTTCCGGGTCGAATTGAGCCGGGGCTGGGCATGCTCCAGGCCGAAAGCGAGGATGTCCGCAGGCCGATCCACAGAGCAGAGATCCACCCTTCCTGCGGCATGGGTTGCGGCCCGGACGAATCCGCAACCGCTGACGAATCGATTCCGAGTGGTGACGATGATATTTGAGGTACCACAGGTGGGGTGCGAGCGGTTAACCTAAGATTGAAGGTGGACTTGAGCTACACCGAAGTTCTGAAAGTGTCTTTGAAGGCTGAGGCTGACGCCCAGGTCAGGCCTCATGAGCCGCGTCAACTCCTCGACTTGAACTCGTCAGACCGGCGTTGTGATTCGGTCCCACACAAACTTGAGATTGCCCGATTTTGAGGTCGATGGTCTTTGCGCTCGATGGGGAGACGGTTCCAGTGGGCGCAGTCGGTGCGCCAATGCACAACCAGCCAGGGGACAGAGTTTCTATGTGGGTTCCGCCTGAAGGGAAAACTGCATTCTGATCTCAAATCATTTTCAAATCGAAGTCAGAACCACGCAGGGGTCTAAATGATTCTGGAACACCAGCCCGAACCACCACCGCTACCGCCCTTGGAGGCGCGGCCGGCGGCCGGTCCTCTTGGAGAGCGGCGCTCGCTCATGGACGTCTGGCGCGTGCTCACCAAGCAGCGCTTTGCAATCATCACCGTGACCGTTCTTTTTATGGCTTGCGCCGTGTGGTATGCGTTTCGTACGCCACCGGTTTATGAAAGCATATCGCGCATTGAAATCAAGCCCAATGAATACGGCGGCGGCGACATTCTGGGCCTCTTAGAAGCCGAGGATGAGTCTGCGGAATCCCTAGCTACCGAGGTGCGCATTTTGCAAAGCGACTCGGTTTTGTTTGATACCGCGCGAGCGCTTCATCTGCTTTACATGGTTCGCGGCAAGGGAAAGAACGGCACCACGGACATGTCCGCCGAAGTGACGCCTCAGGAGCGTCGCGCCCTGATCGGAATTGTCCGCGGCGGACTCTCGGTGGCAGTCATTCTCAACACGCGGCTCGTCGAAATCCGCTACCGCAGCAACGACCCGAAGATGGGAACCGATATTGCGAATCAGCTGGTTGAGACGTATTCCGATGCCGAGTTGCAGACCAAGTTCGAACGCACGGAACATGTTTCCAAGTGGCTGCAAAACCGCATGGACGATCTGCGGCAGGAGGCGTCTGACACTCAGCGCAGTCTCGCGGATTACCAACGTCAACACAATATCGTGGGCACCGATGAGAATAATCTCACCATTCAAACCTTGCAGAACATCAGCAGCGAGTTGGATAGCGCCGAAGCCGACAGAATCATGAAAGAGGCGCGGATGCACGATTTCGATACGCTGAGCCCGGACATGACCGCCTTGATGGGGGATAACCAGGCACTAAGCGCCCTTCGAAGCCAACTCACCGATTTGCAAACCCAGCGCGCAGAACTGGCGTCGAAATTCGGCCCCAAGCACCCGCAAATGCAGCAGCTCGACCAGGAAATTCAAAAAGTCCAGAACCAGATCGACAATGAAGTCGAGCTGGCACGCCGCCAGGTCACCAATGAGTACAAGGGAGCCCTGGGCTTGGAGGACGAACTTAAACAACGCCTCGCTGCGCAGGAAGACGCAGCCTACCGCTTGAATTCGGATGTGGCTCAATACGCGATTCTGCGCCATCAGGCAGAGTTGACCCGCGATCTCTACGACACCCTGCAGATGAGGCTGAAAGAGGCAAGCATTTCGGCGGGAATGTCGGCGGCCAATATCACGGTGGTGGATCGCGCCACGGTCCCCTTTGTTCCGATAGCACCGCAAAAGTCGAAGGCCTTGCTCTACGGATTCTTTGGAGGGCTCTTTGTCGGATGTGTACTGGCTTTTGTGATCGAGTCGATTGACGACCGGTTGCGGACTTCAGAAGAGGTCGAAGCCGCATCCATGCTCCCCTCGCTGGCGGCGATTCCCAACATGAGCTACAGTGGGCCCAAGTTCCGGGGCGATATCAAGTCCCCGTCAACCACCTTCCAGACGCCTCATCAATTGATAACAATCTGGGACCCCAAGTCGCACGGCGCTGAGGCCTACCGCGGTCTGCGTAGTTCGCTTCTGCTCTCGTCGATCGACAACCCCCCGCGCGTAATTGTCATCACCAGCGCGTTTCCTTCAGAAGGAAAGACGACTACGGCAATCAATTTTGCCATTGTGCTTGCCCAGCGAGGCGAACAGGTCCTGCTGGTCGACGCGGATCTGCGGCGGGGCAGTTTGCGCCGCGTTTTCGGCATTTCCGACGAGAATGTAGGACTGTCCACGGCGCTATCCCAACAGGCCCTCGACAAGGAACTTCCGGTTCCGTTTCCAGAGTTGCCCAGCCTGTATGTGTTGCCGACCGGACCGTTGCCGCCGAATCCTGCGGAGATGCTCTCTTCTAATCGCATGGAAGAGCAGATGCGGCAATGGGTGAAGAGGTTCGACCGGATTGTGATCGATTCCGCCCCTCTGCTGGCAGTTTCCGACACGCAGTCTTTGGCGGTTCGCTCGGATGCGGTGGTGTTGGTAGCCCGGGCCGGAGTGACGCGCAAGCGTGCGCTCATCCGGGCTCGCGACCTGCTGTGGCGCGTCAACGCTCCGATTGCCGGCGTCGTGGTCAATGATGTGGATCTTCGTTTGGAGAACTTCTATACCTACCGCTACGGCGCCTACGCCAGGAATTACTGGTATGGATACAAACAGGTTCCTTCATTCTCAGATCGGGCTTACGGATATGAAGAGGAAGAGCAGAAGGACAAAGGGGTCTAACATGGCGAAGAAATTTGCGTGCGCGGCTGCTTTCTGCGCGCTCATCATCGCGCAAACCATCGCCGGAAATGCTCAACAGCCGGCCAGTTCCGAGTCTGTCATGGCGCCACCTCTGAAGATCGGATCCGGCGATCTGGTCGAAGTCACGATGTTTGAAAACCCCGATCTCTCCGGCAACTTCCGCGTTGACGAGCGCGGCGACATCACGGTTCCCTTGATAGGCAGTCTGCATGTCGAGGGTGTGACTGCGGGTGAAGCTGCGCAAATGATCGAAAGGCGCTATGTCGAGGCAGAGATCCTGCAACCCGCGGAGTCTCACGCCACAGTGTTCATTGCCGAGTACGCGACGCAAGGTATTACCGTAGTTGGAGAGGTGAAGGCCTCTGGCGTCTATCCCGCGCTGGGCGTTCGCATGCTCAACGATGTGATCACCGCTGCCGGCGGGGTGACACTCACTGCGGCTTCGAAAGTCATTATTACGCACAAGAACGACCCGGAAAATCAGATTACGGTTGATTACATTCCCGAAGCACTCAAGCCGGTGATCCCCAACGTGCAGATCTTCCCAGGCGACACGGTCAATGTTCCGAGGGCGGGAATTGTCTATGTCGTGGGCAACGTGAATCGTCCGGGCGGCTATGTTCTCGACGGTCGCAACATGCTCACCGTGGAAGAGGCCATGGCACTGGCCGGCAACAGTGGCCGCGCCGCCGCTATCAAGCGTGCACAACTGGTAAGGAGTCTTGAGGACGGCAGGAAGGAAGCGATCACGATTCCGATCAATCTGATTTACAAAGGCCAGGCTCCCGATGTCGCGTTGAAAGACGGAGATATTCTCTATGTGCCCACCAGCACCGGCAAACTTGTCGGAGAGCAGGCCCTCACTTCGATTCTGCAATTGGGCACCCAGGTGGGAATCTACAGAACCACCACGAGTGCGCCATGACCATGCCCGCTCGCTTTGAGAGTGGGCGGCGTGCCGATTCCTGGGGTTTGGCTAAGGGCCTCAGCTCGTCGTCCGGTCCTGTTGGCAGAAGCCTGCGTAGATCGATGCGTCAAGACAATAGCTGTTTTTGCCTCGTCACGGTACTACCCGCATACGGTCTCCCGCAAAGTTGATGGCATGAAGATCCACTTCGCCGCACCCAGTCAAGCCGATGCACTGTGGGTTCCGATGTTTCACGATCGTGCCAAATTCTCCAAATTGCATGAGGTTGTCGCAAATCCCGCGGATGCCGATCTGATTTTGTTGCTGGGGGTCTTTGCCATGGAACCGGCGAAACTGCTGGAGAACGCGGTCTACAAGACATTTCCAGATCGCTGTGCTGTCTACACCGAAGAGGATACCTATCTGCCGTTGGTTCCGGGCGTGTATTGCTCGGCCGAGAGGGACGAGCACACCCGCGTCAGTCGAGTCTTCAGTTACACATATGCCTCGCGGAATGGGAGGCATCATAACCCATATCTTGCCGAAGTTCCCGATGCATCGCCGATCCCGGCTGCGAATACCAGGCGCTACTTCTTCACCTTCCAGGGCGGTTCGACGTCGCTCGTGCGCAAGCGGTTATTCAACTTGAATTTCAGACGCGACGATGTACTCATCGAGAACACATCCTCGTTTCATAATTGGGACGGGTCGCAGCCGGGACGACGCGAGCGGCAGCGTCGTTACGCTGAGACGATTGCCGCTTCTCACTTTGTCTTGTGTCCGCGCGGGGCAGGAGCGGGGTCTATTCGGTTTTTTGAGGTGATGGCAAGCGGCATCGCGCCGGTGCTCATAGCGGATGCCTACGAACTTCCTGCCGGGCCGCCGTGGGAAGATTTCTTGATCCGTGTCGCGGAGCGAAACATCGCTCGCCTTCCAAAGATCCTCGAACCATATCTTCCCAGTGCCGCGGAACGCGGACGGCTGGCGCAAAAGGCGTTTTTCGAATACTTCTCGATTGAGCATGAGTTTGATTCGATTGTCGGGCTGGCAGCTCGTTCGTTGCGGCATGCAGGCCCCCGCGAAGACGAATTCCGCCACCGGCAGCCGGCGATGATTCGTCGAGTAGAGCGAAAGCGCAAAGCCAGGGACTTTCTTCGGACGGCCGCGCTGAAATCGATCAAGGCGCTTCGCCTGAAGAATCCGTATCAGATGAACCGCTAGAGCATTTCTCCGTCAGAAGTGCGCCGGAGTCCGATCTCTCCGATTAAAAAACCTGATGCGACATACAAGTCCATTGCTGATTCAGGTGGTGCCGCAGCTTAAGCCGGGAAGGTGTGGCGTGACCGACCACGTGATCCAACTGGCCAGCGAGCTAAAGTGCGCGTTTGGGATCGGCAGTGCATTCGTAGTATTGAATTCGAATGAGCGCTGCGACCTGCCGTACCCCATCATCTATTGCGATCAGGAGAATCTGCTTGAGTCGTGTCTGGCGCTCAGCGAGGGCGGGCCGGGAGCAGTCCTGGTCCACGTGAGCGGATACGGCTATTCACCGGATGGCGCCCCCACGCGCCTGGCGGATGCGCTCTCCAGGGTGAGAGAAAACGGCAGCTTCGATATTGCGGCGTTTTTTCATGAAATATCGGCAACTGGCGCACCTTGGACCTCCGCCTTTTGGCACACGCACCGGCAACAGAGAGCGATTCGTAAGATCGCGGAACAGTGTGACCTTATGGTCACCAATATGGATGCGCACGCACAATGGCTGGAACGAGAAACAAAGAGAAGACCGGGA
>JBEKPO010000141.1:0-9644 GCA_049520675.1 Occallatibacter sp. | reverse complement strand
CGCTACGGCGGCAAGGTGCAGGTGCAGGAAGCCGTGAGCGGGTGCAGCTTTCTCTCTTCGAGCGATCCACGCCTTCACTTCGGACTGGGCGCGGCCACCACTGCGGATATTGAGATTCGCTGGCCGTCGGGACTGGTGGAGCACGTGCGCGGCGCGACCGCCGACCAGTTGGTCACGTTGCGCGAAGGCGAGGGACAAGTCAAAGGCCGGCCATTCCGGTAACGCGCCTTTCCCGCCGCAGGAAACCACACGCCTAGAATCGGTAATAGCGGTAAGGGTTGTCACCCATGGGAAAGTCAGTGCGATAGTCGGAGTGATAGTAGCCAACCTCGGCCCCTTCGGGTACGGCTGTGGGTGGCAGGTTCAGCAGCCGACTGGGAATGGCCGGTTCGCAATCATGCCCGGAGCGATCCCCATTCGGACCGATCCACATGGGATCTGGGTTGAGTACTTTTTCGCGAGGCCGGAAGATCCGGCTGTCCACTGGGAAGCTGGCGCCAAGGTTCGCCAAGAGCTGGGCGACAGCGCGAGTGGCACGCCATCGCGTGTAACGGAAATACGTCTTTTCGTCCGCGTCGAAGCGGTCCGGGTCGACCTGACAAAAGATGGCAGTACCCTTTCCCACTGTCTTGCGGCCAATTAAGCCGTCCGCCCCGAGCTCCGCGCCGCCGTTCAGGATCCTGGCAGGACTATCTATATATGTACGCCAGCGAAGGTCGGATGCGCTCAGGCCCTTGGCTTCAGGCCAACTGGGCACCGAGAGCGAGCCTGCAAAGTTGGCTGCCACCGAACTCAATGTTGTGCCAAGCCACCCGTTTACCTGCGCACGCGGCAAGAAGAATGCCCTGCCTCCTTGCTCGAGGTAGGCGTTCAGAGCGGCTGTGTCGAGAGGGGCATCGGGGCCGACGAGAACCAACTCGGTTCCCGCGTCCAACGCGTCCGCCCGATGATAACTCACGCCAATCCTATCCAGCCATGCTGCACCTGCGTCACCGCCGATATACGCGACCTTGCTGACTCGAGGCGCCAGCGGTGCGTGCTGAGCGTAATTCACAATGCGCTGGGCCGTGAGTCGGGCCGCCGGATCAAGCGCTACATGATCTTCCAGATCCAGCGTGCAGACAATCAGCCGTCCCTCGCCGTAGTCCAACTCCATCAGAGGCAGATAAGCCAGGTCGAACTCGCATTCGAGCAGCGGAGTCCAGCCGCTGCGGTGAGGTTTCTCAACGGCCGCGCTGGTGACTCCACCACGGTTGCCCCAGTGCCAACCGGCATACGGCTGATCGCCTTCGTTTCCTCTGTGGTAATCACCGACGTATTCCGGGTAAGCCGCGATCAGTGTGCTGCTGCCCGTCCAGTCACGCAGATCATCGGCATCGATCCCCTGGGCAATTGGGGAGTTGGGAACGGGAAAGACGCGCCGACTCACCTTCGGGCAAACTCGCCAGCCGAGGGCTTCGGTCATCCAAGCTGGGTCTTGAGCAAAGACCAGAGCTCGGCCGCCAGCGCGAACATAGGGCTCCAATTTGGCGGCTACCTCGCGATCATTTTTCAAGCCGTTGCGTCCGATAACCACCAGCGGGGCCGTGCCATTCCAGGCGTGGAGCGTATAACCCAGGTTCGTCAGCATCTTAGCGGTCAAGCCTTCCGGATCCACGACCGCGATTTTTCCTTCCACCGCCTGGCGTGCGCCAAAAACTCGAAACGCAAAGGTATCGTGGTGGATTGCCTCGCCGATCGTCGCGGTGAGCGTGATCTGGCCGTCAGCCGTGCTCCCGTCTTTCACCTGGGGCGCTTTGATCTCAATAGGAATTTTGCGGATCTCTGAAATCTCCAGCCTGCCGTGCAATTCGCCTTTGTCCACTGGATTCCCGCCGACTGTGGCGACCCATGTCGCTTCAAAATTTTCGGGCTTGCGCAAATCGTTGATGAGTACGATCTGCTTCTCGAACTTCTGTCCGGCACTGAAGTGGTGGTCTTTGGCGGTGTATGCCTGCGGCTGGCCGGCGATCCACGCCAGCGTCGGGAAGTTAACTTCCTTGAGTTCGTCCTGAATCCACGACCAGGTGCGCAGGCCGCCCGGCAGCCCCGCCGTGCGCCAACTTCTCCAGGTACGCGAGCGGAAAAGAGCCTGGATTTTGTGGTTGTCGGGGAACGGATCCAAATGGTCCTGGAAGCTGTTGTAGAGCATTCCCTGACGGAACTGGTTATGAAGATACTGCCGATACTCTGAGCCTTCCGAGGTATACGCGTCTGTGCCAAGGTAAATGGCGGCGAATTCCGTTAACAAAGGCTCACTCGTGATGTTGCTTTCAAAGCCATCGCGTCCACGAAGGAACGTGCATTCCACAGGAGTGCCAAACTCAGTCATGGTAATCGGCATCTCGCCATTCTCTGCCCACGCGCTCAACCATTCTTCGCGTTCCTGGAGCGGCAAAAGGTCCAAATAGCAATTTGCCGAATGCACATCTCCCGTATCGGAGCCCTCATGGCTGTAGTAGGCCCTTGTGGGGTCCAGCTTCTTGATCTCAGTGAACATCTCCTTGGCGTTGTCGAGAAGCTGCTGCCACGGCCGATCACCGGCTCCCCAGCCGTGACGGCCGACGTGACGCGGATCCATGTCGACGGCGTTGTTGAAGAAATTTGCGCCGGCGATCCACATCACCGCAGACGGGTGATTGCGGTAGTAATGCATCCACACTGCAGCGCGCTCCAGGGCACGTTGCTGATCCTGTTTCCAGATGAAGTTTCCGCCTGGATCCCTCATATACCGGTTGGCGTCGAGGACATATACCGATGCCAGGTAGCCCTTATGATCAGCCTGGTCGAGTTCCGTTCCGGCATCCGAATCGTCACCGCGCGTGTCGGGGTTCCACGATCCGAATTCCCTGAAGTTGTCTCCAACCTGGCCGAGCGGACCGTTGTAGAAGCACGGCTGCCGAAGGTGGATCACGGTGCCGTTGAGGTAAAACTGCCGGCCCTCAGTCCAGAACTCTCTGAAGCCGAACTCCTGGTTATACTGGTCATCCACCTCCGTCCCTGTCACGGTCAACCGGAGAGTATAAAGCTCGGGCTCGTCCACGTCCCATAGGCGCGGATTGGTCCAGGGCCACGAAACGCCGACGGTCTGCATCGGTTTGGCAACTACAGCGGCGTCCGCCGCGAAGCTTTTCTCCACCACTCCGTTTTCGTTAAGCATTTCCGCGACGAAATGCACTCGACCCGCCTGCTTGAGACCACTGAGATCGACGTCCAGTGAGACTTCGCTTTTCCGCGTAGAAGTGCGTATGAAGACGTCGCCTACAAATGCCTCTGATGAGCGACTCTCCAAATAGACGCTGCCAGTCAGACCACGCGTCTCCAATTTGGCCTCGCTGTATGTGACGGCCATAAAAGCGTTTTGCCAGAAGTGGCCGACCTTTTCAGAGTCAGCAATGGCCGCCACCAGGACGCGGATATTCGCCGTTTTGCCCGGCGTGACCGCACTCGTGATATCGACCGAACCCCATGGCCAAGGTACTTGTCCACATTGCTTGCCATTCACGTAGACGATCGCGTCGGTGCATACGCGGTCGAAGCGCAGACTGATCACGCGGTCGTGCCACTCGGCAGGGACCGGCACCTCGCGCTCATACCAGGCGCTCGCCACCGCTGCCCCATCGTATGCGTCCCATTGCGGACCGCGGCCAAAGACCACGAAATCGGAAGGCTTCGCATCGCCATCAGAAGACCTGTTCCGGTTTCGCCTACTTCCCCAGTTGCCCGGGACATTGATATAACCCCATCCCACGCTCGGTGGACCGGCTTCTGAAGCGACGGCGGGCGCAAAGCGCCAAATACCGTCGAGGGACACCCGGGATCGTTTCGCATTTACCGTTGCGACGCTCGTCGCGTCCCAGCCCAGTTTCATGCCGGCCGGCAATACAGCATCTGAAGACTGCGAGGCTGCCATCGCGAGCGGCGGGAGCAGCGTCGCGCCGGCCAGAGCCGCTGTGGAAGTCTGAATGAATCGGCGGCGGGTCAGATCATCGCTCGTCCGAGGAAGCTTCGCCCTTTGTCTCCGGCTCATTGGATTCACTCCTTACAAAGCAGCATTGCTGCATAGATTCAGGCTGCGCCTGAGCGCATACCGGCAGTTCTGGTCTCGGCCAATGTCGCCATTTTGACGCGCGCATTGCTGATATATCAGGCTACTGACGAGCGCCGAAGTCAAGGATCTTGGTAGAATTTCTGCATTTCGCACCTATTTTTTCTCTCGGCGGCAGTTGGCCAATGAATGAACTGCTCCCCGATTCAATCTGGCCGCGACAGGTGGGCTCGCGGTGGTCTCTATGCTTCGAACACCACCATCTGATGTCCTTCAACTGATGGCACGATCGTCTGCGCGTAGTGATTTGAGAAATTGACCTTCAAACTCTGTCGCTGCGGAGCGAGATAGACTCGCGATGGCTCCTTATCCATTCTTAGTGCGATTTTTACATTTGTGAGCGGGATTGCCTCCTCGACGATATCCAAGTCTGGAGCTCGACGGCTGGCTGGATAGTGCAACAGATGCACGATCCGATTGCCGTTTTGCTGGGTCACCGTCGCCTCGGCCGTGGACGGGAGCTCTGCGCGAATCAGAGGGTCGGGCAAGAGACGCCGCAGGCAATTTCGTACTAAGAGCTTGTGGATACGATAGGCATTGTCCGCGTAGGACGCAAAGACTGGAAATGAGATATAGATGATATTGCCGCGCTGAGTTACAGCTGCAAAATCTGTCGGCCGGTCGTAGGGTGTCTGGTGATGGGAGCTGAAATGTTCGTATGTGCGGTCGAAGTAAGGCTTCCAGAACCGGGCGAGTACGGCAACACCTGGCCGCACACGGACCAAAGAACCGGGAGAATAGGTGAACTGCACAATGGAATCAATGCCGTCATTCACGCCCTCAAGAAACTCAACATAATCGCCGGCATCTCCCTTGTAAGGTGAGGGGCCTACATATTCCAGGCCCATCTCGTCCATCGCAAATTGCTTTCCTTCCGGGTCGAGTCCTGACTCATGGCTGAGGATCAACTTGCCCCCACCTGCCAGAAAGCTTCGCACCTGCCGCAACAACGTTGCATCGAAACGAAGGGAATCGGGAAGGATCAGGATCTTATAGCGAGAACAATCGCTATCGAAGTCGAGGATATCAAACTGATACTGCAGCTCTGTCAGAATGTTGGTGGAACCGGCGTCTGAAACAGCCACTGTACCCGACCGCAAGGTTTTCGAGGTGGAAATTACGCCGATTTCTGTCACTGCACGCGCTCCAACGCACCACGGTTCCTTGTCCGCCACACTCTTGTATGTGTTTCCGATGCGGTTATATACAGGCTTCAGCAGTCCTCCGCGTGGATGCATCTGGTCGCCGATCGAGCATTTACCGGCTTGAGCCAGCATGCGAAAGCATTCGTAATCCAGAGCAGCCTGGTTGCGCAGCGAGCCAAAATCTCCCCAATTGCGGTGAAAACGCGCATCCATGCCGAGATAGTCCAAACCAAGGTTGCGCACGTATCGCGACATGACAGCAAAGTGCGTATATCCCCAGCCTCCTCCGGGTAGCGATTCAACTTCGATCTGGGTGTAATGCTTCAGGTACGGTCTCATACCGATCCGTACCTGGCCGTTGAAAAAGGTTGCGACATGAGGCCGATACTGCCTCACGACCGATTCAAGGCGATCCATCGTGCGAAGGAAAACCATCTCCGAATGCTTGGTGCGGTCATCCAGCTTGCTGGAATCCAACCCGAGTTTTTCCCGCTCCGCGATGCAGTAGTGACAGAAGCACCCGTTGGGCGGAAATAGGAGAATATCGAACCAGAAACCGTCTACCTCGTAGTTCTTCGCGACCTCTTCAGCCTGCGCGCTCACATAGTCGAGATAGGGCGTGTTCGGGCACAGCCACCGCCAGCCGGCCTCGAGGGGAGACGCGTCAACCGTGGCGCCGATCGCATTATTGTGAATCATGCCGCCATGCTCATTGAGAACGCACCAGTCAGCATGCTGCTCGGCGGCATATTGATCCCACACGACCGTCAGATACACGGGAGTGAGAATATCCTCTTTGTGGCAGGCAGCAATCATTTCTCCCAATAAGTCGAACTTCAGTCCGGGGTGCACAGGGCCGACTTTGCTGGGGTAATACATCATGCCATGATGGCATTTGGCAAATATATTGATGGAATTGACGCAGGAGTCCTTGAGCGTCTGAACGAATGCTGCCGGATCGAAGTCCACACCAATGTCAGTAATAAGCGGCGACGTATGGAAATCCAGGTGGACTTGGCGAAAGCGCAGACCCTTTGAGCCAGTGGCAACTTTGGGCACAGGCACATCCGGCGCGGGGCTCTGACTTTCAGCATTTAGAACAGACGGAATCGAGCCGATGCCAGCCGCAAGGCCGAGCGACTTTACGAATGATCTGCGCGTGAAAGCATCCATATCTTTGCTCCAAACTGGTTAGTCTTCAGCCCAATTGTCTCGGCATTCCTCAGCTTGCGGTGGTTTCGTCTAACAGCCATCGAACGTATTCTCCGTCATCGAAAGGATCCTTGGGAAGAAAAGCGGAGAAAACGGCATTCCCTTGCCGCCAGACGCAGCATTGGTCATCCGCTTTCGCAATACTGGTTGCGCCAGGCTGAAGCGTGACCCCGTAGGCCATGCCGGCCGGCATGCTAACGCCATTTGGCCCGATCACGGCGAGGTCGCTTTTCCATTCGACGATCCCGGTGTAATTGTTGGAAACAATGATGCCCGGACCAGCTGGCTCGGTAACGCCAACGGCCTCGCCTGGGAGCCGGTGCAGGGCCGTTACACCGGTAAACTCCGCATGCGCCGTGAGCGATGCGGCATTCCAGCAGACGATGGCGAGTGGAATCTTTGCTCCCCTTAACTCGTCAAGAGGCAGACCTTCAAGGCCGTCGACACAGAGGACCACCCGCTGATAGCCATGCAACTCGCGCCAGTCGAGGTCCTCGCGCTTGTAGTACTCGAAGATATCGTATGGAATCGCGAGGTCCATCGTCAGCCCCGTCAGTATCTGTTCGGTGAGAAAACGGTCGTGAAGATTGCGCCGCTCCAGATCGACGAGCGAGCGCTCCGCGTAAAACCGCAGCACAGCGACTTCCGCAGCCTTCTTTTGCTTCCCCAGCTCGTGCTGCGCCCGGAAATTGACGTAACGCATCGCCTTCCAGGTTTCGGGCCGCGCATCAGGCAGGGTCATTCCAAAACGCGTCGGTTCATCTTTATCGCCCGGCTGGTAGCCCAGCCACATGATGCCGTCGGGGTTGTGAGGCAGCACCTGTTCATACATGCGCTGGACGTTTTCCGGCGAAGGGTGCTGCAGGTCGAACGAGAACGTGTGCGACTGCATCCATGGCACCAGTTTTTTCCCGAACCGCCTAACCAGGCCGCTCCAGTAGGCATTCTCCAGCGGTATGATCGACGCGATATAGCCGAGCCGCGGTTCGCGGTCGCAATCGGTAGCCTGCGAATCGCCGGTGCGCGCCACAGGATATGGATCGGGGTTGACCATATCGAACTGCTGGGCGAGAAGCTGCGTGCTGCAGCCATCGTGGTCGTTCGGCAGGGTGGCAAAGGTAGTGGGGTTGAAGCGCGTGGGGTTGCGAAAAACCACCAGGCGTGGCGAAACTTTGTGCGTTTCGGTGACCACCGTCTTAATTAGTTCGGCGGTTGCGGTGTGAAAAGCATAAAGCCAATCGCGGTAGGCGTTGACTCCAAAAAAGTCTGGGAAACCCCAGATGCGCGGGTACTCGTCGGCTGTGTTCAAGCGGCGATAGCCCGCGATGCCGCTGTCGGAGTAATCGTAAAGCGGAATGGCGCACTTCGGCGAATTCGCAAAGCCGGTGCGAAGGAAGCATTCGTCGCCAAACCGCATCCCGCGGATCACGTCGTCGGGAAATGTGCCTCCGTTCTTGCGGGTGAACTCATCCAGCACCGCGCGAACCGACTGCGCCGAAATCTCTCGGGTTGAAGCCGCGGCCGGGCTGAGTTGATGCGTCCGCCAATAGACGGCGATCATCGTGTGGTCCAGATCGCCTTCCACGTTGCTCAGGTCGAATGTGACGTGCAGGCTCTCGTCTTCACGCTCGCCGATGACGGCGGGAATAATCGCCAGATGCTGGCTGCCGTCGTAGTCTTTCTGCTTGACGATGGCTTCTGCTTTAAATGCCCGGTCTGTTGAAAAAATGCTCTTATCGAACTGGCTGTCGAAGGTGAGGTTATTGGTGAAGTACTTTTTGGTCTTCCAATCGTATGGTGCGTAATGGAAGGGCAGGCCGATTTCGATCGTGCGTTTGCCGCGGACGAACGAGAAGGTATGCGAATCGATGCCGAGACCGTTATATGTCCCGGCAATCGCCACAGCAAACTCGGGCTTCAATCCCATCTTCTCGGCGTCTTGCTCGCCGAAGGCTTCTCCCATGAACATCCCGCCGACGTTGCTCGCCAACATGACTTGCAAGCCGTGCTTGCGGGCGTTCTCCAGATCGAGGGTCTCGATGACCTGCACGCCATGCGAAGCCAGATCCGCGAAAGCTGAAACCGGGTAGGGCCCTTCGCGAGCCGACATCCAAACCCGGGGAAACTCTGCGCCTGTGCCGTGCTCTTTGGAAACCTCTCGCGCTCCTGGCTCCGGTGATGTCGAGCCCTGTGCAGACCCGCCACTCTGCACAAGCTGGGCCGTGCCTCGCGCCCCGCCAAGCATTGTCAACAGCGTTGCTGCCGACCCTGTTTCAAGGAAATTGCGCCGACTAAGCTTGTGTTCGTTCTCCGGTTTATCGATCTTGCTCATACCTTGCCCTTCTGCTTAATGCGAATCGCTTGACGCACTGACATGTGTTAACCGGCGCCGACGCCGCGCCGAATCTCGACGTCAGCCTGGATCACTTCGCATAAAATCGATAGCGAATTTCCCAGCGTGCTGTGTGTCCCGGCTCGACTCGAATATGCAAGTACGCCTCAGGACAGATCGTGGTGCGAATCGACCAGAAGAAGACGCGAGACAGCGGCGTGTCTCCCGACTCCTCTACGCCGATTCCACTATTGCTGTCCTCGACGACAAAATCGAAGTCGGGAGATCGATTGCCATATCCGGTGATTTCGGCGAATGAACTTTCTCCTTCTTTCAATTCGCGATCGAACATGATTTGATTTCCTTCAATATGCGCGCCGTTTTCTAACGGCCTATCCGATCTCGGAACAAACGGGAAGCGAACGCCCATTCCGGGCCCGGTTGGGGCACCGTCCAGCATGAAGAAGTCGTGATTGTAGACCTGCATATCAATGGCCTCGCTGCCAGTGTTCTTCAACTCGTGTTCGATCACGAGAACAGGCTGACTCGTGTTCAGCCTGAGCTTCTTTTGATATACATACGAGACGCCGATTTGCGTATTCAGGACCTGATGAAAGACGACCTGCCGCTTCTCCGTGTGAACTGTCCACTTGCCACCGTCAACCAGAGGATAGGGAGCGGCAAAATTGAATGGCCTCTCGTCAATACGACGCATCAGGCCCACGCCGGGCTTTACGAACATTCCGCCTGGCTTAGCCTGGTCATAGCCCGGTGCGCTATCGCCGTCCGAAGCGCGAAATTCTTCCAC
>JBEKPO010000140.1:0-9802 GCA_049520675.1 Occallatibacter sp. | reverse complement strand
ACGGTTTTCCCTGCGCGCTCCTGGATGCGGATCATCGTATCGTTGCCGGTGCCGTCCTTTGCTCCTTCATGCTTCTTGATCGCGAGCACCCATACACTGCTCGGCACGATCTCGAGGAAGGACTGCTCCCATGGCTCCGTCCCACGATGGGCCGAGTCCGCGACAAACTCCGCCGGCGTTTGCAGTTCCTCCGCGCGACGATCGAGGAACAACTCTCCATACGCACCGCGTCCCGCCATCAGCCAGAAGGTCCGCTCCTGGCGTCCCTGATCCTGCCAGGCGTTGTTGTCATTGTGCGGAACCGTCGCCGGGTTGTGCCTGGCGAATGGCGCGGAGCGAATCAACACGGTGCGAAAGAGGCCGTTCAGGCAGTCGTAACTGTAGGTCTGCTTGTTGAGCAAAGCCACCGCGTACACCTCGTCGCCGACCTTGCCCTGCACTGCGCCCCAATCCTGATACGGCTCCTCTTCGCCGTTTGTCTTTCGTTCCAGGACCTGCCCGGGAACTTTGGCAAAGAACCTTGGCTGAGTGAGTGCGGTGGGGATCTCGAGCTTGAGCATCTGCTCTTGCTGGCGCCAGTCAATCACGAAGCGAAGCTCCAGAAAATCCAGCCCCGCAAATTGCGCGATATCGAGAACGATCTCTGAATCCATCCAGCGTGCGCGCTGGCGTGTGACCCGCGTGACCGGGCCATCCTCGATCACCGTGGAGGAGATCAGCGCGGGCCGGCCCATCTCCTGGCGGAACTCCCTGATGCCATGCCCCCAGGTGTCGGCGGTATCGGCGATGGCGATCAGGCCGACGGGGCCGGCAAGCAACTCGGTGCCGTCGTCGGCTTTCAGCGAAGAGATCCCGAAGCCGGAGTCCGATACCGAAATTGAACCCCGATAGGCTTCCGGGGCAGGCGAATTCCCGTGTGCCAGTTCAAAGACCTTGTAGCCACAGGGGGGAAGATCGACCCATGCCGAAAGACGCGGGACGAATGTGCTCATACTGGCAGAGGGCCGCCATTGGACAGGCACCTTCACCCCGTCCTTCGCGGCAAGATGGGTGATCTCTTTTCCCGGAGTTCCCGATGGGTTTCGATCGGCGTAGTATTCGACGAGCGCTCTCCGTTTCCACGGAAGCGGGTTGAAGAGAAAGACAGCTCCCTCTTCTACCCCGCTCAGATCCACACGCTTGGCCATCATTTCGAGCGCTTCGACCTTGTTGCTCTGAGCGACCTCGCAGGCGTAGCCAACACTATCGCGCACATCCTGGTAATCGGAGTAAAGGGAGGTGCCCGCCATCATGTCGTGGAACTGGCAGAACAGGACTTTCCACCAGCTCTCGGCGTACTGGTCGGATGGATAGGGATGTCCCGCGCTGAGATTGGCGACCAGCGAGAGGGTTTCGGCCTCGCCCAGCCAACGCTCGGCGCGGCGGTTGAGAAACTTACCTTCGCCGTTGGCCGAGTAGCAGCCCCGGGCATGGTGCTGCAGCTCGTTCTTGATAACCGGCAGCGAGGCAAAGGCAGCAGAAGTCTCGACCGCAGAGAAGAAGCCGCGAAACGTGTCGAAACGAAGCTCGGGCAGGCTCGGATCCTTGCGCAACTCGAGGACCTGGCGAATCTGCTCTTTGGTGACCGCGCCACCGTGGTCTCCGACGCCCAGGACGAAGGCGGCGTGATTGAAGCCCGGTGCAAAATTTGCGGTTGCCGCTTCCTTCAGCTCCCACGCGTCTTCGTCATATCCCGTCAGCCTGAGAGTCAGAACGCGGGAGCCATCGGCCCCCTCCCACCAGAAAAGCAACGGCAGGTTGACGCCGTCGCCGGGGCTGGGGCGCATGAAGGAGTAGTAGCCGTAGCCCGCATTCTTGAGGACGGTGGGCAAACCTGCGGCGTGGCCGAAGGAGTCGGGGTTGAAGCCGATCTTGACGTCCACTCCGAGCGCGCGGCGGCAATATTCCTTTCCGTAGAACGAATGACGGATAAAGCTCTCCGTGGATGGGATGTTGCAGTCGGGCTCTACGGGCCAGCCGCCGATAACTTCCCAGCGGCCTTCCTTTACACGTTGCTGAACCTCGGCGAACATAGCGGGGTCGGCACGCTCGACCCAGCGGTAGTGAGCAGATGAGGAGTGGCTATAGCAGAAATCGGGCGTCTCGATCATGCGGTTAAGGGCGCTGCGAAAGGTGTTCAGCGCTTCGTCGGAGCCGTCGCGCCAAGGCCAGAGCCATGCGGCGTCGATGTGGGAGTACCCCATGATGTGGATGACTCGTCGTTGCCCGTCCGGTTGAGCCGCAAAAGCCCGTGCGAATGCCGAGAGAGAGGCCAGCGTGCCGAGCGAAGCAGCGCCCTTCGATACAAAGTCGCGTCGGGAGATTCGATTCTCTTGCTTACGCATTTTCGGAAGGTTTTGAAGATTTGGTGGAGCTGAGCGGGATCGAACCGCTGGCCTTCCCGGCACGCCGGGACGCCCCCTTCAGAGTCCTGCTTCGCTCGACTCAATCAATTCCTGAATTGACCGATGCGACTTCCAGCTCTTCAGCTGGTTCTCGCGCCGCCGCGCTTCGCTCAACGTGGCAAATCGTTCCTGATACACCAAGTTCCACGGTCCACGTCCCTTGGTCGAAATCACCTGGCCTCGACGATGTTCCGCCAGACGGGGTGCCACTTCGTTTGCACATCCAACATAAAACTGACTCGTGCTTTCGCTTTGAAGGATATAAACGAACGGCATTTGTGAAGATTTGGTGGAGCTGAGCGGGATCGAACCGCTGGCCTCCTCGTTGCGAACGAGGCGCTCTCCCAGCTGAGCTACAGCCCCACGGGACTCTCTTATCTTAACAGCGATGCCAGTTACGGAGAAGTCCGGGGAGCGATACCCTTCGGGACGAGATTAGGGAATTGAATGAGCAGGGCTGGCGGGGGAATTCGATATTCCGTTAGAGTGAAGGGGTTCTCTGGGGAGGGTTTCTCTGTGAATGTGGCGAGGATGTGTTCGGGGATGGCTCTGTGCGCCGCGCTGGAGTGCGCGGCGACAGTGTTTGGGCAGGCGGGGGTCGCTGAACCTGGCACGTTGGGGATTTTTGAGAGCCAGTCCGACATCGGGATCGTGAAGCCGGCCGGGGCGGCCTCATTCGATGCGGCGAGCGGCGTGTATTCGATCGCGTCTTCGGGGGCGAACCTGTGGGCGGCGACCGATGGGTTCCACATGGTTTGGGGCAAGGTGTCGGGCGATCTTTCGCTGACCGCGGATGTTGAGTTGGAGACGGCGTCGGCGGAGTCGAGTCCCCATCGCAAGGCACTCGTGATCTTCAGGCAGACCCTGGATCCGGACTCGATGTACGCCGATGTGGCAGTGCACGGCTCAGGTTTGACGGCGCTGCAGTACCGGCAAACCAAGGGCGATACGACGCAGGACATCGAATTCGATCTGGAGGCTCCGAAAACCGTGCGCCTGGAAAAACGCGGCGACACCATTACGGTGCTGGTGAGCAGGAAGGGCGAGCCACTGCATCAGGCAGGCGCCTCAATCAGGCTGCACTTTGCAGAGCCTTTCTACGCGGGGCTGGGAGTCTGCGCGCACCAGGACGGCGCGGTGGAGAAGGTGAGGTTTTCGCACGTCGAGCTGAAGCCGCTGCCTGCTCTTGCGGGCTCGGCGCCGATGGCTCTTTACAGCACTTTGAAGACGATCTCGATTGACAACAGTGCGCGGAGGGCCATTGTGGTTCTGACGGGCAAGGGGCAGATTCAAGCGCCGAACTGGAGCCGGGACGGGAAAACGCTGATCTTCACTCGCGACGGACGCCTGTGGACAGTGCCGGCCGAGGGCGGCGAGGCGACCGCGATCGACACCGGCTCGGCGACGAATTGCAGCGGAAGCCATGGGCTTTCGCCGGACGGCAAGTGGCTGGCGATGACGTGCGTCACGAAGGACAACCCGGGATGGCGGGTGTACGTGATTCCTTCTAATGGCGGGACGCCGCGCACAGTGACCGAGAATCCCGACTCGTGGTTCCATAGCTGGTCGCCAGACGGAAAGACGATTCTGTTTGTGCGGCCGGCGAATGGGAGCCTGAATTTCTTTGCTATCCCGGCGGAGGGCGGCGCGGAGCGTGCTTTGACGACGGGGACAGGGACGAACGACGACCCTGACTTTTCGGCGGATGGCCAGTTTATCTATTTCAATTCAGACCGCGCGGGCGGGATGCAGATCTTCCGCATGCGGCCGGATGGATCACAGGTGGAGCAGATGACCTTTGACGAACGGCGCAACTGGACGGCACATCCATCGCCGGACGGCAAGACCGTGCTGCTTCTTTCGTATGCGAGCGACGTGACGGGGCACCCGGCGAACAAGGACGTGACGCTACGCATTCTGGACGTGCCCACAGGAAAGGTGCGAGACCTGGTGGAGATTGTGGGCGGGTCCGGTACTGACAATGTGCCTAACTGGGCGCCGGACGGGGCACATTTTGCATTTGTGAGTTACCAGATGCTGCCGCCTGAGGATGAGGGGGCGAGCCAGTAGGGTAGTGTCCCGGAAGTTCGTTGCCTAAATCGAGATCTAGAAATGCGGGTCCTTCGACTCGTTTTGGCGGGATAGATGCGCCAAAACTCGCTCAGGATGACCGGAGTATTTATTACGCCTTGAGCGCTGCCAGACTCTCTGAGAGGGTGGCGTCGGCAACCAGCAGCGCATTCGTCTTGGTCACCACAAGCAATTCGGTGATCCGCGGAGCGACTCCACAGAGACGCAAGGCACCACCTCTCGAGCAGAGCGAGCCATAGATGTAGATCAGCATGCCAAGCCCGGCGCTGTCGATGTAGTCCACTCGCGAAAGATCGAGCACGATTTTGTGCACACCGCTGTTGATGAGCGACCGCACCTGCGATTCAGCCAGGCTCAGCGATGAACCGAGCGTGATCGGTCCCGTGAGGGTGACCACAGCACAGCCGTCGTCATGGTGGCCGATCGATGCACTCACCGGCATGGGGCACTCCCTGGCATGGGAGGATTCTACGGCAAAACGGCAGGCTTTGTGTTCTGTTGAATTTTCCGGGGGGGGGTCTGCCGCCAAAGGACTGAGGGTCTGAGAAAGTTGGGGCGTCGGGGTGGCGAGGGTCGCAGTGGTGGCTCCGTCTTCGAAGTTCTGGCGCGCCATTTGGAGCGCGTAGAGCAGGCTGCCGGCACGCCTGGGGCTCATGGTGTTGGAGGCGACCCTTTGGAGAATCTCGTTGATCATGGCAAGGACGTCGGCCGGGTCGCTCAGCACAGGGAGGTTGACCGCCTCTTCCTTGGGGCGGCGCGGGCGGCGTGGGACGACAACGCGCGTGCGGGCATGGAAGTAGCAGAACGGCGACCCGCGGAGCGCGGGTGACTGGCACTTGAGTCCGTTGGCCTTGATGAAGCGACATTCCTTGAACATACCGGTTCTCCTAGAGCGGTTCCAGAATTCTCGTGCCCACTTAGCTCGATGAAAGGTGGCGTTTTCTTGAGGAAAACGCCACTTGGCATCCAGGCTCCTGGGACAGCAATTCTGGAACCGCTGTACCCCCCGCCCCCTCCCACCCCCAGCGATTTTGCGCAAAGTGCTCGCAGGCGGCGGGTTGTGCGGCGCAATCGCGGCAAAATCCCTGGATGGTTGCGGCTGGCGACAAAATCCAGACGACAAAGGGGTAGTACGTGATCCTTCTTGCGCTGCGAACATTTCGGGGGTGATTTGGCCCCAAAGTGTGACCGCGGTAGATTTTGCCGCAGTGGTGAGGTTCTGGTTTTTGGTGCTTCTGTAGTTGAGTGTGCGCTCAGCGGAGAATTAATCTGCAAAGAGCGAAAGAAAAAGATGTGATTTGGAATGAGGGGGGAAGGGGTGGGTTTGAGGCGCGGGGCACTTGACAGCACGAACGGGAGCAAGTGGGCCATGCTATTGCCCTGGGCTATTTTCGTGTGCTCGCTATGGAGCATGTGCCATCCCACCCTAGCCGCGAGTGCAAAAACGCGGCTAGGATGGGGCAACCGCCGGGCGAGCGTGGTTCAGCGCCAGAAGGCGTTCGAGGATTTGTTGGTCGGTCAACTTGGAGGGCCAGCCGTAGGCGGCGAAGACCGCCTCATCCAGCTTGCGGTGGGCGTTTTCAAGCCAGGCGCACGTGCCGTCGGCCATGTCGTTATAGAGGTGCGTCAGGGTTCGCGTGGCTAAAATCTCGGGAGCGGCGTTTGGCGGGTTGAGCCATTTGTCGCGCTGCTCCACCAATTCCTTCGCCGCGTCGGCGATGGCTTTGACGAGCGGCGAGTTCTTGGGTTCTTTACCTGGCGGCCAGGGGAAGGGGAAGGTTTCGAAGGTTGAGGTCGGGGTGTAGCGAAATCCGCTTTCGACCTCGCGAAGCTGGGTGCCTTGCGCCCGCGCCCAAACCTCGTGTGCATGGGAGTGGAGGACGCCGAGGAAGTAATCGTCGGAGCGGGCGAAGGCGTAAACCGCGTTGTCTGCTAAGGTTTCAGCACCCAGCCAGGCGAATACTCGATGCTTTGAGACGCGCGGGGTGACCACCAACCGCTTGAGCCCCGCAGTTGCGGCCCGCATGTCGGAACCCGGCCTGCGGTGCAGCCACCAGCGCGCTCTCGGTGCGGCCACTCGCTTCTTTCTGTCAGACGTCCGCCTCTCTTCTTCAATACGTTCCCTGAGGCGCTCAAAAGGCGCTTGGTACTGCGCCGCCTCGGTCTCCTTCATTCCGTAGAAATCGATGATCCACATGCCGCGCGAGCGGCCAGTGATGTCGTCGGCGTTCACCCACCTGCGAAGCACGTCGGAATTTGGCCTTCCGTTGACATTTACTGGAGCCGAGAGCAATTTTGCTGCCTCTTCCGCGTCGATGTCGAACGGCCCTCCCTTCTCGTCGGCCCTGAAGCAGATACTGGCATTCTCTGCGAGTTGGGCCGCGACGGTGGTGTTTACACCGGAGGTCAGGTCCGGATGGATCGTTTCGACTGGCTGCCCGTCCAGCATGTGCCCCGGCTCTTCGCCGCTGTCGAACCCCACGATAGAGATGTGGACCGCCGCGCCCTCATTGATCCAGTCGCGGTCGCTCCACGCCATGAAGACTTTGCCGGTTTCGGCGATGCGCTTGAGGACCTCGCGGTTGGTCCCTCCGCGGATAGCCTGAGTGGCCACCAATCCCACCGCGCGCGCCTGCTTGCGCTCAATCATCATTCGCGCTTTCTCGAACCAATAGGTGACCAGATCCGCTTCGGCGGGAACGCGGTCTTTATAGAGTTTGAGTAGTGCGTCCACGTAGGCATCGCCGAGGTTTAGACGCATAAGCTTGCTGCCCAGGAAGGGCGGATTGCTGACGATGAAGTCGACTTTGGGCCAGGCCGGTTCGCTCGGGTCGTCTGCCGAATCGAGCTTGGGATTTCCGTCGGCACCGAGTTCGATGATGGCGTCGCGATGCTGAATATTCGTGAGAACACGCAGGATCGGCTCCTCCGGCTCGCCCATGCCGTTGTCGCGCCGCCATTGCAGATAGCCGATCCAGACCACCACCGAAGCCATCTCGTGCGCATATACGTTGGTCTCGATGCCAAAGAGCTGGTGCGGGCCCACCTTGCACGCCAGATAGGGAAGATGATGGTCGATGGAGTAGATCTGCGCTTGGCGCCAGAGATCGAGCAGGAGGTTGAGGGCGACGTAGAGGAAGTTTCCGCTGCCGCAGGCGGGGTCGAGGATGCGCACGGCGGCGAGCTCGTCCATCCAGCCGAACAGTTTGCCTTCGAGTTGGGCGCGCAGTTTGGCCCGAGTGCCGGCGCTGGCAGTTTCAATGGCCGCGGCGATCTCATCGGCTGCGGCTTTGACTTCGGCCCAGCGCCGGCGGAGCGGAGCCATAACGACCGGCTCGACGATGAGCAGGATGTCTTCGCGACTGGTGTAGTGCGCGCCAAGCTGCGCGCGTTTTTCCTCGTTGAGGATGCGTTCAAAGAGCGTGCCGAATATGGCCGGCTCGACGCGGCCCCAGTCGAGCTGCGAGGCGTTGCGGAGGATTCCCATGTCTTCGTGCGTCAGATCGAAGACGGTGTCGTCGCCGGGGCGAAAGAGGCCGCCGTTGAAATGGTGGATGGCCGTGAATCCGAACTCGCTGTCGCCGGTGGCCATGGCGGCGAAGAGGTTTTTGAGCTTGCGGACGAATTTCCTGGGCTCCTGGCGGTCCGCCTGGATGGTTTTGCGGAAGAGATTATCGGGAAGGAGGCCGACACTGTCGGCAAAGAGGCAGAAGAGAAGACGCATGATGAATCGGGCCACGGCCTCGCTATCGTGGTTGCGCAGATTGTTCTTGAGTTTGGTGAATTCTTCCGCTGCCTTCTGGGTGACTCGGACTTCGATGGCGCCGGGTTTGAGCTTGTCCGGGTCCTCAAATACGGCGCGGAGGATTTCCAGCGCCGAGAGGTCGGAGCCGGTGACGGGGGTGGTGAGGATGAGGTCGTCGAGCGTGAACTTGTGGACGACGGGTGGCGTGTTGGTGAAGTTGGTGTGGACCTCGAAGCGGACGAAGTCGCTGACCACGAGCAGCGGCGGGTTCTCCAGATCCTCACGGTATTTGAGCAGTTGCTCGTAGGCGGCCTTGAGGTCCTTGTGCGGTCCTTTGTATTCCCAGCCGAAACAACCGCGTTTCCAGACATCGGCAAAGCCCTTGTCTTCGCCGATCTTGTTGACGTGTTTCTCAAAGGTGTATTCAGAACCTTTGGGATCGGCGTGAGCCGGGTGCGGCTCGTTCAGGATGTCGCACAGGTCGTTGAAGTGGGACTGCGCACCCGCGCGCTCGGTCAGTTCGCTGTCCTTCCAACAGCGTATGAACTCGGGAAGACTCTGTTTCATGATTCATACAAAGTCTACAGCGGTGACACTTGCCAAGGCAGTGGAAACGAGGGGCGCTCGGTGCTTAAGAAGGCTCCTGTTCCCGCTTTCCCCTCACAACGTCTCATCTTGGGACAGCGAAGAGGTGCGTGGTACGGTGCTACGAGGTGTGCCCGGGCGCGGCTTCGCCGCGTACTTTGTTTTTCAAAGAATGGGCGGGCGGTTTTCGGCACGACTGAAGTCGTGCCCTTGCAAAGCAGGGAAAGGCAACTGCAGGTCCCTCGGCTCCCCCTCGCTGTGTTCGGGGTCGCTCGGGATGACAGGACAGGGGTCAGGGGTCGGGGATCAGAGAGGCAGCTGCTAGCTTTCGCGGCTGGCACCGAGGCAGTCTGGGAGGGTCGTGCTATCCCACCCTAGCCACAAGTACAAAGACGCGGCCAGGATGGGGCACCCTTCGTTCCCAGATGCAGGTCCTTCGACTGCGTTTGCCGCAAAACACGCGGCAAACTTCGCTCAGGATGACATCCGATTGATTGTCCGACGCAAAACACGCGGCAAACTTCGCTCAGGATGACATCCGATTGATTGTCTGCCGCGGAACACGCGGCAAACTCCACTCAGGATGACAAGCCTTAGCATGGCCTGCTTTGCTTGACGGGCCGGAAATCTGCGCCGCTTAGAGCTGATTCATGTTGGCGAGGAATTCGGCGTTGTTGCGCACTTTTTCGAGGCGGCTGATGAGCAGTTCCATGGCTTCAACCGGCGAGAGCGGATTGAGCACGCGGCGCAGGATGAAGACGCGCTGCAGGTCTTCCTTGGGGATGAGCAGCTCTTCTTTGCGGGTGCCGGAGCGCTGGATGTCGATGGCCGGGAAGACGCGCTTGTCGACGAGCTTGCGGTCGAGAATGATTTCCATGTTGCCGGTGCCCTTGAACTCTTCGAAGATGACTTCGTCCATGCGGGAGCCGGTATCGAC
>JBEKPO010000139.1:0-9976 GCA_049520675.1 Occallatibacter sp. | reverse complement strand
ACCAAGATGGTCAACAACAAAATGATCGCTGGCCGGGCGCTGACGGGCAAAGCCGGAGCAGTCAACCATGCGACCACAGGCAAGGCCGGTGCGGTCAACCACGCGATGACAGGCAAGGCCGGAGCAGTCAACCACGCCATGACGGGCAAGGCTGGGGCAGTCAACCACGCAATGACAGGCAAGGCCGGCGCAGTCAACCACGCCATGACGGGCAAGGCTGGCGCTGTCAACCACGCCATGACGGGCAAGATCTTCGGCCAATAACCGACTCATCCGCAAGCAGTCCGCGACGCGACGATCGAAAACGGATGCGACGAAGGGTAGCAGGAAAACAATTGAGCCCTCCCCGGCCGAATTAATCCCCGGTTCGGTTTCGAAATACAAATGAAAAAGGCAGCCGGATATCGGCTGCCTTTTCATTTCAATCCTTCTTCTTTCACCATAGATGCGCCTTCGCCAGATTGTAGGCAGAGGTCGCAAATCGCTCGATAAGGCTACGCCGCTTGCCGAAGATATTCGCCTCACCTCCAATGCCGAAGGGCGGATTGCCCGCCGAAGCCGGCAGAGTCATGCGGGAGCTGTAGAAGACGGGCATTTTGATGCCCTTGTATTCCTGGCTTCGCACTAGGCCTTGAGGAAGGCTCACTGCTTCGCCCCCAGGCGTCGCCAGAGCCATCCTCACAATGGAAAAGCTCCCGGGCAGCGCCAGTGCTACTTCAGAGTTGGCTGGAATGCGGTCGAGTTCCGTGACGGGGACATAGACCCTGACAAGACGCGGGCCTGCGGCGGCCAGATCGAGAAGCGACTGGCCGGAGCCTACGCTCTGTCCGAGCAGCGTGTCGGGATGCGCGGTGAGCACAACGGCGTCCTCAGGCGCAGTCACCACTAGCGACGACCTCGCCTCGCCCGCCAACAAGCTGGAGCCCTTCGCCGCGTCCTGCTCGGCTTCTGCCTGACCGACGCTTTGCCCCTGCAACTCGGCGTTGAACGCCTGAAAGCTGGCATCGCGGGTTTGCGCCACAGCTGCCTCGGCCATGGAATCCGCCGTCGGACTGGTCATGATCAGCAGCGCCTGGCCGGCGCGTATCGATTCGCCCTCGTGAACCAGCACCTCTTGCACGCGCCCCGAAACAGCCGCGTGGACGGTCCCGGAGCGGGCGGGCTCAATGACGAAGTAGGCGCTCTCGCGGTCGCGCCAGAAGGGCACAAAGAGAATGACTGCCAGCAGAGCGGCAGCAGCGAAATAAATGGGGCGCTGGTTCCGGATCGATGCGACGTGATGTTGCCAAAATCGCGCGGCCGTGCCGCGCAGAGCACGCAACCGCGATCGAAACATCAGAAACGCAAGCGCCGCGGCGGGAATGAGGGCGAATTCAGCCAGCCACTTGGAGCCGATGTTGTAGGAAAGACGAATCACGAAGAAGAGCAGCGTGTAGCTGTAGATTCCTGAAACAACCGCGTAGAGGATAAAGAACGGTGCGCGCTTGCGTGCCACGGTAGTCATTTCCACCGGTAAGCGCAGCACGCGGCTCTGGAACCATCCGGAAATAAGAGATGTCGACCGCTCCTTGAGATCGGGAATACCGATGGCCTCGGTGAGGAAGTAGTAACCGTCCAGCTTGATGAGAGGATTGAGATTCATCACCACGACGGCGATACCGGTAATCAGGATGATCTGGTAGGAAAAATCGTGCAGCCACTGCCCAGGCAGCGTGTTCGTCCAGACGATCATTCCAATCCCGCAAACCACCATCTCGATCCAGATGCCGGCAATGATGGTGGCCAACCGCTGCACCCTGGTGGCCGAGATCCACATCTCAGTCACGTCCACATAAAACGCGGGCATCAGGTAAATGAACATCAGACCCATACTGTGCACTTGCCCGCCGTAGTGCTTGCAGGTCAGGCCGTGGGCTGTTTCGTGAATGAATCCGAGGGCCAGGAACAATAGCCAGAACTGCGCCAGATCGAGCAGAGTTTTTTGGGTGAAATTGTAGTAGACCGGAATATCGGGTCCGATCACATTCCATTTGGCGATGAAGACTGAAGCCTCAAAGAGGAAGAGCAGTACCACGGCCAGCGTGCACCACGGACTGTAGACAAAGCGCCCGACGGCGTTGTCGAGCCAACTGAGATAGTTGTCCGGGTCCCAGCCCGGGAAGCTCATGTGGGCAAGGTTGAATTTTGACTTGCGTGCGGCGCGCCGTGCGCGCTGGTCCGTCAGCTTCTGGCTCAGCGCCAGGTTTTTCTCCTGCGGTGTTTTGTACCAGAAATTATCACGCTCCATGGTTTCGGCAAAGGTCCGCAGTTGGTCTGCCCCGATCGGCATGCCGGTCTGCGCCGTGAACAATTCGGCGATCTCGTCATAGGTACGGGCGCCGTCGAAAAGCTGCAAAATCTGCCATTGCAAAGGCATGAAACGGAAAAAACTGTTGCTGCCGCGTTGCATTACGGCCACGACCGGTTCGCCATCGACGAAATCCTCACGGACCACCAGGTCCGGATCGAGAGCCGGTGGGCGCTTAAGCGCAGTGCGCGTTTTAGGTATTTCCGGAAGCGCGGCGTCGAGGGCTTCACTCAGATTCATGGCGCCAACCGCACCTGCATGGTCATTCCCGGCTTGAGCAGCGGAGAAGGATGCTCGACTGCGCCGATCACTTGCACGCTGCCGCTGGCTGGGTCGACGACCGGACTCACGCGAAAGATGCGGCCGGCCTGATGCAGACCGGGGTAATCCGCGGTGGTCAGTTCCAGCGGCGTGCCCGATTTGAACGAAGCCATCAGCGCCTCGGGCACGGTGAACAGCACATGCAGGGGAGCCTCCGCGGTAATCCAGAAAAGCGGGTCTCCGGCCTTCACTTGGCTGTAGGGGCGCACCGAGCTGCGGCCCACCACGCCGGCAAACGGCGCCACAATGTGCGACTGGTCCAATTGGACTTGGGTCGCACTCAGGTCGGCCTCAGCCGCCGCCTGCTCACTCTCGTAGCGCTCGACCTGGGCTGTGGTCTCGTCCACTTTGTACTTCGAGACCTCCCAGTTCTCCTGGCTCAGGATCTTCTCCTGGAGCAGCACATCGGCGCGGCGCAAATCGGCGTGGGCGCTTTCCTGCTCGGCCTTCCAGTCGCGAACCTGGGCCTGGGCCGCGGCGATTCGCGCCTTTAGCCCGGCGCAGTTCGCCTGCAGGATGCGGTCGTCAAGCCGCGCCAGCAACTGACCGGCTCGCACACGATCGCCAATCTGCACGTCGATCTCGACGATGCGGCCGTCGCGCTCCGCGCCTACGTCGGCCTGCTGTTCGGCGACAAGCGGGCCGCTGGTGGCAAAAGTCTTCGCATCGGGCGCGCTGGGCGCGGGCGGCGCGGGCGTGGCAGCGCTTACCGGCGCTGATGCGGCGGCGACCGGCGGCGCAGAATTCGTATCGCAGCCGGCGCATAACAGTGCTGCCGCCATCGCGATGAGAGATGAGTTTCGGCCATTCAAGCGAACATGCATGGGTCACCAACCAATCCAGTTCCACAGCGTCTGCCACAGCCACAAAGCCGGTCGGCGCAGCAGCACATACCCTGCTGGACGGTAGCCGATAGATATCTTTCCCTTCCCGCTCATGCCGGCACGCAGCGCGCCTTCCGCATTGGGCACCGGAACTTCGGCAGAAAAGGTGCGCTCGCCGTCGCCGGCCACTGCCTGCGGGCTTACCACCGAAACCGCATTGCGCCAGGTTCGCTGCGGATAACTGTCCAGCTTGATCGCGGCGGGTTGGCCGGAATGCAGCAGTCCCACGTCTCCCTCGTCTATGGCAATTCGAGCCACGGCCGAGTTGATGTCGAGGACCTGGGTAAACGGGGCACCCGCGTCCAGATGCTCGCCGGCGGCATTCTCGAGATTGGGGGTAACCACGATGCCGGCAATAGGCGATCGCAGTTGCGCGCTGTCCAGGCGGGAACGCGCCTGAGCAGCTTCGGAGCGAAGGTAGTTTACGTTGGCTCTGTCGGCGCCGGCACGCGCGCTGCCATGCGCCAGATCGTCTTCCATCGCCAGCAACGCCTGCTGATACTTGGCTTCGGCAGCGGCCAGGTTGGCGCGCCATTGCCAGTCGTTCAAGGTGCCTAAAACCTCGCCGGCGGCGACCCTCTGCCCCTCATGCACGTAGATCTTGTCTACATTGCCCTCGGCCGGCGCGGCCACCGTGACCAGGTGCTGGGCTTCTATCAGGGCGTTGCCTTCCACTCGCATCGGCAAAGGACAAAGAACCAGGAAGAGAATGACAATTGCGGCAATGACGGCGTAAGCCAACCGGCGCTGGCCAGTGGTGCGCATCAGGGCCGCGCGTTTCTGCATGAGGGGTTCAAGCAGGTTGATCAACGGCACTTCTCGGTAGAGCAGCGCGTTGCGCAACGCCACCGTAGCCTGGCCGGCAAGCACCTTGATCATTTCGATCTGCGCTACACCAAGAAAGTCCGGGTCGCTGCTTTCGTAGATCAGCTCGCCCACCCTCCCCTGGTCGTCATTCAGGGGCACAGTGTAGAGGGCGCGGTAGCCGGTCTCCTGAAAATGTTGCAGTACCTCCGGCTCCAGGCCCGATGCTTCGTCGGTCTCCGACCCCTCGTGCCAGCTGATGTGCAAGGCATCGGGCTGTGGCGATAGCCAGCGCACCAGTCGTTCCACTCGCTCTACGGCCACATCTCCGATGGGCAGCCGAGCCATGCCCGATATCGCCTTCAACTGCAGCCGTCCACGGTTGTCCAGCGCAATGGCGCAGAGCTCGTAAGGCAGCACGCTCTGCGGGCTGTTGACGACAATCTGCAATAACCGATCGAGGCGCAGCGTGGAAGTGATCTCCGCGCTGACCTGCACCAGGACCTTCAGGATCTCCAACTTCCGCTCGGCCATCATCAGACTGGCATTTTTCAGCGCGCTCGAGACGGTTTCGGCCATCGATGACAGCAGGAACAGGTCGTCGTCGTCGAAGGGATGGTCCTCGCGGTTGATCGCTTCGAGAACACCGATCTCTGCCTCGTCCTGCATCAGCGGAACCAGGAGCGCATTGCTCACTGGAGCGATCGAGCTCTCCGGACTGCGCCGCGCGTTGCGCGCCTGCAACCGTTCGTCGTCCTCATCCGTAATCAGCAGCGGTTCGCCTTCCTCGGCCATATCGGCGACGTAACCCGCTCCCGGAGCCTCGACCATGCCCACTTCCACCGTGTCGTCGACCCCTTCGCTCGAGACCAACCGCAAGTCCGGCCCATCGAAGAGCCACAGATGTATGGCCTGGCACGGCATCATGGCAGCGGCCTTTTTCGGCGTCATCGTAACCACTGCATCGATTTCGAGCGTCGCGTTCAGCGACTTCTCCAGGTCGTAGAGCTGCGACATGCGATGAACTGAATCCAGGAGGGTTTGGCGCTGCTGCTCGAACTGCTCTGCCGAGAGGAGTGCCGGCCCCGTGAGACGCACGATGGGAGCCAGGTCTACGAGCTGGCGCTCGTCGATTGCTCCCGAAAAAGCGACGATCTCGAGAACTCCCACCAACTGCCCTCCGAATTCCACGGGCAGGTAGGCAATCGCGGCGATTGAGCGGGTGGCATGGATGTGCCCGTAGTCTTCGCGGTTCAGGCGATTCTTGTCGTAGACCTGCCCCGCGGCCGGAAACTCAACGGGCGTTGCAAAGAGCCACCTCCCGGCGTGCTGTGCATCTGCAAGCGAAACATCTCCCGCCAAGCCCACGATGGTCCACGGCGCCGCGTTTTCGGGCTGATACCGGTGGACGAGGCAGGCGCTGTCCGGCAGCAGGCTGGCTATGGCAGAGGCGATCATGGCCGCTCGGGACGCGCCGTCGAACGCAGTCAATAGCTGCGCCGCCGTCTCAATGGCAGTCTCGTTTAGCAACGGGATTGCGCTCACGTCATCCATGGGCGGCGTATCTCCGGAATCGTTCATTCAGCTTACTTTGCGCTGCAAAATTACGGCGCTCAAAAGCACGGGCGAGAACTTGGGAGGTTGCCCGCTTCGAATCAAGGAAAACTGAGAGGCGCGAGCTTTTTCGCCGTCGCCCGGTCTTCTTGCGGACGCGGCGTCTTGCCAGATGCATGGCCCAACCAGCGTTCCCGGCCGGTCATCTAATGAAATTGAATGGCTCATCGATGCGCGCATCCACCTCGACCCCCCGGCCACCCTTGACAAGGTGATGCATCGACGAGAATTATTGGCACAGCTTAACAAGCAGGACTTCCCACAGTAAAGCGGAATCTCATTCAGGGGATCTTTCGTGGATTTGGATATCAAAGAGAACGGATTAGTCTGCACTTTGAAGGTCAAGGGCCGGCTAGTGACCGGCGAGCCGGTGAGCCAGTTCGAGGCGGCTTTCCTCAATGCTCTTTCGAGCGGTCACATTTATCTCATTTTTGACCTCGAGGCCGTGCCATTTCTCGATTCTTCGGGCATGGGGTCCATTGTCAACGCCCTCCGCTCATCCTCCAAGCTCGGGGGAAGTGTCAAGCTCGTCAAACCCACTAGTTTTGTCTCTAAGACGCTCAAGATGGTCGGTGTCCTCGATCTCTTCCAGGTCTTCGACACCCAGGAAGACGCCGCGGCAGCGTGTGTGGGTTCCTGAAAGCCACGAGTTGGGTCGTGACGTCCGGTGCTCCTTTGCTCCTTGAAGGCTAGTGTGGCAGCCGCGGCCGGAGCCAGCCGTAAACCCACGTGCCAAGCAAAGCGCTGACCAAGGCAACAGCCATAACCGATACGCCGCCGCCGATGAGTGCAACGAGCGGCCCGGGGCAGGCTCCGGTTAAAGCCCAGCCCAGGCCGAAGATCGCGCCACCTGCCAGATAGCGAATGCCGCTGCCCAGAGCTTTCGGCGGCAGCGAGATGAGTTCGCCCGAAACAGACTTGAGCTTCATCCGCTTCAGCAGGGAAAGTGAGACGGCGGCTGTCACGACCGCTGAGCCGATGATGCCGTACATACGGAACGATTGAAAATGAAACATCTCCTGAATGCGGAACCAGGAAAGAACTTCGGAGCGGTATAAGACAAAACCGAAGACGATACCCAGCAACAGATATACGGGCCAGAAACCTGGCCGTACCCGCGATGCATCGGCCGCTTCCTCGCCACAACCTTCGAATCGCAAGGATGCTTGGTCCGTCATAGTTTTCCAATCACGAAGGGGAGGATGAAAAAGCTTGCTGCCAGCCCGCCGGCAAAGAATCCAATCACAGCGATAAGGGACGGCAATTGAAAATTTGCCAAGCCGCTGATGGCATGACCCGATGTGCAGCCGGCGGCATAGGCGGTCCCAAACCCCACGAGGAATCCTCCAAAAACGATCAGGATCAATCCTCTCGCGGTAAGAAGAGAGTGCCAAGTAAAGATTTCTTGCGGGGCAACTCCGGAGAAATTGTGGATCCCCATCTGCGCAAGCGTCGCTTTGGTTGCGTCCGAAATGGCGACCGAGTGGACGGTGCCGGTGTGCGCGGCCAGGAATCCGCCGCCTAGTACTCCGGTGAGGAAGACAAGATTCCAAAGACCTGCTCTTCGCCAGTCATACCGGAAGTATTCGATCTTGCCCGGAGCGATCGCTGCGCATAAATGACTCAGGCTGCTGGAGATTCCGAAGGCTTTATTGCCGGCGATCGCCAGAGCCGGGACCAATAGGCCAATTGCAGGACCAGCTACATACCACGGCCATTCACCGTTGAGCCAGGATGTCATATTCTCTTCCTACTCCCTTACGAGAAACCGCTGGCGGCCGCCTCGCTGTCTGAGTGTATCGCACGGCCAAATCGATCCTCCCTGATGCGCTCGATGCCGCAATCGCCCCAGGATCTGGCTGGAACACAGGTTGACACGCCGATGCGTCCGGTTCTAAGCTGATCTTGGCTTTGCAGATGCGATCTTGCATCTGATTTTGTATGTCAGCATTCTCTTCAACCCGCGCTGGTCTGTGCTGCTGTTGCTGCAGCCGGCTGCGGGTGTGTGTCTAGAGAATCGAACTTAGCCTTCGAGAACTCTCAAACCCACTCGCCGCCGAACAGGCCGAGTGGGTTTTTCATTTTGCGCGTCCATTCATCAACCCGGAAACTTCCCTAGGAGGAAATGCTCAATGTCACTCCGCATCAACGATCTCGCACCGGACTTTACCGCTGAAACCACCCAGGGGCCCATTCACTTCCACGAATGGATTGGCGACGGATGGGCGGTGCTGTTCTCGCACCCCAAGGACTTTACGCCGGTATGCACCACCGAGCTGGGAGCGGTAGCCAGTTTGGAGAAACAGTTTGCCCAGCGCGGAGCCAAGGTGATTGGGCTCAGCGTCGATCCGGTTTCAAACCACAGCAAGTGGACAGCCGACATCCTGGAAGTGGGCGGCCATGCGGTGAACTATCCGCTGATCGGCGATCCGGAACTCAAGGTCGCCAAGCTCTACGACATGTTGCCGGCCGACGCAGGCGACACCTCGGATGGCCGCACCCCCGCGCAAAACGCGCCGGTGCGCACGGTCTTTGTGATCGGACCCGACAAGCGCATCAAGCTGACGCTGGCTTATCCCATGACCACGGGCCGCAACTTCGACGAGATCATCCGCGTTCTCGACTCAATACAGCTTACCGCCAAGCACCGTGTCGCCACTCCCGCGAACTGGAAGCAGGGTGACGACGTGATCATCACGGGGGCGGTTTCGAACGAAGAGGCGGACAAGATCTTTCCCGGTTACAAGACAGTGAAGCCGTACCTGCGCACAGTGGCGCAGCCGCAGGAGGAAGCAGTGCTCACAAAGTGAGTCCGGGGGGAGGCTTCCGCCGCTCCTGCGCGGCGGACCGCAAAAACCGGAGTCAGTGCGTCACGGAACGGCTTGCGCCAAGTCGCGCCCCAGCGGCGACAGTGCGAGACGCGAAGTGGAGCACAATCGCTCAAGTTTTACCAACGGGCACCGGTGGCGAAGTGGCTAACGCGCTGGTCTGCAAAACCAGTATTCGCGGGTTCAATTCCCGCCCGGTGCTCCAACCCTTTACGTCGGTTTAGCAAATACCGCAGGCGCCTATAACTGAAGTTCGAAGCATCAACACCCTGGTCATCCTGAGCGACGTTTGGCCCGATTTTTGGCCAAATGGAGTCGAAGGACCAGCATTTCGCGGCTTCGGCCTCCGTTACGAACTTCGAGGACCCCACACTGCGATCGAAGGGGCATGCTGAATCCTCTGACGCCGCGGTCGCTTGCTCGATGCAGCCAGCTCAATACTTCGGCACTGACGGATCTACCTGATCCGACCAGGCGAGAATTCCGCCGGCCAGATTAGCGACCTTCTCGTACCCTGCCTGCTTCAGGAACTCCGCAATGCGCTGGCTTCGCCCGCCCGACTTGCACTGAACGACAATTTCGCGATTGCGATCGATCTCGTCCAGGCGCTGTGGGACCTGGCCCATCGGAATGAGCGTGCCGCCAATATTGGCGATCTGGTATTCGAAGGGCTCGCGAACGTCGAGAACGAAAAGGTCTTCGCCTGCGTCGAGGCGCTTCTTCAAATCGGTCACCGCGATTTGCGGAATTCCATTCTTCACTGGGTTCTCCTCTTTCGCTGCCGGCGCGATGCCGCAGAACTGATCATAGTCAATCAGCCGGGTCACCGTGGGATGCGTGCCGCATACGGGGCAATCGGGATTTTTGCGAAGCTTCAGCTCCCTGAAGCGCATATTCAGCGCATCCACGAGCAACAGCCGGCCGATGAGCGGCAAACCAATGCCCAGGATCAGTTTGATAGTCTCAGTCGCCTGAATCACGCCCACCAGGCCTGGCAGGATCCCCAGCACGCCTCCCTCGGCACAACTAGGAACCAGGCCGGGAGGTGGCGGCTCGGGATACAGGCAGCGATAGCACGGCCCGTTCTCGGCGGCGAATACGCTTGCCTGTCCTTCGAACCGGAAGATCGAGCCGTAGGCGTTAGGCTTGCCCAGCAGCACGCAGGCGTCGTTGACCAG
>JBEKPO010000138.1:0-10532 GCA_049520675.1 Occallatibacter sp. | reverse complement strand
ATCTGCCCGACGCCGGCTACGTCGGCGTGCCCGCTCTCAACAGTCAACATTCCGCCAGGACTTGCTCCTGTCGACCATGACCAGAGAAACACGTTGAGTGTGGGCTTCAACGGCATTCTGCCCTGGAAGGCCTTCGCTTCAACAAATGTCTCCTACGGCTCGGGATTCACCAATGGCCTGTACGGGATGCCCCAGGCGCAGTACCCCGGGCCGTACCTGCCAAGCCACACCACGTTCGATCTCTCTGCCGGTAAGACCTTCGCGGAGAAATTCACTATTTCGGCGAACTCGGTGAATGTGGCAAATCGCCGTGTGCAGCTGGATAACAGTTTGACGTTCGGTGGATTTCACTGGAACGACCCACGGCAGATTTACGGGGAGTTTCGCTACCGGTTCAACTATTAAACGCCGGAAGCGAGATTTGAGGCAGCGGGAGTTGGGCGTAAGCCCACCCTATGCGCAAAAACAAAGACGCGCCGAGGGTGGGGCACCCGGCGGTGGATCGGACGGAGGTCTCGGAAGAATCAGGACTCGATGCGGAAGAGACCGGGCATGACTTCGCCGGCCTTGCCTTCGACGATTTGGGTGAAGGCTTCAGCATTGAGCGGGCGCTCCGGGCCGATGTAAACGGTGCGGGCGCCGGCCTGGCGCGCCCAGTGGACGAAGTTGGCCGCGGGGTAGACGGAGCCGGAGGTTCCGATGACGAGCATGAGCGTGGAGTTTGAGATTTCCCGTTCAATGCGCGGCATCTCCAGGGGGATTTCACCGAAGAAGACGATATGCGGGCGCAGGCGGCCACCGCAGGCGCAGCGCGGGACCTCGTCCAGGCTGGCGTAGACGGCGCGGTCTTCAAGAGGCGGGCGGCCGCATTCGCGCTCACAGCGCGATCTAGCCAGCTCGCCGTGCATGTGGATCAGATTCCGCGAGCCGGCGCGCTCGTGCAGGTCGTCGACGTTTTGCGTGCAGAGAAAAAAGCGGCCGGGGATCTGCGATTCGAGTTCGGCGAGCGCGATGTGCGCGGGATTAGGCGTTGCCTTTTCGCAGTCGGCCCGACGCTTGGAATAAAACTCCCACACCAGCGCCGGGTTGCGTCGCAAAGCTTCGGGGGTGCAGATTTCTTCCACGTTGTATCCGGCCCATAAGCCGTCCGACGCACGGAAGGTGGGCAGGCCACTCTCGGCGCTGATTCCGGCGCCGGTAAGAACGAAGACGCGATCGGTGGAGGAGACGGAGATGGTCATCGTGGTTCGTGGTAAGGAGTGAAGGAGTGAAGCGCGATTTGTGGTTCGAGGTTCGCAGAATGATCCGCGATCAGGGAACAAGCAGGATTTTCCCGGTCGTCCTGCGTTCTTCGAGGTCGGTTTGCGCCTGTGCCGCTTCGGCCAGAGGATACGTGTGCTCGGTGCGCAGTTTGAGTTGGCCGCTGGCGATCCATCCAAAAACATCGTTGGCGCGCCACTCAAGTTCGGCGCGAGTGGCGATGTAGTGCCAGAGCGTTGGTCTGGTAAGGAAGAGCGAGCCCTTGCTGTTGAGCAGGCTGGGATCGAAAGGCGGGACCGGGCCGCTGGACGCGCCGAAGAGGGCCAGAAGGCCGCGCGGCCGCAGGCAGTTGAGGCTCCTGTCGAAGGTAGTCTTTCCGACCGAGTCGTACACCACGTCGACGCCCTTTCCGTTGGTCATACGCTTGACCTCGGACTCGAAGTCCTGCTCGGTATAGAGAATCGCTTCGGAGGCACCGGCTTCGCGCGAAAGGACGGCCTTGGCCTTTGTGGAAACGGTGGTGATGACCCGCGCGCCTATGTGAGCGGCCATCTGAGTGAGCAGCAGGCCGACCCCGCCTGCACCCGCCTGTACCAGTGCGATGTCACCCGCCTTCAAGGGAAACGTGGAATGAGTAAGGTAGTGCGCCGTCATGCCCTGCAGCAGGGCGCCAGCTGCCTGTTCCATGCTCACTCCGGAGGGAATCTTCACAAGTTGCGCGGTGGGAACCAACGCGTATTCGGCATAACTGCCCATGACGCTAGTAGAAGCTACAGCGTCGCCGGCCTTGAATCCCGTCACGCCGGGGCCGAGTTCCTCGACCGTGCCCGCTGCCTCACTGCCGGGAATCAAAGGAAGCGCAGCTTTGTAAACACCCTTGCGGAAGTAGATTTCGATGAAGTTGACACCGGTGGCTTCGGTGCGAACCAGAACCTGACTTGGGCCGGGCTCTGGAATAGGCAGATCGACAAGCTCGAGGACCTCAGGTCCGCCTGTCGATCGAATCTGAATGGCTTTCATGACTGCGATAAGGATGAACCTTGAGACCAGTTGAAGGCAAGGGACAGAACAGAGAGGCCAAGACACCGGAGGCTTAAGGCCGGCTAGATCGTGACCAGTGACGGCGACCGGTTTTCGATCCGGCCGAGGCTGGGATTGCTCTCAAAGACACAATCTTCGACTGAGATGCCGGGCTCTTTACTTCGCCTCTTTGATTACTGGAGTCCATCGCGGCGGCCAGAGAGAAGGTTCTGCTCGTCGGCAGGAGCCAAGCGCACGAGACGATCAACAGTGTAAGAGGCAGGACAACGGCTGCTGTAATAATGGCGCACCTGGAGTTCGCCGAGCAGCCCGATAGCCAGCAATTGGATGCCGGCGACCATGAGCACGGAACCTATGATGAACATCGGGCCGTGAGCATCCAGAACGTGCACGTGAGGATTGAGAAGCTTGATGCCGAGCAAGGTGGTGGCAATGGCGCTTCCGGAAAGTAGACCCAAGAGGCCCATCCCTCCGAAAAAGTGCATTGGCCTGCTCATGTACTTGAGCAGGAAGCGGATGGTCATGAGGTCAAAGACCACGCGAAATGTGCGCCCCAGACCGTAGTGGCTTTTGCCGCGTTCACGGTTCACGTTGCGGATGGGAACTTCACAGATCGAGGCACCGTACCAACTGGCCAGCGCGGGGATAAAACGGTGCAGCTCACCGTACAACGGAATGTTCTGGATAACCTCTCTGCGATAGGCCTTGAAGGTCGTGCCAAAGTCGTGAATTTGCACGCCGGAGAGCCACGCCATCAGCTTATTCGCGCATATCGAAGGAAAGCGGCGCAGAATAAAGCTGTCAATGCGTGTCTTTCGCCAACCCGAAACGACATCGTAGCCTTCATCAAGCTTTTCAAGAAACGCCGGAATATCGCAGGGATCGTGCTGTAAATCTCCATCCATGGCAAGGATGTAATCGCCGCTGGCGTGGTCGAATCCGGCGGCCATGGCCGATGTCTGGCCGAAATTACGGCGCAACTTGACAACCAATACGCGGCTGTCGACGGCGGCGATTTCCTCGAGCAGCCTATAGGTCCGATCGTTGGATCCATCATCGACCAGAACCAGCTCAAACAAGTCGTCGAACTGCTCCATAACCTGTTTGAGACGCGCGTAAAGAACCGTCACGTTTTCTTCTTCGTTATGAAACGGCACAACGATGGAGTACTTAGGCATGGCGACTCCCCGAGGACTATTGGATGCCGGACAGAAGCTGCGTGTGCACAAAAATGTTGGGTTGCCGACCCGGCCGCGCTGATTCTAAATGGCGGCCGTAAGCAGGTCATAAAGCCTGCCTGCCTACGGGCGATGAAGTTCATCAAGCATTGCCTGCATCTCGCTGAGGGCGTGGCTGTTACCGTCGCGCGCAGCGCAGCCAATGCCTGCGTTCAAACGCTCAATGGCCTCAGGCTTTTTGCCAGCGCCGGCCAGAGTTTGCGCTGCCATGAAGTAGGCAGGCGTGTAATCCGGGTCATTCGATAGCAGAATATCGAACTCTGCTAACGCCTCAACCGTGTTCCCCTGGCCCACCAACTCCATAGCAATTCCATAACGGGCAAAGCTATTCTTCGGGTCCAGCGTCAGGATTTCTCTGAGTCGTCGAATTTTGTCCATCACGCTCGTGTTTGGCCCGAATGAACGGCCGCCGACCTCGGAGGATTTGCGAAATCGGCAAGGATTGCCGAAACTGGAACTGGACACGCAAAGCCACCCGACGTGACGGTGCCTGTCGTTAGATTCATTGTAGCTGGCTGGAGATAAAGACGGTGAGAAAAAATGCGCGAATGTGAACGGAGGCGCGATGGATAGTCACGAGATCAAGCCGATCGTACGTACGGTGGCGAGCACGCAGTCGGAAATGACAGAGATCATCCTGCCCAACGACACAAACATGCTGGGCAACCTGCTGGGCGGGCGTCTGATGCACTTTATTGACGTGACCGGGGCGATGGCGGCCTACCGGCATGCGCGAACGCATGTGGTGACGGCGGCAATGGATCACATTGACTTTATTCAGCCCGTCAGGCTGGGCGATCTGGTGACCCTGAAGTCGAGCGTGAATCGCGCATTTACTCATTCGATGGAGGTGGGCGTGAAAGTGTGGGCCGAGAACACGCGCACCGGCGCAGTGGCCCACGTAGCCAGTGCTTACCTGGTTTTCGTCGCAGTCGACGAGCATGGAAGGATGCAGACGGTTCCGCCGCTGAAACCGGAAACCCCCGATGAAATCAGACGGTATGAGGATGCTCTGCGGCGGCGCGAACACAGGGAGCGCGAGAGCGCGAGACGCAAGGCGGCGAAGCTGGCGGCAGCCGCCGTGAGCGATGGCGGGAAAACCGAGCCGTAAACGGCGAGAACGCGTCCTGTAAACTTTGAATGGGAGAATTCCGATGGCGCATGGTCATGCGATGCCGCAGCCGGTGGCGTTGCCCGGTGTAGCCAAGATCGTCGCAGTGGGATCGGGCAAGGGCGGCGTGGGCAAGACCACGGTAGCGGTGAACCTGGCGATCGCGCTTTCGAAGCTGGGACAGCGCGTGGGCCTGATGGACGCGGACGTCTACGGGCCCAATGTCCCGTTGATGATGGGTTCGTCGCAATCGCCGCGGATCGGTGCGGGCAACGTGATTGAACCCAATCTCACGCACGGCATCAAGACCATTTCGATCGGGTACATCTCGCCTGGCGATAAGCCGCTGGTGATGCGCGGGCCGATGCTGCACCAGATTATTCGCCAGTTTCTGCAGCAAGTGAACTGGGGTGAGCTCGATTACCTGATCGTCGACCTGCCGCCTGGAACCGGCGACGTAGCCATCTCGCTGGTGCAGACCGTGCCGCTGACGGGAGCAGTTGTGGTCTCGACACCGAGCGACGTCAGCCTTGAGGATGCGCGCAAGGCGCTGGAGATGTTTGCGCAGGTGAATGTGGATGTTCTGGGAATGGTAGAGAACATGAGCCATTTCACGTGCCCGCATTGTCACCAGGAGATCGACATCTTTGCGCGCGGCGGCGTAGAGCGGACCGCGAAACAGTTCAACGTGCCGTTTCTCGGATCGATCGAGCTGGTGCCGGCAATTCGCGAAGGCGGCGACAGAGGATTGCCGGTGGCGCTTGCCGGTCCGAAGAGCCCGCAGGCTGCTGCGTTCTACGCTCTGGCGCAAACGGTAATGGCAGAGGCCGAAAGAGCCGCGGCATCGGCAAGCGATGTGATTGAAATCCGATAAGGCAGCGGTCAGCGGCCAGAAGCCAAGAGTCACAGATCAGTGAAAAGCGGGGGTGTGCGCCCCGCTTTTCTGTTTCGTTTGTGGCTTACTGCCAGCGGCCTTCTACCAGCACCCAACCGCCGTTGCGCTGCTCCCAGTGATGTGCAACCCAGGCGGCGCCCGGATGCGGCGGATGTGCCCAGTAGCCATGTACCCAAACATAGCGATGGCCATTCCAGCGGTGGTAACCGTCAACCCAAACCCATCCGGGATGCGGTGCGTGTTCATGCGCTTCGACGATTGGTGCCGGCGGAGCCACGCGGACGATGACCTGCGCCAGTGCGATCGCAGGTGTGAGACTTAGAGCAAGCAGCCCAGCTAGTACAGTCCTTTTCACGATCATTTGCCCTCCAGGGGTTTTGATTCTGCCGGACACTCCGGTTCGTTCCGGCTAATAATCTTATCAACCCCACAACAAACCATTCGTTGCGACTTGTTGAAAACAAAGCTCTCCGGCAGAATCTGGAGGCTTAGATGCATCACTTCCGCGCCGGGTGGTCAGTGGATCAGCGCTTTTTCCAACTTGGAGGGAAAGACGTTGCCGAGCCTCTTGATCTGAGCTCCGATGAGGCTCAGTTTCTCTTCAATGCGCTCGTAGCCACGGTCCATGTGATAGACGCGGTCGATAATCGTTTCGCCCTCGGCGACAAGAGCGGCCAGAACAAGCGATGCGGAGGCGCGCAGATCGGAACACATCACTGCGGCCGCGGAAAGCCGGGCCGGCCCGCGCACAGTCGCTGTTTTGCCGTCGACCTTGATGTTTGCTCCCATTCGCACCAACTCCTGCACATGCATGAAACGGTTCTCGAAGATGTTTTCGCGCACCTGGCTGACACCCTCGGCCTGCGTGGCCAGCGTCATGTACTGGGCCTGCATGTCGGTGGGGAAACCTGGATATTCTTCGGTAGAAATATCGGCTGCGCGAAGCTGATCGGCGGGGCGGACGCGCACCGAATCGGGCCCAAGCACATCGATGCGGGCGCCTGCCTCCTGCAACTTGGCGATGACGGCTCCAAGATGATCTGGATTGCAGTTGGCGACGACCAGGTCCCCGCCGGTGATGGCGCCGGCGATCAGCAAAGTCCCCGCCTCGATGCGATCGGGATTGATGCGATAGGCTGCGCCGTGCAGGCTGGTAACGCCCTGTACGCGGATCGTGGCCGTTCCAGCGCCTTGAATCCTGGCGCCCATGGCCGTCAGCAGACCGGCAAGATCGCCAACCTCGGGCTCGCGCGCGCAGTTTTCCATCAATGTTTCGCCGTCGGCGAGGACCGCCGCCATCAGTAAATCCTCTGTGCCGGTCACCGTGATTTTGTCGAAGACGATATGTGCGCCATGGAGTCGCGAGGCACTGGCCTCAAGGTAGCCGTGCTCCTGAACGATGACCGCGCCCATTTTTTCCAGGCCCTTGATGTGGAGGTCGATGGGGCGACCGCCGATGGCGCAACCGCCGGGCATAGCGACGCGAGCTGTGCCGGCGCGGGCGATAAGCGGACCGAGAACCAGCGAGCTGGCGCGCATGGTCTTGACGATCTCATAACGCGCTACGGGATCAGAGAGTGCGCGGCAGCTGATTGTCGTGCGGTCACGGCCTTCTCCCTGGCGCAATTCGACTCGAGCCCCCATGGAAGCGAGCAGCCGGCGTTCGGTTTCGATGTCGCGCACCTGGGGGATGTTCTCGAGAGTAATCTCGTCTTCAGTAAGGATGGCCGCAGCCATGCAGGGCAGCGCAGAATTCTTTGCACCGGCAACGTGAACCGTGCCAACCAGAGGATTGCCGCCGTTGATGACGAACTTGTCCATAAAGAAGCAGCTGTTAGCTGCTAGCTTCTAGCTCCTAGCTGTTCAGTGTCAATGCGGAAAGTCTCGGACAGCCGATCAGCTTCGTCAAAGCGCAACGCAGGCTTTGCTCGGCTAGGGTTGGGGATGAGCGGAGTCGATGACGGAAGAGGCGCCGGACGGATCGGCGAGAACCGGGGCAGCCGAACCGATTTGAACGAGTTGAGGTGTTGCGGGAGCGGGCGAGCCCATGGCTGTTTCGTGCTGCGCGCGTGCTGCGGCGTCGATGTCAACCGGAATGCCTGCGGGAATAAGGACCGGAGCGTTGTAGCGGTAATTGAGGTCTCTGGTGAGGCGAAAGACGAAGGGCAGCGCCGTCAGCATGACGAGGAAGGCAAGCCAACTGCCATCAAGGCCGAAGGCGCCTCCAGTCAGCCAAAATGGCCCCATCGGGTCACCCTGCACGAGGTGCGAGTGGGTGCCGACGCCGTTGACTGCGAGACCAAAGAGGAGAGCCCTGCAGGCTTTCCAACCAAAGTTGAGACCCCAGCTGACCCAGAGGGCCCGGGTGCGCAGGTAGGTTGCGGAGAGCAAAAGGGTGAAGGCCGCAGCGACGAAAAAGCTGGCGTGACTGGAACCGGGCACGACTTGTTGCACGATCGCATAGATGGCCGCGAAACCGAGAGAGGCCCCAAGCGGGCCAACCGCGCGAGCAAAGCATTGGAAGGCGTAACCGCGAAAGGCTATTTCCTCCGCCAGGGCGGAAAAAACAAAGTACGCGGCGTCGGCAAGTAGCCAGCCCCAATTCGATGCCTGGGTCGAAAGGTAAATGGCGATGCCGCCGGCGAGCATCATAGGAAGCACGCAAACCACGGTCATGGTCCACCCGATGGAGAGGCCGAGCCCCATCTCCTTCAGACAGCCGTCGCGTCGAGGAAGGCCCTGCTCACTAATGGGATCGAGCTGGCGGTCGATCCAGGAGCCCATGGCGCCATAGCCGACAAGAAGCAGGAACGCCAGCGCGACTTGCTCGACCAGGGGGAACCACGCGTCGCCAGCCAACGTCAAGGCAGCGCGATGAGCAAGCGAACGCGCGACAAAGAAATAAAGGAGCGCGGCAACAAACAGAAAATAGGCACGCAGCCGACCGCTGGAGCTAGTGGGCGCGATCAAGTGTGCCTCCTGCCGCAGACCATGCGATCGAAGATGATGCGCTGTCGCACACAGCAGTTTGCGCGCCGATGTTTTCGGCTATCCATCATGAGAATCGGGTCAAACCCTCCAGCCACTGGGCCTTCGAGCCGCTGAGCCTTTCCGTCGGCGGCGCCGGCGATTAGCCTTGCGTATAGAACTGCGCAATGTTGCGGAATTTCTGCTGCCGCGCTGCAATCAAGGCGTCGATGGGCATTGCCTTGAGCTGATCGAGATGCTTGCGCAGGATTGAACCCAGCACACCAGCCCCGGCCTCACGATCACTTTGGATGCCATCGCTCGGTTCGGCGACAATCTCATCCACGCAACCCAGCGACGCTACCTCGGGGGCCGAAATGCGCATGGCTTCGGCAGCGAGAGCCTTCTTGCTTGCGTCGTTCCACATAATCGATGCGCAGCCTTCGGGCGAAATCACAAAATAGAGGGCGTTTTCGAGAATTAAGACGCGATCGGAGACGGCAAGCGCAAGTGCGCCGCCCGAGCCGCCCTCGCCGCTGATCACCGAAATGGTGGGAACGCGCAGCCGGGCCATTTCGCGAAGATTGCGCGCTATGGCCTCGGCCTGGCCGCGTTCTTCGGCGCCGACGCCGGGAAACGCGCCAGGCAGGTCAATAAAAGTAATGACCGGCCGGGAAAACTTCTCGGCGAGTTTCATTGCGCGCAGTGCCTTGCGGTAGCCCTCGGGGTGCGGCATGCCGAAGTTGCGCCGCACGCGCTCTTTGGTAGAGCCGCCTTTGCGATTGCCTATAACCATCACCTCGTCGTCGCCGAGTCGGGCCAGGCCGCAGGCGACGGCCTGGTCATCGCCAAATGCGCGATCACCATGAATCTCGCTGAAGCCGGTAAAGATCCGCTCGATCAATTCCATGGGATAGGGGCGCTGGGGATGCCTCGCCCTCTCGATTCTCTCCCATGCCGGCGAGACGATTTCCGCCTGGGGAACAACCCCTGTTTCCTGTTCGCTCATCAATATTAGGCGCCAGACGGGCAGGGCCTCCGGCACATCATCTTGATTTTACAGGGAACAGAGGCCGGGGGAGTGAGGGTGAGGGTGCCGGGTAGGGTTCGCGCGATCCCAGGTCTCAAAGTCGAAACCCTTCGACTTCGCTCAGGGCAGGCTCTGGGATCACCCCGGCGGAAGATCGGTTCGTGGCTTCCCACGTCTCAGAATCGAGACTTGGGCACCCCATTTTCGTGCTGGACTGGGCTGGGGAAAAGGGGGGGCAGCCGCCCTGATCGGCTTCGATCCTACTTCTTCGTGGCCGCCAGGATCGTTTTCTGATTCGCGAGAATTTCTTTCTGATTGGAAAGAATCTTCGCCAGAGCGCCCTGGTTTTTCTTTATCTCGGCCTGATTTCCAAGAATGACCTTCTGGTTTTTCTTGATCTCTGCCTGGTTTCCAACGATGACCTTCTGGTTCGTGAGGATTGAGGCTTGGTTCTTAAGAATTGTTTCCTGGTTCGCGATCACTTCGTCCGCCATGGTCCCTCCTGAGGACACGAAATCGAGATGCGAAGCGATGATCTATGAAGCAGGGCATCGGACGCCACAAACTATCAGTGGAGAAGCTTGCCCTACTCTCGATGGAGGCACTCGCCGACTGGCCGAGCTAAGATGTGTTCCACCTCGGTCCCAAACACGCGGGACGGGAGCACTCCCGCCAGGGTCTGGGAAGGTCACAAGGATCTGGGGTGCCCCGGAAACATTGGGAAAGAGGCGGCCTATCGTGCGCCGTTGACGTGGGGGGCGCGTTGCGCAGCCAGCCGGGAGACGAGTTCGCTCTGCTTGACCATCTCGTGGACGGCAAATCCTTTCTCGGCGAGAGCGCCGGTGGGGCAGGCCTGAATGCATTTGCCGCACGATGTGCAGTTGCTTGCCTTGCCCCAATCGTCCTTAAGGTCGCTGACGATGCGCGAGGATATGCCTCGCCCGCCAACCTGCCAGACATGCGCCCCTTCCACTTCAGCGCAGACACGGA
>JBEKPO010000137.1:0-10567 GCA_049520675.1 Occallatibacter sp. | reverse complement strand
TCCATCCGCGCCGGCGAAACCGTTGCCGTCATCGGCGCCGGACCCATCGGCCTTCTGACGATAGCCGCGCTGCGCGCCGTCAACGCCGGCCGGATTTGGGCTGTCGAGCCGCTCGCCCACCGCCGTGAGTTGGCGCGCGAACTCGGCGCGCATGCCGTCCTCGATCCCCAAGAAGCGGCCGGTGAAATTCTCCACGCTACCGCGCAGCGCGGCGTCGACTGCGCCATCGACTGCGCCGCCGCCGAAGACACGACGACCCAGGCCATTCAGATCGCGCGCAATGCCGGACGCGTCGTACTCACCGGCATTCACTCCAGCCCTTTTGTCACCCTCGATAGCTCGACCATGCGTCGCAAAGAGCTCACCCTCTTCAACGTTCGCCGCTCCAACAACGAGACCGGCGAAGCTCTCGATCTGCTTCGCCAGCACCCCGAGTGGTTTGCCCCGGTTCTCACGCACACGCGTCCCCTCAATCGCATTGGCGAGGCTTTCGACCTCACCAGCCACTACCGCGACGGCATAGGCAAAATGATCGTCACGCCCTAGCAGGCTCAGCCAGCGCGGATATCGTCTCGCCTATAATTTCTTTCCATGCGACTTTCCCGAATTCTTTCCACGGTCTTGGCCGCGGTTCCCTTGGTTGCCTCCTCCGCTGCGCAGGAGCCGCATCACCTCTTCTTTCGCGTCGAGCTTTCCAGACAGTTCACGGCGCCAGTTTCAGGGCGCTTGCTCATCTTTCTCTCGGCGGGGACTGGAGCCAAGCAAATCGATGAGAATCCTTTTCGGCCGACCGCGACCTATGTGGCCGCCAAGGAGATTCCCGCGCTAGCGCCCGGCGAATCGGTCGATGTCGACGCCGATGATCTTGCCTTCCCCGGCGGCTTCTCATCGCTCAAGCCCGGTGATTATCAGGCCCAGGCCGTGCTCGACGTGAATCATACGTACAATTATTCGGGCCGCGGGACGGGCGACCTGGTGAGCGACGTGGTGCCGCTCGCCGGCTTCGCACCCGGCGCCGGCCCCGAACCGGACCTGGTTCTGAACGCTGCGGTTCCCGAGCGCCCTGCTCTGACGATCGCCGCGGATGCAGAGGCGCACCTGCACCGCGAAGAACTGACCAGCGCAGCGCTGAGCAGCTTTGCAGGCCGTACCATTCAAGTGCACGCGTGGGTGGTTCTGCCACCCGAATACGATCCGCACGCCGAGAAACGCTACCCCACCGTGTATTGGACTCATGGGTTCGGCGGCGATCTCATGTACGCAGAGCGGATGGGCGCCAGTCTTTACCAGCGCATGGCGCAGGACAAAATGCCGCCCATGATCTGGGTGATGCTCGATGAGTCGTGCGCGACGGGCACTCACGAATTTGCCGACTCGGTGAACAACGGTCCCTGGGGCCACGCACTGACGGCCGAGTTCATTCCCTATCTCGAGTCGAGATACCGCATGGATGGGCGGACCAGCGGGAGATTTCTTCAAGGCCACTCGTCGGGCGGCTGGGCCACGCTGCAACTGCAGGTCAACTACCCCAAGGTGTTTGGCGGCACATGGTCCACTTCACCCGACCCCAGCGATTTTCACGATTTCAGCGGTAACGATCTCTATGCTCCACACGCCAACCTCTATCACCGCGCCGACGGATCTTTGTATCCCATCGTGCGCGATCACGGAACGGTGCTGGGCACCATGCAGCAGTTCGCGCAGCTCGAGACGGTGCTGGGCGCCTATGGCGGGCAGCTGGCCTCGTTTGAGTGGGTGTTTTCACCGCGTGCCAGCGACGGGCGCCCGGTTCCCATATTCAACCGCACCACCGGCGAAGTCGACCCTGCGGTTGCCGCATACTGGCGAGATCATTGGGACATCGCTCACATTGTGGCTGCGACATGGGCGCAGCGCGGCCCTCTGCTTCGCAGCAAGATTCATGTCATCGTCGGCACCGCAGATACTTTTTATCTCGATGGAGCGGCACACAAACTCGAGGCCGTGTTGCGGGGGCTCGACGCCCACGCGCACTTCACTTATATTCCCGATCGCACGCACTTCGATCTCTATGGAACCAAGACGGCGGATGGCAAGGATGACCGCGTGGGTCTCTACGATCAGATCGCGGCGGAGATGTATGCCGTGGCGCGCCCCGGCAATACTTGGAAACCGGCCAGGTAGCCCATGCGGGTGCCCCCGTCCTCGCTCCACTAGGGGCGGGTCCCTTCTTCCCTTGGTCCTTGCTTTTCTGACCCCTGATCCCTGACTACCGACCACTGTTCTCCCGCGGCGTTCAAAACTGACCATCGTCTTTGGGCGGGATCGCGGTATAAGGCTGGCATGGCCGACTACAATCCCTCATTGGAGTTCGAGTGTCCGATTTGCGGAGCGCCGCCCAACGATCGCTGCACCCTGATAAGCGGAAATTTTCGTTCTGAGTCTCACGTTGAGCGCAAGTGGATCGCGCAGGATCACCAACCGAAGTGGTCGATCACAAAGCCATCTTCTGCCAAGAAGCTGCCTTACCAGTGACGGGCGAACCCTGCTTGCGCATCAAGCCCCTCGCCTGCGAAAAACATCATCGACGAGCGTAGAATCGAATCATGACGAATGAATGGCGCAAGTTCAACCCCAAGGATCGAAATACCTATCCCAGAGACAATTCCCGCGTACAGATGAAGCACGCCGACGGAACGCAGATCTCCGGAGGGTACCTGAGGGGCAATTTTGTTCAGGGCGGTGTCATTTCAACGGCTGCCGTTGACCAGATCAAGCAATGGCGCTACGCCGAATAGGCTCAAAAAGGCATCCAGGATTCTCCGTGTTTCGGTCGCCTCGGAGCGGGGCCCGGAGCTCACGGGGAGCGGGTCTTGTTCCTGCTTGTTCTCCTCATTACACTCTGTTGTTAGCTAGAGGCTAGCGGCTAGAAGCCGAATTTCGTCCCTGTCTTTTCCCTTGACTGTCTCAGCCACTCTTGGAATCGTGAGAGTATCACGTCACCCTGGGAAGGAATACGCCCATGCGGTCTTCGATGGCAGCAGATCGAAAGAAGCATTTAGTTCGGTGGGCGGCAGCCAGCCTGGTTCTGGCGGCTCTCAGCGTGCGGCCGGTGGCGGCGCAGGGATTCGGGTATGCGGCCATCGCCGTTTCTCCCTCGACGCTGAAGGCCGGCGCAGAGAAGGGGACGACCACGGAGGCCAGTGTCGACAGCGGCGCACTTCAGATCTGCCAGCAGAGCGGCGCCAACGACTGCAAGGTTTATTCGGTGGTGGGCTCCTGCGTGGCGCTGGCAACGCCGGAGAACCCGGTCCCGAATCGTTATGGCTGCGGCTCGGGTGCGACGCGGGAAGGAGCCGCGGCACAAGCGCTGGCGGCCTGCGCGAAGGCAGGCGGCACAAACTGCTTCGTGGGGCTGGCGCCCTGCGGCAGCGACGACATACGCTTCCCATCTCCGCTGCCGCTGCCGCCGGGCGGCAAGCCAGGATCGGTCGATCCCGCCCTCGTGGGCCTTTGGGGGCTCAACGTCAGTTCCGGCATCTGGGTCTGGCAGATCTCGGCCAACGGAACCTACACCTTCCACACCGAGGCCCCGGATAACACGTTGCCGCATGACGGGACGTTTACCGCGAGCAACGGAAAGTACACGCTGCACTCCATCGTTTCGCCGTGGGACGACCAGGGGACCTACACGATGCAGGGCTCGACAGCGGTAGTGATGACAGGGAAGCTCGGTACAGGCACGTGGAAGCGCATTACGGCGGACCCGGTGTATGGAGCGCCGGCTTCAGGGCCGACTTCAGGGATTGACATCAGACGCTAGCGTCATTCTCACGTACTCATAAATCCCAGATACGGACTGGTGCCGAAGTTGGCGAAGTTGGGGAAGATGGTTCGGATCTGGCCGTCGGAGAGGCCGAACCACTGCGCCAGCGTGCCAGCGTACTGCTCGACCGAGGTGGTGGGAATCAGGCGGCCTGCGCCGACGTCGTTGGCCTGATCGACGCCGACAACTGGATACGTCCCGTACATGTTCTGGCCGTTCACCGCGCCACCTACCACGAAGTGGTGGCTTCCCCAACCATGGTCGGTACCGTTGCTGTTGCAGGTGAGCGTGCGGCCGAAGTCGGAGATGGTGAAGGCGGTGACATTGTCGCTCAGGCCCATGCCTACCATGAGGCTGTCGAAGTATTCGAAGGCTGCGCCGAGTTGAGTAAGAAGCTGCGAGTGAATCTGCGCCTGGTTGTTGTGGGTGTCGAAGCTGCCGAGCTGGACGTAGAATATCTGGCGGTTGACACCTAGAGCAGCGCGCCCGGCGATGATGCGGGCGACGGTTTGCAGCGAGGCGGCCAGCGGGTTGTCGGTAAGCATTTTTGTCACGGGATCCAGATATTGCGGCGGATTGGCGACGCCGCCGAAGCCCGCAGGGGCCATTGATGTAGCGAGCATGGCCTGCGCCTGCATGGAGCGGTTGATGACGATCTCGTACTCCTGAGCGAAAAGGTTGGCCTCGTCTGCTGTGAGGATTGAGTTGAGAGGATTTGCGGTTGCTTGCGCGCCGAAGGGCGGCTGAGTGAGGCCGTAGATAGGAATGGGACCGGCGGGCGTGACGTTGAGCTGAAACGAAGTCTCGCCGGCCAAAAAGAGCGCGTTGCCGCAGGTGGAGATGCAAGTGAACATGGAGTTGGAGTTCATGTTCATGGCTTCGATGGCGTCGGCCACCGCGCCGCCCCAACCCACGTGCTCGCCGCTGCCCAGATTGGAAGCAATCGCCTGCCACGCCGCCGTTTGATCGAAGTGCGAAAACAGGCTGTCGGGCAACTGAACCGAGTTGTTGTCGATCTGCGTTTTGCTGGCAGGGACAACCAGCGTGCCGGTGTTGGCGACGATAGCGGCGCGGCCGGCGTTGAAGAGACTCTGCACCCCGGCGAGATAGGGATTGAGCGCAAAAGTGCGGCCGCTCTGCGGCGTCTGGAGCGTGATGGGAAGAAGCTCGCTCATCGGGTAAGCGAGCCCCGGCGCGCCGGAGCGGGCGCTGGTGAAAGCCGAGTACGAGTCGGGATCGGTAGCGATTACGGTGCCGTGCCCGTCGTTGCCGCCCTGCAGGTAAACGCAGACGAGTGCGCGATAGCCGGAGCCGCCGCTTCCCTGCGCCATCGCGGCGACCGAATTGAGCTCAAGGAAAAAGGGACTGACATAGAAGCCGGCCATAGAGGCCATGGAGGCGGTACGAAGAAATTGCCGGCGAGTCTGGCAGCTGCACTTGGACATGGTCGGGCTCCTAAAGCATTTCTCCTTCAGTTATCGCCGTTTCCGGCTTCTTAAAGTGCGCCGATTCGTCGTTGTAATCGGCGCTCGGCGGTGTCATCTTCGGCGCGCAGCAGAAGAGAAATGCGTTATTGCTGCGCGGCGTAGTCGGGCGACGCCACGGTGAGATAGATGGCCGTTTGCACGCGGCTGAGTAAGGCGGCGTTGATCGCGTTCTGGTCGCCGCTGGGTATGGGGATGGAAGTGATCGCACCGAGAATCTGGTTGTAGAGGGCGCTGCTCATCTGGCCCGACATCAGCAACAGGTTGATGCGGTCGAGAAGCTGATCGGGCGTCGCGGCCAGACTCATCTCGGTTGCATAAGACGAGAAGATGTCAGGGCCGCCGGTGGCGGAGGAGCCGATAGAATTCTGCAAATAGTTGATGAAGCCGACCACGGTGGAAACGTTGGTCATCTGCATCTCGGGCGCGAGAAGGCCGTCGGTGGATATGGTGCTGTTGGGCGGTGTGTAGAGCGGGCTGAACCAGTTGAAGACCGTGGGCGAGCGCTGCCACATTTCTCCGAGACCCCAGATCGGATCTTCGGTGCTGCCGTTGTCGAAGGAGCCGGTGCGCGACTGCGCGGTGAATGCGCGAGCCCATTCGGTGTAGCGGAGCAGAGCCTCGCGGACCTTGCCATATTGCGGATTGCCGGTGTCAGTGGCCGAGTCCCGAGCTTCAGGGTCGAGCAGGATCGCCGTGATCACCGCCTGCAGGTTGCCACGCACGCCGGTTCCATCGTTCTTGAAAACCTGGGCAACCCGGTTGACATAAGCGGGGCTGGGGTTGCTGGTGACCATGTGTACGATCATCTGCTTGGAGAAGAAGGCCGGCAGGTTCGGATGGTTGTAGAGGGTATCGAGAGCAGTCTTGAGATCGCCGTCGGGATCGGGAGTAGCCGACGCGGGAATTGTGACGCCAAGGAAATCTTTCTCAACCGTCGAGTGATGGCTGGGGAAGCTTTGCATAGGCAGCAACTCTTCGCCGTAGCCGGGGCCGACGTAAATGCAGCAGTTGGACCAGGCGTCGTCACTCGAGTCGCCAGGGATGTTCCAACTGAAGCCGGTGAAGACGGCGGCCAGCCCCATCACATCCGTGTTCGAATACGTGGCGATAGGATTGCCGCTGCCGTCGACTTTCTGCGAGCCGTCGTCATTCAATTGCCACAGCCCGATGGTAAAGAGCTGCATGACCTCGCGGGCGTAGTTCTCGTCGGGATCGGTGGTGGCGTTGCCCTTATCGTTCATGAGCATGGAGAGAAACTGGCCCATCATCGGGTTCAGGGTCACGTCCTGGAGCAATTGTCTGAAGTTGCCGAAGGCATCGGAGCCGAGCGTGTCGTAGAAGGCAGCTTCGCCGCGCGGCATGTTTTGAATGGCCGTGGAGTTATTGCTGGAGATCACAAACATTTGCGCCAGCGCGTATTTCACGCGCTGACGGAGTTGATCGGGCGCGCTGAGAGATTGCTGCCAGAAGCTTTCTTCCACCAGGTCTTCGTCCTGATTGTTCTGGACGAAAAGTGCCGCGTTGCATTTCGCATCGCCGGTGGCGCAGGGGGGATTGTTTACGATGACCGCCTGTTCGATGGCAGGTTCAGTAGGCGTGGGCGACATGGCGAACTGCTGGTCGAGCCACCACTGGAAACCGTTGAGTGAAACGTCGTGAATGTCGGCATCGGTCGCGCCGAAGGTGGCCTGCTCAAGGAAGCGTGCTGCATCATCGGGAGCAACGACGGGCGTTGGCGGAGTGCCGGTAACGGTTGCAATGAGATCGGCCGACGCCGCCGGACCGGGGCTGGGATTCAAAACCTGCAGATCAAGATTGCCAGGTTCGGTTAGATTGACGGTGGCCGTCAGTTGCGTTCCGCTGTTGAAGGTCGTAGGCGACGGGGATCCGTTTACCAACACCTGCGCGCCGTTAATGAATTTCTGGCCGCTCAGCACAATCGTCGCCGGCCCGGGGGCGAACGACATCGGCGATGCCGAGGCGAGAATCGGAATCGGATTCATCACCGAGATGTTCTGCGTGACCGCGACTGAGGGATTGTCGATGCTGGTGATGGTGAGTTGAACGACGTTGCTCGGCGTGGGAACCACCGCCGGCGCGGTGTAGGTAATGGAGCCATCGGCATTCGACACCGCGGTTCCAACCACCGAATTGCCCCCGGCGATGCCATTCACCTGCAGCGTGACGCCTGGATTATCGGTTCCGCTGACCATCAAACCGAGATTGAGCTGGTTCGAGACGCGGACGTCGGTTCCGGAGTTCGGCTCAAGCAGCAGAACTACCTTCCCGGGACCCACCTGCAAGGAAATTGGAGGTGCACTTGCCGATCCGGGATTCGGATTGGTCACCGTGAGCGGAAAGGTGCCTGGGTTGGGGGCCACGATTTGCGCCACCAGTTGGGTTGCCGAGAGATATGTTGTTGGAACCAGGGTTCCGTTCCAACTAATCTGTGCTCCGTAGACGAACTGCGATCCATTTACGGTTACGGTCGTCGATCCTTCAGAGAAGCCTCCGGGAGAAACCGAAGCCAGCCCGGGAATTGGGTTCCACACCTGGACCGAGACCGAGCCCGGGGCGGCGTCTGGGTACTTGGCGATGGAACTGGTGATCTGCACCGTGTAGGGGGTGGGAACGGCGGCGGGGGCGGTGTAGACGCCCGCGCTGCTGATGGTGCCAACCTGGGCGTTTCCGCCGAGAATTCCGTTGACATAGAAATTCATCGGGAGCCCGGCCGCGAGGTATTTGGAGTTCAGCTGCATGGTCTGGTTCACACGCAGCGTGCCGGCCGGTGCAGAGACGGCAGCGATGGTATTGAGATCGACTGCAATGGAACCGCCGCAGCCGGCGATGAGAACAGTAATGAGGAGAACGGACGCCGAAACAAACCAGGCCGTCGGCAGCGGACTGCGGGCAGACACCACTCGCATACATGCTCCTAAACAGAAGAATCCAAGGCAAAGGACTGCGAAGGAACAGGAGATGCAGAGGGGAAGAGGGCTGCAGTGGATTCGTTTCAGAGGGTATCGAAGTCACCTATAAAACGCAAACCAAAATGCGTATCGTAATTACCGAGGTAACTTATGTCGAGGAAAACTGGAAAGTCCAGCGGATGCTCAGTTGGTCTAAATGCAAATGTGGAAATTTCGGATAATTTCTCTAAATATATGACACATCATATACTTATATAAATGCTAAATTGTGGAAAACTTTTCCGCTCACGCCAGGCGCGAAGACCGGGACTGGCATCACAAGTGAGCTCACCAGTGTGAACCGGTGTTCCTCGCAGTACAAGTGTCACCCCAGGTCACGAAAGAACACAGCAATATCCTCGGCCAGCGGTCTGGGCTGCTCTGCGGGCGCGAAGTGGCCACCGCGGGGAAAGACGGTCCATCGCTGAATGTTGTAGGCGCGCTCGAGGTACGAGCGTGGCGGCTCACCTTCGGAGACCTTTTGGTGCGCAAATACGCCAAACGCGGTAGGCGTTGCGACGTAGGTTGGCCCGGCCGGAAACCAGCGGTTATCCCAATAGTCGCGCATGGAAGATGCGATGGTTTGCGTGACCCAATACAGGGTGAGCGTGGCACACAGGAAGTCCTGGGTTGGCGTGACATCGCTCCACGAGTGCCACTTCTCGCCAATGTAGGCGGCCAGCCCCGCTGGGGAGTCATTTAGCCCATAGCCGACGGTCTGCGGTTTCGTGGACTGGATCGCACTATACCCTCGTTCGGTGGCATCCCATTCCCGGATTACCGCAAGATAGGAGCGCTCGGCATCGGAAAGCGCCGCATCGTCCACCAACGGCGCAAGGTCCGATTCCAGCGTGGTGAGATGAATGCCGATCACCGATTCGGGATGATCCAGCGCAAGGATCGTTGTGACCCCAGCCCCAAAGTCGTAGCCGGCGGCGCCGTAGCGAGCATATCCAAGCCTGGACATGAGGTTATGCCAGCGTCCTGCGACGTATCGATAGTTGATGCCGATCTGGGCAGGGCGAGGTGAGAATCCATATCCGGGCAGAGACGGGATGACCAGGTCGAAATCCTCGAGCGACGGCAGCATGTCAATGTAATCGAGAAAACTGCTGGGCCAGCCGTGCGTAAGAATGAGGGGCACGCCACGTCCCGATGGCGATTTTCTGTAGACGAAATGGATGCCCTCACCCATGAAGTGGTCGAGTGCGTTGAGCCGCTGCTCCCATGCTCGCCAGTCGAACTGATCAGCCCAGTAGGACACGAGGCGCTGCAGCCACTCCAATTCGGTGCCTTGTTTCCAACCGATGCCGGGCACCTGGTCGGGCCATCTTGTATGCCGTAGCCTAGCGCGCAGATCGTCGAGCACTTCATTCTCAACGTGGATGTGAAACCGTTCCACCGCAACTTCCTTCCCACAGATCCTTGAGCAAAAACGCGCACCAGAGATCCAAAACAAATCGGCTATGCGCCAAGAATAGTCCGGGAGGACAAAATCAGGCAGCGCACGGTGGCGCCGATCGAGGATCTGAATGGACTGCTTTGGTGCACGTTTTTGACCGTTTTTGACCGCGATTTTCGAAGAGATTTGCTGATTAAAAAAGAGTTAAGTGTAGATATATACCCTGTGGGGTGTATCGAAAATTATTTTTTGAAAAGGGGCCTTTTGGAAAAGGCCTGTGAGGGGGCGAACCCGCCCGGCACGTGTGGGCGCGGAGCGAGAGGTGGGCGTGGCGGGTTTCACTCATACAGATCCAAGTTTAGCGATTTGGTGGAAATAATCTGCAAACTTCACGGGAGATTGGGTCGGGACGCAAAGAATGAAAAATCAAAGGATTGGGGCGAGGCAGGGAAAATGCTTGACAGCTGAAGGCTTGACACGAGGGATTTAGCAGACCGGAGAGCGCACGTGTGCCAGGCGCGGCCGAAGAAGAGGAAGCGAATGGCGGCCTGGTAGTGCTTTCCCGGGCTCCAAGGATCGAGATCCTTCGACTGCGCTCAGGACAGGCTCTGGGGAACTCCATTTCGTGGTCAGTGGGCATCTTCATCCCGTTTGTTCCTAATCAGTGGGCCTCTTCATCCCGTTTGTTCCTAATTTGAGTGCCAAATCATGTCGACGCGGATGGGGATTTCATTTTTGATCGGCACCGTGAGAAACGACGGGCGATCGATGTTGAAGTCGGAGCACGTGAGTGGGATGGTTCCGGTGATGCGCACAGCGTTCCCCTGCTGAGTGCGCTGGAGCGCCACTTGGGAATAGTGGGCTGTCTGCCCGGCGAATTGCACTTCGAGGTCGGCATGGATCC
>JBEKPO010000136.1:0-11020 GCA_049520675.1 Occallatibacter sp. | reverse complement strand
GGACAGGCCTTTTCCTGTGCGTCCGTCAAGTACGCGAACATGAATCGTGACAGTCTGCGCGAGAAGTCCGATCGGAGCAGCCGCAAACAGAATGCACGAGAGCATCGTTATTCTCGGCGCCACGACTTGTAGACGCTTACAATTCACATATCCCTCGTTAGAAACGTCGTTATTGTCAACCATGATATTCCAACGACCTCGCTCTGCGAGAGTCACCACCTATGCGGAAGTTCGGTTGCTCCGAGTCTTGGTGGTAAGGCGTAGCACAAAATCAGCACAAAGATATTGAAGCATTCGCTTCGCGCTTTGATCTACAGCAGTTACGGATTGCCATTTGTGTCAGGGCACGGCTTTAGCCGCTGAGGGATGGTTTTTCTTTCTGCTGGGGACTTTTCTGTAACTTGTTCGCCGGACTCTCCGTCATCCGCACCTATTCAGAAAGCTCTTCTCCTGCACTGCAACAATCGAGGTGTACACTGGCTGCGAGCGCGCATCCAATAGATATGGAACATCCCCGAGGAGGAGTCATGCCCCAGAATCTGCTCGAGCAACTGCGCAAGTACACCGTGGTTGTGGCCGACACCGGCGACATGGAAGCGATGGAAAAATTCCATCCCCAGGACGCGACCACCAACCCCTCCCTCATCACCGCTGCGTCGCAGATGCCGCAGTATCAGCCCATTGTGGACGGGGTTCTGATGGACGCGCACAAGGAGCTGGGCGAGAGCGCGAGCGATAAGGACGTGGCCAACCTCGCGTTCAAGCAGCTGGCCGTGGCCTTCGGAGAGAAAATTCTGGCCATTATCCCCGGACGCGTCTCGACCGAAGTCGACGCGCGCCTCTCGTATGACACTGAGAAGTCGATCGACATGGCACGCGACATTATCGGCATGTACGCCAAAGCGGGTATCGGTAAGGACCGCGTGCTGATCAAGCTCGCGTCGACGTGGGAGGGATTCCAAGCCGCTGAAGTTCTCGAAAAGGAAGGCATCCACTGCAACATGACGCTCCTCTTCGGTATGCACCAGGCCGTTGCCGCCGCCGATGCCGGCGTCACACTCATCTCGCCTTTCGTGGGCCGCATTCTCGACTGGTACAAGAAGGACACAGGCAAGGACTACCAAGGCACCGACGATCCCGGCGTGCAGTCGGTGACGTCCATTTACAACTACTTTAAGAAATTCGGTTATAAGACCGTGGTGATGGGCGCCAGCTTCCGCAACATCGGCGAGATCCGTGAACTGGCAGGCTGCGACCTGCTCACCATTTCGCCGCAGTTCCTGGCCGAGCTCGAAACCACGCAGGGCGATCTGCCGCGCAAGCTCTCACCGGATACCGCCAGGACCATGCAGATCGACAAGATCGCGATGGACAAGGCCACCTTCGATCGCATGCACGCCGCCGATCGCATGGCAAGCGACAAGCTGAAGGAGGGCATCGAGGGATTCTCCTCTGCGCTCGTCAATCTGGAAAATCTGCTTGCCAAGCGCCTCGCCGAGCTCGAGTCGCGCACCCCCGCCGCCGTATAAGCCACCGCCCCGCGCGTCCAAAACGTAAAGACGGCAGGCCCGGCTCCAAGGAGGTTCGACCCCATGATGAAGCGCATTGGCCTCTGGGCATTTGCCGGCTGTGCAGTCGCCGTGTGTTGGGCGTTCATCGCCGCGACCGTCGGACCTCGCTACAATCTCGGCCAATCGACCCTCGTCGCAATTACCATTCCTCTTTCACTGATCGGCCGCATCCGCGCCATCCCGATGACCTACTATCAGGTCATTCTGATGAACGCAGCAACCTACGCCCTTATTGGTCTCGCAGTCGAGCCGTTCCTGCGCCACCGTCAGAAGAATGAACTGTCATCCTGAGCGAGATAATCGGATGTCATCCTGAGCCAGAAAATCGACTGTCATCCTGAGCGGAGCTTGGCGCGCAGGCGCGCCAAGCGCAGTCGAAGGACCTGCATTTGTTTTTCCTCCTGCCCTGAGCGAAGGTCGCGCCATCGACCGTAGTCGAACAGGGACCTGCATTTGTTTTTGACCGGCGACCCGGTTCTCGCGAAGCAAACCCACCGATGAAAGAGGTGCCCCTCGTTCCCTTGTTCCCTTGTTCCCTCGTTCCCTGCCCTCACCGCCTGCCCCTTTTGTGTTACTCCGTTTGCAATCAAGGCGCGTTATGCCAGGAAATTACTTTTGCCCTCTTGCATAACGCAACCATTTCGGTAATCTCAGTGTTTAAGCAGAGTAAATAGGGCGACGGCTGGAACCTTCCCCGCGCACCGCAATTGGGAACAGCCGCTGCTATAGAAGCAGATCCGCTGTTCGCGCGCAGCTACATCGGCATCTGAGTCAGTGGTCGCCTTCGCAGGACGGCTCGCCGGGAGGACTCCTGCAAAGGCACACTTGCTCCGGTTCCGTGCAACGGGAGGTGTGTATGTCGGCTCAGGCTCATCCACTCGAACCGTTCTTTCAGCAGGTGGTCCGCAACAGTTACGAAGGCAAGCTGGGCCTTAACGATCCAGCGGTCACCGGCTATATCGCGCACATGCTCTGCGAGTTCTCTGATGCCAGGAACCTCTACAAGGTGCGCGACGAGGCAGGCCATCCCATCGAGGAGTTGGACGAGATGGTGCGCGCCGCCGACCCCGTCAATGGCACCGCGGCTTCGTTCGATGAAGAGCGCGCGCTTCGCAAGCACATCGGCGACTACGCGCTGTTCGTCGGCGGCATGTACCCTGAAGCGGCTGACGCGCCGTCGACGCGACGCCACCACCGCCCCACTCTTGAAGAATTGATCCGCGCCGGCAAAGAGAGCTACTACATCGTCAGCCAGTTCAACCTTTTCGAATATGAGAAGGAAGCGCCGCTCTTCGCGCGACTCTCCGACAGCTTCGAGCGCTGCATCCTGGGTCTCACGCTGGTGCGCGACGAGTTCGAGGCGCATAAGACGCTCATGCCGCCACCGCAGATCAACTGACGCCTGAAGTTCGTACAACAATTACTCGGTCATCCTGAGCGCAGGTCGCCGTGGCGACCGGAGTCGAAAGCCTGCCCTGAGCGGAGATCGCGCCGGCGATCGCAGTCGAATGGGGACCTGCATTTGTTCCCGCTCGCTCCCTCGCTCCCTTGCTCCCTCGTTCCCTTGTTCCCTTGTTCCCTGCCGGGGTCCCCAGCGAATCATCTTGATTCGCTGGGGTGGCTTGTCCCCTGCTTTTTCACTCCGACCAAACCGCCAGCAGGTTCCCCACTCCATCAGAGAAGTGGAAGCGCCTGCCGCCGGGAAACTCGAACACTGGAACGACAATCGTTCCGCCCGCGGCAACGATCGCTGCCTCCGTCGTTTTCAAATCGCCCGAGTACAGCACAATCAGCGGCGCGCTTGCCCCGCTCGTCTCCTCCGGCTTAGCAGTACGGAACCCGCCGTTGATTCCGGCGCTTGCGGCATCGAAGCTGGAATAGTCCGGCCCATAGTCCTGAAAGTTCCACCCGAATACCTTCGCGTAAAACTCCTTCGCCCGCGCAACATCGGTCGCGGCGAATTCAATGTAATCGATCTTGTGGTGATTTCCCGCCTGACTCATCGCTCTTCTCCTTTGTGTCACAACTGCGTGGAGTCGAGGGAAGTGGCCTGCGAATTGGAAGCGTAGGCACACCTTCCCGGTATGCTCTGACACGCCTCCATCCGCAATCCCTCAAGAGCAGGAGAAGGCAGGTAGAGCCCGCTGATTGAGGATCGTCCGCGCAGGCTGCCGAGGTACGTGAAAACCATAGCAGATTGCCGACTGTGCATGGCAAGCGAAATCTTCTGCGCCGGCCGCAGTCCACTGCTGCTGCTCTGGTCCAATCGAAATCGCTTTCAGACACGCTCACTTGCGTTCACGCCGTGGAGCGGCGATCGTACCTCGCACGGGCGTCCTTCCTCGCGCACTCACAGCCATCAATCTGGTCTACCGGTCCGACGGCTTCGTTCACTTGGAAGGAGCGGCTCCCCGCGGATCGCCAAAATACACGCCGCCCGGCGGTAGCATCGGCAAGGGGGCAAGCGTCCCGTCATGATAGCCACTGTTAAACGTACTCATGCGAGGGTCGCTCACCGCCGTTCGAATGAACAAGGAGTAGTATTGGCGCGGATCATCGAGCGAAAGATCTGGATACGTCGTTTCCAAACCCGCGCCATAAAGACAGTACTCAAACCAGCCGACCATGTAGTCTACAAATTCACTTTGGTCTGTCGCATGCGCCTTTGCCTGTGCCTGCGCCAGCGCCGTGCCCGAAAGTCCTTTGAAATACTCGTTGTTATGTGCCGCCTGCGCCTGCAGGGCAAGTGCCCTTTCCTGCGTAAACACTTGCGCCTGGTTAGCAAAACCGTAGTTGGCGGCGTCGCCGGCCGAGGTCGGGGTGGACGCTTGAGCCATTTGCAGGTATTGCGGCTTCAAGGTCTGCCCATTCCAATAAGGCACCTTTGCACTGAGACATTTGGTCAGCGTTTGATTAATAAGTGAAAGATCAATTGGCGTCTGTGAGCTTGTTTCCTCCGATGGTGGCAGTCCGGTCTCCGTAGTCGTTACGCGATTCACGGCTTTCGCTCCCCCCTCCGCTGGCGGCTGGCTGCACGAACATCCGGCCGGCAATCGCGCCCCGGGGCCATTCTGGCAATAGTCGTATCCGTTCGTTACGCATGGATTAGGACCCGGCATGTACCCGATGCCGCCAGCCGGGCCCGGCATCGGCGCGTACCCCGGTGGAGGACCCCCTTGCAGCGGCGCCGGTGTCGGCGGCAAACCCGGACCTCCGCCCGCTACGACCGTCCCGGGCAATGGGCTGAATGTCTTGCCTCCCCGGCATATGGCCATGCACGCATCCGCTTGATCCAGGCCGCACCCCCACCCCTGCTGCTCGGCCACCCCCGTTTGGTCCATCGGTACGATAATGCCGACAATGGGTGGATTAATCGGCGAGCAGTAGTAGCACGTGTTCCCCTCCTGCTTCAACACCGTCATGCCTGCCAGGCTGCACTTCCCAGCCGTATCCGTCGGCGCGTTCACGCCGTAACACACCAGCGGATTCATCCCGGCATATGGATTGTTCTGGTTCTGCTCCTCACAGGTCTGCGAAGACTGGTCGGTGTAAGTGACTCCGCCCTTCAACGTTGTCTGTGATTGTGTCGGCTGCTGGGATTGTTGTGCGCGCACGCCGGCCGCAACAATAAAGAAAGCCGCCAGCGTAGCGATCGCAGGGCGCATGCGGATCCGATCTCGCTTCATCATGGACAATTCACCTGATTTTCGTTTTGGGGACGCCTGCTTGCGTGGATTCTACTCCAGCTTCTCAATTGCCGGTCCACACCTCCGCGGCGCCGAATCTCTAGCTCCGCTTCCAAGATTGCGGCAAAAAAGGGCCAGGAAATCCTGGCTTTCAACAAGTCATCCCGGAATTAATTCCCGTCGGCAAAACGGACTTCTCTTCGGTGATCGGCCTTCTGAGTTTCACGCGGACAGAATGCTCATGCTTCGCGAGAATCACAGACCCAGCTTCTTCATCCACTGTGCCCGCGCTTGCCGAGAGCACGTTACCCTTGAGTGCCGGCAGATTCAGCAGAAGATCGCCGAACCTTTCGTCGCCCCATGTCTCGAGAGAGATCTCCCCGGCCTCGGCTCTAATCCTGAAATTGAGCAGCCTTTTTGCGTTGACGTTCACATTGGCCCACTCGATCTCCGATCCGGGACGAAGCCAGTGATCGGGAATCCCGCGACCGACAATGACTCGCCCGTCGACAGCAACCGACACGCAGGCCTGCAGCAGCGACTGCTTGCTGAAATTCGCGCCCCAGCTTTCGTAGTTCCCGTAATCGTACGCAGGTTTGTACATCCCCACCCACTCGTTCGGCCCCTTATCTTCGAATGCTTCAGACCACTGGAATGGTGCGCACTGGTTGTCGAAAAGGAACTCAATATTTCTGATCGCCTCAGTCCTGAACCGCTCAGAGAACAAGCATTGCAAGCCTGCGCTGGCGTTGTAGGTGCTCCCATAAGTGAGCGATCCCCACCAGGCCCCCCAACTTCCCGAGGGAATCCCGTACTCGTCGCGCTGCTTGAGCGCATATTCGATCGACGCGTCAAGCTTGTCTTTCCATGTGCCGCCGAGATCGAACCCGCGAAGATGCGCGCCCCACGGGAATGTGGCGAGAGCCGCGGAATACGGAACCCACGAATAGATGGGCTGCTTGTAAATGGTCGCTGTCAGGTCGTCGAACGCACCCAGGTAATAGTCGGTCTTATTCCTCGTGCAGTAACCATCGAGAGCCTGATTCAACGCGTCATTAAGATCGATCATTTCCTCCTGCGCCCAATGCGCTTCTTCCCCATCGCCCAACTTGTCGCAGATGTACTTGTATGCTTGAAGCCCGTGAAGAGCGCTCCAGTTATCGGCCAGGACAAAATCCCTGCTCCAGTTCTCAAAGTCCGACGATTTCCTGATGAGCCCTTTGTGCCCAGGATCGGTAAAGACTCGGTTCAGATGGATATTATGCGCCGCGGTCTTGATCGATTCGCGCACCGGGGCAGTGAAGTAGTCCGTGTCGTCGCTGCATTGCAGGTATTGAGCGTAAGGCAAAAGAAACTTCCCGAGTGTATCCAGATAGAGATCGTCTTTCGGGCCGCCTGGAAGAGCGAGGGACTTGTAGTACGTCGACGCGAGGATTCTCTTCGCCACTTCGTAATCCCCTTCCCGCATGAACTGGTCGAGGTAGTTGGGTGTGTCGTGCGTGAACTCGCGGTCGTAGGAAAAGACCCCCATGGGATTCCCCGCGCCCGCTCGAATCTCACACTCGTCGCCGGTGGTGACCACGTTGGTCCACTCCATGATCTGGATCGACTTGTACATGTCAACCAGGCCCTTGCGAGGCAGGGCAACCGGATGAGTAAGCCGGTCGATCCTGCTGTTATAGCCCTCGGCCATGCGCGCATAGCGGTCGTCGAAGTTCAGATTTGCGCCTGCGGCCATCGAGGCATTGAGGCTTCTCGTGACCCCTGCGAAGAAATCGCGCGTCGTCTCCTTCCCCGCCTCTATCTTGAGGTCGTAGGTCATGGAGGACGCTGTGCTCTCGGTCGGAGCGTCGGTCAATGGAATCTCGAAGGAGGGACCTGCATTGATCCGCAGCCCGATGGATTGCGTCTGCGCGGATGAATTTGTCACCGTGACACGCGTAAACACCGCTGTATCACGGCCGTCGAAAACGCGAGATGCGAAGTGTTCGATCTGGACCTGGATGGGGCCTGCATGCCATTGCGAAACCGGACAGGGCAGATATCCATCCCTCAGATGCCACGCAATCTTCAGCAGCCGCTCAGCACCCAGCTCCTCAGGGTAGTAGTGATTTCCGCCAACAGAGACGCTGTATTGGATCACCGCGCCCTGTCCCGGAGCCAGACCGCCGCCCATGAATGTCCAGGACTTCGGATGATCGTTTTCGCAGCCGATGTAGAGCCACTTTGTTTTGTCGTAAGGATAGAGCGGCTCACTCACGAAGGCCACAGCCGGTGAAACATCCGGACCAGCCCAGAACTCCGGCTCAAGCTCGATTCCGGCCCCATCGCCCCGTAGCCATTTGACGGTCTCGGCACGAGTCCTGCGCCATGCGATACACGACGCAAGCAGAGCCGCACTGAATTCACGCCTATCCATGACTTTCTCCAAACTTGAGCGGGGCGGGTTGCGCCGCAGCAGTGACGATAAACTTGTCGACAGTGAAGTCGACGCAATTTTAACGCCAGCTCATGCCAGATGGCTCGATCCCTGCAGTGCAGGCTTCAACGCGGCAGCGCAAAGGCCACATATTGGCCGCCGACCGGGCCCTTGGGATCGCGCCCGCCGCTCGCGGCAATCACCACATATTGCCTGCCGCCGACCATATAGGTAGATGGAGTCGCGATTCCGGCAAAGGGCAGAACCGTCTCCCAGAGCAGCTTGCCGTTGCGAGTATCGAAGGCGCGGAATTTGTGATCGTAGACCGTAGCGCCGATGAAGAGCACGCCGCTGGCGGTTACGATGGGCCCGCCGTACAATTCGGATCCCGTATCCTTCATGCCTTTGGCCGCCAGCTCGGGATATTCGCCAAGGGGAATCTTCCAAAGGTACTTCCCGGTTTTGAGGTCGATGGCGTTGAGCGTGCCCCAGGGCGGAGCGATGGCTGGGTATCCATCGGGATCGAGAAACTTCACATAATCGGTAAAGACGTAGTCGGATGCCGGCGAGGCCGCCGGAGCAGCGATGGCGCCGACTCTAAGGAAGCGCAGAAGAGCAGCGACGTCGGCGTCGGGGATGTCGGTCATGGGCGGCATTCTTCCCTTCCCGTCGTGAAGAAGAGCGCGCATCTGGGCGTCAGACATGCGGGAGCCGACGCCATTCAGCATTGGAAAATCCGGCGGGATGCCTTCCTGGTGATCTCCGTGACATATTGCGCAGCGGTCGGCGTAGACCTGCCCGCCGGCCTTGTCACCAGGTGCAGCGCTGTCGCCGGGTGCCGCAGGCATATTCTTGCTCGTCGCGGCGTCAACAGGCGTACGTAGGTAGTCAAGCAGTGCGGCGATCTGAGAGTCGCCGAGATTCGGAAAGGACGGCATGCGCCCGGTACCGTTGTCGATCTCCGCGGTGACCTTCTCTGCGCCGAGGTGCTTCTCGACATCGACGAGTGAAGGAAAAGCCGGTGGCGAGCCGGCGCGATTGATGCCATGGCACATGGCACACTGCTGGCGATAGATCTGCTCGCCGGGACTGGCACTGGCGCTGACGTGAACCAAACCGCCGAGATTGGCCATCTCCGTTGAACCAACAAACAGTGTATTGCTGACGGGATCGATGGCCGGGCCGTTCCATTCGCCGCCGCCGTCGAAGCCCGGAAAAACGACCGTTTGCTGGTCGACGGCAAGTGGGTAGAACTGGCCGTTGCTGCGAAACGTACTGAATTCGCTCACTGCCCACGCGTGAGCCTCAGGCGTGCGCTTGGTCAGCATCTCGGCTGTGAGTTGCTGGCGGCCGAAAGGAGCTGGAGCATCGGGCACCGGCTGGGTGGGTGAGGCCCTCTCGCCTGGGACAGTGCTGGCCGGAAACGGATGCTCGTGGATGGGAAAGAGCGGCTCGCCAGTCACGCGGTTGAAGAGATAGACGTACGCCTGTTTGCTGATCTGCGCGACGGCGGGAACTGATTGGCCGTTCTTCTGGACGTTGTAGAGCGCGGGTGCGGCTGGGAAGTCACGATCCCAGATGTCGTGATGGACGCCCTGGAAATGCCAGAGCAGTTTGCCGGTTTCGGCGTCAAGGGCGAGGAGCGTATTGGCGTAGAGGTCGTCGCCGATCCGGTCGGCGCCGTAGAAGTCCATGACGGCTGAGCCTGTCGGCGCGTAAACGATGCCGCGCTTGGTGTCCACAGTCATGCCCGCCCAGTTATTCGCGGCGCCGGCAGTCTTCCACGCGCCGGGTGGCCAGGTTTCGTATCCCGGTTCACCGGGGCGAGGAATGGTGTGAAATACCCATCGCAGCGCGCCGGTGTGCACGTCGAAGGCGCGAATGTCGCCGGGCGGTGCCGGGTGCGTTTCAGGGTTGCGGCCGCCGACGATGATGAGATCCTTGTAGATGCTGCCCGGCGTGGTGAGCACGATGGACTGTTCTTCCCAGGGCTCGCGCAGGCCTTTGCGGAGGTCGATGCGGCCGTTTTCGCCGAAGCTGTGGACTGGCTTACCCGTCTCGGCGTCGAGGCAATAGAGGAAGTTCACGACACTCGCGAAGATGTGCTCGCTCTTGCCATCGGTCCAGTAAGCGACGCCGCGATTGGGCTGGTTTGAGTCGATGCCGGCATCGAACTTCCATTTGAGCTTGCCCGTGGCGGCATCCAGAGCGATCACCTTCTGGCTGCTCGTGTAGGCGTAAAGAGTGCGGCCGACGATCACCGGGTTGGTCTCGATGTTGCCTTTCTCACCGGTGTCGAAAACCCAGGCCTGTCTGAGGCGATGAACATTGTCGCGATTGATCTGCGTGAGCCGCGAGTAATGATCCCCGTCAGTGCCGCCGTAGGCCGGCCAGCTTACGTTTTGCGCTCTCAACCCGCTCGCGCTGAGTAGCGCGAGAGCCGAAGCCAACCCGGTGATCACTGCACACCGTTTCACATGCGCCGGCGTTCGTGACAATTTCATCTTGCCGTCCCACTCCTTGCGGAGCTGCTTACTGCCTCAATCCAGCCTAATTCACTCATTCCCGGGCTTCGTTCCGGCGACCAAAACAAAAAGGCCGGGAGAATTTCTCCCGGCCTTGATCGCTTCTGGCGCTTGCAGCAAAGTAGGTCAATTTACCGAGCTCGACCCGCTGCTCAACTGCACCCGCTCGTCGACCCGCAGCTCATGCAGCGGTAGCCGGGTGCGCCATCCTAGCAGACTCAGTCCCCGCACAACCTGGGGTGCCCCATCCTAGGCGCGTCTTTGTTCTTGCGCCTAGGGTGGGGGCGGGACTCAGTTCTCGCACAGACTCCGGACTCTCATCAAATACCGGGGTGCCCACCCCAGGGGTCCCCGCATCGGCACGAGCCCGCTCCTAAGAACCTCCTACGAACACCCGCTCGTCGACCCGCAGCTCATGCAGCGGTAGCAACTTCCGTTGCGCACCATGATTGCGCCGCACACATTGCAGCTGGGTGCGTCGCCCATGTCGTACATGCCGCGCATCGCGTCCGCTGCGTGATACAGCCCCCGATCCTGCAGAGTCGGCCCCTGGGTCGCGGGCCCGCGCATCTGCGCCGGCGTCGCTTGCTTGGGTTGCACCTCGGGCGCGATCCCTCCGCCTGCCGTTGCCCCGCCTGGTGCTCCGGTCGTCGCTGCCTGCACCTGATTCAGCCGCTTCACCACTTCTTCTGCCAGCCGTGCGATCTGCTGCTGCGCGGTTGCCGCTGCGTCCTCGTCCGCATCGGTCTCGGGCCGCAGGCTCGGCGAAGCCGGCAGTTGCGGCGCCTGCAATCCAAGCCCCGCAAACAGCGTCAACTG
>JBEKPO010000135.1:0-11078 GCA_049520675.1 Occallatibacter sp. | reverse complement strand
GATTGCTGGCGTGACCCAGTTCGAAGCCGGCAACCCAATGAACGTGGAAGACGGATATGATACGGACGGCGACGGCATCAGCAACGATCGCCCTGTTATCGGCAATCCCGGCGCCCCATTGAACACTTATGCCTTCGACGACTCGTGGTTTTACGGCGTCTCGGATGGAGGGCTCTGCTCTGGACCGAGCCTCTGGTGGACGTACCTTCCTTGCGAGGTGGTAACGCCGAGCCAGGTTCACTGGATAATCCCCGCATACGGAACGCACCCGGCAAACCCAGTCAGCAAGAACTCGCTTGTGAGCCCTGGCTATCAGCAGTGGGACATGAATATCGCTCGCGAATTCAAGCTGCACGAGAATCTGTCCATGGATTTTCGCGGCGAATTCTTCAACATCCTCAACCATGGCGAAGCCGGCGTCGAAAACACAACCCTGATTAGCGGCATCGTTTCCGACCAATTCAGTGACAACGGCACCAACAACTTTTACAACCCGGCGCCGACGGTCACGGGCCATCGCCATATCCGCGCTGTTTTGACATTCTCGTTTTAGAGGGTGTTGATACGTCGACAAAGAGCCCCCGGCGATATGCCCGGGGCTCTTTGTGCTTTCTGTTGTGGAGTTCTTTCTTCCGTTTTAGGTCTTCATGAACTCGAGCGCGCGGATCAAGTACGCCTTCAAATCCTTCCGATGCACAACCGAATCGAGAAATCCCTTTTCCAGCAGAAACTCGGAACGCTGAAATCCTTCAGGGAGTTTTTGGCGGATGGTCTGCTCGATGACGCGCGGCCCGGCGAAGCCGATGAGCGCACCGGGTTCGGCGATGTTCAAGTCGCCCAGCATGGCAAAGCTCGCTGTTACGCCGCCGGTTGTGGGATCGGTGAGCACGCAGATATAAGGCACGCGCGCGTCGTCGAGCTGCGCCAACGCAGTCGAGATTTTGGCCATCTGCATCAGGCTCACCACGCCTTCCATCATGCGCGCGCCGCCTGAGGCCGCCACAATGATCAGCGGCCTGCGCGTCTCGCGCGCCCGATCGACGGCGCGCGCGATGGTCTCGCCGACTACAGCGCCCATCGAACCGCCGATAAACGCATACTCCATCGCGCTCAGCACGACGTCGTGGGTACCCATTCGTCCCAGGGCATTCACAATCGCGTCGTCCAGGCCGGTCTGTTCGCGCGCGGCACGCAGCCGCTGCTTGTAGGGCTTCACGTCGCTGAAATTCAATGGATCGGTCGAGCGCAGGCCCGCGTCGACCAGCTCGTAGCCCGGCTCGAGCAGCAGCTCAATGCGTTGTCTGGCGCCCATTTTGAAGTGGTACTGGCACTTGGGACACACGCGCAGGTTGGCGTCGAGATCGGGCTTGTAGATGGGTTGGCGGCAGCCGGGGCATTTCACCCACAGGCCCTCGGTGCGCACGTTCTTCGCTGCCGCGTCGGAGCCGTTCTCAGGCCCTCGGCCGGGCTCGTAGCCGCCATCGTCATCGCGCTTAAACCACGACATACCGAACCCAATTGTAAATGGATGCCCTGCGCGCCTTAAGCGCGTTTTGCGGGCGCGGCTCCGCCTCTCAGATATGCATCGTCGCCGTCAATCCAGTCCTGCCGCGGCGGATTGAAGATGTCGAGCGCCACGGAGTCTTCGAGGGTGATCACCTCGTGCGGAACGTGCGGCGGAATGCAGAGAATCTCACCCGCGTGCACTACAACTTCTTTCTCGTCGACGAAGAACTTCAACGCACCTTGCAGCACGTGGCTGATCTGTTCATGGAAGTGCTGGTGCATTGGTACGTGTGCGCCCTTCTTCAGCTCAAGTCGCGCCAGCATGGTGTTCGCCCCTACTACGTACTGGCGCGTGAACAGTGGATTCAACTGCTCCGGCTCAATGTCGGCCCAACGATGAAGCTTGCTTGTCGCCACAACTCCTCCTTGTTCCCTCAGTACTCGATGCCGCGCTGCGCTTGAATCCCGCGGGAATACGCATGCTTCACCTCGCGCATCTCCGTTACCGTATCGGCCAGCTCCACCAGTATCGGGTGCGCATTGCGCCCGGTCAGAATCACGTGCACCATCTCCGGCTTTCCCTTCAGCGCTTCGGCCACGTCCGCAACGTCGAGCATCTTGTAACTGATCGCATAGTTGATCTCATCGAGCACCACAAGATCCCACTCGCCCGAGTAGATAGCTTCGCGCGCCTCGGCCCAGGCTGTCTGCACCAGGCGAATGTCTTCGGGATCCGCTTCGGCGCCGCCGATCTTCACAAACCCGCGGCCCATCTGCTTCAGGACGAAGTTCGAGCCGAACGCTTCCACGGCATCCAACTCGCCGTAGTGCCACGAGCCTTTGATGAATTGCAGCACAAGCACGCGCATGCCGCAGCCCACCGCACGCAGCGCCGTTCCCAGCGCCGCCGTGGTCTTGCCCTTGCCCGGACCGGTGTTGATGAGAATCAGCCCGCGCCGGCCGCTTGTTTCAGAGTTCATCGGGGTTTCAGGCACCTGTTTCTCACCCGCCCCTGTGGTAGGGATGGCCCGTGAGAATTGTACATGCGCGGTAAATCTGCTCCGCGATCACCAGCCGGGCCAGCGAATGAGCCAGCGTCATGGCCGAGAGCGAAAGCAATCGACCGCGACGCTTGCCTTCGGCTCGGGCCCCGTCGGACCATCCGTCGGCCGGTCCCACTGCAAACACCACATGCTGCGCCCCTTCATCTCGTCGTTTTCCCAGCCAGACGGCCAACTCCTCCGAGCTCATCTGCTGGCCCCGGCCGTCCAGCATCAGGACCTGGGTTTCCGTCCGGCCCGTCTGACTCGCCAGCCACTCCAGGAGAGCCTTCTCGCTGCGGAAGGCTTGCGTCTCACAGCGCAGCGTCCCGCTGCAGCGCCGCAAGTAGTCCTGGACCATGCCGTCGGAGATGTCCTTTGCCGGGGTCGATGGGCCGATGTGCGCCAGCGTCAATCGCATGTCAAGGAGAGTATCGCAGAGCGGTTCACCTGTTGCTCATGGACTAAAGCGAAATCCACGGGCGGAAGTCCCGGCGAAAGAGGAGTTTCGGGGCGGATTTGCAGATTTCGGAGTGGAGTTCTATAGAAATCCATATTCAGGAGCGAGAGGTCAAAGCTCGGAGACTTCTAAGTTGTTTAGTTTCAGGAGCAATACGATTTCCTAGAAGTGTCCTCAATTGGCACAAGAATTGCTATTATTCGGCTAAATTCCCTGTATCGCATGAGAGGTCGCGTCGCGAGTGATTAGCTCGCGGAGCTGATTTGTGGGCGCGTTTTGGCCCGCTGCGGCTTTGACTCTACTGCGGGATCGGACTTGTTCTCCCCAATCGAGCCTCCGAAAGCGCGCAACCTGGTTCGCGAAGCTTCCTCTGAAGCTAAGGTGCCAGACGAAACTCGGAGGATTACGATGCGGTTCTCCCGGCCCTCTACTACTGCTGTAGCCCTCAATCTTGCGCTGGTAACAGCGGTCGTCCTATCGTTTGCGGCGCAGCTCGTTTACAGCCAGGCTATTTCGACCAATGGCGGGTCGATTCAGGGGACCGTGACCGACCCCTCCGGCGCGTTCGTCCTTGGCGCCAGGATCACGATCGGCAGCCCGGATACCGGCTACTCGAAGGTCTTAACGTCAGATAGCGCTGGCTTTTACAGCCTCGGGCCGTTGGCGCCCGGCCGCTACACAATCACCGTGGAAGCTCCAGGTTTCGAGCGCCTGGTGGTGAAGACGTCTGTGGCCGTCGGCACGGTGAGCTCAGGCAATGCGATGCTCAAAATCGGCAGCACGGGCACGACTGTGCAGGTGGATGCCGGCGCGCTCCAAATCAACACCGACCAAATCGGTGTGGCGGGCACGATCTCGCAGCAGCAGCTTGAGACGCTCCCCGTGAACGGCCATAACGTTCTCGATGCGGCCCAGCTGCAGCCGGGTGTAATCCTGCAGTCGGGCATGAGCTTTGACCCGACCAAGGCCGGCTACTCGGCCCTCTCGGTCAGCGGCATCGGCGGGCGCACCACCCGCATCCTTCTCGACGGTCAGGACATCACCGATGAGACGGTGGGCACCACGATCTTCAATGTGCCAGAGGGCGCAGTGGGTGAGATGCAGTTGAATCGTGCGACTCAGGACGTCTCCGGCGAAGTCACGTCGACGGGGCAGGTGCTGGCAGTGACCAGGGCCGGCACCAACCGGTTCCACGGCAATGCGTTCTACAACTTCCAGGACGACAGGGCAGGCTTTGCCACCATTCTGGGCAGTCCGGCGCCGTTCCAACGCAACCAGTTCGGCGGCTACATCGGCGGCCCGATCGTGAAGGATAAGCTGTTCTTCTACGGTGGCGCCGAGCGCATCAAACAGGACGAGAACGACACGGCTACCGGTTATGACCCGGCGTTTACCGCGATCGCTGCGCAGTATCCGTTTGTCCCCGCTCCCTTCAGAGACACCTTCAGCTTTGCGCGTCTGGACTACGAAGCTCCGCACCAGATCAATCTCTTTGTGCGAGCAGTCTATAGTGTCAATGCCGACGATGCGACGTACGGCTACGAACCCTATTCCGTTTATCAGAACCGCGACAACGTTCCGGCGCTGGTGGGCGGCGCGGACTTCACGACGGGCAAGTTTACGCACTCGTTCCGCGTGGGATACGAAAAGTTCCACAACATCCTGGGCGACGGCACGGCGGGCCTGGGCAGCTCCATTTACAACCCCTCGAGCATCATGGGCTTTCCGATCACGCTTTATGGGTCCCTCTTCGCGGGCCAGAACTACCTGGCTCCGCAGGGAACCTTCCAATCGGACAAGCAGTTCCGCTACGACGCCACGTGGACCAAGGGAGCGCACAACTTCAAGTTCGGCGGCGAGGTCAACCGGATCCTCGGCGGCGGCTTTGCGGAGTTCTTCGGTGCTTCGCTGTTCACGGAACTCTTCACCGCAATTCCGAATACGGATGCGAATGGAAACCCGGCGTGCGCCGACGTGCTGAACTCCGTGCCATGCCCCAGCGATCCGCTCAAGGGGTATGACGCATACGCTTATGTTCTGGGCAACGGCAACGGACTGTTTACCGAGAAGCCCGGCTTCGGACTCAAGGGAGGCGGCGAATTCAGCCATCGCTTCGCCGCATACATCGGCGACACATGGAAGGCGAAGCCGTATCTGACCATCACGGGTGGCGTCCGCTGGAGCGTCGATACTGACCGTGCCAACCAGGACCTGCCTTCACCCACATGCGGCCAGGTCGATCCCTCGATGCAATGGTCAGGCTGCAGTTCAGACAATTCAAGCGCCTATCTTTTCGATCAGTACCAGAAAGGTCTGGGCGGCAAGGTACACCAACCCTACGCCGATTTCGGACCACAACTTGGCTTCGTCTTTAGCCCTGGTTCGCGGAAAACCTCGTATCGCGGCGGCGCCGGCATCTACTATGAGGGCGACATCTTCAACAACACCGGCAACGCGCGTCCCGAGGTCATTCCCACCAGCGACGAGGGCCCCTACTTCGGCTCGGCGAATGCAAACTATGGATCGGCCTCAATCTTCCTGCCCGGGGTAGGCGCTGTCTTGCAGGCGCCGGACGGCACGCCGGTTTCGACCATTCTCAGCGAGTCCATCTACAACGCTGCTCCCGAGGTCAACGATATCCGGTCGGCATGGCAAGCGCAGGTGAAGGGTGTCAACGTGCCGAACCCCAATTTCGTTGGGACCGGCTACGGCCTTTACGCGGACAACCTCTACTCCAAGCGGTATCTGTCACCCTATTCGATCCAGCTCAACGGCGGGGTGCAGCACCAGTTCGCGGAAGGCCTCATGCTGAGCGCGGATTATGTGCACAACGCCATTCTCAAGGTTCCCAGCTCGATTGACGTCAACCATGACGGCGCGGCGCGCACCCTGAACACGACTGCGGCTGCCAATGCGATTGCGACGGTACTCGAAGAGTGCGGGGTAGCCACGATCGACGACGCCATTACCTCCTGTCCCGGCCTGTATTCCTCAGGCGGAGTATCGATTTCAGACTTCGCCTCAGCCGGCCTTGACAGCGGTGCGGCGTTTCTCAACGGCTCTTCGGCTTCCGCCTATGGGCTCACTCCAGATATCGGCGCAGCCTTCCCAGGCACTAACCCGAACGTCGGCACGGGTCTCTTCATTCTTCCCAGCGCCAAGTCGGCCTATGACGCCTTGCAGGTTGTCTTCCAGGAGCAGAAGCAGCACCCGATCCCTGGCCTCAACTCGTCGAACTTCCAGGCTTCGTATACGCTGTCGCGGGCTGAGACCTCGTCAACCGGTAGCGGTTCGTCGAGCCAGGATCAGTTCTTCGCCGGTTCGCGGCCGTACGACAACGATGCGCCCACGAAATATATCGGGCGCAGCGACCTGGACCACACCAATGAGCTCAGCTTCGGCGGCTCGATCGGTGTGAAGGGCGGTTTTGAGCTCGGCGCGATCGGCCACTTCTACTCAGGACACGCCACCCCACTGACGATCAACACGGCGGGTCAGACGGTCGGCGAGATCTTCCAGACGGATCTCGACGGCGATGGCACGGTTGGCGACCTTCTGCCCGGAACAGAGCCCGGCGCCTACATGCATCAGGTTAAGGGCAAGGGCCTGAACCAGGAAATCACCGCCTTCAACTCAAAGTATGCAGGTCAATTGACGCCTGCCGGCCAGGCGCTGGTCTCAGCTGGCCTGTTCACTCAAACCGAGTTGACAAATCTAGGAGCGGTGGTCCCGACGCTGGCCTCGCAGCCCGGGAATGACCCGCGACCCAACCCGGCCTTCCGCACCCTCGACGCGAACATCAGCTACCCGATCAAGTTAAAGTGGCTGGGCGAGGGCGGATCGATCACTCCGACGGCGTCGTTCTACAACCTCTTCAACCTGGCGAACTTTGGTCCGGTGGAAACTGCGAACGGCGGCGCGGTGTTGACCGAGAGCGAGGCCAGCGTCCCCAACTACATGAACAGCGCGAGGAGCTGGTCTGACGTGAACACCTCGCTGCGCACTACCCGCAACTCGGGCACATTCGATCAAGGTGGCCCGCGCTCAGCGGAGTTTTCACTGAAGATAGAATTCTAGACACAAACCGGCACAAGACTGAGGGCGCCCATCGATTCGATGGGCGCCTTTTTTCTTCGTGCGATGAGACAAATCTTTGTCCTATCGATTTCTTCCTTTGAGCCCTGCCAGAGAGGGCCGGTTTCTTGGCGGCTGCTTTCTTCTGAACGCCTCTCCGGCGGCTATTGTTTTCTTTCGAATTCCGGGGGCCGGCTCCTTCGTCGAGCCTTGGGGTTGACGTTTTAGAGATCATCACTGACCCCGGGGGAAATCGCCACGGAATGGTCATCCGGACTCTTGCGGGGTCTGAGGGCTGCTCTGGCAGGGGGGCTGGTGGGGCGAATCTGACCGTTTGTCACAAATTTCCGCGCGGCAACGTCAGAAAACAAGCGCTTCGGCCCAGGATTTGCAGATTTCTGAGAACGATTCTACAAAAATTCATATTCGTTCGTTTCTGGTCACGAGCGGTGAATCCGCAAGTGGTTCATTTTCAGCCACGGTCTGCCGTTCTTGAGGCATGGCCAAATGGCACATCAATTGCACTCCACCACCTTATCTTTGATTGTGCTTCCCCGGCAAGCATGTGCTTGCTTTTTATCTCGCGGTTTTGGCTTATCTCATTAAGCTGGTTCGTTCGATTCAACTTTGCGGCATCGGATTTGCTCTTCATCGAGATCCGAAACGCCCAACAGGGATCGGGGAAATGCCTCTCTAGGGCACTACCGGTCCACATCGATTCTGGAGGATTCCCGATGCGTTTTTCTCGGTTCTGTTTTTTGTCGATCTTGTCGCTGAGCCTCGTGGCCGCCGTCGGCTTCGTCGCCAGCTTCCCGGGTTCTGTGGCGCATGCCCAGGGCATCATCACCGGCGGAATCACCGGCACCGCAGTCGATCAGACCGGCGCAGTGATTCCCACCGCAGCGATTGAAGCCAAGAGCGAGGCGACGGGCGTCATCCTGCAGGCCAAGGCCAACGCTGAGGGAGACTTTCGGATTGCCGATGTGCCGATTGGCGCCTACACCGTGACCGTCTCAGCCAGCGGCTTCACTTCGACCGTGTTGAGTCACGTCCATGTCATTTCCGGCAATGAGACGCCGCTGGGCAAGGTCACCATGGGTCTCGGCAAGACGGCTCAGTCAGTCGAAGTGGAAGCCAGCGCCGCAGAAATCATGAACACCGAGTCGGCCCAGGGCGAGCTTTCGTTGAGCACGGCCCAGCTCGCCACGGTTCCAGTCGCGGGAGCGTTTGACAACGTCACCCTGGTCGTCCCCGGCGTGGTTCAAACGCACAGCGATGCATTCTCCAACACCAACGGCGTGAACTATTCCGTCAATGGGCAACGCGGCCGCTCCAACAACTCCGAGATCGACGGCCAGACCAACAACGACAACTCCATCGGCGGGCCGAGCTTCTTCTTCTCCAATCAGGATGCCATTCAGGAAGTCGATATCATCACCACCGAAATGGGAGCCCAGTACGGCCGCAACATGGGCGCGGTGGTCAACTACATCACCAAGAGCGGGACCAACACCTTCCACGGTTCCGGCTTCGAATATTACCTGGGATCCTGGGGCTCGTCGCTGGAGGCGGGCCAGAAGGATACTCAGTATGGCTTCTGCCCAGCGGGCCAATTCAACAGTTGCCTGAACGATCCGACCTCGGCCTATTACGGCTACGCGATTCCCAAGGTTGGCCGCTTTGTTGAAAACCGCTGGGGCGGGACGCTGGGCGGGCCGGTGCTGCGCAACAAGCTCTGGCTCTTCGGCAGCACCTTCTGGACGCATGAATATCAATCCGGCTCTCTGAACACATCTGCTCCCGGAGTCTTTCCTGACGCGAACGGCCTGCAGGAGTTGCAGACGGACTACCCCAATAATCCTGCGGTAGCGGGCCTGGTTCAGATCGGCCCTTACGCAAATAAGCAGGGCAGCCCCGCGCCTGTCGCCGGAACCACCACCCAGGTTCAAGTAACCGACGGCAACACCGTCAACTCGATCGAAATGTCACAGGTCGGCCGCTATCTCGAAGCGCACGTTCTCGACCAGGAGCACCTGGGCCGGCTTGACTACGACATGACCTCTAAAGACAAGTTCTATATCCGCTACGCGTACCAGAACAATCCCTGGATCCCGGCGTGGTATCTCTACAGCGCCTCGGTGATTGCGGGAGGCGGATATTCGGCGGTCAGCGGCATCACCCACGAAGTAGGCGGCGACTGGACGCACAGCTTCACAACCAACCTTGCCAACCAGCTCCGCTACGCCTTCCAGCAAGCCAAGATCGGATTCGAGGGTGGCTCGATTCCCACCTGCACCAACTCCAACTTTTTCCCGTGCACGTCGACGATTACGCTAGGCCCTTCCAACTTTTCCATCGGGTATGGCGGCGCGTTCCCCCAGGGCCGCGACGTGAAGGTGAACCAGATCCAGGACAATGCGCAGTGGACGCACGGCCGGCACACCATCCTCTTCGGCACCGAGATCGACTATCAAAACTCGCCCCAGTTCGGCCTCCCGAACAGCGAGGGCAGCTTCAATTTCTCGACGGACACAGGCGCCCCGATCGCCACTGGAGAATGCGGCAGCGCGTGCGACAACGGGTACTCGGGCTTGCTGCAGGATAGCGGCCTGCTGGGGCTTTCCGAAGGCAAGACCGTCATTCCCTATACGGAATGGGACTACGGCGTATATTTCCAGGACAACTTCAAGGTTTCATCGAGCCTGACGCTGAATCTTGGCCTGCGCTACGAGTACTTCGGCCAGGCAATCAACCTGCTGAACAAGGAGAGCGTGGCGCAGCAAACGGGCTCCAATCCATTCTGGAGCACGAGCCTGCCTCTCTCGGCAACAACCTATCCCACATCCAATCCCGATCGCCGCAACATCGAGCCGCGCATCGGTCTGGCCTATACCCCAAGCAACATGCCCAAGATGGTGGTGCACGCAGGCTTTGCGATGAACGTCGATCCGGCGTTCTACAACATCTTCCTCGATGCCGCTCAGGCCGCCCCACTGATCCTCGCCGATGGCGCGATCCCATGCGGCCCCGGTGCCGGAGTGGACGGCGCAAACGTCAATTGCATCCCGAGCAGCGGCAACTTCACCTTCGGGCCTGTGCAGGCGGCGGACGACTCGCTCCTGCCGACCGGCGGCGATCCGCGTGCCAACCCTTATTGGCTTGTGCAGAAGAATTTCCGCAACCCGATGGACGAGACCTACACTCTGGGCATTCAATACCAGGTGGCCCCTGCTGCTGTCGCAGAGGTCCGTTATGTAGGCAGCCACACCTTCGGTCAGTTCCAGTCACTCAACACCAACCCCGACATCCTCGACGTGCAGAACGGAGGATTCCCCAATTACGGGTCCGGGATCTCCGTCTGCACCGACCCAACTCAATACGGCTACACTCGGCCGAACTGCGACTACGGGTTAGTCACGACCATTGGCAACACGGCGTTCAACATCTACAACGCCATGGACGCCAGCTTGACCGTCCGCGACTTCCACCACTGGACGGGAACCGCCTCGTACAGCCTCGTACACGTGGAGCCGGGCGATCAGCAACGCCAGCGAAATCTTCAGCACGCTCTCCGGAGGCACCACCAACTCCTACGCCCAGAATCCGCTCAACTCGGACCAGGGCGAGCGCGGCGTCGATGGCAACTCGTATCCCAGCTTGTGGGGCATTCAGTTGACCTATAACGAGCCGTGGTTCACCAACCAGAACGGCATTTTGGGCCGTCTGCTTGGCGGCTACTTCCTGAACACCTTCTACCAATACAACGGCGGGCAGCCTTTCAGCCTCTTCCAGGCCAGCGGAATGGAGAGCAGTGCGGTGGCCAACAGCGCGGTCTTTGCTGGCGACAGCGCAGCGGTTCAAGGCGAGGTTACGTCGAACTTCTGCGATGGCGCTTTCGCCGCCAACTGGGGTTACGGAGGCTACATCAGCCAGTGCCGCCCGATCCTCGCCAACAAGTCCGCGCCGATCAACTCGGTCGGCATCAACGCCGGCAATGG
>JBEKPO010000134.1:0-10794 GCA_049520675.1 Occallatibacter sp. | reverse complement strand
TTTCAGGGGGAGATGCCAGCTCCGGCGCCGGCACCGTTTCATCCACCGGCCAATATACTCCGCCGCCGTATTTGACGGCCGATAGCGTGCAGGTGAAGGTGACGGCCACGTCGACCACCAGCGCTTCGGACACGGCCAGCGCAACGTTGACCATCACGCCTGGTTTCCTGCAGCCGCTGACCCCGGAAAACGTGTCCCTCGGTTCGGGTGGAAGCGTCACCATCACCGGGTTTATCACCGAGGCTGGAGGATCGACTCAAATTAACTACGCAGTCTCGAGCAGCGCAACTGGCTCGGGCGGAGGCCAGGGCTCCCTGGGCGCAACCAACTGCACGCGAAATAGCCAGGCGTTCACCTATTGTTCGGCTACTTATTCCGCCCCGGGCACAGTGTCGTCGACCGCCGCGACCTACATTGTGGCGACGGTCGGCACCTCGTCTTCAACCGAGGCGGCCGAGGTGCTGCTGGACAGCGAGGGAATCGACAGCAACCCTGCGACGCATCAGACGCAGTTGACGACGCCGATGCTGCTCGGAAGCTCTGGCGGAAACAACAACGACGGAGACAATCCCAGCGAGAGCGGCCAGTTCGGCGATTGCTGCGGTGGGACCTTGGGCTCTCTCATCCAAAACAGCAGCGGGACGCAGTATCTGCTGAGTTGCAATCATGTGCTGGCGCGCAGCGATCAGGCGAGCACGGGAGAGATGATCGTGCAGCCCGGACTAATAGACAACAACTGTACGCCCAACGGCGATGGATCGGGGACGACGGCAGTCGGCGTCCTGACCACTCGGCTTCCGTTAAGCGCGACCGCGACGAATGCCGATGCAGCCATCGCGCAGGTGAACCCTGGTGCGGTCGACCCAAGCGGCGCGATTCTGGAATTGGGTACCCTGCAGGCAAACGGGACGTTGGCAGCGGCGCCTCCGGGAGTCTCTTCAACAGGAGGCAAAGGAGAAACGCTCACAACAACGGGCCTGACAGTGGCCAAGAGCGGGCGTACCACGGGGCTCACTTGCGCCGCCGTTTCGGCGATCAATCTGAATGTAGAAGTCTCCTATTACAAGAACTGCGGTGAAACCGAGCCCTATCTGACAAAGACGTACACCAATCAGATCGCCGTTGAGGGCGCCAATTTCAGCGATGCGGGCGATTCCGGCTCCCTGGTGGTCGACGCCAGCAACGCTGAACCCGTTGGACTGTTTTTTGCCGGCGGAGTGAACTCTTCGGGAGTCGCTGAGGGCGTGGCCAACCCCGCGCCGGCGGTTCTGTCTGAGCTGGGCACGCAGGAGGGAACCACCTACACCTTCGTTGGCACAACGGATCACCCCGTAAGCTGCCTCAATTACGGCGACGGCACGGTCAACGCAGCGCAGGCAATTACGCTCACCGCTGCGCAAACGGCTCTTGCCAATCATGCGCTGGCTTCAGCGCGCGCCCTGGTCAACCCGTCGGGCGGAATTCTTGGCGCTGCGGTGGGAAAGAGCAACGACAACATCGGCGAGGCCGCCGTGATTCTCTATGTCGACCAGAACATGAACGCTGCGGCGCCGCAAACCATCAACGGGGTACGCACAGAGATGATCCCCGCTACGGCGCAAGAGATTGCCGACGGCCTGACGCCGCAAACTACCGGCAGACTCGCGAGTCTGTCGCCGACTGCGATCAACCAGGCGATTGCCGCCAAACAGCAAATCGCTTCCAGCCTGATGAAGCAGAACCCGGCGTTCTTTGGAGTAGGCGTCGGCCAAAGTCTCGACAATCCCAAAGAAGCGTCGTTGGTGACCTATGTAGACCGCAGGCAGGTGCCGGCAACCCTCCCTGCGACCATCAATGGCCTGCGTACGCGTTACGTCATCATGGACCGCCTGCATGTCACCCGGTCGTATTTGACCGGTGCGGTGCGCTCTCAGAGCCATTGCATTGCGCATGCAGCTGCGAGGCAGAGAAACCAGGACGACCCATTTGGGGTTCATGTTCTGCGGGGCCTGAAGATTTTCTGAGGTGGTTCTCAGGTCGAGGCCGGTGCGGTGGCGTCGATTCCGGCTGCAGACATGGCTCCCTTCGCCGGATTGAGCTCATCGGGAATGAAGATGAGAAAGACGGTTCCTGAGCCGTGGGGCGCCGCGGAGGGATTGGGCGATGCGGATCGGCTGCGCAGGCGTACCGTCCCGTGATGTTTCAGCACAATCTCGCGGCTCAGCCACAGCCCAAGCCCTGTCCCGGTCGCTTCCTTGGTGGTAAAGAAGGCCTCAAAAACGTGCCGCCGTACTTCCGGGTCCATGCCCGATCCTGTATCCGCAATTGCAATCCTGACTCCCTCGAGCTCTCCGTTTTTCCAGTCGTGAGAGCGGCGAGCGCGCACCAGAAGCCGGCCGCCCGCGCTGCTGGCATCTACCGAATTGCCGACCAGGTTCGCCACCACCTGGCGAATCTCTCCGGCGAAGCAAAACAGAGTTAAGGCAGGATCGTAATCGCGTTCCACATGAAGATCGAGTGCATTTAGCCTGCTTTGGTACAGGTTGAGCACCGAATCCAGGATTTCGGCCATCGATGACCGCGCCGGTTGCGTTGGCTGACGATAAAAGCGCAACGTTTGTTGCGTGATTTCGCTTACGCGGCGCACTTCCTTTTCCGTCATCACCAGATACTGCTGCGCTGTTTCGGGAAGATCGTCGAGGTTGCGGAGCAGGAAGAGCAGGTTCGTAACAGCTTCCAATGGGTTGTTGATTTCGTGAGCAATGGAGGCTGCCAATCGCCCGGTGACGGCGAGCTTCTCACTACGGCGCAACGCCTCCTCGCTGCGTTTTCGCTCGCTGGCATCGAGAACGATGATTCCCACCCACCGTACCTGCTCCGGCGTTGTCCTCACGGGGTAAAGACTGACCAGCCAGGTCCAATACCGGCGCGGCTTGCTGCCCTCTCCGCTCAATTCGAGGTTGCGTACCGGCCCTTCGCTGGAGAAGACACGCTGTACGGCCGCACTGATTCCTTCTGCCGCCGGCTTGGGCAGAAGTTCGGCGAGCGTGCGGCCCAGATGATGGCTTACGGCAAAGCCTGTGAGGTCGGCAAAAACCTGGTTCACCCGGACGAATCGTTCGTTGCTGTCGACAAATGCCAGCCCGATGGGGGCATTGGCCAGCATGGAATCGAGCAGCGAGAGGGTGTCGTTCAGCCCCGTCTGCTGCTCGTCAAGTGACGCGACCATGCGATTGAAGGTCTCGATGAGATCGCCGATCTCATTGTGAACGGTCACCAGCAAAGGGAATTGCCTTCCTCCCTCCGGCGAGGTCATGAGAGCCGTCGCGCCCTGGTGAAGCACGGCCAAGGGACGTGCGATGGATCGCCATGTCAAAAGGGCCAGCAGCACGGAGGCCGCGACCCAGATGATTGCGAAAACCAGCGTGTCGCGCTGAATTGCAGCCTGCTGGTCACGCGCGGCACTATTGTCGAACTCGACCCACACGAAACCGCGCAGCTGGTCACCGGTGTAGATTGCTCGCACGCCCTCCCATCGGTTGCCCGGCAAGGTAAATGTCCTCACGTTGTTGCGGGTTACCAGGGGAATCTGCGCCAGTTCCGCAGCCTCGAGTGCTGACTGATTTGTCTCACCCTTGCTGACGAAAAGAACCTTTCCGGCTTGATCGGTGACTCTGGCGAGGGCGATGTTGGGCGCTTTGCCGGTGGTCTGCACCGTTGTATCCGCCCACGCCAGCCTCTGCTCTTCGAGCGCCTCGGCGACCTGGGTGGCCAGGGCTGTCGTTTCGAAGGTGAGCCAGTACTGCGCTCTTACGTAGACACGTTGCCTTTGCTGCAGGGTGAGCACAACATCGAATAAGCCGATGGAGAGCAGTTCAAGCAGCAGCAGACCCGCAAGCATCTGCGAGCGAATTGATTGCGGCCACCAACGCATGTGCCACCGCTCCCCTCGGGTATAAGCGGACTTCAGTCTATCGGATAGGCGGTTGGGAGGGCATCCCGGCCTGGTGTGCCGGCTGCAACTTCGCCGTCAGAGCCGCTGCGATCTGTCTTCCGTGAAAGCGCCCATTCTCAATGAAGATCTCGCTGGTGCGCGAACCTGCAACAATCACGCCGGCCAGGTAGATTCCCGGCACATTGCTTTCCAGCGTCTCTGGGTTGCAGACCGGCAGCCGGTCGTGGCCCTCGAAACGCACTCCAATCCGCTCCAGGAAGGAAAAATCGGGGTGATATCCAGTCATGGCGAAGACGAAATCGTTGGGCAACGCCTCGCGGCCCGCTGGAGTTTCCACGATGACCGCGTCGGGGGTAATCTCCACAACCTCCGTCGAAAAGTAGGCCTTGATCTCGCCGTCTTTGATGCGGTTTTCGATATCCGGCTTGATCCAGTACTTCACGTGCGGCTGAACCCCTGCTCCGCGGTAGACGAGGGTGACGTGCGCACCGCTCCGCCACAATTCGAGGGCCGCGATGGCTGCGGAGTTCTTGCCGCCGATGACCACCACGTTCATGCCGTAAAACGGATGCGGATCGTGATAATAGTGGTGAACTTTGCTCAAAGTCTCACCGGGAATGTCCATCCAATTGGGCAGGTCATAGTAGCCCGTGGAGATCGCCAGCTTGCGTGTGTCGATTGCTCCCGGCCGGCCGAAACGGTCCACGGTGTGCACGGTGAAGGCGCCATCGGCACCGGTCATGCGCTCTACGCGGTGGTACTGGCGCACGTCGAGGCGGTAGTACGCCGTGACCTGGCGGTAATACTCGAGTGCCTCGCCGCGTGTGGGTTTGGCATTCGGGCTGGGAAAGGGGATGCCGCCGATCTCGAGGCGCTCCGAAGTGGTGAAGAAAGTCATATGGGCGGGATAGTGAAAGATCGAGTTGCAAACGCAGCCCTTATCCACCAGCGCCACCCGGAAGCCCGCCTTTTGCGCCTCAATGGCGCAGGCCAGCCCGGTTGGTCCCGCACCCACAACCAGAAGGTCGTAAACAGGTTCCGGAGCCGGAGCCCGAGTGTTTTCGGTCATGCTTTTAGATTAGGCTACGGCGGGCCATTCCTGGGAGAGGCAGAAGGGTTCGGAGACGGCAAGCCGCTGCCGCAAAACAGAACCGCTCCAGCTTCGGCTGGAGCGGTTCGTCGAATCACGCTCTCAAGTCGCGCGGCCTAGGCAAGGGCCACTTGCTCCATCATTGGAACCCCGGAAGTCTCGGTGGCAATCGTCGGCGCAGGCGCTGCCGGCTGCTGGGAATGCGAGGTGCGCGTGAGGCGGTGCACGAAATGATAGGGCGGCCATGGCCCTGAAAGTTGCATCTGGCACTCGCGCATCATGGCGCTGGTGCTCCCGAATTTATTCTGGTACCTCTCGACGCATTTGCGGTCGATGAGGTGAGCGATGTCGAGCATCATTTTGCCGTTCTCGGTCAGACGGCAACTTACTTCCTCGTCAAGCGGCTGGAACAGCCTGTGCATCTGAAAGCTCACCGCACGCGCCCGAGTCTGACGTTCCCGCGCTCGCGAGGCATTTTCCCTCAGATTGCTCAGGTATTCCCGGCCGGCGCTGTCGGCCGTCAAGCGCTTTTCGATCTCCTTGCCGCAACAATCGTCGACAAAGATCTTCAGGTGCATCTCCGTTTTGCCGCGGAGCTTGTCGATGTTACCCAGGAACTGGCGCTGGTTTGAGCGAATCGACTTTCGCAGCGTTTCGTCGTCATGAAAGACGGTGCCGAAGCGGAAGGGAAGGACGGTCGAGTGCTGGAAGCAGTCCGCGATGACTCTGGCGTGATCGACGCCCGAACGCTGGTTGAAGGTTTCCTGAGGGTTATGCTCGCTGACGATCACAGCCAGATCGCTCGCGGGATAAAGAAAAACCTGATTGCCACTGACCCCAAGGACCGATTCCAGGGGAACCGGCTTACGATGACGCGTTAATTCGGGAAATGCTTGTTTTTCACCGATGCAGTAGGCATACCATGCCATGACGAGACACTCCGTCCGCGCGCGCCGGACCCGTCAGGCGCCGCTGGTTGATGAAGCTCTGTGAACTTGGGAACAACTGCATGCATAGTGGTTGGGACCGGGCCCGTGGTTGCGGACCCCAAAACTATCGCAAATACTAGTCTTCTGAAAATACGACTGGCAACAGCGCAGTGGAAAAAGTTAGCTCCCGGGGCCAAAATCTGTAAAAGTTACATTGATATAAACGAAAGAACTGTTTGTAAAATAAACAATGTGAGCTACTTCACCAATTTTCGGCTCGTACCGGGCGAGGAGGATCGATTTCTTCCTGGATCGAATGTTGCCGGGCTTTCCGAGGACCCCGGTCCCATTGGCTCCTCACGAGTCGAGCCGACGGCACCCGGGCAAGACCTCTCCGAACTCTAGTAGACTCAACGGCAGAATGCTTCGATTTTCCCGCTTCCCACTCCCGCTGGCAATCCCAGGTCTCCCGATCTTTTGTGCCTTTTTGATGGCCGGCGCGGCCCTAACTGGAGTAGCCGCCGCCCAGGGTACGCACCTTTGGTCGCAATCGCAAATGGAAGAGTTTGAGAAAGGGACGCCGAGCGGCATTGCCATTGAGAGCGATGGACATTTGCGCCAGGGCGCTGGAATATCTGACCTGCTGACGACGCCGTCGACCTTTGTCTGGGCCCTAGCTGCCGATAAGAGCGGAGCGATCTTTGCGGGCACCGGGACACCAGCGTCCGTCCTGCGACTGGGCGAAAAACCGGGAGACAAGCCGGTTACGCTCTTCGAAACCAAGGACATCACGATCCAAGCTCTGCGTCTTGGTCCCGACGGGGCGCTTTATGCCGCTGCATTGCCAAGCGGCAAGGTTTACAAGCTCAACCCGGCGGCGACGGCCAAGCAAGACGAATCCGATGCCGCGGTGGTTTTTGACGCCGCCAAGATCGACGAGGCAAGCCGAAGCCAGGCCAAGGTGGGCTCGCCGACACCCAGTTCCGGACCCCATTACATCTGGGACCTGACCTTCGACTCCAGCGGTCGCCTCTACGTCGCTGCTGGCAATCCCGGCGCCATCTACAGAGTTGATGTGACCAAGCCGGATGCCAAGCCCGAGCTGTTTTTCAAGACCGATGAAGCGCACATTCGCGCCCTGGCGTGGGATGCCAAAGGCAATCTGATCGCAGGCTCCGACGGCTCAGGGCTGGTTTACCGCGTTGACGCGCATGGCAAGGGATACGTGCTGTTCCAGGCTCCTCGTCGCGAGATTACCGCCGTGACGATCGACCCCAAGGGGACCATCTATGCGGCCTGTGTGGGCGACAAGAGTCACAACCCACTGCCGCCGCTTCCGGTCCAGGGAGTTGCCGCCATTAGCATTACCGTGGTGCAGCCTCAGTCGCTGCAGGCGGCCAATTCCAGCACCGCGGCGCCTGAAGGAACGGAGATCTACTCGCTGACTGAAAATCAGGCTCCGCGCAAGCTGTGGTCCGGCAAAGACGAAATTGTCTACGCACTCGCCGCCGGTCCCGATGGTCTGCTCGCCCTGACCGGCAATCGCGGACGCATCTTCCGCATCCACGACGATGGCAGCTACGCCGATGTGGCGCATCTGAGCGCGCAGCAGGGGCTCGCTCTTTCGAACCTCCCGGGTGCGGAGGGCACGGGTGTAATTCTTATCGGCACGGGAAATACCGGCAAGGTCTATTCGCTGGGAGCGACGGAGATGCACGAATACGCCAGCGATGTTCTGGACGCCGGAGCTTTCGCCCGCTTCGGGCGCATGGAGATTGAGCCGGGATCGCAAGGCTACGAAATTCTCACTCGTACCGGCAATGTGGAGCAGCCGGTCCGCGGCTGGACCGATTGGCAGCCGCTTCAAAACAATTCTGTGGCCTCGCCTGCTGGTCGTTTTCTGCAGTGGAAGGCAGTGCTGCACGCGGGCGGGGTACTGGGCAGCGTGGGCGTAGATTACCTGCCCGTCAATGCCGCACCCGTGGTCGATGACCTGGTTGTCGTGCCTGGCGCTCGCCTCAATGCGCAAAACATGGCGAACCCGCAGGGGCAAACGGTCAATATCAACTTTCCGTCGGCGAACCAGGGCGGCACGATCAGCTTCGACGCTTCAAACCAGCCGCTTCAGGCGAACAAGGATCGCACAGCCGTTACCGCCCGTTGGGCCGCACATGACGACGACGGCGACGACCTGATCTATTCGCTCTATCTGAGAGGCGACGAAGAGACCGTTTGGCGGTTGCTCAAGGACAAAATCACTGACAAGGCCTATAGCTTTGACGCCAACCTGATTCCCGATGGCGGCTATCGGCTCAAAGTGGTCGCCTCCGATGCTCCATCGCATACTCCCAACGACGCTCTGACCGGCGAGAAGATCAGCGACCGCTTCGAAATTGACACCACGCCGCCGGCGGTGAGCGGCCTAAAGGCCGTCGCGCAACCGGCAGAATGTTCGAGCGCCCATTGCACCAAGCCGTTTCTCATCGACTTTGACGCCGAGGACGCCTTTTCTCCCATCGCCCGCGCTGAATACTCGCTCGACGCCGGCTCGTGGCAATACATCGATCCGGTAGGCAAAATCTCCGACTCCAAGATGGAGCACTATGAATTCCGCATCTCGCTCGACGCCGCATCGGGCCGCATCGGCGAACACTTGATCACCGTCCGCGCCTACGACCGTTACGACAATGTCGGCGTAGCCAAAACGGTGATCCCGGCGCAGGATCAATAGACTCCATGCGATTTGAGCTTTTTATTGCGGGACGATACCTGAAAGCCAAGCGGCGGCAGGCCGTGGTGGGCGTCGTCACTGTGATCTCCATCGCCGGTGTCGCGGCGGGAGTGGCCGCGCTCATCATCGCCCTGGCCATCACCAATGGGATGCGTCGCGATCTGCAAGACAAGCTCGTCGATTCCAGCGCGCATATTCAGTTGATGGCTGTTGACGGCTTTGGAATCGATGATTGGCGCAGCCTTCTGACGCGGGTGCGCGCGGTGCCACATGTGGTCGCGGCCGCGCCCGGTCTCTACGAGCAGGTCTTCGTGGCTCGCGGAGCGCGTGGCGGCGGCGCCATGGTCGAAGGCATTTTGCCGGACCAGGAGGGGGCTGTCAGCCATTTGCTGTTAACCGCAACTCCGGGTGCGATCGCAGCGCTGAAACCGGAGCCGGAGGCCGGGGCTGCGGCGGAGCCTGCGCCACCGGCAGCTGGCCAGTTGCCGCCCATCGTTCTCGGCAAAGACTTGGCGGACACTGTGGGCGCCTCCGCAGGCGATTCCGTAACCCTGATCAGCCCGCAGGGAGAGATGACGCCGCTGGGCGTGGTTCCAAAATACGTGCGCTTCCGGCTCGCGGGAACCTATCACACGGGATTCTACGAGTACGACTCGCAGATGGGGTTTATCCGGCTCGCCGACTCACAGCGCCTTTTCGACGAGCCCGATCTCGTTTCGGTGATCAGCATCCGCGTCGACGATGCAAATCAAGCGCCCCAGGTCGCTCAGTCGATCGAGCAGGTTGCGGGGAAGCATTACATGACCACCAACTGGACCGATGAGAATCGCGCGCTGTTTCGCGCCCTCAAACTGGAACAAATCGTCACCTTCATCGTGATCGCGCTGATCGTGATGGTCGCCGCACTGAACATTCTGATTGCCCTCACCATGATGGTGATGGAGAAGACCCGCGACATCGCGGTCATGATGAGCTTTGGGGTGCAGCCCGCGCAGGTGCGGCGCATTTTCTTGCTGCAGGGATTTCTCATCAGCATCGTCGGTACTTTGATAGGACTGATCCTCGGTTACCTCGCCTCGTGGGCCGGAGGCCACTACCACTTCATCCACCTTTCCGCCGAGGTGTATTCCATCGATACCTTGCCGTTCGCACCACGCCTGATCGACGGCGTTATCGTGGCAGCTGTGTCGATCGGAATTTCGCTGTTGGCGACGCTCTATCCGTCGGGTTCCGCTGCCCGGGTGCTTCCCGCCGAGGCGCTTCGCTACGAGTAGCGCGAGCCATTGACAATGTGGCACATTATGTGCCACATTTAATCTATGCCCACCGTGAATCCAAGCATCAATCTCCGTCAATTGCGGGACACGCGAAAACTCAAGGCATGGCTGAAGGCCGGGAAAACCGTCGAGCTTCGCGAGCGAAATGCCGTTCTCGGCGAGATCGTACCAAAAAACGGAAAGCAACCCCGTCAACCTGTCGAATGGCCCGATTTCGAAGCCCGAGCGAGAGAGATTTTCGGGGACAGAATCCTGCCCGGGGCCGACTTGCTGATTGAGGAAAGAGAGCGGAGCCGCTATTGAGAATCTCCGCCGATAGCAGCTTTTTTGTCTCGCTCTATCTCGTCGATCGACATTCCAAGGATGCGTGGGACCGGGCGGCTTCCAATCCGGATGTCTGGCTGACGCCTCTCAATCGCGCCGAGGTTTTCCACGCAATTTACGCGCATGTCTTTTGGCAAAAAGCGACACTTCTTCAGGTAGAGAAGGCAATTGCAAATTTTCGGCGAAGTTGTGAAAACGGCGTTTGGAGTATTTCGGAGTTCCCTGCCGGCGCGTTTGAGCGGAGTGTGGATTTAGCACGACAATTCGGGTCAACTCTCCGAATCCGTACGATCGATTCTCTTCATGTCGCCTGCGCTCTTGAACTCGGGGCGAAGAAGTTTTGGACCTTCGATGAGCGGCAGGCAAAACTCGCTCAAGCGGTCGGGCTCGACACTGCTCCCTAATTTGCCCGGCCTTCGCAGTCCTACTGCGGCGTGATAATCCCGCCGAGCGCGTGCCGCCGGGGCAACAAAATACCCCGATGGTCGACTTCCGCCGCTGGCCCATTT
>JBEKPO010000133.1:0-10818 GCA_049520675.1 Occallatibacter sp. | reverse complement strand
GCCGTCATCGTCAACTACAACGGCGGCAGCATGCTGGCGGAGTGTGTTCGCTCCTGCCTGGCCGAATCCATTCCGGCAGCACAAATTTTCGTTGTCGACAACGGCAGCCGCGACGGCTCGATTGAGGCGCTCGAGCTGCACGTCCCCGGAATTCAGGTTGTGCGCAACCGGTGCAATGCAGGCTTCGCGCGCGCGGTGAATCAGGGTATCCGTCAATCCAGCTCGGAGTTCGTGCTGCTGCTGAACAACGATGCGCGCCTGGAGAAGGGCGCGCTCGCGGCGTTTGCCGAGGATTTCGACGAGCGGCCGAAGCTGGCCATCGCCGGAGCCCAACTCCATTCTCCTGACGGCCGCTTGCAGAGCGCCTTCGCTCCGCTGCCTTCCGTGGCCGAGGAGCTGCTGCCGCTTGCGCTCCTTCGGCTTTTTGCTCCGGAGCGCTTCCGCCGCAAGACCGACCAGACCGAGCCGATGGCCGTGGAATGCGTCCTGGGCGCCTGCCTCTGCGTGCGCGCGCAATTCCTGCCGCGCCTCGGCCTGCTCGACGAAGACTACTTCTTCTTCTTCGAAGAGATGGAGTGGTGCCGGCGCGCCCGGCAAATGGGCCTCGAGGTGTGGTATCTGCCCGCGGCGAAAGCGGTCCACGGCGGCGGAGCGACGGCCGGCCGTTTCCGTGGCCCGGCACGCGTGGAGTATCAGCGCTCCAAGCTCATTTTCTTCCGCAAGACGCGGCCTCGGGTCTCCTATTGCATCGTCTCGGCCTTTCTCGTCGTCCGCACCTTCTTGAACGCCACGGCGAGCGCAGTGGCATGTGTCTTGACCCTGTTCCTGAACCGCAAACTGCGTTCGAAGGCTGGGACCTACGGATATCTCCTTGCCTGGAATCTGCTTCTGCGGCCGGCGCATTGGGGCTTGCCGGAAAAATGCCCGCCAAATCCTTCCACGCCGGGATCCCGGTAGTGTCTCAGTTGACACTACCGGGATCCCGCTCACGTTGACCCGATCTGCGGTTTGACGATAGAATCAAATGGTTTGGCGATGCGCCCATAGCGGGTGCGCGGGATGCTTCAAGGGCTCTCCAGCCTGGTTTGTGCGGCCGCTTCCCGATGCAGTCACTGTTCTGTATCCGCCCCAATGGAGCACAAGGTTAGGTTTTGCGCCCGGCTTCGATGCAGGTGCGCTGGAGGCTTTGTTATGTACGCAGTCATACGCACCGGGGGCAAGCAGTATCGCGTCGCGCCAGGCGACGTTTTGAAGATCGAGAGCGTCGGCTCGGGCGAGGCAACCGTCGAATTCAGCGATGTGCTCGCAGTTTCAGGCGAGCCGGGGACCCTCGCCAAGCCTGCCACGGCCAAGGTCACGGCTGAGGTTCTCGGTGAAGGCCGCGGCGACAAGATTCTGGTCTTCCACTTCAAGCGGAAGAAGCAGTACAAGAAGCTCCGGGGGCACCGGCAGGATTTTACCCAGGTGCGCATCAAGGCCATTGAAGCCGATGGCGTGACCTACAGCGCCGCGAAGTAGATGGAGAGGAAGGGAATCAGAGTATGGCACATAAAAAAGGTGGCGGCAGCTCAACAAACGGACGGGACTCCAATGCTCAGCGGCTGGGAGTGAAAGCGTTCGCAGGCCAGCTGGTGACGGGCGGATCGATCATCATGCGCCAGCGCGGCACACGCATCAAGCCGGGCGTCAATGTGGGCATTGGTTCCGACGACACGCTGTTTGCTAAAGTGACCGGCCGGGTGAAGTTTACCGATCGCGGCGGCCGGGGGCGTTTTGCTTCCATCGAGCCGGCGGCGGAGTAGCCCGAAAAAACTCATCGCGAACGCTTGCGAGAAATAAGAAAGGCCGCAGCATCTGCTGCGGCCTTTCGCTTTCCTGAATCCGCGATCTTATGTCTCTGATTCGCGTCCGCTCATGTTCCGCGCTAACACCTTCTCAACAACGCGTTCCACGTCGGTAAGGAAGAAACTGTTGGCGGGCTGCTGGACCGCAACTTTAGTTCCCGTGTGGCCAAGCGCCGAGGCAATCTCGTTCCAACGGTAGATTGTGGAATTGGCCGGCATCAGGACGGGCCTCTGCGGCGGTTCTGGCAGCACACAATACGCGATCCACATCGCCAATGTCGCCAGGATGAGAGACTCAATCACGAACTGGACTGGATCGGTAAGAGACTTGACGCGCGAGATCCACGAACTGAGGATAAAGTCGCCGGAGCTCATCAAGCCAAAGCCCAAGGCGATGCCGAACGACATATCGCGGACCGTCAGACGCAGTGCGTTCATACTCAGGCAGAGAAAAGCCAGCAGACAGAGCTCAAGAACGCTCACGGATCGCATCAGGCCATAGGAAATGTCGGCGATCAGATCGATGCCTTTGTGTGAGTAGGAGATCGAAGTCAAGCTGACGATGACTGAAACCACCGCTGCCCAACGGAAGATCACGATTGCCAGATTTGCGATTCCCGGAAATGCCACAAGCGCGGAACGAAAGACTTCAATACAGACGAAGAACATGAGAACAGCGCTGGCAATGTAAACCGCGAAATAGGTATAGAAGTAGACCTGGTTCAGGCGGTGTTCGGCCCCCCAGGGCGTAGACTCAAGCCCGAGCACAACCAGAAAAAAGAGCGCAGAAACCGCACGCAACGCAACGTAGACGCCGGTAGCGCCAAACCTGCGCTGAAATCCTTTTTTCCAAAAGAGGACGGCGAGCGCGGTCCAAAGAAACACTTCGGCCACGAGCATTACCGTCATGGTGCGATTTAAGGGCATGGTTGCTAAGTCGAGCTTTAGAACGCCCTTAGGATATCGCCCTTATGCCTCGGGCTCAAACACAAAAGGGTAACGCGCCGCTGGCACTTTCGTGCTATGCGGCGCGCTTGTTGATGCTGAGAACAATTGCAAACTACTGAGCCGGTACGAGGCAAGTGTTCGTCGCCTGGCACGGAACTGGCCCCGGCATATTTCCCATCGGAATGGGACCGCTCACGGCGCTGGACATGTGAGTGGGAAGGGGCTGATTGACGTTGGAGCTTAGGGACGCGGAAGCGAGTCCCACAAAGGCGACGAGCAGTGCAAACATACGGATGGCGGCTTTCATCAAAAGTAACCTCTCAAAGTGATTCAAGGAGAAAAATATATCTCCAAGTTGCTATAAGTTTAGTGCGTCGATAATTGTAAGTCTATATTTTGGTTGATAATACTCATAGTATAGAGAAATAGATTACTAACGTCATCATCACTTGCTTATCTGCGATTCGCATATTAACTCACTTATAACTCATCGAGCACGAGCCTCGCCATTCGGTGCGCGTGATAAAATAGAACCAGGTCAACGCGCTTGCTAGCTCTCCTCTTTTCAAGCGGTTAGTCCGCTCCTCGCGGCCGGATTCATCCTCGGCGACCCTTCAATCTGGGAACGTTGCGAACGGAATTCTATGGCGACTGAAGTTCCAGGCGGTAGCTCCATCCACGGCGATAACGACAGCTACACAGGCGAAAACATCAAGGTTCTGGAAGGCCTCGAAGCTGTGCGCCTGCGTCCGGCTATGTACATTGGTTCAACTGGCGAGATGGGACTGCATCACCTCGTTTATGAAGTTGTCGACAATTCGGTCGACGAGGCTTTGGCGGGGTATTGCCAGAAGATCGACGTCGTCATCCACGTCGACAATTCCGTCACCGTCGTTGACGATGGCCGCGGCATTCCCGTGGACATGATGGACCTGCCTGACGGCGAACGTATGCCTGCCGTTCAGGTGGTTCTGACCAAGTTGCATGCCGGAGGCAAGTTCGATTCTTCGACCTACAAGGTCTCCGGCGGACTGCATGGAGTGGGCGTCAGCTGCGTGAATGCTCTTAGCGAGGAATTCGAGGTCGAGATCTGGCGTCCAGAGAAGCCGGGCGAGCCCAGCCACACATACGAACAGACCTACGCGCGAGGCATTCCCACATCAAAGCTTCAGATGACCGGCACCAGCAAGCGGCGCGGGACGAAAATTCACTTTCTAGCTGATAAAACCATCTTCACGACAACCGAGTTCAACTATGACACCCTCGCCCAGCGGTTGCGGGAGATGGCATTTCTCAACAAGGGGCTTGAGATTACGCTCACCGATGAGCGCACGGCCGATCCCAAGACCGGCGAGGCCCGCCGGACCGAGTTCCGCTATGCGGGCGGAATTGCTGAATTCGTCAAGCACCTCAACCGCGGCAAGACGGTTTTGCATGACAAGCCCATCGTGATGGAAGCGCTCCGCGACGGAGTCGAGATCGATATTGCGCTGCAGTACAACGACGGCTACTCGGAATCCGTCTTCAGCTTCGCTAATAACATCAACACCGTCGATGGAGGCTCGCATTTATCCGGTTTCCGCACCGCGCTCACGCGCACCATCAACTTCATCGGCCAGCAGATGGGCTTGTTCAAGGATATGAAGGAGAACCTGAGCGGCGACGATGTGCGCGAGGGGTTGGTGGCCGTGGTCAGCGTGAAGCTACCGCAGCCGCAGTTCGAAGGCCAGACCAAAGGTAAGCTCAACTCCGATATTGCGGGCATCGTCCAGGCTTTCGTCAACGAGCGCCTCGGCATGTACCTGGAGCAGAATCCGCCTGTCGCCCGCCGCATCATCAATAAGGCCATTGAAGCTGCGCGCGCGCGTGAAGCGGCCCGCAAGGCGCGCGATCTAACCCGGCGCAAAGGCGCCATCGACGGCGGCGGATTGCCCGGCAAGCTGGCTGACTGCAGCGAGCGCAATCCCGAACGATGCGAACTCTATCTGGTGGAGGGAGAAAGCGCGGGAGGCACCGCGAAGCAGGGGCGCGATCGCAAGTTCCAGGCGATTCTTCCCCTGAAAGGCAAGATCCTGAACGTCGAAAAGGCTCGTTACGACAAGATGCTCGGTCACGAGGAGATCCGCGCCATGATCACCGCGCTGGGCTGCGGCATTGGCAAGGACGATTTCGATGCCGCCAAGCTGCGCTACGGAAAGATCATCCTGATGACAGACGCCGATGTGGATGGATCTCATATTCGTACCCTGCTGCTTACGTTCTTCTTCCGCCACATGACCGAGCTGATCAAGCGCGACAACGTCTATATTGCCCAGCCGCCGCTCTACAAGATCTGGAAGGGCCGCTTCGAGCAATACATCAAGGACGACCGTGAATTTGTGAAGGTGATGGTGAACCGCGCCGCACAAGGCATGATCGTCCGCCATGGGGAATCCGCTGGCCGCATCGAGGGCGCCGATCTGACCCGTTTCATGTCGACGTTGAACGAATATCTTGGCTTCGTCGAAAAGGTTGACAAGCGGGTTCGCAACGAGAGGCTCACCGAGATGCTGGCTCGGGCCGAGCTCACCCACCGCAGTGACTTTACCTCACAGAACGGGAAGCAAATTCCCGAGAAGCTGGCCACTCTGCATGCTCAACTGATTGAACTATCCGATGAATTCCAAATCAAGGTCGGCAAGCCGATCGAAGACGAGGAGCACCACACCTGGTCGATCTGTTTTACCGACGCTCAGGGCGCCTCACGCTGCATCGACTGGACGCTCGCGTCACGGCCCGAGTTCCGCCAGATGATGTCGAAGTACTCGCTTATCAAGCAGTATCTCGAACCGCCTTTCCTGGTCGAGTATGCCACTAAGCCACCCGCCGCAGCCTCTGAAGAAGAAGAAGCGGAGGCCGCGGAGTCAAAATCTGACGCAAAGGCGTCTGGCCGCGGTTCCCGCATCCAGCGGGAACCAGTAGAGAAACAGACTGCGCGCGAGCTTTTCGCCTATATCGTCGAGCAGGGCAAGAAGGACTACCAGGTTCAGCGGTACAAAGGCCTGGGAGAAATGACTGCGACCCAGCTTTGGGAGACGACCATGGACCCTGAGCGCCGCACGCTTCTCAGCGTCAAGCTCGAGGACATTGCCGAGACCGAGGCCATCTTCACCACTCTGATGGGCGAAGACGTGGAAGCGCGCCGAAAATTCATTGAAGACAACGCGCTCGACGTGAAGAATCTGGATATTTAGCTTCCCATCTTCTATTCATGGACTGTTTGTGGGGTTGCTGGTCTTATGCTCCGCGCACGTTGCCGCGTCCATGGATCTTGACCGTATACATACGCGCGTCGGCGGTGCCGATGATTCCGTGCACAATGGTTCCGTCATCCGGCGCAGAGGCTAGACCCACGCTGGCGCTGACTTTCAGATTCAGTCCGTTCTTCATCCGAAACTGCGTATTCATCAACTCCCGATGCAAGCTGCGGACCACTTCCAGCGCTGTTTGGGCACCCGTCTCCGGCATCAGAATGACGAACTCGTCGCCGCCATAACGAAAACACAGGTCATGCTGGCGGCTTAGCTCCTGAAGCCGGCGGCCGGCGCTGGCCAGCAACTCGCTGCCGATGAGGTGACCATGCGTGTCGTTGACCAGCTTGAACCGGTCGAGATCGAGAAACGCCAGGCTCAGTGGCAGGTTTAATTTCTTGGCACGATTCAATTCGCGGCCTAGCACGTCATACAGGTGGCGGACATTGAAGAGGCCGGTCGTATCGTCGGCGATGGTCAACTGCTGAATGCGGGCCACATCGTGGGCATTTTCGATGGCGATGGCAGCGTGGTCGGCGAGGATGTGCAGGAAAGCAATGGTGTAGTCCGACATTTCGGCGCGTGGATTCAGAATCTCGATGACGCCGTGTGTGCCCTTGCGCCCGCGCAATGGCAGGGCAATCAGCGATCGCACTGCCGGCAGACCTCTGGCACTTTGTGCCTTTACGCGTGGGTCGTTAAACGCCTCCGGCACGATCAAAGTCTCTCCATGCTCCGCAACCCATCCGGCAACGCCCTCGCCCACTTTTACCCGCAAGCCACGCAATGCTTCCTGCGCCTTGCCGGCGGCGATGGCATAGTGGAGTTCCTGGCGGTCCTCGTCGAGCATGAGGAGCGTCCAAAGCTCCGCATCCACCATTCGCTCCATGTGCTCAAGAATGGTGCGCAGAATCGTGTCTAGATCGAAGCTTGACGCCAAGGATCGCGCTAATCTGTGAACGACGAGCAGATCAGCGAGCGGGATGCGTCCTTCGGATTCAATCGGCATGCCGGGCCCAGTTGCAGGAGTGTTACAGACATTCTTGCACAACAGTGCGTCCCGCAGAATCAAGAGCCGTTCTTCCGTTGATGCCAAAATCCTGCCGCATCACCCTCCGATGTGCACCATTGACCTCGACGGTTTCAGGAAGTCGGGCTCGCCAATGTGATGACGCGCTTCCTTCCCGCGCACGGTGCTCACGACATACTCGCGAAGCTCCGCGTCGCTCGCGCCGGCGCGCAAGCGTCCGTAAACATCGTGCTCCACCTGGGAAAACAGGCAGGTGCGAATCTTTCCATCGGATGTCAGGCGCACGCGGCTGCAGGCGCCGCAAAAAGCCTGGCTCACGGGCGCGATGATGCCGATCTCGCCTACGCCATCGGCAAAGGTATAGCGGCGCGCGGTCTCGCTGGCATCGCGCGCGGCAAGGTTCACCAATGGCAGGCTGCGGCCGATGCGCTCGACGATCTCTTTGAGGGTGACCACGATCTCCGGCGACCAAAGCCGGCCCTCTTCGAGGGGCATGAACTCGATGAACCGGACGACCACGTTTTCTTGGCGCGCAAACCGCGCGAATCCCTCGATCTGGTCGTCGTTAAATCCTCTGAGAAGGACGCAGTTGATTTTCAGGGGATTGAGACCGGCGTCTCGGGCCGCGCGAATGCCTGCAAGGACCGCCGAAAAACTGCCCGGAACTCTGGTGATGCGCTCGAACGTCGGCGCGTCCACCGCGTCCATGCTGACCGTGACGCGCCGCAGGCCGGCGGCTTTGAGACGAACCGCCAGCGATTCGAGCAGATGGCCATTGGTCGTCAGCGCCAGGTCCAGAGGTTCGCCCACCGGAGTTCGCATGCGTGCAAGCTCCTGCACCAGCTCGACGATGTCCCGCCTTAGCAGCGGCTCGCCCCCTGTGAGCCGAACCTTGGTGACGCCCAGGCTCACGAAGATCCCAATCAATCTCAAGTACTCTTCAATGCCCAGTTCCGGGTACTGCGCTCCGGCTTCGCCCGTACGGCAATACACGCACTTGTAGTTGCAGCGGTCGGTGATGGAAACGCGCAGATCGTGGATCGCGCGCCCGTGGCTATCGGTCAAGGGTGGCCGGGGCGCAAATTCAGAAACAGCAGCGAGGGAAGCGGAAGCCATTACAATCTCAAGCCTATACCCTTTGCCCCTTTAGGCTTGAATCGCACCAGGATAGGGCAAGAGCGATTCCCTGGCTCCGAGCTTTAGCATGGAGGAGGGCAGCTCGCGGCTCGTTGCCTTAGTGAGGTGGTGCCAAAGCATGGCTGCACCGGGTGCCAGGCCTGCGGGCGCGCTGGACCAAGCAAGCGCTGCACAAGCTGTGCGGCAGATGTTCGACTCGATTGCGCCGAGTTACGACTTGTTGAATCATCTGCTCTCAGCCAACGTCGACCGGCTGTGGTGGCGCCGCACGGCGCACAGCTTCCAGGCGGCTCTGTCGCGTCCCGAGGCTGAGATTCTCGATGTATGTTGCGGCACCGGCGATTTGACCATGGCCTTGCTCAAGTTGCGGCCCCGGGGAGCCCGCCCTATTTTGGCGGTGGATTTTGCCCACGGCATGCTGCAGCGTGGCGCCCGGAAGTTTGCCGTTTCGGGCTCTGGCAGATCGAGCGGCGACAGGGGTGAGGCCGGAATGCCTCGCGCCATTCCGATCGAAGCGGACGCACTTCATCTTCCGGTGCGTGATGCCTCACTCGATCTAATCGTTACATCCTTCGGATTCAGGAACCTGGCCAACTACGACGCAGGGCTCGAGGAATTTCACCGCGTACTGAAACCAGGCGGGCAACTGGGAATCCTCGAGTTCAGCGAGCCTGCGGGACTGATCGGCGCCGCATATGGCATTTATTTCCGCAAGGTGCTGCCTGCGGTTGGCAGGGCGATCTGTGGCAAGAAAGGGCCCTACAATTATTTGCCGAGTTCCGTCGGCGCCTTTCCGCACCCCGCCGCACTGATCGCAATGATGCAGGCGTGCGGATATGTGGACTGCGCATGGCAACCCTTCACGTTTGGCATTGCCGGGCTGTACGCCGCGCAGCGGCCCTTTTAGAGCGGTTCCGCAAGTTGTTGGAGCCGTTTCCAGCATCGTGCCGGGCGGATTTTTCTTAAGGAAAAATCCACCTGGCGGCCGTGGTTTCGGGACATAGCAGCTGCGGAACCGCTGTAGTCTGAGATTGCCGATGGCCTTCGCTGTTTCCAATTCGAAAGAGGTCGCCCCTTCCGCGCCCGACTTGTCGGCGCTTTCCGCGGAGAAACGCCGGGTGACGCGCCGCTCAATGGCGGCGGCAGCGGTGATGACGCTGCTCAAGCTCGCCGCTGGGTTGTTGTCCGGCTCTTTGGGCGTACTGTCTGATGCTGCTCATTCCGGGTTGGACCTTGCGGGAGCGGCACTGACTTACGTCTCCGTGAGGGTGAGCGACAGGCCTGCTGACGAAGATCATACCTACGGCCACGGCAAGATCGAGAACCTCTCGGCCTTCGGCGAGGCGGGACTGATGGCAGTCTCTTGTGCATGGATCGTCGGTGAAGCGATCCGGCGAATCTTTTACCGGCCGATTTCGCTTCAACATGCCTTGTGGCCGACTCTTGTTTTGATCGCTTCGATTGCCGTCGATCTCTGGCGGTCCCGGCAGCTTCGTGCGGTGGCTCTTCGCACCGGATCGCCCGCGCTTGCCACCGACGCATTTCATTTTGCGTCGGACATTTGGGCCACGCTTGCAGTTCTGGCAGGCCTGGGCACCACGTGGGTCGGAGCGCACTTCGGGATTGATGCTCTGCGCTATGCGGATCCGCTGGCGGCGATGGTGGTTTCGCTGATGATTCTGCGTATGACGTTCCGCCTGGGACATGAAGCCGTCGGCGCGTTGATGGACGAGATCCCCGCCGAGACGCTGCGCCAGCTGGTGCGTGCGGTTGAGCGCGTGGACGGGGTCCTTTCCGTAGAGCGGGCTCGCGTGCGGCGGGCAGGCGCTGGATACTTTGCCGACTTGACGCTCGCATTGCCTCGCCGTTTTACCTTCGAGCATACGAATGAACTGGTGAAAGCCGCGACAGCGGCAGTGCATCGAACGTTGCCTCGCGCCGATGTGGTGATTCACACGGTTCCGCGCGAGACTCGCGCGGAAAGCATCTTCGATCGCGTGCGGGCAGTCGCTGCGCGGCACAATGTTTCAATTCATGAGCTGAGCATTCGATCACATCGCGGTCGCCTGCAAGTCGAGCTTCACATCGAAATCGAAGAGAACATGAGGCTCAGCGAGGCGCATAATTTCGTCACTTCAATCGAAGCGGAGATTCGGCGCAAAGTTCCCGAGATTGACTCGGTGCTCACGCATATCGAGAGCGAGCCGGCCACCATCGAGCAGCCCGAGGAAACCGAGGTGGAAGACCGCAAACTGGGGGAGGCGCTACGCTCGGCTGCAACTGCGATCCCGGGCATCGTGGACGTGCATGCGATTGCTGTGGGGCGAACCGGCGAACACATTTCGGTCAGTTGCCACTGTACCCTGGCTGATGAGCTCCCCATGCATCGCGTTCACGAACTGATCACGGAGCTGGAGGATCGATTCAAGCTGGAGTGCCCCGAGGTGTACCGCGTCACCATCCACCCTGAGCCGGTGACCGATAATACGCGATAGAACGGGCGAGGCAAGACCGGGATCATGAATATCCGCACCATCTCCAGTTTCTTCCGAGTCGCTGTGCTGGTGCT
>JBEKPO010000132.1:0-10984 GCA_049520675.1 Occallatibacter sp. | reverse complement strand
CAGCTTTGCAGCGGGCCGCGTCTTGCCCGCCGCGCGGTCCTTACCGCTCGCCGCGATGGACGCCGTGACCTTGCGGTCGCGCAGCTCAAGATAATCTTCCAACTCGTCGGCCGCCATGATGCCAATCACGGGAATCCCGTCCTTCTCCAGAATGAAGTACTCCTTGCTGTTATGCGCCCTCCGGGCAATCTGGCCCAGGTTGATGCGCGCCTTTGTAATGGGAAGCCGATTAACAGTAGCCATTGATGAACGTTGATTAACCTCGATCAAAGGATAGCATGAAAAGGCTCGGGATCGAAGGTTGATCCGATGAAAATGGAGACTTCGACAAGAATTACCCCGAAGCCCGAAGTGGAACCGGGCGCCCCATCCTTGACGTTTCTTCGCGAGGAAACAATCGCGGCAAGGGTGGGACAACGGGATTCTCAGCCGGTTAGTTGCTGTTTTGGAGGTAGGGGTGATGGTGATGGTGGTGATGGTGATGGCGGTGTACGACCACTATAACCTGCGCCTGTGCCGCATAGGGTACCGCGAGACAGAAGGTGAGCACGAGTCCGAGCAGAATCTTTTTCATAACTTAGTATGCCGCCCCGCAAATCGAATTACAGAGCTACTGTGACCACTGCGTGCGGTCACCCAGCCGCTCTTGAACAGCCGGGCGACCGCCGACGTGTCGCCGGAATTCCACCTAAGGGCGCATAGTGTCTTGTGGCGATTCCACCTCCGAAATGTCTCCCGTGCATTCCGCGTGTCCGCAATGGCACACCACATTCATTGATTCTTCGGCACCTTCACAGCAGGCGCTGCAATACTCTGATCCATCATTGGGCGTGCAATCGCACGGCGCATTCCCGCATCTCTTCGCTTGAGCCACATCGATGACTCCTCCTTCCGCTCTGGGTCCCCAGTGCGGACTGCGGGGTTCGATGCAAACCGCTCGTCACTGGATGGAACGGCGCGAAAGCATCTTCATTCCGCCCCGCTGCCGACGATCGTTGCGACGTTGGCCCGAGCCAGCCAGCAGAATACGGACCTCGGTCACTGCTCATCGCCCGGTTTCATTCCTCGTAACCTACTGAATTAATTCGGCGGCGCGTAGTGCCGCACTCGGCAACCCTGCCTGTCCTTGCCCCTTTCTGCGCTGTCGCTCGCGCCCGCCGGTTGGTATACTTGAAGGTGTGACCAGCACTGTTGCCGAATCCGTTCCCCATCACACCGCGCCAGCCGCCACTCCCCGCCAGAAAAGGGTCTTGCTGCTCAAGCCACGCGGCTTTTGCGCCGGCGTAGTGCGCGCCATCGACGTGGTGAAAATCGCCCTGGAGACCTTTGGCGCGCCCATCTACGTGCGCCGCGAGATCGTCCATAACCGGTATGTGGTCAACGAATTGGCCGAGAAAGGCGCCATTTTTGTTCATGAGATTGGCGAGGTCCCTGAAGGTCAAAGGGTCATCTACTCAGCGCACGGGGTTTCGCCCGCGGTCCGCGAAATGAGCAAGACGCGCAACCTCAGGGTGATTGACGCCACCTGTCCGCTGGTCACAAAGGTCCACATTGAAGCCGTCAAATTCGCCAAACAGGGCTACTCGCTCGTCCTGATCGGCCACCGCGACCACGACGAAATTGAAGGCACGCTCGGCGAAGCCCCCGGTGTCACCCAGGTTGTCTCCACCGTCGCCGAAGTCGAGGCACTCCAGGTTCCCGATCCCGACCGCGTTGCCTACCTCACTCAAACCACTCTGAGTCTCGACGAGGCACGCGACATCATTCATGCCTTGAAGGTCAAGTTTCCCAACATTGTCGGTCCGCATTCGCAAGATATCTGCTACGCCACCGAAAATCGTCAGGTGGCCGTGCGCAACGTGGCCCATAATGCAGGGTTAGTCCTTGTAGTGGGTTCGACCAACAGCTCCAACTCCAACCGCCTCGTCGAGGTCTCGCGCAATCTTGGAACGATTGGCTACCTCATCGATAACTCCCAAGCTATTGATCCCGCTTGGCTCCAGGGCGTCGAAAATGTTGCCGTCACGGCAGGCGCTTCCGCGCCCGAAATCCTCGTCGAAGACGTGGTCAACTATCTGCGTCAAAACGGCTTTGAAAGCGTCGAAGAAGTGGAGGTCATGCCCGAGAATGTGCGCTTCGGCCTGCCTCCCGAAATCGTCCAGGCGATTGGCAGCGCCCGCGGGACTGAGTCGGTCCCGGTGCGCTGAAAACGGCGGCGATCAATCTACTAGAGAAGCCGCGAAGAGTGCGCCCTTGAGCCGGAACTTTGATTGACGATTCATGGTTGCAGAGAAGATTTCTAATCACATGACACCTGAGAAGCAGAACACGCAAGCTGTGGCGCCAGACTTTGGGCATCTCCGCTTTGGCCGTATCGACGCCGATCCTTCCCAGGTCGGGTCGGCAATCGTTGCGGCGCGCGACTACCTTCTCTCGCTGCAGCACGCTGACGGCTACTGGTGTTCCGAGCTTGAGGCCGACTCGATGCTCGAAGCCGACTACATCTTTCTGCACACGCTGCTCGAAAGTGGCGATCCCGGCCGCCTCAAGCGCGCCTGCACAGAAATGATGCGCTACCAGAACGACGACGGCAGTTGGAGCATCTATCCCGGCGGACCCGGCAACATCTCGCTCTCGGTCAAGTGCTACTCCTCTGCCAAGCTGATGGGCATTTCGGCCGATGATCCGCGCCTAACCAAATGCCGCGAGTGGGTGCTGGCGCACGGCGGCGTCACCGCCTGCAACACCTTCACAAAAATGTATCTCTGCGGTCTCGGCCAGTACGACTATGATGCCGTTCCCGCCATCCCGCCTGAGATTGTTCTCTTTCCCCGCTGGTTCTACTTCAATATCTACGAAATCTCGTCGTGGTCGCGCTCCATTCTCGTTCCGCTGGCCATCATGTACGCCAAGAAACCGTACAAGAAGATCCCTCCGGAGCAGGGAATCGACGAGCTCTTCGTCGGCGGCCGCACCAACTCCATCCTTCGCGTTCGCGTCGATCGAAAGCATCTCTTTTCGTGGCGAAACTTCTTTATCGGCCTCGACCGCCTCATGCATCTCTCCGAGGCGGTTCACCTCCGTCCCTTGCGCAAGCTGGCGATGAAGCGCGCCGAAAAATGGATGCTGGAGCGCCTCGAGATGACCGACGGCCTCGGCGCCATCTACCCCGCCATGCTCAACGCCATCGTCGCCCTGCGCTGCCTCGGCTACTCCGAAGACGATCCGCAGGTCATCCGCGCACGCGATGAGTTTGAGAAGCTCGGCATCGAACAGCCGCCGACCGAGGACATGCCCGAACCCACCTTCCGCATGACCCCGTGCATGAGTCCGGTGTGGGATACGGCGCAGGCCGTCTACGCGCTGGGCGAAGCCGGTGTGCCGCGCAACGATCCCCGCATGCTCAAGGCTGTGGACTGGATGCTTTCCAAAGAGGTCCGCCACAAAGGCGACTGGGCCGTTAAAGTCCGCAACACCGAACCGGGCGGTTGGTACTTCGAGTTCAACAACGAGTTTTACCCGGATACCGATGATACGGCGCAGGTTCTACTCGCCCTGAGCAAGGTGGACAACCCCCGCGAGCGTTATCAGATCCAAGTGGCAGAGCGCGCCATCCGGTGGGAGTTTGCCATGCAGTGCCGCAACGGCGGCTGGGGCAGCTTCGACAAAGACAACACCAAGATGATCTTCCAGTACATCCCGTTTGCCGATCACAACGCTATGCTCGATCCGCCGTCGGTCGACATCACGGGACGCATGCTCGAGATGCTCGCCGTCTACGGCTACACGCGCGACGACAGGCGCGTCAAGCGCGCCATCGAGTTCATCTTCGACGAGCAGGAGCCCGACGGTAGCTGGTTCGGCCGCTGGGGCGTGAACTACATCTACGGTACGTTCCTAGTGCTGCGCGGGCTCGACGCCATCGGCGTGGACCATCTCGAGCCGCAGGTGCAGCAGGCGGCGGAGTGGATTCGCATGGTGCAGAATGCCGACGGCGGGTGGGGCGAGACCTGCGGCAGCTACGATGATCCCGACACGCGCGGCATCGGCGTGAGCACTCCGTCGCAAACCGCCTGGGCGTTAATGGCTTTGCTCGCCGCCGGCGACGACCGCTCCGACTCCATCGCCAAGGGCGTGCGCTGGCTGCTCGAGCGGCAGCGCGCCGACGGAAGCTGGGACGAGTCGATGGGCGAAGGTCCCACGCGCCAGGGCATCATCACCGGCACCGGATTTCCCAAGGTTTTTTATCTGGCCTATACCATGTATCGCCAGTACTTCCCGCTGATGGCGCTGACAGCCTACAAGCGGGCGATGGAACGTAACAACAGCCTGTAGCCGGGAGCTTGTAGCCCGCAGCTACGCCGCTGCTGAAATTTCGAGAATGTAGGAAAGCTTCTAGCTACTGGTACCGGCTACAAGCTTTCGGAGGGTTTACCCGAAGATGGCAGTTCCAATTTCACAAATGTGGACGGTGGCAACTTACGTCCTCAAGAACCGGTTCAAGGGCAACAGGCGCTACCCGCTGGTGCTCATGCTTGAGCCGCTCTTCCGCTGCAACCTGGCCTGCGCCGGCTGCGGCAAGGTGCAGTATCCGCCCCACATCCTCAAAAAGCAGCTCACGCCCGAGCAATGCTTCGCCGCGGTCGAAGAGTGCGGCGCGCCCATGGTCTCCATCCCGGGCGGCGAGCCACTGCTGCATCCGCAAATCGTCGAAATCGTCAACGGCCTCATCGCGCGCAAGAAGTACATCTATCTCTGCACCAACGCGCTCGAACTCAAGCGCCGTCTGCCTGAGTTCACGCCGTCGAAGTACCTCACTTTCTCGGTGCACCTCGACGGCCAGCGGGACGAGCACGACTTCTCCGTCTGCCGCGAAGGCGGCTGGGATATCGCGGTCGAAGGCATCAAGGAGGCCGTCAAGCGCGGCTTCCGCGTCACCACCAACGCCACATTTTTCGACGGCACCGATCCCAACCACGTCCGCGCATTCTTCGATGAAGTGATGGCCATCGGCATCGAGGGCGTTGTTCTTTCTCCTGGCTACAGCTACGACAAGGCGCCCGACCAGAATCGCTTCATGGGCCGTGCCCGCGTGCGTCGCATGTTCCGCGCTATCCTTTCCAACCGCAAGAAGAGTTGGAAGTTCAATATGTCGCCCCTCTTTCTCGAGTTCCTCATGGGCGACCGCAACTACGACTGCACGCCCTGGGGCTCGCCCGCCTTCAACATCTTCGGCTGGCAGCGCCCGTGCTATCTGCTCCAGGACGGCTACACCGACACCTTCAGCGAGCTGATGGAAACCACTCGTTGGGAAGACTATGGCGTTGGCTCCGGCAATCCCAAGTGCGCCAACTGCATGGTCAGTTGCGGCTACGAGCCCACTGCGGTCCTCGACGGCTTCGGTTCGCTTAAAGGTTTTTTCGCCATGGTCAAGGGCAGTTTCTCGCTTTATCCCGATCAGCACGCGCTCAATCTGCTCAATGAGCCCATGCCCACCGGCAAGCCCCTCGTGCAGATCGACACGAGCGGCCGCGCCCTCGAGGAAACCCGCGCATAAAGGATTGGGGTGCCCCGTCCTAGCTTCGCTAGGGCGGGGAATTACTGATTCGCTGACCTGCTAACTCGCTTCTGAAGGAAATGCTTATGACCGCCGAAGTTCAACGCTACTCGCGCGAACAAATCGAAGCCCTCGAACTTGCTCCCGGCACGGAACACGAAGAGCTCGAAGGCTCGGTCCCGGAGCTTGCCTCCGACGAAGACCTGCGTAACGCCCTCGAGAAAGCCTTCGACTTCCGCGGCGACGTCACCCTCACCCTCAAGTCCGGCGAAAAAATCGAAGCCTACATCTTCAACCGTCACACCGGAGCTACGCTCGCCGAATCCTGGGTCCAGTACTTCGCGCCCAGCGCACCCGACAAGCGCAAGGTCTCCTACGACCAGATCGCCCGCCTCGAATTCGGTAAAGACCGCGCCGCCGGCAAGCACTGGGAAGACTGGGTCAAGGCCTGGAACGAAAAGAAAGCCGCCGGCGAGAAGAACATTGCCCTACATCCTGAGAAGCTGGATTAGGCTGGTCTGATCGGCACTGGGCTGAAGTCGATGGGTCCACCCCGCATCCGGCCGCTCGCTAACCTACTAACCTGCTAACTCGTTAACTCGCTGACCTGTCGGCCCTCTAACTCTCTTACCTAATAACTCGCCCCCTTGCTAACCTGCTTGCGCGCGGCGAAGGCCCGCCCAACCTCCGCTGAGTTACCTTCACCGCAGAGTGTGCGGGTCCAGTTGCAATTGACCTCGCAGCGCCCTGCCCTCGACGTCGCTCTTCCAGAGCTCCCAAGTCTTAAAGAGCCAATAAGTGCCGAAGGCCATAATGCCCGCCGCTTCAAGGTAGAACGCTTTGTGGCCCGATTTGTGCGTGAAAGCCAAAGCCGCCAATGGCGCCACAACCATCACCGCCGCCAGAAATTGGTACCAGCGCCTGTAGAAAGCGATAACCTTCTCCCGGTCGGGCAGATTTGGCGGCATTTCTTTCAGCGTCTTCCCCGAGCAGAACACGCAGGTAAATCCAATGCAGACGAAAAATGTAATGGCACTCGGGTAGTGAAACGAATGATAGGAGAACTGGCCAGTGTCGCAAGGCCACGCCATTGGGAACAGCGCCACGCACGGAGCCATCACTCCGGCGATATTCAGCGCCCAATCCTCCCATCTGCTGAACCCCTTCATCAGAAACATCGCGGCTCCAATGAAGAAGAGATTTCCTACGAACCACGTCCTCATGGGCCCGACGCCTTCATTCAGGCAAGGGGCCGAGCAAGCGGCGCCGCCATTTGCACTCGCGCAATCCGGATTCGCGCACGCGGCAGTTGCATAGTAGTAAGCGCTCATCGACCCGGCGAAGGGAACGCCCACAGCCTTCCCCGCTACCGCCAGAATGAAAGGAAACAGGATTCCCAGAACGCCCACACCGACCCGCATGTGCACGAACATCTTCAGCATCAGTTTCTGAATGTCTGTCACAGCCACACTCCCTTCATCGGCTTAATTGGAGTTGGCAAACATTAGATCACACTGAAAGGTAAGCTGCCGGAGGAATTCGCAGCGGCGCCTGCCCTGCGCAGGCAGTGAACTCATGTCGTGATGCAAGGCCTGTCGGGTGGTTCGTGCTATCCCACCCTGGCGGAGCCAGGATGGGGCACCCCGGGGTTTGGGCTGAGCGAGCCTCGTGAGAGACAAATGCAGATCCTTCGGCTTCGGTCGCCGCCGGCGGACTACGCTCAGGATGACAATGCGTGGATAACTCATGCGCCTTTCACAAAAAAGTGGCAGCGCATTGAAGGAGTTGCGGCGCAGGTGGTCAGGATTGACCATCCAATCGGCTCTATCGATCGGTATGATTTTGTCCGATGCGCGCCCTCCGGTAGACGATACGCCGGGGTAATGAGACTTGTTATCGACTCCAGACTCCGGCGCGCATCTTCTGGAGACTGGCCCATGGAATCCATTAGCCGCAACAGAAGGTTGAATCTCTGAGAGCGCAATTGGCACTGAGCACAATCTCTGCTCCTCGCTAGCCCATGAGCTAGAGAGAACGACGTTGAGCGGCGACCACAAGGCCGCACTCGCTGATCGTTTGGACAACGCGCAGAGGGAAAGTTACGGTTTGCAGCTTGCGATCGACCCGTTGGAGCGCTGGTCAAACTAGTAGCTCAGTCCATCTGCCTGATTCCATAGCAGATCGCTATTCTTGCGAGTCGCAGGTTGACAACCGCAGCGCATAAGCCTAGCGTCGTAATTGAGCGAGCTACCTCGTCTTACTCTTTCAGGTTCCCTGAACTAAGTCAGCCCATCTGAAGCTTTCCCCTTCTTAGATTCCTAAGTCCTTAGATTCCTCAAAGGAGGAACTGCGTTATGACCCTATTCAATCGTTGGGAGCCTTCGCGTGAGTTATCCGCCATGCAAAACCGCATCAACCACATGAACCGTCTTTTCCGTGAGTCGTACGGCTCAGAAGTTCCGGAAGAGGCATTAACTACCACCACTTACGCACCGCCGGTGGACATCTACGAAGACGAGCACAACATTCTGTTGAAGCTTGAGGTTCCGGGCATCGACGAAAAAGACATCGATGTCCGCATGGAGAACACCACCCTGACTGTCCATGGCGAGCGCAAGATGGAGAAGGAAGAGAAAGAGGAGAACTTCCGTCGCGTCGAGCGTCAGTACGGAGAGTTCACCCGGTCGTTCACGCTGCCCAGCACAGTGAATCTGGCTCAGGTGAGCGCCCACTACGACAAGGGCGTGCTGAAGATCAGCCTTCCCAAGAAGGCCGAAGCCAAGCCCCAGCAGATCAAGGTGACTGTTGGCACCGGCAAGGCCCTCGAAGCCAAGGTTATGACCAAGGCCGCATAGGAACCACCGCCCGGTCAGTGGCGAATGGTCAGCAAGAGAAATGGGAGGAGGCTCGTCGCCTCCTCCCATTTGTTTGTCATCCGGGGGGTTCGTGCCACAAGGCGAAACCCTAAAATGCAGGCCCCCGTTCGACTTCGATCATCCGCCGCAGCGGACGATCTTCGCTCAGGGCAGGCTTTCGGCTGCGTCCGGCCGAAAAATCGGCCAAACTCCGCTCAGGATGACAGCGGCGGAGGGGCGGATTTGGTCACTGCTTCGCCGCAATTTCCTCCCCGGTCCCAAAGGGCGAGGGACCGCGGGTACCCTCTCATTCTTTTCAATCATTAAAGCCGGTGCGAAGCCGCACATTTAGAATCAAAGTGCTGCATTTCGCATGAAGATCTTCGTGACAGGCGCGACAGGATTCGTTGGCCATCATGTCGCCAAAGCTTTAGCCGCCGAAGGCGCCGATCTGCGCCTTCTGGTGCGCAAATCGAGCAATCTCAGGAACCTCGAGGGCCTCGATCTCGGCTCGAGGGGCGACACCTTCACGGGCGATCTGCTCGAGCCGGGATCGCTCAAGTCTGCAATCGCCGGTTGCGACGCTGTGGTGCATGTTGCGGCCGATTATCGGCTCTGGATTCCCGATCCGGCGGCGATGTATAGCGCCAACGTGGACGGAACGCGCGAGCTGCTGCGCATGGCTCGCGAAGCGGGAGTGAAGCGCTTCGTCTTCACGTCGAGCGTGGCGACCATGCACTTCCGCACAGACGGCATCGTGATCAATGAGGACACGCCGGTTTCTCTCGCCGACATGGTCGGTCACTACAAGCGCTCGAAGTTCCTGGCCGAGCAGGAGGCACTGCATGCGGCGGAACAAGGGCAGCAGGTGATGATCCTGAACCCCACAACTCCCATCGGACCCAACGATTGGAAGCCCACGCCGACAGGCCGCATCTTCGTCGACTTCCTCAACGGCAAGTTTCCTGCATATGTCGACACGGGCCTGAACCTCGTGGACGTCTCCGAGGTGGCGCGCGCGCACGTGCTGGCGCTGACGCGCGCCACGCCAGGCCGCCGCTACATTCTTGGCGGTGAGAACCTGACCCTCAAGCAGATTCTGGACAAGATGTCGGCGATCACGGGCATTCCGTCACCAACGGTGGAGATTCCGTTCGCCGTCGCGGCGACCTATGCCTTCTTCGAGGAGTGGATCACCGGCCGCATCCGCGGCAAAGAGCCGCGTGCAACCCTCGAAGAGGTGCGCATGGGCCGCAAGAAGATGTACGCCTCAAGCGCGCACGCGGTGCAGGAGCTGGGGTTCAGCGTGGTTCCTGTGTATCCCGCGATGCGCGCTGCCATCGACTGGTTTCGCGCCAACGGGTATGCGCCTTGAGTGATGCCCCGAAAAGGACTCTATGGGCAGAACAAACAAAGATTCAGCGAGGAACAAGCGGAGAGATATCGTAATCAAACTAGCTGGGGACAGCTTCGATGTTCTTCTAGGTGGAAAGATTGCATACACCCAGATTTCCGAACGCACTCTGAACGACATTCTTTGCAGAGGATGGGGCTACTGCGGCCCGGAATTCGATGAGATTCTGCGGGACTTACGTTCTGCCGGTCAAAAGACAATCCCGCGATAGTTCGCGACTGTATAAGATCATTCAAGAAGGCACTCCGCATCGAGGCCAATGACGCGCGTCGCCATCATCGCCGCTTTCCCGGGAGAGCTGAAGGCCGTGGTCAATATCGCGGGACCTTCGGGCAACTCCGGGCAGTCGAGCTCGCGCTGGCCGCACTCCACCCGCGACGGAACCCATTTCTGGGTGCAGCGCAGCGAGGAAGAAGAGTGGATTGCCGCATGCGCGGGCGCAGGCCAGGAAGCCGCTACCCGCGCCTTCGGCGCCATTGAAGAAGGCGGTCCCATCGACCTGGTCTTCTCGATTGGCTGGGCCGGAGCGCTTCGCGCCGATATGGCGGCCGGTTCGCCCCACAACATGGCCGGGGTGATCGATGCAAGAACCGGCGAGCGCTTCCGCTGCGATGCAGGTGCTGGAGAACTCTGGCTGGTGACCAGCCCCAAAGTGGCTGGCCCAGCCGAAAAGCAGCGCCTGGCAGCCGCCTATCCTGCGGCCCTGGTGGATATGGAGGCCGCTGCAGTCGCGCGCCTGACGGCGATGCGAGGCATTCCGTTCTATTGCATCAAAGGCGTCAGCGACGGGTTGACGGAGCGGCTGCCTGACTTTAACCGGTTTATTTCGCCAAGCGGCCAGATGCGATTACCTCGGTTTATTCTCTTTGCGATGTGCCGTCCCTGGTACTGGCCTGCGCTCATCAGAATGGGCGAAAATAGTAAGAAGGCTTCCCAAAGCATCGCGAAGTCGCTCCGCGATTTTCTCGATGGGCAATGTCCGAATGAATGAGGTCACACAAGAAAACCGAATGGCCACACAAACTTCAATCGCTAAACCTAGTCCTAAATTCCAGGCCGATACAAAGATTCCCTCCACCATGCGCGCGGGAGTCTATCGCGGCGTCAACGACATGCGTCTTGAAACGGTTGCGGTCCCGCAGATCGGACCCGGCGAAC
>JBEKPO010000131.1:0-11077 GCA_049520675.1 Occallatibacter sp. | reverse complement strand
AAAAATATTTTCGCGGTTGTCGCGAAAACCGCTTCTGTTTTGCCACTAGTTCTATGGAATCAATTGATGCCCCTCAGATGCCACACATTATGGTGGATTTTCGATTCCGCAGGAGCCGGTGGCAAATAAAAGTAGAAGCAGTCCACTTCCGTCTCGAACACGCCTCTTCCTCTGAGAGCAGCGCAATACGTGTGCTCGACATGGCAAAGGTTCTGTTCATGCTTGTATCGCCAGGCATTAGAACGCGTCTCAGAGCGGACCGGAGCTGGCAACGGACGCGCGCCGGTGCCCCCGGGCGTCTGGGGCGAACCGGCCAAAGACCATGGAAGTGCCAAATGAGTCAGAGAACTTTATCATTCTGATCAGCGATAATTGGAGGACCCGGCCATGAGAGAAATAGTTGTTGGCGCGGGACATATGGCTGCTGCGCATTCCGTTTTGAGGCCGGCGACTGGCTGCTACAACCCGGGTACCTACGTCCTTTTGGGTCCAAATGACAGAACTGCAAAAACGCGGAAGGTCGCGCGGCGTCCAATACCCTACGGAAGCCGCCATCAATGACATCAGGGTGCTGCTTAAAGGTTGCGGGACCGCGGAAAGCATTCTGAAGGAACTGATTCAAAACGCCGAAGATGCCGGCGCCTCGAAAATGGAGGCAGCTCTCGTCTCCGGTGTGCTGAACTCGCCGATTTCCTTGATCAGAGGCCCCGGACTACTCGTCCTGAATGACGGAGAGTTCACAGGGGAGCACCGCGACGCGATTTTCCAGATGAACCTCGGCACAAAAGCTACCGAGGAACGGGCTATTGGTCGCTTTGGCAAAGGATTGAAGAGCGTCTTCGCCTGGTGCGAGGCCTTCTTCGTTCTTGCCCGAACGGACGAGAAGCTGTCTTGGACGAACGCGCGAACAGGGGAGACGTCTCGATGGGAAGAGCCGTCGGTGGCAGAGCTCTTTAATCCCTGGCAAGGCTGGCGGCACAGAGACTGGGACAACGAGATCGATGCTGGCTGCGATGATCTCTTCAACCAGGCCGAACATTACCTTAGGGAAAGGAAACTGGTTGCCGATGCGCCATGGCTGGCTTTCTGGTTCCCCCTGCGGCAGCGAGTCCACGTCGGCACCGCTGCAGACCGTGAGGATGAGGGGTGGATTGAGCCAAAGTTTCCAGGGGATGATCCGAAGGGCTTCTTCGAGGAGTTGACTTCAGGGCTCCGGTCTCTGGCGCCTTCGCTGGTCACGCTCCGGAACCTGCGGCAAATATCTGTTAGCCAGGGTGTTCAAAATCAGCACTCGTGCTTGCTGGAGTTCCCTTTCCCGGAGCAACGGATTCCGGGACCAGAATCGCGACCAGGCGAACAATCTGTCGAGGTGCAAATACGCTTTTGCGACGATGAAGGACACCGATTTGACTATCTGAGCCACGGGGTTGTCGGTCGTTTCAGCGATAAGAAGGTTGAATTCTTGAAGAACGCTGAAGGCTGGCCTTCCAGCGCTCAGCGCAATCGCGCCAACGACAAAGCAAAGGGACATCCTTCTTTTGCGACGCTGGTTACGTCAACTCCTGCGCAAGGCGGAGCCGGCACTCTTGAAGTGCGTTGGTGCGTTTTCTTTCCAGTTGGGAAACAGCCGGTCGGAGCTTCTGAAGCTAGACTGTCGCAACTGCCCTACGACATCACTCTGAATCTTCACGGATTCTTCTTTCTTGATTCGGAAAGATTGCGGATCGATGGGTTGGAAGATGGGTTCAGCGCGGACGGGAAAGCCTCTAACAAGACTTGCGTTGAATGGAATGGCATCCTTGCGAAAGAAGGAGCCTTGGAGCACTTGCCTAGGGCAGTCTCGCGCTTTGCAGGGAAGCGGCACCTCTCGGGACCCCAGTGTTGCGAGCTTGCTGAGGCGATCCGGAAGTTGTGGATTTGGGATAGGTTTCAATCTGCTATTTGCCAACTCGAAGGGTGGCGACCATGTTGGCGGTTGGGAACCGAGGCTTGGGAGTGTGTCTCGACTCAGAAACGGCTGTTATTCATTCCGCATACATTCAGTCCAACGGAGGTTCTTGCTTCTGTTCCGGGGCTTGCACAATTGAGCGAGGACAGCAGCTTGGCGCTTTTGGCCGGCAAATCCCCTGAGACTCTTCCAGGCCTACATCGTGAAGGACGTTCCGCTTGGGATGATGATCATGCCTTGCGAGTTCTTTCGGGCGTACAGATCGGGCCGAATGGCCACGAGGCGGCTGCTAGATGGTTAAATGCCTTTCTGGATCACCTACACAAAAGCGGTGCGCTGACCACTGTGGTCCGACAGAGGGTATCGGATCTACCGTTGCTTTCGGCGCGCGATTTTCGAACAAATGCGGCCGTGCGCCTCAGCCCAAACGAATGGCGGAAGCAGGTCGAGTCGCGACGTCTTTTCGCGGATGAAGGAGAAACATACCGGTGGCTAAAGTTGCTTGGGGCTATAGCCCCCCAATGGTCCAGTCAAATCGCTTTGGCCGGAAGCTCTCCCAGTTGGTTTGATGGGCCGCTTGGTCCATCCTGCGATGCCGAAACGGCCGCCAAGATTCTGCTCGAACAAACGGAGTTTGGATCTCTTGTTGAGAGGAGGAACCTATTCGACGCGTTCGAGCGCGAGCGCTTCAGATCCCCTCAACTAGTTGCGGCAATGCGCTATTTGCTGCACGCAACTGAGACCAACCGTGGGGAGAAAGGGACGCTGTACCTTCCATCACCGGTTGAGCGGCAGCAGGTCTGGCGCCGGCTACTTGATCAACTCCTCGAAAAGACGGGCAGATGGCGCCTCCTGCATGAACAATGGGCACCAGTACTCAGTCCTCAGCTTCAGACGGAGCTGGACGTCGAGGCGGTTTCCGCTGTCGGGATTTGGTCTGCGCTGACTAAAGGCGGAGTGGACTTCAAGGCGTTGGAGTTTCCCAACGAAGTTTGGCCAGCTCAAGATATTTCGGCGGTGCTCCGTGGTCTGTTCGAAGTTGGCGAGGCCCGGCGGCAGGACAGATTAGATCTTTTGCGTAAGCTGCCTCTTCATGAACTTCGCGGTCAGCTTTCTAGGCGCGTGGCAGTAGCTGATGATGCTGGTCGGCTTGCGGAGCCATTCGTGTTGGAAAGGCCCGGCTTTGACGCAGTTGTTCCGAACGAACTACGTGCTCTGTGGCAAGAGTTCTTGTCCCAGACCAAGGTGGTCAAAGCTTTTCCTGCCGAGGATCTCGCGTATAGCGTCCAACAGAAGATATTTCAGGATGTCGATGGCCGTGTGGTCGAACTCAACTGGAACTATGTTGTCCGTCACTGTTTAGGCCTTCCGGATCCCAGCAGATGGGCGCCATTGATTATGGAGGCACTCCACCGGGAAGGCGGGCATGCGGCACGGGGAGTAGGACAGAAGCTGAGGAACACGAGATGGCTTCCGCTGCTGCTGGGCGGAGACCTCGACCCTGACTCTGTAGTTCATATCGACGGGCTCGAGGACGACCTCCACAGCCTCCTCGACCCCGCCAGAGATGGCATTGCCGGCATCAAATCGCTGGAAACTTGGATCACGGCCCATGGTGGCTTTACGACATTGCGCGCCAATCATCTTCCTCAGATCGGTCAGGCCCTGGACATGCTGGGACTATGGCTGAGCGAAAAGAGTGGCTGGCACTTGGGTCTGACCGCGCCGAACAAGCTGGTAGACTTGGCACCGATCCTCTCCCAGGTGGAAAACTGCCCTGATTTACCTGCCGCGCAGTTATTGACGAAGCTCCGCTTGGTCAAACCTCACGGCGGCATTGAGGACATGGACCTCGCGTTGGAGAAGTACCTTCTGCCTTCCGCTCTGAAGAAATTTGATTACAAGCAAGGTGGCGTCCAAAGGATTGAGAGGATTCTCCGCGAGCTTGAGGGCATGCAGAACAGACCTGCGTTCGATGCTTACCTCCGTCAAGCTTGTGATGATGGGATACTCAAGTCATTCTTGTCGGACCTGCGTCTTGTGAATCGACTGGGTCTTTGGGGAAGTGCACGCGATCTGATCTGGCCATCAGAAAACCTGGATCCAAGCGCGCAATTGTGTGAGGCACAAGCCAATATACTGGCAGCTTTGCGAATGCCGGCGGAGTTGGAGCTACGCGCCGGAAATATCCAACCGGATAGCGGAGAGGACTGTGATTACCGGTTAACCGCTGCGCCTGACTTCGGGGCGGAGGTTGACAAGTTATCAGAGTACTTGGAGCCGTTCCGAACCGGCAGCCTGGATAGTAAAATCCCCGCCGCACTCGTATCTGTTCTCGGCGACCATCCGAAAATGACGGAACTGTTGAAGAGCCTGCTTGAGAGGCTTCAGCGGACTCCTGACGTGTTCAGAGCCTCGCTCTTCGGAGACGCTGCTGCTTCGGGACGTTTCGTCTTTCGAATCGTACGCGGAGAGTCTGTGCAAGCTGCGTCAATAACCGGTAGACAAGTCCATGTGAACTTCGCACTGGATCCCTCGACATTACTTGCGGCGGAGCCTTTCAAGGTTTGGTGGTACCCTGGCTGCTTGCACAGTTTTCCTTCGTACGCGGGCGCGTCGCCGCCGGATAGCTGGTGCCGAAAGTGTCATTCGATCTCGTACTCGCGTGTATTCGGCGTACTCAGCTTACGGTGGATTGAGGAACCCGATAAGCTGGAGAACCCACTTGGAGTGGTCGCTTCTACGATCGAAGCAATTCTTCAGAAATTCCATAGCTTCAGAATCAACGTGGCAGATGGACTGTCGGGCATTTCTGGCGAAGGGCAGTCGGACCTTCGCCGTAGCCAGGCATATCTGTTGGACATGGCAGAGTTGCGGCTTCACGAGCTGGGCATAAAGAAGGCTCCTGAGTTCGACGGTATACTCCGTCAGTTCGACGAGGTTCACAACGCGCGGGTTGATGCGGACGAACTATTAATGCGCGCTCCGGCCAAGGCGGAACAACGTCACCGGGACGCTGAAGCGTTGATGAGGAAGGCGAAGCAAGAACTCAAGGGGCTATTGGAATCAAACGAGGAGGAAAGTGCAACTCTAAATCTTCTGCAAGCGGTGCGGCGAAAAATGGGGGACTCCGGATACGGGTATAGCGCACGCTCTGTGCCCTTTGAGTTGTTTCAAAATGCAGACGATGCTCTTGCTGAACTTGACGACATGCAAGGCGGCCCTGATAGGGAACCACAGCCCTTTGTTCTTGAACTTGATATGCGCAAAATCCGCTTGGACGTCGTGCATTGGGGGCGCCCTATTGATCAGTTTGAGTTTGGCAACTTCAAAGCTGGGAAAGAGCGAGGGTATGACCGAGATCTTCTGAAGATGCTCACTCTGAACTTCTCAGATAAGGATACACAAGGCACGAGACAGAGCATTGCCACAGGTCGGTTTGGGCTTGGGTTCAAGAGCGTCTTCTTTATTGCTGAGCGACCACAGGTTGTCAGCGGCCGGTTGGCTTTTGAAATCCGCGGCGGCTTTTTCCCCGTAGCTCTTTCCCCGTCGATTGCCGAGGAACTTCAGAATCAGGCACGAAAGCTCGCCGCGGTCAGCCTGCCGGCGACCGTAATTCGCCTGCAGGGGAGGCCCGAGGAACTGAATGCGGTGACTGATGCGGTTAATGTCTTTAGCGACGCGGTTCCCCTACTAACGATTTTTTCACGGCGCATCCGCAAGGTGGTTGTCTTTCGAGATGGTCGGAGCGATACGTGGTCAAACGCGGAAGAGAAGCTGACGCAGAGTGGGCTCGTAACGTTGGCTCTGGTGGGACAGGGCCGCTATCTGTGTTTTCACTGCCAGCTTGCCTGCGATAAGCGTCCGGCCACCGTGCTGTTCCACCTAGATGCAGAAGGTGTTGCCGCGCTCCCGGCCTATGCTACCGGAATCTGGATCACCACTCCCACTCGAGCGCGCTCTGACCTCGCGTGGGCCTTGAATGCTCCTTTTAGTCCTGACGTCGGAAGGCAGCAACTCGCATTAGGCAGTCCCGAAAACATGAAGATAGCGGAAAGAGTCGCGGTCGTATGGGGAGAGGGACTGATCGAGCTTTACGATTGGATGAAGGAGCACTGGGGCGACTTTCAACGGAAGACCGCGCTCCACGCCGAAGTGACGTTTGAACGCTGGTGGTGCCTATTGTGGTCCCATACCACGGGAAGCACACCGATACTGGACTGGAGCCAGATTCAAGACGGCGGCCAGATATTGAGTTGGGTCGCTTGGAATCGGTCGAGAGGTGCTATGCGGCGCCTTATCCTAGAGCGCGCATCCATTCCTAGTGAACTGCCAGGAGAATTTGCAACCCTTGTCCGTCAAGATGAGATCCAGTTCTGCGTTTCCGGTGTGCTCGCCGATAAGAACAACGCATGTTTCGCAGAAGTCGCGAAGTGGAAATCGGTCAAACAGGAGTTCCCAGCTGGTCAGACAATTCACGAGCACATTGGGAGATTTTTGGAAAAGGTCGGCGGGGGAGCGGAATTCAACAAGGTAACCCTCCAGCACGTGCTAGCAACCGAGGTAGGGTCAAGACTCCAGGTGAATCCGGACGCCGGTGATCACATTGGCGCATTGCTCACCCGCTGTAAGCCTGCCTTTGAACTGACCGGCAGCCACGCTGCGGAGGTTCAGCAGGTGCTTGTCTTCATTCGCGGCACGACCTTCCTTGGCACCGATGGTGCCTACCATCCGGCGAGGGCTCTCGTCTGCAAGCGATTCCTGGCCGACATCATCGAAAAGGACGAGGTTCTCCGGGCTGAATTTGCACCGAATTCTGCGGCGCTCTCTCCCACCTATTCGGATAGAGCCCTTGTTTTCTTCGACAAAGCCCGCGAAAGACTGGCTGCCGATAGTACTGTGCTGGCCGGTTGGGCTCGTGATGCTTCAGATGACCGGTTGGCTGCTGTCTTCCAGTACATTGCTCATGGAGACCTCGGCGAGGAGTTAGCAGTCAAGCTAGGCCGCGATTGGCTTGATACAAAGAGGAATACTGCGGAATATGGGGAGTTGTCGGAGCAAGACGGAAGCGAGGTCGAGCGAAAGTTTTACAAGGGACAACTTTGGAGACAATTCTGGCCCATGCAGCCACCAGGAGCAGACTACACTCCCCACAGCACCCCGCCCGAGTACGATCGTGTGCAGGCCTTTCTGCGAGAAGTAGAGACTTGGTGGTCCGATGTCAACGTTCGTGGCCCCTTGATCAATCATTACCTTCGGCATCAATACCCATCCAACTGCAACCTGAGGCTTCGCGAAGGAGACCGACGCTCATGGATGACTCTCCTCATTCGAGCGATGGGGTACACAGTCGGCCGCGCTCAGGACTGGCAAACCGCCGGATTCATCAACTATTGCGATACAACTGGTTGGCTTGACTCCTTCTCGATGATGCGGGTGCCACCATTCGACGAGTGGAACAGACGATGGATTGGGATTCTTGACGATTCTGCCAACCAAGGCTTGGACTACGTCGAATACCATCACTGGATCAAGCTGCTTCCCTTTGTTTATCGCGTTTCGACTCACCTTGATGATTACGTGCAGAACTTCTGCGGTTTGGATTACGGGAATGGCACTGCACTCAACGTATACACAATTCTTAATCCCGCTCTGGATCCGGAACTCGAAGGCGGGTTGATTGCGCCTTCTCTTTCCCAAACGGTCGGCCTGGGAATCTTCTTCATTCTGCGAGAACTGGTCCGTACGAATACCATTAGGGGTGATCGAATCCTCTCTCATTGCTTCGTTCCCAGTCTTCCCATCCGCCGAGCGTTCGGGAATCTTGGCTGCGACATAGATCTTGGCGCCGGGCGAGTAGCGCGCCTTGAATGGTCGCAACAGATCATGGATTTCATTCGGAGTCATGGTGTCGGTGACGTGACTTTCAGCCGCGCGTTCGACATCCCGTTCATTGTCTTGTCGAACCCGTTATGGCTGGACAGCAGTGATCACGAGGGAAGAGAGCTGAGCAATTTCTGGATCGAATGGAGCAATGGACAATGACAACTGGCCAGCTAGTTCGCCATCTGCGTTGGGGTCTTGGAACCGTTGAGATAGATAAGGGCGACGTTATTGTCGTACGATTCGAGCAGAAATACGAATCCTGCTTGCGGGCGGACCTGGAGACTATCGAGGGGCCCTTGGACGCCGTGGCGAACGTAGCGTGGCACTCGCCAATTGAGCTGGTAGCGCGCGCGCAAGCAGCTGCGATCTCGTCAGTCAACGATGCGTGGGGCGTATTCTCGATGTCCCAAATCGCGCTTCTGCCCCACCAGCTGTGGGTCTGCCACAGAGTACTGCGGAACCTACCGGCCCGGTGGCTGATTGCCGATGACGTGGGTTTGGGAAAGACTATCGAAGCCGGCCTGATTCTTCGTGCCATGATTCACCGCGGCCTGGCCGAACGAATCCTCATTGTCTGTCCCGCCTCGCTCACGGGGCAGTGGCAGGAGAGACTGGGCGACATGTTCGACATTCGCGCCGGGATATACTCGCGTGATTCCGATACGGGCCGCTACTCTTTCTTTGATACCAACCGGCACGTGATTGCCTCCCTGCAGACTCTCAGGCTCGATAGGGAACGCCCGGATGGCGGGAACTGGATGGACCGTTTGCTCGGAGCGCCGCCCTGGGACGTCGTGATGGTGGACGAGGCCCACCACCTGAACTCAACGGAGAAGGAACTGACTCTGGGCTACAAGTTGATCCAGCGGTTGCTTGAGGCAGATCGCGTGGGCTCGATGTTCTTCTTCACGGGTACGCCCCATCGGGGTGCCAACTTTGGTTTTCTCGGCCTAATGCGGCTGTTGAATGGGGACCTGTTTGATCCTCGAAAAGAGATCGGCCCTCAACTGCAATGCCTCAGGCAGGCCGTTATTCGAAACAACAAAACCAGCGTTACCGATCTCAGAGGAAATCGCCTGTTCCTGAAACCCAAAGTGAGGGCAGAAACTTACAAATACACCATGGAGGAAAGTGACTTCTACTTGTTGTTGACCCAGTTCATTCTCACTGGCAAAGCCTACGCTTCCACCCTCGGCCAGCAGGAGAGTTACGCTGTGACCCTTGTGCTTATTGCCATGCAGAAGTTGGCATCGAGCTCGGTCGCGGCGATCCGCCGGGCGCTCAGGGGGCGACTGGATCGGATTGAGAAGCGCCGCGCAGAGCTCGAGAACCTTCAACGTGTAAGAGAGATCTTCGAAACCATTGGGCAACTCGACCAGCTGAGAGAAGCCGGCAACTTCGACGATGTGGCGGAGTTGGAGGCAAGGATCACCGTGCTTGCGGCAAATCTCCGGCTTATGGAGGATGAGGAGCCGCGCCTGCGCGAGCTGCTCGTCGCCGCAGATCGGGTGCGGAGGGAAAGCAAGATCGCAAGGGTCCTGGAAATTATTGAGCAGCAATATCCAGGTCTCAGCATCCTGTTCTTCACGGAATACAAGGCTACTCAGTCAATTGTGATCAGCGAGTTGATCGCTCGTTACGGAAGCGCTGATTGCGTTACTTTCATAAACGGCGACAACCGAGCCGAGGACGTTGTGGACGCTCGCGGTAAGCTTACCGCGTGGGACGTCAACCGAAAGGTGGCGGCGAATCGCTTCAACCGGGGAGAGGCGCGTTTCCTAGTGTCTACCGAGGCCGCTGGAGAAGGCATTGACCTCCAAGAGTCCTGTCGAGTCCTCATTCACGTCGATCTTCCTTGGAATCCCATGCGACTGCACCAGCGCGTTGGAAGGCTTAACCGCTATGGCCAGCAGACAGAGATCCCGGTCGAAGTAGTGAGCATTCGTAATCCCGACACGGTTGAAGCCAGAATTTGGGAAAAGCTCGAAACGAAGCTCCTCGAAATCCAGCGAGCTCTCTCCGGTGTGATGGAGGAGCCGGAAGACCTGATGCAATTGGTGCTCGGCATGACCGACAAGGGCATGTTCGATAGTCTCTTTGGAGGTGCTCCGTCGGGAGACGACCCAGAAAGACTGGGCCGCTGGTTTGATCAGAAGACCGCTACCTTCGGCGGGCTGGACGTGGTCGATTTTGTCAAGAATCTGGCTGGGAGCTGTGAAAAATTCGACTTCCAACAACTATCAGACAGATTGCCCAAGGTGGATCTCCCTGATCTCAAGCCGTTCTTCTTGTCGGTGCTGAAGCTAAGTGGACGAATGGTTCAGGAAGATGCCAATGGAGGACTGCAGTTCCTGAGCCCCGAGCCATGGAGAATGGCTAGCCGCGCCGTGCGGGATAGATATTCCGGAATGCAGTTCAACCGTCGCCTCGGGAATGCGGACGATACACAGAGAATCCTGGCCGTGGGGAACGCCGCATTTGACCAAGCGCTGAAACAAGCAAAGAGTTACCCAGCTTTCATTGCGTCCCTGCCAGGGCAGGCGATGAGGAAACCCTTGATCATTTTCCGAATCACGGACGCCATTACCGGTGAGGACCGAAACATATCTTCCGTCATTGCGGGCGTTCTGGCTCCCGCCGGCGACGAGGCGCCGGAGGTGGTTAGAGACTGGGAACTGCTCCAGATTCTCAACCAGCTTTCCTCTGTCAGCGGATTTGGCTCAGAAAGCTCGCCCGTGGCTGCCGAGCAGGGTCTGGTCAGGGGCGTGATTCAGGAAGCTAAACGCAGTATCGAGGAAAATATAACGATATTCGATTTGCCATTTAGGAAGCCGCAGGTGGACCTATTCGCATGTCTTTGGCCGCGATAATCGGCCTTCGCCCAGCGTCGATTTCGACTATCCCTAACAGTTCAATTACTTAAGTTACTCATCCTGCACGCCTTTCGGCCTCAGGAGTCGATAGATCCTCGAAAACGCACCCGGGTTGAGATCGGGAGACCCGTACCCCGGGAAGACCACCGAGGATTCCGGTGGCATTCCAAATCTTAAAAAAATATTTTCGCGGTTGTCGCGAAAACCGCTTCTGTTTTGCCACTAGTTCTATGGAATCAATTGATGCCGATCAGATGCCACACATTATGGTGGATTTTCGATTTCGCAAGAGCCGGTGGCGAATAAATGGAGAAGCAGTCCACTTCCGTCTCGAACACGCCTGTTTCCCAGCGAGCTGCGCACTACGTGC
>JBEKPO010000130.1:0-11105 GCA_049520675.1 Occallatibacter sp. | reverse complement strand
TCTCAGAACGAAAGCTGGGCCAACTGGGATCAGCAGACCGCAAGCGAGGATGCCCAAACCGCCGCGAGCGAAGCCGCGGCCGGGAATGCCCAAGGCACCGAGGTCTACGGTGACGCCGCGCAGAACGAGCAGGAGAACGCCGATACCTACGGCGAGGCAGGCGAATACGGCGATCCGCTGGGCCCGGAAGCCGACGCGACCACCACGACAGACGATACCTCTACGGTCGATGATTCCGCGCCTGCCGTTGATGATTCTGCGCCTGCGGTCGATGATTCCGCGGCAGTCGACGATACATCGACGGTGGACGACGATGCGTCGGCGGGGACCGACGACTCATCAAGCTGATTGAGCACACCTCGGCACGAAAGTGGTTGCCCCATCCTAAACGCCGCGCGAACGGCGTTTAGGGTGGGATCGCACAACCCCAAACCCCTGACTCATGCACCAGGATCGTTTCGATGAGAAAGGGATCGGAATACGAAATCTTCGAAGACCTCGACCCATTTTGGCCCCGGCCGAATTTCAGCCTCAATCTCTGTCCTCGTGCTCGATCCACTTTCACGTCGTCAACCGGTCGCGCGAAATGGGAGCCAGCTCCCACGCCGACAAACTCACCAGCGCCGCCCTCGCGCCACCCACTTCAACCGCAGGTCTTGAGCACGGCTGCCGGCGTAATAGCGCTTGGTCCGCGCAGTCTGGTCGTTCACGAACGCATCAATAACGGAGCCGTCTGCGGTACTTGCCCTGCTAGTAGATGGGGCCGTTGGGATCGTTGGTCCAGTTGGCGGGAGGCAAAAGATGATATTGCGGCCGGAGAGGGTCGTCGGCGAGCTTCGCGGCCAGAGACGATGGAGCCTCTTCTGCATCGATGGTTCGAAACAGTCCGCCGGCAGCTGCCACCGAAATTGCACCGCCAACAAATTGTCTCCGGTTCATTTCCACTCACCCGATCGGTTTCATCCCACCGGCGTTTCCCTCAAAAGCTCGTCGTCGCTTCGCCCTCGCGCGATCTGAAGAATTGGAGAAGCATTTCCTAACTCGCTAGCCGCTGACTTACCGATACGATCATTTCCCGACTCGCTAACTCGCTGACTCGCCAACTTGCGGTCTTACATGCCGCGCATATGCATACCAGACGAGCCATGCCGACGCCGTCCAGACGAAAAATCCCGATGTCAACTGCGACCATTTCGCGTCGATCATCATCGCGACCACGCCGATCCCTGCAATCAAGGCAAACAGCGCCAGCGAACGAACCGACTTCTCGCTCGCGGTCAATCCAATCACGACGGCCGGCAGCAAGAGAGCCTGGTCGGTGTACCACGAGTAAGGCGAGCAGGCCATGCCGACGACCAGCACAAGCAGCCCCTGATCTGTCCAGTCCCAGCGGTCACGGCGCGTCCAGAAGTACCACGTCGCCCAGATGCAGCCCGCCGCTTCGGGAACGAACTCGATCCACCTGCGGTTTTTGTCGATAGCAAAACGCAGCCATACGCTCAGGGTCGGAAGGAACTGGTTCATGATTGCGCTCGCGTGCATCATGGTCCGGTACTGCGACCAGATGTGGTGATCGAGCCAGAGCGTGAGCCCGCAACTGATGGCGAGGGCCACAAAGAAACCCGCGAGAATGCGGAAGTCGCGTTTGTAGACCGACCACAGCAGCATCACCAGGAAACAGGGCAGAAACAGATGCGGCTTGAGCGAGCAGAAGACCAGCGCTGCCCCCGCCAAAAGCGGTCGCGACTTCACAAGATAAAGAAAGAGTGCGATTTCGAGCAGGAAGAAAATTCCCAGTTGGCCGGCGATGATGCATCGCAGTACGGGAGGGAAGAAGATGCCGACCAGGTGGTAGCGGGTTTCGGGGCGTCCCTGGATGAGCCAGATAAGCCAGACCGATGCCAGCATGCACGCGAAAAGCAGGAGCATCCAGTCAATGAGACCGGTGTTGGCGTTCACCCAGCCCAACGGCAGCGCGAAGAAAAAGGCCACCGGCGGACTCAGCGTGATGAGCGGTTGATTCTCCTTGAACCCCACCGATCGTTCCAGTTGCAATGTGGCTGCTGTGTCGTAGGGGTTCCCGCCATGGGCGAGCAATTGCTCGGCGCTCCAGTACTGCAGAAAGTCCTTGTTGGTCGCTGCGTTGCGATCGATGCCGAAAATAACGATCCCGACCACCAGCATCGCGCCCACAATCACGATGCAGGCTGCTGCAAACACACGCGCAGGACTTCGTTGGGCTGGCTGGCTCAAGTTTGCAATGCGTCCCGAATGAATTCGAGAAAAACCGTGATGCGATGATACAGGCCTCAGTCCCTCGCGCCACCGCAGTCCCCGGATCTTGCGAATCTACAATGCAAATAGAAAAGGCCCCGCATCCATCCCGCCGGGCCTTTCAGTCCACTCTATAAACCCGTTTACCTTGTAGCGTTTGTCGCGTTGATTCTCACGCCCATTCCATTCAGCTTGCTGCGGGCGCGCGCCGCCTCGGGCGTCTGCGGGTGACGCTGAATCAGCAGGCGCAGTTCGCGAACACCTTCGTCTCGTTTGTCTTCAGCCAGCAGTGCCAGTCCCTTGTGCAGTTGCGCCGCCGGCGCCTTGGCATTTCCGCTGAACCCTTCCAACACCGCGTTGTACGACTGGATCGCATGCGCATAATCCTGCTTCTGGTACGCGATTTCGCCCATATAGAACTGCGCTGTCCCCGCAGCGTCGTCCAACGGGTAATAGTGCACAACATCTTGAAACTCTCCGGCGGCTACGTCGTAATGTCCCGCATCGAAGTCTCGCTCGCCTGCCTGCAGTGTCTCCTGGAGCGGAGGCGCCTGTTGCGTCATGGGAGCATTCGGCGCCGGAGAACCCGCCGGGTTGCTTTGCGCGCTTGGCGGGCCGCCCGCTGGGCCACTAGTCCCTGGAAGTTGCGTCGCCGGCGCCGGTTGCGACTGCATCGATTGAAGTTGGGCTTGCAGGTCCTGCACTGTCTTGTCGAGCTTGGCAACTCTCGTCTTCAACTCGTCCACAGAGTCGTTCAGAGACTGCACTTGTCCCGAGACGGCGTCTACCTTCCCGCCGACGGCGTCACCCTGCGCGTTGAGTTTCTGCTGAATCCCGTTCACCGTCGCCGTCACCTGATTGGCCGCGTCGGCGGTCTGTTCCGCCAGGTGTTGCATCACGCCGAACCGCGAATCCATCGTCGACTGCAGGCGCTGCACCATATCCAGTAATTGCTGGACCTGAGTTTGCAACTCCACGATCTCTTTTGAGGCCGCGTGTGCGCGCGGCGTGGAGGAAAGAAAGACTAGACCCAAGACCGCTGAGGCGAGCAGACAACTACGGGTGACGCCTGATCTTTGCATGTGTGAACCTTCCTTGAACGCGTTCCAAACAAAAGAGCCGTTGCCCGTAGCCGGTAGCTCGATTCCGATGACCGCACGGACGATGCTACCGGCTTACAGGGTACTGGCTGCCTTATCTGTCGAGTGTGAATCCGGCTCGCCGGTTCAACTGCCAGCATTCTTCATTCGACTCAGTGCAGAACGGCTTTTCCTTGCCGTAGCTGATAATGCGAATGCGGCCCTCGGCCACGCCGGCAGTCACCAGAGCGGACTTTGCTGCCTGTGCCCGGTTCTGGCCCAGTGCCAGGTTGTATTCATCCGACCCGCGCTCGTCGCAATAGCCGCCGATCACGACCTTGATGTTGGGATGCGAAACCAGGAAATCGGCATCCTTCGAGAGCGTAGCCTGCGCATCGCCGCGGATATCGTAGGCGTCGTAGTCGAAGAAGATGTCCTGCACCCGCGCCTTGAACTCATCGGCTTCGCTCATACTGGTGCTGGGAACCGAGACCGCAGGCGGTGCATTCACCGTCACCCGGGCAGAGGCATCCGCGGAACCACCGTCGCCATGCGCGACAAGATGATAGGTAGTCGACTCGGAGGGAGTCACGGTCTTTACTCCGACTGATGGAACATCGCCAAGCCCATCGATCGACACTTGCGAGGCGTTCGAGGTGCGCCATGACAGTTGCACAGCATCTCCCGCCGAAACCACAGTCGGCGAAGCAGTGATTTGAGCCGTTGGCGGAGCGATTGATGCACTCGGCGCCGTCTCTTCGGGGGGCGGCGTGGTCGTTTTCTTGTGGCAGCCCGCAACTACGGCGATCATCAGCAGCCCGAAGGCCAAACGGCGATTCTGTAAATGGAACCGATTCAAAGTGATTCTCCTTCAACAAAAGTCTGCGATCAGGGTATCGGGCGATCGGGTTTTCTTGTCACTCCAAGCGCCGTCTCACGATCTTGCACCCCTAAAATGATAGATCATCGCCTTCGGTTACCGCTGTGCGCGATGGCCGAAGGCGGCCTCTTTCTCGACTTTGCGACGAGTTCACTTCCAGCTCCAGTTTGGCATTGAATTGTCGCCGACATAGGTCAGTTGATGCTCTTGAGTGCCGTCAGCAAGCATCGTCCAGAGCTGCACTCGGTGGCCGATCTGACGCTGGAAGACAATGTGTCGGCCATCCGGCGACCAGGAAGGGAAGTCATTGTTCCCCGCCTCGTGCGTTGTCTGCAGCCATTTCTTGCTCGCAATGTCCATCACGTAAATGTCTTGCCCGCCAGGATCACCGGGGCCGTATTTACGATTCCAACTGAACGAAAGCATGGCCCCATTCGGCGACCAACTGGGTGAGATCGCATATCCGCTGTCGGTCAAGCGCTGCACGTTGGCGCCGTCCTGATCCATGACGTAGATCTGCGGCTCGTCGGTCCGCCCGCTTACCCACGCGAGCTGCGTGCCCGTACGCGGATTCCAAACCGGAGAGACATCGCGGGCAAACGACGTAAGTCGGCGCGGATTTGCGCCGCTGGCATCGACAATCCAGATCTCGGGGTGTCCGGAACGATCTGAGGAGAAGGAGATCTTCGATCCATCGGGTGCCCACGCTGGGGAAAGGTTGGTTTGACCAACCGTACCCGCCGGGAAGCTTACCAGCCGTCCTAGATCCAGCGAAAACATGCGAATCGCCCATCCCTGGCTTCCCAGCGAGGAGAACGCAACTCGAGAATTGTCGGGCGAGATGCGCGGAGACATCGAGATCGTGCCCAGATGCGTCACCGCATGCTGGTTGGCTCCGTCGTAGTCCATCACCCAGATCTCTTTCGACCCGGTGCGGTTGCTCACGAAGTAAATCTTGGTCTCGCAAATGCCGTCAATCCCGCCGCCCAGGCGTTGGATGATCGCGTCGGCGAAGCGGTGCGCAACGGTCCGCGCCATGTCTTCGCTCGCCCCTTCGTTGTACTGCTGGGCCAGCACCTGCGGGCTGGTCGAACTGCCCGCATCAAAGAGCCAGCCGTAGACCACGAGCCGGCCGTTGGCAACTGAAATTGCACCGAACGCAACCATCGACGCATTGGCCGGAGCCGCCGTCCATTGGCCAAGCACCATCTCCTGGGGGGAACCCGGTGTCGCCTGCGGCGCTAGGCTCTTCGACACCATGTCGAAGATGCCCGCGTTGCTCAAGTCACTGAATAGCGTGGAATCGAAAACGGCTTTCAGCGGCGGCAATTGCGGGTCGCTAGCCACGGGCTTGAAGTCTGCCGCTGCCAGGCGAATTTTGCCTGCGCCCAGGTTTGTTCCGGTATAGAGCCAGTCCTGTGCCGGCAATTGCGGCGTCAAAACGGCGGCGAGAGAAAGCAAAAACAGGGCTAAGACCCTAAGAATTGCCTTCATGCGATTTGCATTCCTTCCTGTTACGCAGCGTGCGAAGCCGGGCGCGCCAATCAGTGCGTCTTGAGCATCACGTTGAGGATACAAACTCTTAGATGCCCGTTCGTGACTCCGTGGTCGATTCAGGTTGCCGCTTTCGGTACACTTTCGGCTGTTCTCAGCCTTCGCCAAACCTCAAAACCGGTGCCCGAACCAGTCAACCGTCTCTCGCTGACTGCTGTTAGCTGCGTTCAGTATTCGCAATAATACGAAACCTTCAGCATGTTCTGATTATAAGCGGCAGGCAGATTCCCGAAGGTACTCACACGCTGTGCCGCCAGCAGGCACGACCTGTCGAGTGTAGGGCTGCCGCTTGAGCGGTCCAACTGCAGTTCGGTCACGCTCCCATCGCGATGGATGGTAAAGACCATAAAGATGCGTGCGCCTTTCGGCGTTCGCGAATCCACCTGCCCCTTGTTCCAGTTCTGTTGCATTGTGCGGTTGATTTGATCGACGTACCAGGGATACAAACTGGCGAAGTTGTTGTCGCCCACTGTGGTCTGCCCGATTGCGCCTGGCTGCATCGTGTGCGGCATCAGCGACCCGGCCTGTTCGCCATACTGCGCCACGTTCTGTTGCGGCCGCGGCTGGTGCATCTGCGTCTTTGGCGGGGTCGGCTGCGGTTTTGGCTTCGCCTGCTTGCCCAGGATCGGAATCGCCTTCTCATCCGCGTGCTGCTGTTGCTTGGGGCTGGGCGCAGCGGGCGCCTGGCTGGGTGTCTCCGTAGCCAGTACATTCTGATTCAACTGAGCGGCGGGCAGGGGAAGCGCGCTGCTTACCAGGTTGACCTGCATGGCCCCGCCGGCGCCCGGGCTACCCCACACGTTGTGATGAAAGAGCCCCATGAACCAAGCGTAGGAGATTACGAACACGGCGAGCATAAGGTGCAGCCCTATGGAACCTGCCGCCGGGCCCGCAAAGTGCTCTGGCGTAAGTTCCCGTTCCAGGTGCTCGCTGCTGTCGAAAATTCCGTCCATATTCCCGCTGGCTTAGCCAGCCGCACGAGCACGGCTAACTCAATCTGGCCCTAATTCCCCTTCTCCGACGATCCTTTGGTCTCTAACGGTTGAGTCACAATCGACACGTTGCTAATTCCCGATTGCTTCACCGCGTCCATCACGCTGGCGAATGCGCCGAACGGCACACGCTCGTCGCTACGCAAATAGATCGACTGATGCGCCGGGTCGACTCCCGGCTGATGCAGCTTGCCCGCAAGATCATGAACGTTGACAGGCTGATCGTTCAGAAAAACATTCTGGTCGCGGTCGATTGTCACCACCAGGCGTTGCTCGGTAATCTGCTTCACCGTCCGCGTTTTGGGCACATTCACTTCAATCCCCGATTGCAAAACCGGCTCGGTGATCATGAAAATGACAAGCAACACCAGCACCACGTCCACCAGCGGTGTGATATTGATATCTGCCAGCGAAGTGCGTGTCTGTCCCGTGCTGCTTGTAAATGCCATCTATAAGCTCCCGGCGGGTGAATCGATCGGCGAGTCCGCGTTCAGAAGACGACTCAGATCGGGCGATAGAATCTAGCCTCGCGCCGTCAGACTCGGTGAAGCCGCCCCTTGCCGCTCCGGCATTTGTTCCAGCGAGTTCAGCAGCTCGCGGCAAAAATCGTCAGTCGCCGCAGCGAAAATCTTGATCCGCGCCGTGAACTGGTTATAGGCCACCACTGCAGGAACCGCGACGAACAAACCAGCCGCGGTGGTGATCAGTGCTTCGCTGATTCCCGGTGCAACGGCTCGCAAGGTCGCGGCGCCCGCCGACCCCAGCCCGTGGAATGCGTCGACCACGCCCATCACGGTTCCAAACAGCCCCACAAACGGCGCCGTTTGCGCGATCGTGGCCAACCACGTCAAGCGCCGCTCCAGCGCTGTGATTGACTCGTTGGCGGCAGTTTGCGCCGAGCGCTCCAGGGGCGCCAGACTGCGGGGCGGACCCGCTCCGCCCGTCGTCCGTTTGTACGTTTCATAAACGTCCTCGAAGACCTGAGCCAGAGGGCTGGCGCTGTAGTCCTTGGTGAGCGCCGCAATGTCCTGCAGCCGCGTCGCTTTACGGAAAGCGCGAATGAATCGCCTGCTTTGACCGGTAGCTTTGCGGAATGCCGCGGCCTTCCCCAGGATCAACGTCCACGAGTACAGGCTGGCCACCAGCAGCAGCAACAGGACAAAAATCGCAATCGGCCCGATGTTGCTCATCATTTCGGCCAGCGCGCCAAATCCTTGCGTGAATTGTGCCGGGCCTGGGCTCGCGCCGACGTCAGTTTGCAAAAAAAATGCCAATGCTGCGGTAAGAATCGCCAATCACCTCAATTTCCACGGTATCAGACCCGATCCCTGCGCCCAAGTGACGCTCTGGGTGCCTCGGGAAGTGCGCCATTGCAGGCGAGAATTTGTTTCTCGTGCTCAAGATGGAAGGCCGGCAATTCATGCTATGCTGCGCTCGGATTCTATCGGACTATCGATCGGGTGTCCCATCCTAACCAGCGAGTGGGTGCCCCACCCTCGTGGCGTTTTTGTTTTTGCCACTAGGGTGGGGGCCAAACTAGGTTCACCCAACGAACCAGCGTGATAAAACGGATCAAATATGCTCGTCGAGTTGCGCGCCGAGAACTACGCCGTCATCGATCACGCCATCGCCTCCTTCGGCCCCGGCCTCAATCTCCTTACCGGTGAGACCGGCGCGGGCAAATCCATCCTTGTCGACGCACTGGCACTCCTCATGGGAGGCAAGAGCTCGGCAGAGGTAGTTCGCCACGGCGCTGAAAAGGCCGTTGTCTCCTGCGTCTTCGAGTCCACGCCCGGCGCCGAAGCCATCCTCGAAGAAAACGGCATCGACGCGGAAGGCGCCGAGGTCATCCTCCGGCGCGAAATCTTCTCCAATGGCAAGGGCCGGGTCTTTGTGAACAACCAGCCCGCCGCGGTTGCTGTCCTCAAGCAACTCGCGCCCGAGCTCGCCCTCGTCCACGCCCAAACGGAAACCCTTTCGAGCTTCGATCCCACGCAACAGCGCCTCCTCCTCGACCGGTTTGCCGGCATCCCGTTAGATGCCGTTGTCGGTGCCCACGCTCGCTGGCGCGCTGCCCAGACCAGGCTCAACGACCTTCTCCAGGGCGAGCAGGATCGCCTGCGCATGGTCGATCTCTGGACCTATCAGCGCAGGGAGATCGATTCGGCTCAACTCGTGGCCGGGGAAGATGAGGCGCTGCAAACCGAGAAGCGCGTCCTCGCCAACGCCGAAAAGCTCTATGCCTCCGCCATGGGCGCTTTTGAACAGCTCTACGAGGGCGATGCCTCGGCCGAATCCTCGCTCCGCGCCGCTCACCGCAATGTTGAAGAGCTTGCCCGCTTCGATGCGCGCTTCACTGAGGCCGCCCAACAGCTCGCCAGCGCTCGCGCCATCACCTCCGACATTGCAGTGGCTCTCCGCGACTACGCCCAGGGCATTAACGCCAGCCCCGAGCGCCTTGCCGAGATCGAGGACCGCCTCGCTCTCCTCGATCGCCTCAAGAGGAAATACGGCAAGACCGTCGCCGAGGTGATTGCCTTCGGCGAAGACGTGGCTCGCAAGCTGTCCGAGGTGGAAGACCGCGACGAGATTCTCAAGGTGCTTCGTGCCGCCCTCGAACAAGCCTCTGCGGAATATCGGAAAGCCGCCTCCGCGCTGACCGTCGAGCGCCAGGCCGCCGCGCAAAAGCTCGCAAAGCTCGCCGAATCGCAAATCAATTCACTTGCCATGAAGGTCCGCTTCCACGTCGTAGTTACTTCCACCGCATCACCGAATGCCGATGCGGCCAATTCCGCCAGCGAATCGGGCCTTGTAAAAGGGCACGGCTTTAGCCGGGCCAATGAAGGCGCAATAGACGGTAGCGGGGCTTTAGCCCCTGAGGGACACCCTGACTGGACCCCCGCCGGCTGGGACGAGGTCCAATACCTCATCGCCACCAACCCCGGCGAGCCGCTCAAGCCGCTCATCGAAATCGCCTCCGGAGGTGAGCTCTCCCGCGTGCTGTTGGCCCTGAAGGTCGCTGTCGAACAGGACCCATCCAAGACCAACAGAAATGCCAGAAAAAAGACCACGCCGCGCACCCTCGTCTTCGACGAAATCGACATCGGCATCGGAGGTCGCGCCGCCGAGGCGGTCGGCCAGAAGCTCAAAGCCCTCGGCCGCGTGCAGCAGGTCCTTTGCGTTACCCACCTGCCGCAGATCGCCGCCTTCGCCGATCAGCATCTCGCCGTCGAAAAGCGCGAGAAGGACGGTCGCACGCAAACCCGCATCCGCGTTCTTGACGACCGCGCTCGCACCCACGAAGTCGCCCGCATGCTCAGCGGCGCCAAGGTCACCGACACTAGCCTGCAACACGCCACGCAGATGATCGCAGCGAGTCGATAATCTGACACTCTCCGTCCTTGTGCGTCTTACTCACCAAGTTATTACGACTGCGTCTAGAACTTTACACGCATGTTTCACCTGGGCCCCACGACCAACGAAGTCCATGAGACAGACGAAATTCGACTATCAAGCAGGCTTGCTTGGGCTCTCGCTCTTGATCCCGATCTGCGCCTTGCCGCAATCCTCCGCGCCGGCCCAGCCGTCACCGCCGCAAACTGCCCCGGCAACGCCCCAAACGCCTTCAGCCCAGCAGCCTGAACTCCCCAACGCGCCCGCGCCCGTTCAGCAGCCCGCGCCATCATCGTCCCCGCAGCAACCTTCGCTTTCCGATCTCGGCTTCACGCCCCAGCAAACCCAGGCCGATCCCAAGCTGCAGGCGAGGCTCAACAAGCGGACTGAGATGCTCAAGATCCACCAGCGTCTCGGCCTCATCACGCTGGCGCCCATGGCGGCCACGCTCATCACCGGACCGATGGCCAAGGCCAAAGGCCATGACGGCCAAACCATCAGGGAGCCCAGCAACGCCAACCTCGACTTTCATGCCGCCCTCGGCGGCACAACCGCGGCCCTCTATTTCACAACCGCCTATTTCGCCATCTTCGCCCCGAAGATCCCCGATAATCCCAAGCACGGAGCCATTCGCTTTCACGAAGCCCTCGCGTTTGTCCACGGCCCCGGCATGGTGCTCACTCCGATCCTCGGCGCCATGGCCTTCCAGCAAGAACAGAACGGCGAAAAAGTCCACGGCATCGCATCCCTTCATGGTCCTGTTGCGATCGCCACCGTCTGTGCCTACGGCGCATCGATCGTCGCTGTATCCTGGCCGATCCACCTCAAGTTCTGGGAGAAGCAATGAGAGAGAGGAAAACCCGGGTGCCCCACCCTCGCGGCGTTCTTGTTTTTGCGGCTAGGGTGGGGAGAGATGTTTCCCTCGCCGCCACA
>JBEKPO010000129.1:0-20771 GCA_049520675.1 Occallatibacter sp. | reverse complement strand
CGAGGGCTGGTTGCCGCTCTCGAGCGTGACAAATGCGGCGATGGCCTGGCCTTTGAGGTCGTCGGGCCGGCCCACGACAGCCGCTTCGGCAACCTTTGGGTGCGCGACGAGCGCGGACTCGACTTCCATCGTTCCCAGGCGATGGCCGCTCACGTTGATCACGTCGTCGACGCGGCCCATGAGCCAGAAGTAGCCGTCGGCATCCTGGCGCGCGCCGTCGCCGGTGAAATAGCAGCCGGGCACATCGGACCAATATGTCTTCTGGTAGCGCTCGGGATCGCCGTAGATCGTCCGCGCCATCGACGGCCATGGCTTGCGGATCATCAAAAGGCCGCCGTGACCGGCAGGAACGGCGTGAAAGCGGCCCTGCGCATCGGGTTTTGTGACGACCTCAGGCTGGATGCCGAAAAACGGACGCGTGGCCGAGCCGGGTTTGGTGGCGATGGCGCCGGGAATGGGCGAAATCATGATGGCGCCGGTCTCCGTCTGCCACCACGTATCGACAATCGGGCATCGGTTATGGCCGATCTTCTCGCGATACCACATCCAGGCTTCCGGGTTGATTGGTTCACCGACGGTGCCGAGCAGGCGCAGCGAGTCGAGCTTGAATTTGTCGACGTACTCGTGGCCCCACTTGATGAATGCGCGGATGGCCGTGGGAGCGGTGTAGAAGATTGTGACGCGGTGGTCGTCGACGATCTTCCAGAAGCGCGAAAAGTCGGGAAAATTAGGCGCGCCTTCATACATCAGCACCGTGGCGCCGTTCTGCAGCGGGCCGTACACCACATAGGAGTGCCCGGTCACCCAGCCGATGTCTGCGGTGCACCAGTAGATGTCGTCGTCGCGCAGGTCGAAGACATATTTCGAGGTGATGTATGTCTGTACGGCGTAACCGCCGGTGGTGTGCAGCAGGCCCTTCGGCTTGCCGGTCGAGCCGGAGGTGTAAAGGATGTAGAGCGCATCTTCGGAATCCATCGGCTCGGCAGGGCATTCGGGCGCCGCGTTGGCAACGAGCTCTTGCCACCAGTGGTCGCGTCCGGCAACCATGTTCACCGGCGTTCCGGTGCGGCGGTACACCACAACGTGCTTGACGGTCGGGCACGCAGGCATGGCCTCGTCCACGGTCTGCTTAAGCTTGATCTCGTTGCCGCGGCGGTAGCTCGTGTCCTGCGTGATGATGGCCACGCAGCCGCAGTCGGCCACGCGGTCGGCGATGGCGTTGGCGGCGAATCCGCCGAAGATGACGGAGTGGACAGCGCCGATGCGCGCGCAGGCCAGCAATGCGACGGCGAGCTCGGGCGTCATGCCCATGTAAATCGCTACGCGATCGCCCTTCTGGATGCCCAGCGACTTGAGCGCATTGGCAAAGCGCTGGACTTCGCCGTGCAATTCTGCGTAGGTCAGGCGGCGAATCTCGCCCGGCTCTCCCTCCCAGATGATGGCGGTTTTCTGCGCGCGCGCGCCAAGGGCGTGCCTGTCGACGCAGTTGTAGCTCAGATTCAGCTTGCCGCCGACGAACCACTTAGCCCAGGGCAGGTTCCATTCGAGGACTGTGTCCCACGGCTTGAACCAGTGCAGGTCCTGCGCCACGCCTGCCCAGAATTTTTCGGGGTCTTCGACCGATTGCTTGTAGAGCGCTTCGTACTCCTCCAGGCTTTTGATGTGGGCCCTGGCGCTGAACTCGGGCGGCGGCGGAAAAACGCGGTTTTCGCGCAGCGTGGAGTCGATGTCGACCTGGGCAACACCAGATGCAGGCACGGATGACATGCAAGGTCCTCTATGGATAGCGTTCAGAATGCCATCCCATCCTAAACGCCTGCTATGGGCAGAGGTTCAGTATGGGGCATCAATTATTTAGGCGTGGGAAAAGCCTCGGCTCAAACTTTATCGGGCGGGAGGCCGACCAGGCAAGTCAGCGAGGCAGCGCCCCTCACCAGTGGATCAGCGGAAGCAGGCTCGAGTAATCGTCGGTCCACAATCGCAGGCCGGGCCTGAAAACCGGCTCCTTGCCCGCCGCTGCGACCTCCGGCCGCGTGAAGAAGGCCGCGTTGTCGGTGACGAGAACCCAGTAGGCGGCGAACTCGCCCCGATCTTCGTTTGCGAGGCTTGAGAAGCGCTTGGCTTTCATGCCGGCCGATTGCGCCAGCAGGGCGAGCGCCGGCTCGAGATCGACGTGCTGGTTCGAGATGTGGAAGGCGATGATGCCGCCGGGAGCAAGGTGATGGCGATAAAGTGCAAGTGCCTGCGTGGTGAGCAGGTGGATCGGAATGGCATCACCGGAAAAGGCGTCAACGGCGAGGACGTCGAATTGCTGCGGGCTCTCGCCAGCGAGCGTGGTGCGGGCGTCGCCGCCGGCGATCGTGATCAGCGCGCCGGAATCGCGAATATAGGTGAAGACGTTCTGCGCGATGGGCACGACGGCAGGGTTGATCTCGTAGAAGCGGATGCGGTCGCCCGGCTGTCCGTAGGCCGCCAGCGTTCCCGCGCCCAGGCCGATGACGCCGATGGTCCGCGGGCGGCCCGGGCTCGATCTGGATCCGCTTGGGCCTGGGCAGCAGAAGCGCAGCGCGAGGCCGATGCCGGAGTCCTCTGCATAGTAGGTGGTGGGCGTTTTTCGTTGCGCATCCGTCCCGAAGATCTGCGTGCCGTGCTCGATGGAGCCGTTGGTCAGCGTGCGCAGCGTGGCGCCGGGAACGCCGAAACTCTGCTTGACACGCAGAGCCGCATAGAAATTGCGAATGGCAACCAGCGTTCCGCGCTGGTAAGCAATATGAACCCAGATACAAATGACAAGCAGCATGATGCTGACAGCAGACCAGAGCAGCCGCTGCGGCCAGCCGGAGCGCCAGGTCGCGGCCAGCGCCAGCAGCCCTGTGACGAAAAACGTGACAGCGATGTCGTAATTGAACGAGAAAACGAGCGGAGCGGCAATGCCGATGAGGAACGACCCCAGCGCGCCGCCGGCAGCAAACAGAAGATAAAAGACCGTGGATTCCGATGCGCGCGCCGGCCGCAGCGCGTAAGCCTCGATGTGACAGAAGAGACCCGCGAAGAACAGCTCCAGGAGGAAGAACGAGACGCCGATACCGATGGGTACCGTGTGGTCGACCTGCGCCAGCATATAGGCCAGACCGCCGAGCATGACGGCGAGAAGGCGGACCAGGATGCCGCGCGGCAGCAAGCGGGGAAACTCGAAGGCGAGAATGATAGTGAGGAGATAAACGCCGAGGGGAACGATCCAGAGCAGCGGAATAGGCGCGATGTTGGCGGTGATATAGCTGGTCACGGCGCTCAACTGCATCGATGCGCCCATGGGCAATAGCAGCCACAGCAGCTTGTGAGCGAGCGGGGCGGGTGATTTTGAGTCGCCGGCTGCGGCTGCGACAGCGGGATCGGCGGGCGAAGCCGTAGTGCGTGTGCGCAAGGTGAGCGTTGCGGCGAGCAACGCGAAAAGCGCAAACCCGCAAAGCCAGGCTGCGCGCTGGGTGCGCAGCGTGAAGTTGGGCTCGATGAGCGTAGGGTAGGCGGCGAGAGCGAGCAGCGAACCCAGATTCGACAGCGCGAAGAGCCGGTAAGGGATGGCTGAGCGCTCCATCTGCGCCCACCACACCTGCAGCAGCGGGCTGGTCGCGCCGAGAGCGAGGAATGGAAGCCCGATCCATAGACCAAGCGCAAAGAAGATGGTGAAGACAGGATGCTGCGCGCCGTTGCTCAGATCGAGGCTGCCTGCAGCCCAGAATGCGGCAAGTGCGAGCGCGGCGGCAAGAAGCACAAGATGCAGTTGCCAGCGTGGATGGCGCGTGAGCCAGTGCGCGTAAAGGTAGGCGCAGAGCAGCGCGGTTTGAAAGAAGACCAGGCAGGTGATCCAGACCGCGGCCGAGCCGCCCAGCGCCGGCAGCAGCTCCTTGGCTGCCATGGGCTCGACAAGAAAGAGCAGAAATGCCGAGAGAAAGATGACGCCTGCGAAGAGCGGACGCGATACGGTCAAACTGGCGACCTCCAACTCACGCGAAGAGCGATGCTAACACACGAGGCAGCGGGGGTTAGCGGAGTTGTCGCTGCTGTCGGGTTTGCGGACGGCGAGGCGACCTTGAGCCAACTGAAGGCTCTTCGATGCAAGGATATGTACGCTATGTACATGTTGGAATGTACACCTATGTACACCTAGGCTACAATGGGATCATGGACGTCCCCATCACGCAATTTCGGCGGAAGCTCTTCGATCTCGTCAATCAGGCGCTCGACGGCAATGAAATCTGGGTTTCGCACAAGGGCCGCAGAGTGCGCCTCGTGCCCGAACATGCTCCCTCCAAGTTGAGCCGCATCACACCCATCGAGATTATCCCTCCCGGCGTAAATGTTGAGGACAAATCCTGGAAGAAGGAGATCATGCGCGAGTGGGAGAGAAAATGGACCGGTAGGCTTGGGCGGCTGGCAAAGCCCGCGCGCGCCGCGTCCGCGCCTGGTCGAGCCGCTGCGCGTAAAGCCCGGCGTTCCGCATGATTGCTTATCTCGATACGCACGCTGTCATCCGTATCTCCCGCAGCCAGGCGCGCATTGGGCACAACGCCGCAAGGCTGATTCAGAGAGCGAGCCTGCTCATCTCGCCGATAGTACTGCTGGAACTCGAATACCTGTACGAGATCGGCAGAATCGTGCTGCCAGCCAAAGATATTGTGCGAAAGCTCGAAAGTGAGATCGGCGTGCAGGTGTGCAATCTTGCTTTCGCTGCCGTAGCGAGCGTAGCGCTCGACGAAAAATGGACACGCGACGCGTTCGATCGCATCATCGTGGCCCAGGCCCGTCTCAACGGATTGGCGCCACTGATCTCTTCGGATGAAGAAATCGCGGAGCATTACCCGCGCACGGTCTGGTGACCTGCAACCAAAAGCCCCGCTCAACGAGCGGGGCTTTGGTCTTGAGGATGCAGGGCGGCCCTACGACTTGTCCGCTGCCGACGCGATCTTGGCATCGGCTTCAGCAATGACGCGGAGCGCCTCGTCGTAGGCTGCTTCGCTTTCGCCGGCTTCCTTCCATAGCTTTTCGCCGTGCTCGTGCTGTAGCTCGGCGCGCGCCACGTCGATCTCCTCAGGCTTGAGGGCATCGCTGGCGAGAATGGTCACTCGATCGGGCAGAACCTCGACGAATCCCCAACTGACGTTGTAGCGAGTCGTATCGGGGCTGTGCGACTCCAGGCCCGCGCCAGTATGGATGCGCACGTCGCCGGCGCCCAGCTCGGCCATCAGCGGCGCATGGCCGTAGAGCACTTCCATGTAGCCGGACTTCGAGGGCAGCTCGACCGCCGTCGCACTGGCTTCGAACAGCGTGCGCTCGGGCGTGACCAGGCGAACGCGAAGTTGGTTATTGTCGTCAGCCATGGGCTCCTTTCAGTCGCCAGAGACTAGAGATCAGAGAACAGAGGTCGGCGACTCATCCGATGTGCGCGCATATCAACCATCTCTGGCCCCTGATCTCTGTTCTCTTTTCTCTTTTCCTACACGCTCGCCTTCAATTTCTCGGCGGTCTCGAGCACTTCCTCGATCCCGCCCTTCATGTAGAACGCCTGCTCGGGCACGTCGTCGTGCTTGCCTTCGATGATCTCCTTGAAGGCGCGCACCGTGTCCGCGATCTTGACATATTTGCCCGGGATGCCCGTGAACGTCTCGGCCACGTGGAATGGCTGCGACAGGAATTTTTGCACCTTGCGCGCGCGGGCAACGGTCACCTTATCGTCCTCAGAAAGCTCGTCGATGCCCAGGATGGCGATGATGTCCTGCAGGTCCTTGTACCGCTGCAGAATGCGCTTGACCCCCTGCGCCACGTTGTAGTGATCGTCGCCGACGACGCGCGCCGTCAGGATGCGCGAGGTCGAGGCCAGCGGATCGACAGCCGGATAGATACCCAGTTCCGACAGCGGGCGGCTCAACACGGTGGTCGCGTCGAGGTGCGCGAAGGTCGTGGCCGGCGCGGGATCGGTCAAGTCGTCGGCAGGCACGTAGACGGCTTGAACAGATGTAACCGACCCTTTGCTCGTCGAGGTGATCCTCTCCTGTAACTCGCCCATTTCTGTGGCAAGGTTCGGCTGGTACCCCACCGCTGAAGGCATGCGGCCCAACAGCGTCGACACCTCGGACCCGGCCTGCGTAAAGCGGAAAATATTATCGATAAACAACAACGTGTCTGACCCCTCCACGTCGCGGAAGTACTCGGCGACGGTGAGCGCGGTGAGAGCCACGCGAAGGCGCGCGCCCGGCGGCTCGGTCATCTGCCCGTAGACCAGGGCGCATTTCGACTCCTGCCAATACCCTGGCTTGATGACGCCGGACTCGGTCATTTCGGTCCACAGGTCGTTGCCTTCGCGGGTGCGCTCCCCCACGCCGCCAAACACCGAGTAGCCGCCGTGGTTCTTGGCCACGTTGTTGATCAGCTCCATGATGACGACCGTCTTGCCCACGCCGGCGCCGCCAAAGAGGCCGATCTTGCCGCCCTTCAGGAAGGGCTGGATGAGATCGATGACCTTGATGCCGGTCTCGAACATCTCCTCGTGCGTGGATTGCTCGTCGAAGAGCGGCGCCGGCCGGTGAATGGGCATGCGCTCGTGCTCTCCGATGGGCCCCAGCTCATCCACCGGCTCACCGATGACATTGATCACGCGGCCCAGCGTCTCTTTCCCCACAGGCACGCGGATGGGACCCCCGAGGTCGATGGCCTTCATGCCGCGCACCATGCCGTCGGTGGCTTCCATCGCCACCGTGCGCACGCGGCCCTCGCCCAGGTGCTGCTGCACCTCGAGAATGACGTTGATGGGCGTAGGGACGGTAAAGCCGTCGTCGGTGACGCGCAGCGCCTGGTAAATGGGCGGCATGGTCGCCTCTTCAAACTGAACGTCTACGGCCGGGCCGGAGACCTGAATCACTTTGCCGATGTTTTCTGCCATTTCTTCTGCCTTTTCAAATCCAAACTCGTGCTAATCCAACTCTTTGTGCAACAAAGTGCGCAATTGCTTCCTCGACTCGGAGCTCGAATTCCAACTCTTAAGTACCGATAAGTACCGACTTCGGGTCACCGTCTATAGAAGACCCCGGGTATTCGAGAGCAAAACGAGCGTCATCCCAAGGAGACGTGGTCAGTATGAGGTAGGTCGACAAAAGAACAACGACATCCTCGTCCCGATGGGTCCGAATCGAACTTCGGGCAGCATCAAATTTCAGCTGCGCTTTCTCTTCCTCGGAATCAAACTCCTTGCCGTTCATTGATTCCGCATTCTGTAGTGCATCGATCTCGACTAGAGCTGCCTTGGCTGCACTGCGTTCACCCGGCGTGACCCAGCTCTCTCCAACTTCGTGCCAAACGAAAAATCCCAAAAGCAAGAATCCAAAGACAAAACCAGTTACCGTCAACACCTTCCGCGTCGTCCTCTTGCTCCAAATCTCGGCCTGCAAAAGCTGACGGACGTCCACTGCAATCTCGCCCGACTTCTGTCGCCCCTACGGGGCTAGGGAGTCTTATTGGGTTCCTCTCCCAGGACTGCGCTGCGCTTGTCCTGGGCTAACTTCTTGCGCTCCCTCCGGGAGCTTTTTCAGCACGGCAAAAGCCGTGCCCCTTCAAAAGCCACAACGCCCAACCTCGGGCAAGAACCCGATCCCTGATCTCTGATCCCTGACCCCTGTTCTTTACAATGCAGCCGCTCCGCTCACAATCTCGATAATCTCCTTGGTGATGGCGGCCTGGCGCACGCGGTTCATGTGCAGCGTGAGGGCATCGATCATGTCGGAGGCGTTGTTGGTTGCCGAATCCATGGCCGTCATGCGCGCCGCGTGCTCGGCGGCCACCGACTCCGTCATGGCGTGATAGAGCATGGAAAAGATGTACTGCGGCAGCAGGCCGGCGAAGAGCTGCTCGGCGGGCTGCTCGTAGATGTAATCGACGTTGGCGGTGCCGAATTTCCTGCCTTCTTCTTCGGCTTCCGCGGTATCGGCCGGCTCTATCTGGATTCCAGCCGAGAGAGCGGCTTCGGCCGCGCGCTCCTTCTCTTCCGCGGTGGGCTCGACGGCGCCGGCGATCTGCTGCTTCCCGATCTCGACGAGCGGCAGCAGCTTTTCGACCACGAGGCGCTGCGCGATCACCGATTTGAACTCGTTGTAGACGATGTAGGCGGCGTCGATCTCCTCGCTCACGTAACGGGCGACGATATTGTGGGCAAGATCGAGCACCCGGTCAGCCTGCAGGTTGATGAGCATGCCGGGGTGGTCGCCGGTCAGTTCCACCTTGGCCTGCCTTGGGCTTCGCACCTGACGCTTGTTGCCTTGCTCGTCGGTTTGTTCGGTGTAAACCGCAATCGGATAGCGGCGGCGCAACTGGTCGCGCCCCTTGCGGCCTACGGCCTCGATGTCGATTTCTTTATCGGGATTGCCGTTGATGAATTGATAAGCCACTTTGAGGATGTTGGCGTTGAAGGCCCCGGCAAACCCCTTGTCCCCGCTCACAACGACGAGCAGAACGCGTTTTTCTGGCCGGGTGATGAAGAGCGGGTTGCACAGGTTGCCGGTCTTCTCATCGTAAAGATCCACGCGACGCACCAGCGACTCGAGGACGCTGGTAATCATGCGGTCATAGGGACGCGCCGCCAGCGCCCGCTCCTGCGCGCGGCGCAGCTTGGCCGCCGAAACCATCTTCATGGCCTTGGTGATCTGCCGCGTGTTTTTCACGCTGCGGATGCGGCGCCGGAGATCGAGTACGTTTGCCATTGTTCTTACAGGGTTCAGGGGTCAGGGGTCAGGGGTCAGGGATCAGAAAAACCGCCCAGAGCCGATCCCTAATCCTTGATCCTTTCCAGAATCCCGTAAATCATCTTTCCCACTTCGTGCGATAAGCCTTCAGTTTCGTTCAACAGTTTGGAATCACCCGTTCCCAGCGCGCGTGCGATTTCCAATTGCGTTTGCAACTCGAAATTCGATCCTCTTGCAACTCCCAAGAACTGCCGGTATTCGCCAGTATTCAGTCGACCGTGCCCTTCGGCGATATCGCTTGGAATCGACACTGCCGCTCGCCTCATTTGGCTGCTCAGTCCGTACGTCTCTTCCTTCGGAAATTCGCGAGTGAGCCGGTAAACCGTCACCGCCATCTGAACCGACTTTTTCCAAACCTCCAAATCCCGAAATGACTGGACCATCGTCTTGCCTTTCTGACCCCTGATCCCTGATCCCCGACCCCTGCGGCTACGCAGTCGCCGCTGCCAACTCGTCCTTGAACATCGCCGCATACTCCTTCATCGCCGCATGCAGGCGGTTGCGGAGATCGTCGTCGAGCTGCTTCTTCTGGGTCAGATCGTTCATCAGCGCCTGCTGAGCTTCAGAGAAATACTTGTACAGTCCGTCTTCGAAGGCGCGAATCTCTTCCACCTTCAGAGGGTCGAGATAGCCCTGTGTCCCGGCGAAGAGCACTACCACCTGTTGCTGCCAGGTCAGGGGGTGGAACTGCGGCTGCTTGAGCAGCTCGGTCAAGCGTTGGCCGCGGGCCAGCTGCTTCTGCGTCAGCGGATCGAGGTCCGAGCCGAACTGCGCGAAAGCCGCGAGCTCGCGATACTGCGCGAGATCGAGCTTGAGCGTTGAACCCACCTGCTTGACTGCCTTGATCGCCGCCGAGAAACCGACGCGCGAAACGGAAAGGCCGACGTTCACGGCCGGGCGCACGCCGGAGTTGAACAGGTCGGTTTCCAGAAAGATCTGGCCGTCGGTGATCGAGATAACGTTGGTGGGAATGTAGGCCGAAACGTCGCCGGCCTGGGTTTCGATAACTGGAAGCGCGGTGAGCGACCCGCCGCCTTTTGCATTGCTGAGCTTCGAGGCGCGCTCGAGCAGGCGCGAGTGGAGATAGAAGACGTCGCCTGGGTATGCTTCACGGCCCGGCGGGCGGCGCAGCAGCAGCGAGATTTCGCGATAGGCCATGGCGTGCTTGGAGAGATCGTCGTACATCACCAGCGCATGCTTGCCGTTGTCGCGGAAGTACTCTCCCATGGCGGTTGCGGCGTATGGCGCGAGATAAAGCAGCGGCGCGGGCTCAGAGGCCGAGGCGGCCACCACGATGGTGTGACCCATGGCGCCGTGCTCGGCGAGCGTCTGCACCACCTGAGCGATCGAGGAGCGCTTCTGGCCGATGGCGCAATAGATGCAGATCAGATCGTTCTTGGCGTTGTTGATGATGGTGTCCAGAAGAACGGCGGTTTTGCCGGTCTGACGGTCGCCGATGATGAGCTCGCGCTGGCCGCGGCCAATCGGAATCATGGCGTCGATCGCCTTCAGGCCGGTGGCCATTGGCTCGCGCACACCCTGCCGGTCAATGATGCCGGGGGCGAGACGCTCGACGGGGAGCGTTTCGTTGGTGTCAATGGGTCCCTTGTCGTCGATGGGCGCCCCGAGGGCATTGACCACGCGGCCAATCATGGCCGGGCCGACAGGCACGGAGAGGATCTTGCCGGTGCGCTTGACCTCTTCGCCCTCCTTGAGCTCGGTGTAATCGCCAAGGATCACAGACCCCACCTGATCTTCCTCGAGAGAGAGCGCCAGGCCCGCTATGCCGTGCGGAAAGCTGAGCAGCTCGCCAGCCATGACCTTGTCGAGACCGTAGATGCGGGCAATGCCATCGCCGAGCGTGGTGATCGTCCCGACCTCGTCCACCTGGACTTTCGAGTCGTAATTTGCAATCTGCTCGCGAAGGAGCTCCGTGATTTCGTCTGCTTTGATTTGAGCCATGTGCAAGTTCCTTGCGGTTCTAAGTTCGCAGTTCTTAGTTCACAGTCGACAGACTTCACGCTGCGAACTGCCGGGATTAACCGACTGTTAATGTTTCCTTCAAACGCTCAAGGCGGCCCTTTACGCTGCCGTCATAAACCGTCGATCCAATGCGCACCATCGCACCGCCAAGAATCGATTTGTCGAGCTTGAAGCTCGGATCAATTTTTCCTTGCTCAACTCGCGGGAGGTAACGATTTCGGCCGGCCAGATGCCCTTTTGTTCCTGCAGAATTCTTCGAAAAGCGGCCGCAACATCGACAACGTGACCGATGCGATCGTTATTGATAAGAATAGCGATCAGATTGCGCAGTTCTTTTTGCATGCCAAGCCTGGCATTCAGCTTGTCGAGAATGGCGACTTTCTCCAGGGCAGGAATTGCCGGATTCGCAAGAAACTGGCGCAACTCGATGCTCTCATTCCAGGCGGCGAGGAAATCTGCAAACTGCCGATCGATGGCGCCAGTATCGAGCTTTCGGGCCGAGACCACATCGGCAAAGGCGCTGGCATAGCGGGCAACGAAGGCCGGCATCAGCTCTTCCCTCCCACTGACCTGCCGTCACCGCCGACCCCGGCGACAAATTCAGCGATCAACGCGCGGTCGGTATCCGGCGTAATGGCCAATTGCTTTTCGGCGTGATCGATGGCCAGACCGGCGGCGAAATTACGCAGGCCGCGCCTGGCCTGGGTTGCGGCCGCGGCAATCTCCTGTTCCGCGGCGGCTACGATGCGAGAACTCTCTTCGACAATCGCGGCCTTGATACGTTTCTCGTCTTCAAGGCTGTCGCTTTCCACTTGCGCGCGAAACTTCTTGATCTCTTCGTCAAGGCCGGCGAGTTTTTGCTCGACAGCACTCAAGCGGGCTGTCGCATCGGCGGTCGCCTGGCGCGCCGTTTGAAGGTCCTGGCCAAGGGTTTGCGATCGTTTGTGAAGAACCTTGGGCATCATCCGGCCCAGCGGAATCACAATCGCCAGAAAGATGACCGCAAAATTGATTCCCAGGAAGATAGCCGACGTAGTCTTTACGCTGAGGTGCAACATGCGGGCGATTGACTGCACAACGGGGGAATAAAGAAATGCCTTCTCCTGGTCTTCGTCTGATTTGGGTTGCTCGGCCGATGCCGATCCGGCTGAAGCAGAGGCTGCGGCGTTAGGTTGGGAAGCCGAGCTCTGCGCAATGGTACGGTAGGGCGCAACGATCGCCAAGACAAGAACGACTGCGGCGGCCAAAGCCCAACGAAAAGGACGAAGGGTAACGCTGATCTGCGGTTCAATACTTGTCAACGGGAACCCCCGGCAGCCGCGGGAAGGACGGCGCGGACTGCCTGGCGTGCCAGATCGGCAACCGAAGCCTGGATGGCCTCGCGAGCTGAAGCGGCTTCGGCTTCCAGGCCGCTCTTAGCCTGCCGCACTTTGTCTCCGGCAGCCTTGCGGGCGATGTCGAGGGCGGCGTCGCGTTCGCTGCTCCATTGCTTCAAGCGCTGCTCGCGCAGCTTCAGGGCCTCACCCTTCGCCAGCCGCAGCCGTTCCGCATATTCAGCGGCCTTGTTCTCTGCTTTGGCGATGGCCTTGCGGGCATCTTCCATAGCGCCCTCGGTCAGCGCGCGGCGCTTGGCCAATACTGCTGTCAGCGGACCCTGAACGAGAAACTGATAAGAGAGAACCAGGACAATAAAGAGCAGAGCCGTTGGTATGGCGCCAATCAGAAGTTGCCCGAGTTGTTGGATGATATCTTGCATGGCGATACGAAGCCGCGGCGGCTCTTGGAAAGGAACATCGCAGGCGGAACACTTTTTTGTATCAGGGGCAAGCCCCCAAGTCAACGCGATGAGGCCCGCAGGCGCCGACCGCTGTGACAGCAGTCACGAAACGGGAAATTCATACAAAAAAAGGCTTGCTTTTGCTCAAAACGGGCCTAGACTGAAGTTACCACCTAGACCCAGTCCAGGGTCCAGCGGGCAGTCCGGTTCGGGGAATCCTTCCACTCCCTTGGCCGGCTGCCCGCCTTTAATTTTCAGGGCAAATTGTGGGTAGGTCGCGGTTCTTCCGGTAGGCCGGGTTTACGGGTTGCGGAAAAACTCCCTCCAGCCGAGTTTTGTAACAAGGGCACGGCTTTAGCCGGGCCACAAGCGGCGCAAAATCAGCGCGGGCTTTAGCCCCTGTGGCAAGTTTCTCTCGCCGGAGTGTTTTTAGCCTCGTCTGGCGAAGAAGCGCGAATGGGAGTCAGATTCTGGTGAACAACGTTGCGATGGGTCGCTCGCAACCGTAATTTTCATGACCAGCTCGGCCAAATACCATTCAGCCACTCATGCTCTCCTAGCTCGGTCCCACCACAGCCTTGTCCACCGTCAGCAGGCCTTGCGCTCGCAGCCAGGTTTCCAGCAGGTTGGGCCATTGGTCCATCGCCGCATCGCCTGTTCCCAACCCCGATCCGTGCCCTCCGTTGGCAAAAACGTGCAGCTCCGACGGCACACCGGCCTTGACCAAAGCGTCATAGAAGCGCAAAGGCTGCTCGACCGGCACGGTCTCGTCGTTGAACGTGTGGTAGATGAACGTGGGCGGCGTCTCTTTTGTCACAAAGAGGTCCGGCGAGTACGCTGCACGAAGCGCTTCGCACCTGTCCATGAGTTTGTAGCTTTCGCAGTAGTTAAGGTGAGGCGGGCTCGCCCATAGAGCGCCGATCCAGGGATAGCCCAGGACCAGGTAGTTCGGCCGGCTAGAGGCGCGGGCGATGGGATCGTCGGCATTGGGGTCGCCGGGAGTAAACTGCGTCCCGGCCAGCGCTGCCAGGTGCCCCCCCGCCGAAAAGCCAATGAGGACGATGCGATTGGGATTGATATGATAATCGGCCGAGCGCGCCCGCACCGTCTGAATCGCGCGCCGCGCGTCGAGCAGCGGAACCGGCAGCAGGTAGCCATGGGAGGCCAGCCGGTAGCTGAGAATGAAGGCGCGAAAGCCGCGCGCTGTAAACCAGTCGGCCACTTCACGGCCCTCGAGGTCGGCGGCCAGCATACCGTAACCGCCTCCGGGCAAGATGACGACCGCCGAGCCGTTGGCCCTGCCCGAACGCGGCTCCATGAGGGTCAGCGCGGGAATGTCGTCGCAGGTGGCAGCTTTAGCTTCGGGCGCAGGTCCGGGCCACAGTCGGATGGTCTGGATACCGAGGAAAGCGTTGTCGGTGCCGGGAGTAGCGCAATTCGGAGCCTCAGCGGCCAAGCTGGCGGCGAGCGAAGCGCACGCCAGGAATACAAGGAACTTTCTCATTTGAACCTCGATTTGGTTCGCGAGGATTATAGAACCCGTAGGGAGTAATCGGTGATCGGCGCCGCGGAAGTTTGGTCGCCGGTCGGAATTGAGTGCTGATCTTCGGCGGTCGGCACGGCCGGTTCACTGACCCCTGAAACCTGACCCCTTCGCTACAGCCAGATCGCTGTGTGACCTTGGCAGGGGTTCGCGGCCTGCTCCGACAGCACTTCGGCCAGATCGAGGCCGTAGCGCGCGAAGTAGTAGGCGGCGCCGTGCGCCCGCTCCTGCAAAATTCCGTTGGGATAGATGGCCTGCGCGATGGCGTCGGCATGGCGCGTAAGCGTGGACTCGCGCTGCAACTGGAAGTTGGCGGCCAGTGTGCGCAGGCGGTTCATCTGGTAGCGGATCTTTCCGGCTCCTGTCTCCGCCGATTGGCCAAGCCCCTTGTCCTGCGATTGCATCCACTCGACCAGTTGCGTCAGCTCTGAGTCCAGCGCGTTTCCCGCGGCGGCGAGCTTTTTCTTCGTCTCTGGGGGCATGGAGCGGGCAGCAAGACGCTGAGCAAGATCGAAGGCATTTCCGGCGAAGACCTGCTCGAGCGTCAGATCGTGTTTGCGCAATAGGCTAGCAACCGCCGGCTCAATCAGCGTGCCTGAAAAGCGTGGCATGACAGGCGTCTGGCGGCTGAGAATGCGCTCGAAGAGAACTGCGGACTGGGCCAGATACGCGATTTCGGCAGGACCTGCGACCTGCGCCGAAGTGGAGAAGAGAAAATCCTGAAACACGGGACGCAGCAATGCCGCCGGCGAGATCCGCTCCGGCTCGGCGTCGAGCAAAGCCACAAGGTCGGCGGTGGAGTAGCTCTGCGTGGCCGCCGCTCCCGCCGCGTGCCATAGCCCGTCCGGTTCCGCGGCATTGGGAGCCGTGCGCCTGAGCGCAAGGCGCGCGCCTGTCTGCTCGTCGAAGAGGAAAAGCAGACTCGACTGATCGGCGACCATGACCTGAGCGTGATAACCGGCCGCTTCAAGGGCATGGCTGCGCTCAACCAGCGCTCGTCGGCTCGCTCGATGGCCGCCCGCAGCACCGGCGCTCCCAGACGATGAAAGTCGCGGCCGCCTGCGTCGACGATCAGCAGGCCCTGCGCCGCAAAGATCTTGGCGTAGAACTCGGCGAATGCCTGCGCAAAGGTTTTTCCAGGCTGGTAGGCGGCGACCAGCGCGTCGGTGGCGCTTGCAGGGCCCAAATACTCCGCGGCACGTTCGACCAGCGGGGTAACGGACTCGTCGAGCACGATGCGGCCCGCCGGCAATGCTGCAGCAGGCGCGCGCTCGTAGACCAGTTGCGCCAATTCACGGCCTGCCGGAAAGGTCACTTGATTGATCTCGGCGAAGTCGTGGTCCTCTGAAGCAAGCCAGAACACAGCCACGTGACGCTTGCCATGCGCGGTGGCCTCTCGGGCGCGGGCGATGGCCGTCGCCGCCTTGTAGGGTGTGTAAAGTGGGCCGCCAAAGAGGCCGACCTGCTGCCCCGTGAGCAGGGTTCCAGCCCCTGCTTCGAGCTCGGCAAGGGCATCTGCTGCCGCAGACGGATTTTGCTCGCCCAGCAGGCGCACCAGTTCAGCCCGGTGCGATGGAACAGCCGCCCCAGACTGCCAAGCGTCCGGCGACGGAAGGTAGTTGGGAAGCGTCCCAGCACAGAAATCCTGGAAGAGCCGGCTCAACCCGGGCACGGCGGCCACGGGATAACAGTCTGCGGTAATCAAGTCGTTCACTTGCTTCTGCCTTTTTTGGGAAGAGATTTCCGCGCGGCCAGATCAAAGCTTGCCTCTTAAGGATGCCATGGGAGGCCCGTCCGATGCAGAACCGCCACTGCGTATACTCGACTTGAACCGGAATCGAATCGGCACTCTCAAAACGGCAGAGGAGAGAAAATGCCCAATAGGAAAGCTGCGAAAACCGCGAAAACAAGAATCTCAAGAGTCAAGAAGTCGTCAAGGCCGCCCAAGAAGCGCGGTGTGTTGGTAAAGGCAGCAATCTTAAGCTCTGAAACCGTCTTCGAGTGTCCTTTATTTCGCATTCAACACGACAAAATCCTCGAGCCAGGCGGACGGCAAAATGAGCGCGACGTGATCCGCCACAATGGGAGCGTGGTGATTCTGGCGCTCGACAACTCAAAGAGCAAGAAAAACCCCTGGATCGTGATGGAGCGCCAGTATCGTCATGCGGCAAACCAGTACCTTTGGGAATTGCCGGCGGGCAAAATCGATGCGGGCGAGGAGCCGCTCGCGGCTGCAAAACGCGAACTGATCGAGGAGACCGGCTATAGGGCCAAAAAATGGGGTCCGTTGGTCGAGTACTACGCCAGCCCCGGGTTCCTGGGCGAATCAATGAAGGTGTTTATCGCCGAGGGCCTTCGGGCGGGCGACGCCGAGCCGGAAGACGATGAAGAGATCGAGCTAAGGCTGGTGCGCCTCTCCGACGTGCTGAAGATGATCGATAGGGGAGCCATCCTGGATGGAAAAACACTCACCAGCGTGTTGCTCTACAGCCGGCAGAAGGAAAAACGAACCAGCTTATAGGATCCCGCCCCTTCTTTTCCACAGAAACTGGTTACCATTACCCGGATTTGGCCACATTTTCGGGTTACGAGCGTATAACGCCACTGAAACTGATCAACCTTTCACAGACTTTTGGCGTCTTATTTGGTATCGGCGGGGGCTTCCTCTGAAAGATCCCGCTCTTTCCACGTAAGGAAAAGGAAGGCAGGAACCTGTGGCCGCGTACAAAGGGAAAGTGAAGTGGTTTAACAACGCCAAGGGCTACGGATTCATCGGACGCGAAGACGGGCCGGATGTATTCGTCCACTACTCAGCGATTCAATTGGATGGATATAAAACGCTCAAAGAAGGCGATGAGGTCGAGTTCGACATTGTTGAGGGGCAGAAGGGCCCGCAGGCGGACGCTGTCGTCCGTTTTCGGGATAGCGCCGCCCACAACGCCGCTTAGCGCGTAGAACCGGGCGAACCCGTACGACCGCCGCCCGGCGGTAACGGTGGGGTGTGCCCACAACCCACCTCTGCATCACTCCCAAACAATCCTCCCCGGCAGCTCCGTCTAGCGATAGGCTCAGAGCTGCGTCGACGTGCGGCCGCCGCCGATTGTCGGCGCCTCAAGGCGTGAGCGTTTTGCGCTTTCCCCTTGCGATTCCTTGCCCATCGCAGGAAAATGGTCTTCACTCCCCGGAGCAAGAAGATGAGCAATGGCAGGTTGCGAGTTGGTGCGCGCAAAATCCAGGGTTGTCGGCCTTCCGTCTTGGCAAAAGTAACCGCCTTTGCCGCAGTCATGGCCCTTTACGGCTGCGGTGGAGGAGGCGGTGGTTCACAGACCACGCCACCCCCGCCACCTGCACCCAACTTCAATGTCATCCCTTCGAATTTCACACCCACCATCGCCGCCGGCACGTCGGCTCAGGTGTCGGTGTCCATCATTCCGGTTAACGGATTCGATAGAGCCGTCACCGTAACGGTTGAGACTACCCTTTCTGGGGTGGGCGTAAACCCCTCTATATTCCAGCTAAGCCCAGGGCAGAGTCAGCAAGTCAATCTCGGCGTCGCCGCTGATGTGCCGCCGGCCTCCTATTCGCTGACCATCTCGGGCACCTCTCAGGGAATCAGTCAAACCACGACCATGAGCTTGGCTGTGACAGCCTACCAGGGCACCTCAGGCAGCCTCTCTCTTCCGCGATCGCGATGGGCTCGAACCGATGCGGCGACAATCTATCCCTTTACCCAGAATGAGAACTGGCTGGCCTTCGATCCCAATACGAACCGGATTTTCGAAGCCGATCTGGTATCGAACCGGATCATGGTTGTGAACGACGTTACCCAGACGAAGATTGGGGAAATCATCGTGCCGGGAGCCTTCGGGATCGACCTGAGCCCAGACGGCTCGACTTTGTGGGTTGGGACCTTGATGGGGGATGTTTACGCCGTCGATCCCGTGCAGATGGCCGTGACGACCCGATACCCCGCTGCGCAGATCGGCCCCAACGGATTCTGGGCTACGACGGTGCTCGCAATGGCCAACGGCGAGCTTGCGCTACTAGGCAGCGACGTAAATCTTGCCGGGATCTATAGCGTCGGAGCTTTTGCCATCTGGGACCCATCCGACAATTCCATCGCGATCTACGGCGCCGAAAGCACCACCGACGCCGGCTGCGCTAATTCGACGTTGTCGACCTTCGAGCGAACGGGCGACCGGTCCCTGCTGATCCTCAGTTCGTCACCCTGTACCTTCAACCCTGTGACCGGACAGAGCAACATCTCCGACCTGTATGGGGCCTACCCGGTGGTTTCCACGCCGGATGGAAAATCGATCCTAGTTCTGGAATCGGATTCGACGTCATCATCGCCGACTCAGGTCGTCGTCCTGGATTCCAACACGCTCGTTCAGGAGCAGACCATTCCGGTGGCCCTCGGCCCATCTGACGTGACCTCCATCGTTGTGAGCGCAGATTCGAAGACGGTTTATCTGGCTGGCTACTTGGTTTACGCCTACGACCTGGCGAGCGGGCAACTGCTCGGATGGGCTCCAAATCCCTACGTGATCCCCTACGGCGGCGGTTTGTCTCCCGGAATTATTGGCCCGCCAATCTTTGAGGCTGAAGACAGCAACGGCCTCCTGATCGGTCCCATGCAGGAAGGCGTTGGGCTCTTCGACACGCAAGCCCTGAAGACGGGGCCGGCACCCGCGTACATGCTGAACGACTATGTGACTCCCGGGACGGGGTCACCCTCCGGAGGGACTCCGGTGCAGCTCATAAGCCCTGAGAATCTCGCCGGGATCCTTTTTGTTCAACCCAATCAGTCGCCGGCGAGCGCCACCGGAATAGAGAAGACGGGAGCCGAGTCCGGCACCCAGGCGATCTACTCTGTCGTGACTCCGCCGGGCGCTCCCGGCGTTGCAGACGTTTATGGGTTGGGAACAGACGGAAGCCTGCAATTCGTCCCCGAGGGCTTCAGCTATGGTCCGACGATCCTCGAGGCGATCCCGAATGCCACGACAGCGGACGGCGGCGGTACCGGCACGCTTTATGGGTATGGATTTGGGTATTTCGGTGCGGAAATTGCGGCGCCTACGATTCCGCCCGGCTTGCAGGTGACGATAGGGGGCCGGCCAGCGACCATCAGCGGCTACAATCCGGACGGCTACGACGCTTTAGGCCCTCCGTTTCAGCTCGTGGACTTCGAGTTTACTTTTCCCGCAGGGTCGGAGGGATCGTCTGAGGACATCACCGTGACCACTCCGGTGGGGACGGCTACCCTGAAGAACGGCATGACATATCTGCCGGCAACGCAACAGTTCCCCTTGAACGGAGCCGCGCTGGCGCAGGGCGTCTACGACTCCACTCGACAGCTCTATTACTTTACCGATGCCAGCGAGATTCAAGTGTTCTCAAGAAGTCAAGGATGGTTGAACCCCATCCAGGTTCCGGCCGCACCACAGGGAACCACGCATCGCTTGTGGGCACTTTCGCTTTCCTCCGACGGCAGCAAGCTCGCCGTCACCGATACGGGTACTAAGGCCGTGTACTTAATCGCCCCAGGCGGGAGCGCGGCTCCGGTGACCTTCTCTGTGGCTGGAGACATACCTTACGGTGTCTACGTCAGCAACGCGGGAATGATCTACGTTGCGGGAGACGAGGAGTTCTATAAGATCGACACGAATGTTGGAAGCCTCCTGACGTATACGATTCCATCAATGCCGTTCGGTGTCGGAAACTACTCGCAGATCCGTGCGGCGGCAAGCGCAGACGCGTCCCAGGTCTACTTCGACTCGACGGAGAGGTTCTTCGACATCGATACGGCGGCGGACTCAATCAGCGATACCCAGGTTCTGTCCCTAGGGTGCTACCCTTGCGACGATTTTGCCTTTTCGAGCGACAACTCCAAGTTTTTTGTGTCGGGGTATCTGTATGACAGCAACCTAAATGGCGAGTCGTATATCGCGATGAATCTTCGCGAGTCGTTCAACGCTGCTTACGTCAACGGTTCGAAGCTGAGCCCAGACGGAATGCTGCTATTTGCGCCATCGCCGAACGGCATCGATGTCTTCGACGGGAGGCTCGGCATCCTGCTCAAGCGGATTGCGCTGCCGGTGAGCCTGTCGGCAAACTACGATGCGCTGGTGAGCGACGGGACGGACGATGTTCTGGTAGCGATCACGGGGCAAACCGGGAACGGCGTGGCAGTCATCGATCTTAGCTCGATTCCGGAACCTGCGCCGCTGCCGTACGCGACGGCGCCGGAGGGACAATCGCGGAAAGTGGGAGCCGGGAGTATCACACCTGCGTCGGGCGCCCCGAAAATCGGCGGCATACCGCCCGCCTTCAAACATGTGACGAACGAAACAGGCGGCGGAAAGCCGTGAGTCGGTTCTAAACCCTGCCCGGCGCAGCAGGCTGGAACCAGATCACCCGAAACGGCCCAGGTCGCGCCTGAAACTGAAGCACGACTGGCTTGCCTGCCGGCGGATGGCCGATACTGCCAATTTATGGATAACAAGACCATGGCCCGGCTGCTTGCCGAAACCGCCGACCTGATGGAGATCGACGGCGCAGACAGCTTTCGCGTCCGCAGCTATCGCCGTGCAGCCGAAGCCGCCGAACAAACCACGGTCGACCTGGTGGCTGCCGCTCCCGATACTTCGCAATTGCTCGAAATCGACGGCATCGGCAA
>JBEKPO010000128.1:0-11207 GCA_049520675.1 Occallatibacter sp. | reverse complement strand
CATAAATTGGCCGGGCTTCCAATCATAAGTTGGCCGAAACTGTCGGGTTTAGTTGATGCCGTCTGCTAGAGTTTGGGCATTCAAAGGATAAGTTGGCCGCGAGTTCCGTTTTCCAAGCAAAATGTGGCCGCGGGTGCGGCATTGCTCATCGGGGCACTTACCATTTTGATTCCCATTTGGACGGTTCCTTTCAGGTTGATTGCATGTATGAGATATTACGTACATGCGAAGACAGGAAACACAAGTTCAGGTTCGCCATTGGTTCCAAACGGCTGTTCGGAGCGTGTGGCCGATTGCGGAGGGTTCGCTCTCGCTCCGAAAGACCCGGTGCATCCGAAAAAACTGTTCAGCGTGCACTTCAGGAAAGGGGCACGTTAGCTATGTCTTGTGCGGACGCAGAGGCTCCCGGCGATTCTCGATATACGTGCCCGATGATCTGGCACCGGCGGTTCAGCAGGCCATTGAGAATGGCCGTCGTCTACAGGAGTTAACGAACGAAGCTGGGTTGAGGTTTGTGCATGCGCTGAAGAATCAGCGGAGGGATCGAAGCAAATGATGGGATGAAGGCTTCAGCGGGGGAGGGGTCATGCTCGAAAACGAAGATTTCTTAGCCTGGTTCCAGCGCCTCGGGTTGCCAGAATGTGCCCGCGCAATCATCAATCAGATTCGTTCTTCCCGGCCGGCTCGGCACGTGGGTGGCGGGCGACAAAATGTGAGCGGACGCTATCCGAGCAAGAAGATGGGTGTCGTCATCCAGTTTGAAAGCCACCGGGTCGAGCTTGCCAGGATCTATGAGTTGGAGCACGACCCCGAAGTGCTCGAATACTGGGACCAGCCGCCATCTTTTAAGCTTGAGTACAAAAGCGCCCAGGGAAAGAGAGTCGTGGCCCTTCACACACCGGACTATTTTGTCATGCGCGTCGATGGCGCCGGTTGGGAAGAATGCAAGACAGAAGAGGAACTTCTGCGCCGTGCCGAGAGAAGTCCTCATCGATTCCTGCAGGATGACGATGCATGGCACTGCCCTCCAGGTGAGGCGTACGCGCAAAAGTTCGGGCTTACCTACTCCGTTCGTTCCTCGCGGGACATCAATTGGGTGTACCAGCGCAACATCCAGTTCCTGGAAGATTATTTCCGCGATGACCACACAACCGTAGCTCCTGCAACCAGAAATCGTCTCCTCGCCCAGGTTGCGGCTCGCCCTGGCATTTCACTCCTCGATTTGCTGGCAGCCTGCGGTGACGGCGCAACCTGTGACGATGTCTACGTCCTGATTGCGCGGGACGAGCTGTTCGTGGATCTGCGTGGTTCTCCGCTCACCCGGCCGGCGACCGTTCCCGTATTCTCAAATCGGCAGGTTTCCGCGCACGATGCTCAAAACCCGACGTGCGCGCCAAAGCCATTGTGTAGCGATCCAATTGGCCCGCCAACTCCCGGCGGCGAGGTGAATTGGGACGGGCAACGTTGGAATGTTTTGAATTGCGGTCAAACGCACATGGCCCTTCGCCGCGTTGACGATAACTCAATCACCCAACTCCCCACAGAGGCTTACTATGCACTGATGAAGGACGGCCAGATTACCGAGACTCCCTTGCGCCCAAATGACGGCGAATCCGAAATCATGAATAGGCTCTCTAGTGCGAGCGAGAAAGACCTTGCCCAAGCTAACCATCGCTACGAAATTGTCCGCCGACCGTTGAACAGCACATCATTGACCGCCTTTATCTCGATTTCGCCACGCTCGGCTCGTCGCTGGCGTGCGATGTATAGGACGGCCGAAGCGCAATGCGGGGCGGGCTATATGGGATTGATTCCCCAAACGCATCGGCGAGGCAATCGCGCCGCCCGGCTGCCCGAGGTCACCAGAGAACTGATGGCGGCAGTGGTTCATCAGGACTACGAAACGCACAAGCAGAAAAGTATGTACGCATCGTGGAGCGTGCTGATGAGCGCGTGCAACGACCGGGGATTGAGCGCTCCCAGCTATGAGACTTTCCGCCAGGCCGTGTACTCGGCAGCCGGACATGCCCAGACCCTGAAGCGGATGGGCCCACGTGCTGCGTATAAACAGGAGCGATTCTTCTGGGAGTTGGAGTTGAAGACGCCTCGTCACGGAGAACGCCCCTTTGAAATTGGCCATGTTGACCACACAGAATTGGACGTGGAGCTCGTCTGTTCGACGACTGGTCGCAATCTCGGCCGACCGTGGCTCTCCTTGCTTACCGATGCGTTCTCGCGAAGGGTTCTGGCGTTTTCGTTAACCTTCGATCCGCCCAGTTATCGCTCCTGCATGGCAATCGTCAGAGAATGTGTGGCCCGCTACAGTCGTCTGCCTCAAACGTTTGTAGTTGATGGAGGCGCGGAATTCGACAGCGTTTATTTTGAGACCCTGCTGGCCAGATACGAGTGCACCAAGAAAACTCGACCGCCCGCCAAGGCTCGCTTTGGCTCTGTGGTGGAACGTCTCTTCGGGACATGCAACTCTCAGCTCATCCACAATCTCTGCGGCAATACCCAGGTCATGCGCCAGGTGCGGCAAGTCACAACGTGCGTCAACCCGAAACAAAAGGCCGTATGGACGTTAGCTGATTTGCACGATCACCTTGCCCGGTATCTATATGAAGTTTATGACTCCCTGGATCATCCTGCCCTCGGACAAAGCCCTCACGAAGCCTATGAGGCAGGGATGACACTAGCCGGACGACGCCCGTGGCGCCGTATCAGCTATGATCGGGAGCTTTTCATCATGACCCTTCCGACCACATCCATGGGCACCGCCCAAGTATTGCCCGGGCGGGGCGTGAAGATTCACTACATCTATTACTGGTCGGATACGTTGCGCGACCCTGAGATCGAAAGAACCCAGGTTCCCGTCCGCTACGACGCTTTCAATATCGGCACCGCATTTGCGTTTATAAAAGGCCAATGGGTTCAATGCCATTCCGAGTACCACGCGATCTTTCAGGGCCACTCGGAGCGTGAGCTGATGCTCGCGACGCAGGAACTCCGGAGACGTCACCGGGAACATGCTCGCCACCGCTGCCTTTCAGCAGCGGCGATCGGAGATTTCCTGCAATCGGTAGAAGCACAGGAGATTCTGCTGACTCAGCGACTACGCGACCGCCAAGCCAGACCGATTCGCTGTGAATATGAGCAGGCAGTAGCGCAGCAGCCGCTCGCTGACAGTCGCCCAACCTTGCAATCTTCTTGTGCTGTGCCGCCTGTCCAATCCGTTGTCATGGAGCCTGCCGAAGAGTACGAAACCTACGGAGCGTTTTGATATGACATCAGAAGAGGTCGCAGTCCGTATCAGAGAATTCCGGCTCCTGACCGTGGCGCACCCGATGCTCTCGACCGCGAAGGATCTGCTGGTAGCAGCGATCAACGAGGCTCCCCCCGGTACGATCGTGATGGTAGTCGGACCGACGGGCGTAGGCAAGACGACACTGCGATTGAAGATTCAGCAAGTGCTTTCCGAGCAGGGTGAACCTTCCATGAAAGCGGATCCCAGCCGATTGCCTTACGTCGCGGTTGAGGCGGCAGCTCCCGATAACGGAAACTTCAATTGGCGAGATCACTATCGCCGTACGCTGGTTCAGCTGAGCGAACCGATGCTTGACTGCAAGCTCAAACCAAAGTGGATCCACTTCGCACGCGATTCTCGGGGGCAGCAGTTTGTCAGACCTGATGCCTCCGCGGCTCAATTGCGTCAGGCCCTCGAGTCAGCTGTCGAACACCGGCGGCCCGCCGCTATTCTGATCGACGAAGCCCAGCATCTGACCCGCATGGCCTCCGGCCGGAGATTGGCCGACCAACTGGAAGTGATAAAGTCCCTTGCCAACTGCACCCGGACCGTTCACGTATTGCTCGGCACTTACGATCTCCTCGCCTTTCGCGATCTAAACGGCCAGCTATCACGAAGAAGTCTCGACATTCACTTCCGGCGCTACAGTGCCGAGAGCCAGGAAGACGTTCGCGTTTTCAAAAACGCGGTTCTCACCTTTCAGCGACATCTGCCGTTGGAAAATCAGCCCGACCTGTTGCCCCTCTGGGAATGGCTCTATGAGCGATCCGTGGGATGCATCGGGATATTGAAGGAGTGGTTAGATCGGGCATTGATTGCGGCTCTTGGAGAAGGCGGTAAGACTCTAACTGCCTGCCATCTGGAGACAACCGCCCTTTCTGCCGGACGGTGCGAGAAAATCGCGGTGGAAGCCCAGGAAGGTGAAAGGCAATTGTTATCGGCAGACCAGGCACGGCCACGCCTGCGCGAACTGCTGGGGTTGGGAGGGAACTCCGCTGAACCCGCCGTCCACAAGAAATCTCAGCCGCTAAGGCGCGTCGGCCAGCGCAACCCCGAGCGAGACCTGATCGGTCAACTTGCGGGCTTGTCGAGGACGGCTTGACGTGGCATATGACCTTTGGGATTTGGCACCGCGAGTGATGCCTCCTCGGAGCCGATTGTATTCTCTGCAACCGATGGCGATTGGCACCCAGCATGTAGAGAGTCTGTCCTGTTACATCATGCGCGTGGCCGAAGCACATACGGTTTCCGTTAGGACATTGATCCTCAAAGAGATCTTTCCCGATCTCTCCACAATGCCGACGAATACCCACTTTTCCGGCCTGCACTCTCTTAATGGAATGAGCGCCTGTTTTGAGCAATGGGTGGCCATTCTGGGGAAGCTGACTTCTCGGCGCGACTTGTGCGCCTTAACCCTCTTACCTTGGCAACGCCTGCTGGCCTCCGACGGAATTCTACGACGGCGTCGAACCTGGTGTCCGCGTTGTTTTTGGGAGTGGCAACGCAGTGGAATGCCAATCTATGAGTGCTTGGCTTGGGCATTGGCACCGGTGACTGTTTGCCCTGTCCATTATGCTTTTCTGGAACAGCACTGCCCCCATTGCCGCCGGCCGATGTTGGTTCTTTCCGCACACGCGCATCCTGGGTTTTGCGCTCACTGCAATGGCTGGTTGGGAGACGATTCGGACGCGCCAACTTCTCCGGCGTCCGCACAGGTCATGGAAGATCAGTTATGGATAGCAAACCAGGTTGGCGAATTCCTCGCTCTGGGAAACGCCGTGGGCAATCACGATTCACCCTGCCATTTGCTAAGTAACCTGCAACGGATGCTGGTCGAATTGGCAAAGGGAAATCAGCAGTTGTTAGGACGCCAAACAAGAATCAGCAGCGCAGCGCTGAACGCGTGGCTCACGGGAAAGCGGCTCCCCACACTGGCGCTCGTCATTCGGCTCTGTCAGAATCTCAGAGTGCCGATCAACCGCTTGGTCATGGAAGAGGTTTTGAGAACCGATCCTGAGTGGAGCGCGCTCGCAACATCAGGTTCATTGGCTACTCGCCGGAAACAACGAGTGGCTATGCCGCAATACCCCATCACGCGAGTTGTTCGCCTTGGGTCACTTCCGCCCGAAGAGCGCGAGCGAGCCGCAGGAGAAATCAAGGCCCGCTTAGAAACAAACCTGGCGATGGATGAGCCTCTATCGATCCTAAAGCTCTTCCAGATAATGGGCTACCGCAGCACGTCCAGGGGAAAAGCCTGGTTCCCGGCTCTGTGCGCAGCAACCAAGGCGAAACGTGAACGCCAGGCTGAACACCGCACCGAAACTTACCGGCAAGAACTTCTTTGTGCGCTCACCGAAGAACCGCCACCGACCATAGCTCAGGTTGCGCTTCGGCTTGGCATCAGCGTTCCCCAGTTATATCTTCGTCATACCTGTCGCGAACTCTGTAAGGCCCTCGCGGCTCGCTCTCCGGACCGTCGTCGCTTTCAAAGAACGAAAACCGAGGAGGCACTCAGAAGGGCGTTGGAGGAACCGCCAGTTCCTCTTGTCGTTCTGGCATCGAGACTGCGTCAAGATGCAAATCGGCTGCGTGTCGTTTTTCCGGACCTCTGTCAACGCCTTCGGACCCGGCATTTGGCGCATCGAGCCCGGGAACAGCAGAAGGTTCGCGGCGTTTATGATGACGCGGTCCGCGATGCAATCGGAAAGGTCGCCAAGTCTGGCGTGTATCCTTCGCTGCAACGAATCCTCTTCCTTGTATCCCAAAGAAATCCTTCGCTCACGAGCTACCATCTGACCAACCTCGCGATTAAGCGCATTCGTGTGAAGCTGTAACAGCCCGCTTAAGCTGTCAGACATGTTTACCGCTCACCAGCATCTTGCCCCAATTCGTCGACCACCAGTCTTACTGCGCCTTGGCTCGAAAGCACAGTATTCGAAAGCACGATGTCGTTACGGATGAGTATTCCGATTGGAAAGACATCGCTGTGAAACTCCGCTAGTACGGAGTCCGGCACAACCAGTATTGAAACCTTCGGCGGCAAGTCCTTTTGCCAGGAACGAAGTCCCTCAAGCACCTCATTCGAACGGAAGTCGTCACGCCCTGTGTTCCCGCGCCAGCTTGTTATCGCATAGATTGTCTGTCGTGGTGCCATCTTCACAAGATCGCGTGTGATCTCCGGCATGCTCGGCGACCATAGAGTGAAGGGGATCAACAACACTGTCCCACGTCTCAACGGAATAGTCCGTGGCACAAGACCGCTGGTCCCCGGCAGATTTCCGCGCAACACGGCAAAGGGAACAATCTTCCCCACCATCTGCTGCCGTTTGAGCGCGTTCTGCATCAGGGCCAGATCTGCAGTACCAGCCCAACTTGGCTCCTGCACAACTGCAGCAAGATCCTCTAGGCCATCCGGTTTGCCTGAACTGTGTAGAACAGCAGCGCATCGCACGGCGTCAGCGAATAATGTCGCAGCGGACGCGCTGCCATTCCTGCCATCAAGAGCCGTCCCCTTTGCCAGTAACGGTAGCGTCGCGGCGCTCTGCCTTGCGCACAGCTTGAGAGCGAGAAAATTCAGGGATCTGTCTCCTTCTGTGTTCTCGATGACCTCGTCAATGGCAGAGTGAATGGAAGCATCGTAAGTATAATCGCGAAGAAGCGAGTCCACCTGAGCCTCCGCAGAGACAGGTGAATCGAGACCGAGAAACGCACGCACGAGAAGCACGAGGGCCTGCTCTCTTTGCGGCGGTCGCGGAAGAGCGAGATAGTCCACCAAGGCTGCACGCGCGGGTTCAAACTGCTGCCCAAAAATACACAGTTGCCCCAGGCCGAATAGCTCATTGGCATTGCCGGCAAGAGAAGAGACATCGGAGGACAGCGCGAGGCAGTCGTGAGAAGCTTGAGCGATCCCGATGCCAAGGGCATACTTGTCGGCATCCGTCAGATCGTTTGCCTGGCTCTTTGTCGCTGTAAAGGGTGCCAGAGCCGCCTTGTACGCCTCAGTTGGAGAAGGCGGCTTAGAGTTCTCTTGACCGAGAATGCCATGAACGCTCAATCCGAAAAAGAGAGTGATGAGCATGACAAGACTTCCGGAATTCGGCACTGCTGCACGTCCCGCGCCAACCTTCGTGCACGGCATAGGGTCTTTCCCGCGCTTAACCAAAATTGGCATGTGATTCTAGACGTGTCCTCTCTTGACTTTCAAAGTCGTAGCTCTTGATCGATTCTCGCTCACTCGTTCCTTAGGACTTCCATCGGTTCGACTGATGCCGCGCGTTGCGCAGGAATCCACGCGGCAGCCAGGGCTACCAGCAGCAAAAGTACAGCCACAATCGAGAGGACAAGAGGGTCTCGAGGCGAGATGCCATAAAGGATTGATTGCAGCGTGCGTGTGAATGCCTGGGATACCATGAGACCGCAGCCAATGCCAATGATCGCCAGCCCGGCGCTTTCGCGCAGAATTGTGTTGCGTACTCGCTCGCGTTGAGCGCCGAGGGCGAGGCGAATGCCGATCTCTTGCCGGCGCTGCTCCACCGAAGAGAGCATGACTCCGTAAATGCCGACGATCGCCAGAGCCAGGGCTAGGGCACCAAAACCAGAAGTGAGATCGGCGAGGGTTCGCTCGGTGCGCATGTTGTCTTCAATCTGGTGTTTTTGTGTTTGAAAGTCGGCGATGGGCAGATTCGGATCAATGGAGGTCACTGCGCGGCGCAACTCGGTAAGGAGAACTCCCGGGGCAAGTTGGCTGCGGATCGCATAGGTCATCTGAAAGACGGATGACTGCTGCAGCGAGGGCAGAAAAAACTGGGGCGGAGGGGTCTCGCGAAGGTCCCGGTATTTCGTGTCGCGGGCTACGCCCACGATTTCGGCCCAGTCCTGCGATTTCGGGTCCTGGGTCAAGTTCGTCGTAAATCGCTTGCCGACGGGGTTCTGGCCGGGAAAACGCGACCTCGCCAACGCTTCGTTGATAATTGCTACGCGCGGGGCGGCGGCGTTGTCGCTGGGCCGGAACGGGCGGCCCGCGATAATCGGGATGCCCATCACCGCGAAGAATCCGTTCTCGACAGTGTTGATTCGTTCATTCTCCGCGTGACCGGGATGGGCGACGTCGTCCTCAGTAAAGAATGGGGTGGTCGCCGAATCTCCCGTCAGCCATGACATCTCCATCGATGTCGTGGCCTCGACGCCGGGGAGGCCGCTCACGGCTTGCTGGAGACGCTGATGCAGCAGCGCGCTTTTGGCTCCTGCATAGCCCTCACTTGGGGTCGTAATCGTGGCAAGATAAAGATTGTCGGAGCGGAAGCCTAGATCGAGCGAGCTGAGTTCTGCGAGGGTCTGCACAAACAAAGCCGCACCCATAACGAGCAGTGCGGACAAAGTGATCTGTACGATAACCAATGCTTTCCCGCCTCGCGTACCCGCTCGTCGACCGTTCGTCACAGCCTGCTGCAGCCCGTGACGGGCTTCCGTGAACATGGCCGAAAGCGCCGGAACCAGACCAAAGAGCATTCCGGTGAGGATGGTGACCAATGCCGAGAACAGCCAGACACTCCAATTGAAGTCAATATTCAGTGCGCTCTGCTGGGCGCTACCCGCCAATAGACGAGGAAGCGAGTTCCGCCCCAAATACCCCAGCGCCAGACCGACGCATCCACCAATCACAGCTAGCACTAGGCTTTCGGTTAGTAACTGACGCGCGATACGTCCCCGGCTCGCACCGAGTGCAACGCGAACCGCAATCTCTCGCCGCCTGCGGAGTCCGCGCGCCAGCATCAGATTGGCGATGTTGGCGCAGGCCAGCAGCAGCACCAGCACGACCAACACGAGCAATGCGCTGACCGGCTTCTTGAAGGTCTTGTCCCACAGATGCAGCCCGCGTGAGCCGTCCACTAGCACAATCTGAGGAGTGGTCTCATACGGCCGCATCGTCAGGGAGCTGCGCACTGCCGCGGCAACTTCCACGTTGAGAGCGCTTCGCGCCAACTCGTCGTTTTGGCCGGGCTTCATGCGCCCCATCACGTCCAACTCCCAGCTGCTGGGGTCGGAAAGGAGCGACGGTGACTGCGGAATCCACGGAAGAACCTTGGGCTGTATTGAAAGCGGCACGAACAAATCGGGTGACTGCAGTGTGCTCCGTGCCCCAGTGAAACCGCGAGGATTGACGCCAATGATAGTCAGTGGAACGTGATTGATTGTGATGGTCTTACCCAGCACCGAGGCTGAGCGGCCGAACTGACTCTCCCACATGCCGTCGCTGATCAGCGCGACGGCGGCTGTACCGGCTTCGCTGTTTGCAGGCACGATAGGCCGTCCAAGTTGAGGACGCAATCCTAGCACCTGGTAGTAGTTGTCTGAGACCAACTCCACGCGGACCCGTTGGGCGTTGCCGGAGATAGACGCTGTTGCCGCACGATCAAAAAAAGCAACGACTCCTGCCAAGGTACGATCGTGATCCTCCAATTGCCGAAAGACGGCCCACGAGAAGCATTCGCAGGTCATCCCGACATCGTGCCCGTCGAAGTTCCCTCCGTACGAGAAACGAACCGTCGAGGCTTCCCCATGCCAACCCAGCAGCCGCAATTGCTCGGGATGCGGGACATCAAGGTGTTGATAAAGCAGTTGGCGGGCCACCGAGAAAACCGCCGTATTCGCACCGATTGCCAGCGCCAGCGTAAGAACGACCACGGCGAAAAAGCCGCGCGCGCGTGCCAGCGCGCGCAGGGCGAACTTCACGTCCTGCCCCAGATGATCGAGCCAGGCCCATCCCCATGCGTCGCGGCTCCGCTCACGAATGAGTGCCGTATTGCCGAAACGGCGCCGGGCGGCCAGCTGAGCTGCCTCCAGATCTGCGCCATCGTCGACGTTTCTAACTGCTCGCTCTTCCAAATGGAAGCGAATCTCTTCGTCCATCTCGTGATTGAAGCGCTTCGCGTGGAGCAGAAAAAGAAGACGACGAAAAAGCTCTCCAAACGACTTCATAGGCACCTTACGTCTGCGGCAAAATGGCGGGCTGAATCACCCGCGTGATCGCCTCCATCACCCGTTGGAAATCCGAAATTTCATCAGCTAGTTGTCGGCGGCCCGCAGCGGTCAGCCGGTAGAAACGCGCGCGACGGTTGTTCTCTGAGAAGCCCCACTCCGCACGCACCCAGCCCTTGATAAGCATGCGCTGGAGCGCCGGGTAGAGCGAGCCCTCTTCCACCGCGAGCACTGAGGCGGACATACGCTCAATGTGCTCGGCAATACCGTAACCGTGTGTAGGACCAAGCTGGTCCAGAGTGCGTAAGACCAACATGTGAAGCGTGCCCGGTGGTATCTCCGTCTTTCCCATAGATGGCCTATGGGAAAGAGTTTCCGCTCATCGATGGAGCTTGTCAACCGGTAGACAATCATCCGTGACGGCTGTCACAAGCGCCGGATGATCTCTGGTGACGATCTGGTCTATCTAGCCGCGAGCCTCACTGGCGGCTATTAATTACAGGCATAAACTGGCCGTTCTGGCCAAATTATGGTTGTAGTGACATCGTGTATCATGCCGCCGCGGGCGCCTCCATGTACGCCGACATGTGATCGAAGATGCCCTGGACCGAAGTAAGGCTTTGCTCAGTCTGCTCAGCCTCACGATTGCGTACCGCCTCATCCATGCGAGAGATGATTCCTGCGGCATCAGCCGCCGTCGCCACGCGCAGCAACTCATGCTTCTTGAGATCGTGCGCTGTGTAGGTGCAGAGCTTCTGGCGAGCCTCTTCGGCAAACCGGTTCAACTCCGGATCGCCCGTGACGTTGAGTCGCGGCAGCAGATCCACCAGATCGAAGATGTTCGTCACCAGCGTCGCGTGAAAGCGCGATTCCGGCTCATTCAGCCGGTCCACCATGTGCGAGACCACATCGCGCAGCCGGCTCC
>JBEKPO010000127.1:0-11210 GCA_049520675.1 Occallatibacter sp. | reverse complement strand
TTGGCCGCTTCCGCATCTCCGCGGGTCAGGTACAACCCGAAGAGCGCCGAACCGGACCCGGACAGCGAGGCAAGAAGCGCTGCCTCCGGTGTTCCGGCGGCCGCAAGAAGACGCTTGATCTCTGCAAGGGAAGGATGCTGGGGAAACACAACTCGCTCGAAGTCGTTTTCGATCCAGCTCATGATCCCGGTGCGGACAAGCCCAGACCCGTTGATCGTCTCTTGCGGTCCGGCCAGGTCTTCTCCATGGGAGAAGACACCGGAGGAGCCTGCTTCAAACCTCCCTTCGAGAATCTCTCCCCGAAAGGCACTGGTATAAGCACGGCTCGACCTCTCCAGTCTATCGACACTGGTCTCTGCGGTCAAACGGGCCGAGGCGCAATAGGCGTCCCAGTCGCGAAAGGCCTGGGGCGTGGAGACGCCAACCTCAGGCACTGCTACCGTGCACCAAACCGGCTCGATGTCGGGTAGAGGATAGACCTCCTGGCCGCGGTCAACGCCCAACACCGTGCCGCCCACGAGAAACAGCGGCACATCGGAGCCGACCTGGGCGGCGAGCTCGATTTGCCTGACGGAGTTCGGCCCTGGTCGCTGGTTCCCAACCTCCAGTTCCTTTTCCAGCCCGACCAGGGCCGCAACGGCATTGCCGGAGCCTGCGCCCAGGCCACCCTGAACCGGCAAGCGCTTGCCGATATGAATTTCAACGGTTGCTCTCACACCCATCTGCTCCAAGAGCAGGACAACCATTTTCCAGGCGGTGTTTCGGCTATCGGTCGGAACGCGGGGGTCGTTTGAGATGAGCGTCAGCTGGTTTTCAGCCGCGGGCCGCGCCGAAACCGTGACGATGTCGTGCATCTCCAGCGTTTGGTAGACGGTGACCAGAGAGTGGAAGCCGTCGGCGCGCGGGGCACCAAGAAAGAGGCCGAGATTGATCTTCGCGTGCGAGCGGACGCGGGTGGACATACGGCCTTATTGTAGAGGCCGGTCGTGCAGGCGCCGGCGTCAGGCTTCCTTGTACACCGCAGCCCCGGCAATCGTCCCAATCACGCACTCAAACAGCGCGCCCAGCGTCGTATACGCCGTCAGATGGCCAGAGAAGAAGTGAGGCACCCACATCAGCGCGAAATTGGGAAGCAGGAAGCCGATGATCCACACCGCAACGCCGGCATAGATCGCGGTCTTGACACCGGGGCCGAAGCGGGGCCGGATGCCCGCGTAGATCCAGATACCGACCAACCCGGTGATGATGCCAAACGTCATGTACCAGGCGATCTGGCTGCATGAAAATGGCGGTCTGCCCCAAGTTGACAACTGGCCGTTCCACATCGGCGCCAGGATCAGTCCATCCACCAGGTAGTCGAGCACATCGCCCACGATGCCTGCGACGATGCCGCCGAGGATAAGCCGGGCAACATTGATCTTTCCCATGACTCCTCCATATTTCTGGAGTTTTGGGGGATTTCGGGAGTATACGCACGGCCGATCGCGGTGTACAAGACGAAATTTCTGAGAAGGATGGGCCTGCCGATGTCGGAGGGCCGATGCTTCCGGGTTGCACCGACGGTCGCCTTTGCGAGCAAGGGAACTTCTGGCCCTGACGTTGCGTAAGATGTCGTGAGCACACGCAGGAGCTTTTATGCACTTCCTGATCTTCGGCCTGGCATTCTATTTTCTCCCCGCCATCATCGCCGCCGTGCGGCACACCCACAACGCCACCGGGATTCTGCTACTGAACCTCTTCCTCGGCTGGACCCTGGTTGGCTGGGTCGTCGCCCTTGTGATGGCAATCTGCTCGGCCCCCTATTACGCCTGCTACTATCGTCGCGGATGGTAGCAACCGGGGCTGGGCCCTCAGAGACTGGTTGGACTCTGCGCGATTGGGTCGCCGCTGCCGTGCTTTTTGCAGCGACGTCGGCCGTGGTTCTGTGGCAGAACGCGCACGTCGCGGTCCTGTTCGACGTAAGCTACATTCTGAACACCGCCGAGCGCATCGCCGCCGGCCAGGTACCCTATCGCGACTTTCCGCTGGCGCACGCGCCGCTGACCTTTCTTTTGCAGGCTGGAATCATCCGCCTGACGGGCCGCGTTTTCTTCCACCACGTGATTTACGCGGCTGTCGTCGGTGGGTTCGGCACGGTGATCACCTGGCGGATTGCGCTCGACATGCTACGCGGGCGCGTGGCAGCAGCGTGGACGATGGCGCTGTTTCTCGCCCTGCCACTTACGGTCGTCGGAATCTATTGCATCCTGCCGAATCCCGAGTACGACTGCGACTGCGGATTCTGGATTTTGGTTGCGGTGTGGGCGTTGCAGCGGGCGGACATTTTTCCCCACCCTAGCGACAAAAACAAGAACGTCGCGAGGGTGGGGCACCCGATTCTACGAGGATTTCCCGCGGGTGTCGCGCTCGTTGTACCGCTGTTCTTCAAGCAGAATATGGGGCTGCCGTTCCTGCTCGTTGCCGTGGCCGCAATTCTGCTTGTGCTCGCCGCAAGGTGGTTCCGGCGCGTACGGACTCAGGCAAACGGAGCGGATTCGCCGGTGCTGATTGCCATCCTCGCCGGAACTGCCGCGGCGCTTCTCGCCGGTGTGCTGATTCTGCACTTCACCGCCGGCATTGGAAACAACATTCACTGGACGATCGCCTACGCCGGGCAGCGCAGATTGCCGGGATTCGAAGCCATGGCCAGCGTCTATCTGTATCCGGCGTCGGCTTGGATGCTGCCGTGTGTTGTTGCGGGATTCCTTCTGCTCCATTTTGGGCCCGACATCGCCTCCCACCCTTGGCGCAAAAACAACAGCGCGCCAAGGATGGGGCACCCTATTTGGGTGCAGGTCGCGGCTTCTCTGCTGCTTGCAGCGCCGTTTTTGTACCCACTCGCGGCGCTCCTGCTTTACTACGACGACGCAGACTCGCGTGGCGACAGCTTTCTGATGATCTGGCCCGTGGTGCTGGTGCTGGCGACCGCATTGGCTCTCGTGAATCTCTGGCAATCGCGGCGTGAACCGTCGCTGCGCGCACTTCTGCCGCTCATTCTGCTCGCGGCCATCAATGGAACCATGATGTCGCAGCAGCTTTGGGGATCGACGTACGGTATCTGGCCACTGCTGGCGCTGCTGCTGGCTGAACTACTTTTGTATCTCGATGGTTTCGCATCGCGAGCCGGCGTGTTCCGCCTCTTTGTGCCTGTGTTTGCTGCCTTTGTGTCCGCCGCCATGCTGGTTTGCGGCGGATTCTATGCATCCAGCGAGGAGCGACTGTCCTATGCAAATTTGCCTGACGGCCCTCCCGCGCATTCGGCTTTCCCGGAACTGGCCGGGCTGGCCACGCCGGGGCCATACTTGCCTGAGATCGACGAGTTGCTTCGCTATGCGCAAGCCAACATCCCCTTCGGTGACGGGATCGTATTGATTCCCGGCGAGGAGCCTTTTTACTTCGCCACGGGCCGCGTGTCGCGCTTCCCTGTGCCGTTCTTCGATCCGACCATCGACCCCTATTCGCCTTCTGAGATCGCGGCTCTGGCACGCTCGCACAACATCCGCTGGCTGATCGTGAAAACCGATCTGCAAACCAAAGAAGACCCGACGCCCGATCGCACAGAACTGATGCGGCTCATGATGCAGCAGTTCACGCTTGTGACGCATCTGCACGGATACGACGTGTACTGTGCACATGCAGCGGGGTAAGCGAGATTAGCGGTGTCGGCTGCGCTAGCGGACCTTAGCGCGCTGCTGCTTTCGCCTTGCCCGATTTCTTCAAGTGCTCCCAGTCCTTTTCGGTCTGGTTGGCGTAGGCGACGCCGAACGCGCCCAGCGCTTCGACGAAGACATCGCCGTTGCCGATGTAGCCGGCAATCACCTGCGGATCGCCGGAGCGGCCGTGACCGCGCGCCAGCAGCTCGCCGCACACTTCGGCGTAAGCTTTCAGGTTGGCGCCTGCCAGGTCTTCAACCTCAATTGTCCCTTTGTGATCGTTGAGCTGCCGCACCAGATATTGCCGGCCGCCGATATGCGTCCAGCCGAGAAACGGATCGGTCTGAATTTGCATCGCGCGCTGGCCCTCGGCCACGCGCTGGCCGTTGTGCAGTGGAGGATGTGCATCGGGCAGGTAGGGCGCGTACGCCGACACGACTTCTTCTTTGATTTGCAAAAACAGCGGATCGCCTGGGCCATTGCCTTCGAGGTAAACAACGTAATCGCGCAGGCCCACGGAGCCGGTGCCGACCACTTTGAAGGCCACGTCGACCGGCCTATAAAACGCGAGAAGATGACGCCGCTGCGGCTCGAGCATCTCGCGATAAGGACCGAGCGAACCGACCACCGCGGCTCTGCGGCCTCCGGTGATGCGCGTGAGCATCGGCTTCGACTCCTTGAAGCGGCGCGGAGCGCCGGGCCTGGCTGACGATGGCCGAGTAAGGTTCTCAAGCGTGTGCTGCGGCGTGGCGCGCTCGGCCTTGGAGAGTGCGACGTGCACCGGTTCGGCGATGGCCAGGCGATGCACCTGGAACCGGCCCACTTCGAGATGCGGCATCTTCGCAAAATCGCGCATTTGCTCGGCATAGCGCGCAACGCAGGCCTCGGCGGCTTTGCGGGCGGAGCCGTCCTTGTGTCCCGCGGCGCGGCCGGCCAGAACCAGCGACGCAGCCATGCGCTTCAGGTCCCACTCGAAAGGACCGCGAATGGTCTCGTCAAAGTCATTGATGTCGAAGACGAGACGGCCATCGGGCGCTGCAAAGGCGCCCAGATTGCGCACGTGCGCGTCGCCGCAAAGCTGGCTCACAATTCCCGTCGATGGCATTTGCGACAGGTCTGCGGCCATCACCATCGCTGCACCGCGGAAATAGCCGAATGGCGACTCGGCCATGAGCTGAAACTTGAGGCGAACCAGTTCCGGCACACGGCCGCGCATCGATCGCTCTACAAGCTCTAAAGCGCGAACCGGCCGCGCCTTGCAATCGAGGTCGCAGTGCTGATGACGGCCTACCTGCTTGCGGCGCGCCTGCCCAAGTACGCGACGCTCTTGACGAGTTGCCCAGTGCATAACGGTCGCTCCAGAGTATAGCAACCCAGGAAACGAGGCGCGCGAATTCGTTGTCGATTCGCACAGCTCAGGCAAGCAGTTCGAGTGATTTAGACTGGTTGCTCCGGAACTCCCGGCCTCCTCGTGTGAAGCCTTCTGCACGGCCGGAATCCCACCTCAGGAGGAATCTCGTTGACGCGGCCATCTGCGTTCGTTCTTTCACTCTTCGCTGCTCTCGGCCTATCAGCTTCAATCACCTTGCATTCCGAAACTCGGCCGGGCACCCCTGCTTCCGCGGCTCCCGAGCAGACAGGAAGGCCTCTCACGATCGAAGGAATCTTCGGCCAAAGGCCGATCATGGGCGAGCTGCCCGCTGGACTCTCCTGGTCGCCGGATGGAAAGCACCTAACCTACCTGGAAGGCGGGGAATTGATCGACGTGGATCCGGCGACGGGACGAACTCACATCCTGGTCAGCACGGCGAAGATGGCTCAACTGCTGAGTAGCGGCATTTCAGAACAGGACCGCGACCATCGCGAGCGCTACAAAATGGCCAGCTATCTCTGGGCGCCGGATTCGGCCCACATCCTTTTCGATTCCAATGGCCGTCTGTGGCTCTACGATTTGCATAACGGCACCGGCGTACAAGTGGGTTTTGCCGGGATGGCATCAGGCGACGATCCGAAGTTCTCCCCGGATTCCTCAGCCATTTCATTCATCCGCGATCACGGTATCGCAGTGGTCCGGTTGCGCGATCCTGGGTCGCCCACTATGCCCGTGGTTTCCACTCCCAATCCATCTTCTGCCGGGGGGCAGACTTTCCTCAACGGCGAGGTGGACTGGGTCTATGAAGAGGAACTCGATGTTCGCAGCAACTATTTCTGGTCGCCGGACTCAAAGAGCATTGCCTATCTGCAAATGAACGAAACGCAGGTTCCCGAGTTTCCGCTGACCGACTGGATTCCGATTCACGCCGAGGTACAGATGCAGCGCTATCCGCAGCCCGGCGATCCGAACCCGGATGTTCACGTCGGCGTTGTCAATGCCCGAGGCGGCAAGACAACTTGGATCAAGCTGCCCATTCATCCAGGAGAGGATTACGTTCCGCGCTTTGGTTGGGTCGACAACAGGACTCTATGGATTGAGACTTTGACCCGCGATCAACAGCATCGTCGCTTGTATTTCGCCGATACGGGCAATGGAGAGGCCCGCCAGGTGCTCGGAATCGACGACGATAAATTTGTGGACGATAACTACGACATTGATGTGACGGGCGGCGCGATCGTGCTGACGCAATGGACCGACGGCCACAATCACATCTTTCTCTACAGCTACGACCCCGCCCATCCGCTCGCGGCCGATGCGCAGCTGGTTCGCCAGCTGACCAGGGGTGAGTTCGAAGCCGGCGAGGTCTATCACGTCGACCCCGATCGCAAATTGGTAAAGTACGCTTCGAACGAAGGGAGCGTGCTCGACCAGCACATCTGGCAAGTCACGTTCGACGGCGAACGCAAACAGCTGAGTCAGGGCGGCGGATCCCATGAGGCCAGCTTTTCTCCGGATGGCAGCGCCTTCACCGATAAGGTCTCCTCACGCACACAGCCGCCGGCCATGCAGTTGTGCCAAACCCGAGCTGCGGCAGCGGGCGCAGCCGGTTGTCATGTCTTTTGGGAAACCCATGCCGTGGATGCCTACCATCTGCGCGCTCCCGAGCAGCTGGAAGTAAGGGCGCACGATGGAACGACACTGTACGCCACGTTGCTTCTGCCCGGCGGCTCGGAAATCCCGGCCTCGGTGCCGCTGATTGTGAACCCCTACGGCGGCCCGGACTCGACGACAACCGCGAACGAATGGGGAGATGCTCAGCTCTTCGATCAGCTGCTTGCCCAGCGCGGTTATGCCGTGCTCCATGCCGATAACCGCGGCATGGGCGGCCGCGGACGTGCCTTTGCACAGGCGGCATACCGCAACTTCGGCCCCATTCAGCTTGAGGACCAGTTGACGGTGATTGACGCAGCCCTGGCCAAGTATCCGCGGCTCGATCCCAAACGCCTGGGTTGGTGGGGATGGAGCTGGGGCGGCACGTTCACCGTATACGCATTGACCCATTCCGACCGTTTTCGCGCAGGCGTCTCGGTTGCGCCCGTTACCGACTGGCGCGATTACGATTCGATTTATACGGAGCGCTACCTCGGTCTTCCCGCCGAAAACGCCGCAGCCTACCACGATTTTTCAGTGGTGAACTCTGCTGCCGACTTGAAGGGACGCCTGTTGATCGTTCACGGCACCGGCGACGACAATGTGCATTTCGAAAATACTGTGCAATTCGTGCAGAGGTTGATTGACGCGGGCATCCCTTATGACCTGCAGATCTTCCCGCGAAAAACGCACTCGCTTTCCGGGCCGGAGGCACGATCCGAGCTCTTCAACCGGATTCTTGCGCAGTTTGAGATGGTTCTGAAACCGCAGGCGACCGACGCCGGAAAATGAAACCAGTCCGAGAGCCATCCACGCCGCCAGAAGAGGCAGGTGGAGTGCTTAGACTTCATGGCGATTGAAGAACTCGTCCTTTTCCCGGCGACCGCAATGCGTGCATTGAAGGCACGAAACCAGCAACACCCCCACGCCCACGGTCACGAGGACGGCAAGAACACTTCCATGCGCCGCAATCCAATGCATTAGGTGCTGCATCTTTTTTCAACCTTCCTCGGGGGGGACGGTCCCACTGTGATGGATGCATGAAGTGTACAGCAACCCACATTTCTTGACGCTTTTCTAAATTCAAAGGTTTTGTGGGGTCAAAGTTCTTTGGTAATAATTCGGCTCTTTCTGGCCGATTTTCATTGCATATTAGCGAATAAATGGCGAACATGTTCCTGTATGGCTTCGGCTCCCAATCCGGCCATTTCGCCCCTCCCCGAAGAGTGGCCGGAGGAGCTGGCTGGATTGGACGCAGGCGAAGAGGAAACCCGCCGGGCCGCGGAAAGCGCAGAAGGGTCGGGGCCTGACAAGGAATCAGCCCTTAACTGGCTTTTCGTCGATCTGAACTCTTACTTTGCCAGCGTGGAGCAGGAGGTGCGGCCGGAACTGCGCGGCCGGCCGGTGGGCGTGGTGCCCATGATGGCCGATACCACCTGCTGCATTGCCGCCAGCTACGAGGCCAAGGCCTTCGGCGTGAGAACCGGAACCATCGTAGCCGACGCCAAGCGCCTATGCCCAGACATCGTCCTCGTCGAAGCCCGCCACGAGATCTACGTCCAGTATCATCACCGCGTGGTTGAAGCCGTGGAGAGCTGCGTGCCCGTAACGGCCGTCTGCTCGATCGACGAGATGGCGTGCCGCCTGATCGGCCGCGAAAGGGCACTTCGTGCCGCCTTGGACCTAGGCATACAGGTCAAGCAGAGAATCAAAGAGCGTGCCGGCGAAACGCTCCGCTGTTCGGTAGGCATCGCGGCCAATCGCTACCTGGCCAAAGTTGCCAGCGACATGGAAAAACCAGACGGCCTGGTGGCGCTGCCGCTCGACATCCTGCCCGAGGCGCTGCACCGCCTTACGCTGCGCGACCTGCCCGGCATCGGGGCGCGCACCGAAAAACGGCTGAACGAAAAGGGCATCCTCACCATGGACGACCTGTTGGCCCTCGAGCGCGAGCCGGCCGGCGAGATTTGGGGCTCGGTGTGGGGTGAGCGGCTCTTTCACTGGCTGCGCGGCGAAGACTTCGATCGCGCCGAGGCCGATCACCAGAAATCCATCAGCCACTCTCATGTGCTGGCGCCCGAGATGCGTACCCCTGAAAAAGCCTGGGCCGTGGCGCACAAACTGCTGCACAAGGCAGCGATGCGCCTGCGCTCGGGCGGCCTGTGGGCCAGCAACATCGGACTGGCGATCGGATTCGCGGTGCCGCGAAGCGAAAACACGCCGGTGAGCCGCTTTGGCGTGCCGGCGCGCGGCTGGCGCAGCGAGATCAAGCTGGCCGAGTGCCAGGATAACCAGACGCTGATCGCCGCACTGCGCCGTCTATGGGAGTCGCGGCCCTCGGGCACGCAGTATGACCACCCTTACTTCATCGGAGTGCAGCTCAACAATCTCGTCCCCGACCGGCTGCACACCCTGGCGCTCTTTGACGGCCTCGAAGAGGAGCAAAGCCGCACGCGGCTGCTGGCTGCCATGGATCAGCTCAACGACAAATACGGCATGAGCACGCTCGCTCCCGCTGCGATGCTCGCCGCATACAAGGCCGCGCCCACGCGCATCGCGTTCAACAGCATCCCGGACTTGTTCTAAAGAGCAGGGGTCAGGTTTCAGGGATCAGGGGTCAGTTCTTAGTTCAAGGTTCGCAGATTTCCGCGCCGTTGTCGCAACTGCGAACTGTGAACTCTTGCCCTCACCCGACCACGCGCAGAGATTCGACGGCAACGGCTCCGCTCCCCTTGCTGACAATGCGCAGAGAATGGGCCCCGGTCGACAAACCTGTAGCTGCAAAGACTTCGACCGACGAGATGCGCGGGAAGTTTTTCGTCCGTAAATCAACGGTCGCGGTCTGCCTGTCATCGAGAAAGATATCCGCACTGCCAAACTCCGCGCCTTTCTCGCTGATCAAGGCAACGCCAGTCCCGCGAAAGCTGAACTCTGCCGAGCTGCCCGCGTGATTCGTGTAGCGCGCATGCGGATTCTGACCGACCACATCGACCACATCGCCCGCGCCGCTGTGCCATTTGCTGTCGTAATGAATGTGCAAGTCATCGCCGGGAACCGTCTGCCAATCGGGGAGAGGCTGAGTGCGCAGAACCAGCGGAATCTCCCACATCTTGTAAAGACCCGCGGGAATGTCCTCGAAGGGACAGCCGGAGGTAAACATCGAAATCCTCACCTCGGAGGCGGTCTGCTGTTGGAAACGCGCGCACAGGCTGGGCCCATACATGTGCCCTGATGAGATGAAGCTGTCATCGAAGGAGCTGACCAGTTCCCAGGGACCCCACGGATGCTCCGCCTGGTAAAAGTCGTAGCCCATGCGCGTCGGCTTGAACCACTTGGTCAGCGTCTCGGTGTTGTACCACGCCACCAGCAAATAGACCCCGAGCGCGGGAATATAGCAAATGGGACCCTGGCCGCAATGCGCCTGCAAAGAGAAAATTGGATGCGCATCGGCGATCTTCGGCGACCAGCTCGCGTCGAGCGCGCCATCGCCCCCCGCGTAGTACGACCAGTCGGCGCTGCGGAGAGCCCCAAGTTTGTTGCGTTCGACCCGGCCGAGCGTGTAGCTATCGCCATCGTTCCAGAATCCGTTGGTCGACGACGCGTAGACGTATCGGTCGGCGCCGTCGCGCGTGACGCTGCCGCCATTCTGGCCGTAGTGAACGAAGAACGGCGCGCCAAACGCGGAGCCGGGCCACATAGGCTGCGCGTAGTTCTCATCGGCCGAGCGCGTCCAAATGAGGCCGCGGCCGGTCGACTTGATCAGGCTCGCGTTTACTGCCGTCTGGCGCATCAGTGCATCGCCGCTCTCGTCGCCGTAAGTGTTGCGCGAAACGAAGGCGTAGAAGACGCCGTCAATACACTCCTGCCCGCAAGCCTTCCAGGTGGCGCCGTCGGGGCCTTTCTTGCCGCCATCGCCGTACTCATCCATGCTGTTGACCTGCGACCCGGCAAGAGCATCGGTGGCCTCGCCGGCGAGCTTGTTGAAGGCCAGGTTGCGTCCGCGACCTTTCGGCCCGAAGCCGCGGCCATCGCAGTTGAAGGCGTAGAGATTGCCGTCGTCGGCCCAGAAGGGATCCCAAGTGTCGCCGTTGGAGTCGTCCCATTTGTCAATGTTGGCGAGATCGGGAAAGACCTGCGTGAGCCGTGTGGAGTGCGGGGTCGCGTCGGCGAAGGCATTGCGGCTGCGCAAGGCATAGGCCGATCCGGCGAGTGCGCCCGCAGATTTGAGGAACGAACGGCGAGTGGAGGGCATGATGGAAATCCATTGTAGTGCGGCAGCGCAGAGGTTCGTTGCGTGAGGCGGTATCCCGACGATCAACCGCAGATTCTTCGACTTCGGTCGCCCGCGATGGCGAGCGACCTTCGCTCAGAATGACAGCGGTGGTGAGGTGGGATCAGTGCTGGAGCGCGTGGGGATTGAGCTTGCCGATGCGGCCGTGCGGGCCGACGACAAAGGGCAGCGAGAGCGCATTCCAGTTGCGGTCGGCGTCGGG
>JBEKPO010000126.1:0-11422 GCA_049520675.1 Occallatibacter sp. | reverse complement strand
GTCGGCAGCGAAGCGGAATGACGATGCTGCCTTCCATCCAGTGGTTAGCGGTTTGCATCGAACCCCGAAGTCCGCTCTGGGGACCCAGAGCGGAAAGAGGAGTTAACGATATGGCCCAAACCAAGAAATGCGGAAACGCGCCGTGCGATTGCGTGCCCACCGGTGGATCGAAATATTGCAGCGCCTACTGTGAAGGAGCCGAAGAAAGCACGAGCGTGGTGTGCCATTGCGGCCACGCGGAGTGCACGGGAGACGTTTCGGAGGTGGAATCGCCGCAAGACACTATGCACCCTTAGATGGGATTCCGGCGACACGCCGGCGGTCGCCGCCGCTCGAGAGCGGCTGGGTGATTGCACGCAGTGGTCATAGTAGCTCTGTAATTCGATTTGCCCGGGCGGCATACTAAGTTATGAAAAAGATTCTGCTCGGTCTCGTGCTTCTCTTCTGCTTCGCGGTACCTTATGCGGCGCAGGCGCAGGTTATCGTGGTCGTACACCGCCATCACCATCACCATCATCACCATCACCCCTACCTCCAGAACAACAACTAACCGGTTGAGAATCCCGTTGTCCCACCCTTGCCGCGATTGTTTCCTCGCGAAGAATCGTCAAGGATGGGGCGCCGGTCCCTGTTCAGGCTTTGGGGTAATCCTTGTCGAAGTCTCCATTTTCATCGGATCGACCTTCTATCCCGAGGCTTTGTATGTTATCCTTTGATTGAGGTTAATCAACGTTCATCAATGGCTACTGTCAATCGACTTCCCATCACAAAGGCGCGCATCAACCTGGGCCAGATTGCCCGGCGGGCGCATAACAGCAAAGAGTACTTCATTCTGGAGAAGGACGGGATTCCCGTGATTGGCATCATGGCGGCCGACGAGTTGGAAGATTATCTTGAGTTGCGCGACCACAAGGTCACGGCGTCCATCGCGGCGAGCGGTAAGGACCGCGCGGCGGGCAAGACGCGGCCCGCTGCAAAGCTGCTGGCTGAGTTGAAGCGGAGCGCCATAAGAAAGACAGCGTAATTCCGGCCCTGCCCATGAACGCGCCCGCGTACTCCGTCCTTACGACCGCGCACTTCGACCGGCTGATGAAGAAGCTCGCGCCCAAGCATCCTGAGCTTGTGGAGCGATTTGAACAAGCAATCGCGGTCCTCTCCTCAGACCCCTACAACAAGAGCGGTAAGTATGCGATTAAGAAGCTTGTGGGAGTTTCTGCGGGCGAGGGCCAGTATCGGCTGGGCTCGGGACGGTTCCGTTTTCGTTACGACATCGAGCGGCTGGAGGTTGTGCTGCACTATTGCGGGCTGCGGCGGGAAGACACGTATTGAACCGGTTCCCAGGGCTCAAAATCGAGCCGTGGGGCACTCGGCAATAGCGTAATGGGGTAGAAGCAAGGCCTTCAGCAGGGCAATAGTTTTGGTTGGGGTCCTTTTGCGTTTGGCCTCCAAGTTTTCCTCAATCGGCTGAGATTTCAACCACGTTTCCAACCGACCGTCGCGCATCCATTCGCAAGCTAGAATCAAACTAGCTATGTCTGAATTTACTCACCTGCATTTGCATACGGAATATTCGCTGCTGGATGGCGCGTGCGACGTCTATAAGCTGGTCGACCGAGTGGCCCGGCTGGGGCAGAAGTCCGTGGCGATGACGGACCACGGAAATATCTACGGAGCGGTGCATTTCTTCGATGCGGCGAAGGAGAAAGGGATCAAGCCGATCCTGGGGTGCGAGCTGTACGTGTGCAAGGCCGAGGATCACCGCGCCGACATAGCGAAGCAGTCGAACGGCGGCTCTCTAAGCCAACAGTCGCCGGGGGCGCAACGTGAGTCTGAGTACAACCACCTGCTGGTGCTGGCAGAGAACGAGGAAGGATACCGGAACCTGATCCGCCTGACGTCGGAGGCAAGCCTGCACGGTTTTTATCGCCGGCCGCGCGTGAGCAAGAAGTTTTTGGCGGAGAATGCGAAGGGATTGATCGGGTTTTCAGGCTGCCTGAGCGGCGAGCTGTGCGAAGAGCTGGTTGCGGGCAGGTACGGAGCGGCCGCGAATGTGGCCCTGCAATACCAGGACATCTTCGGCAAAGGGAATTTTTTCCTGGAGATCCAGGACCAGGGCCTGAATGAGGAGAAGAAGATTCTGCCCGATCTTTACCGGTTGGAGGGGGAGTTGGGGATTCCGCTGGTGGCGACGAACGATTCGCATTACCTGTGCGGAGAAGACTCGCACGCGCACGACGTGATGCTGTGCGTGCAGACGGGCGCCAAGATTCACGAGACGAACCGGCTCAAATTCGACAGCGACCAGTTCTTCGTGAAGAGCGCGGAGGAGATGGCGGCGCTGTTCAAGGATTCTCCAGCGGTGGTGCAGCGCACCATGGAGATTGCCGAGCGCTGCAATCTGAAGCTGCAGCCGGTCGACACCCCGTTTCCGGAGTTCGTGGTTCCCGAAGGGCATACGATTGACAGCTATTTTGAAGAGGTTTGCCGCGAGGGATTGAGAAAGCGCCTGGAGACGGCGGTAAGGCAACTCGAGCTGAGAGGCATCCGGCGCGCCACGCCGGAGCAATACGAATCGCGCCTGCGCTACGAGATCGACGTGATCAAGCAGATGAGCTACTCGGGCTACTTTCTAATTGTCTGGGATTTCATCAAGTATGCGCGCGATCACGGCATTCCGGTGGGACCGGGGCGCGGTTCGGCAACGGGATCGCTGGTAGCCTACGCGATGGGGATCACCAATATCGATCCACTGCAAGGCGGCCTGCTGTTCGAGCGATTCCTGAATCCGGAGCGCGTGACGATGCCGGATATCGACGTGGACTTCTGCATGAACGGGCGCGGCCAGGTGATCGATTACGTGACGCGCAAATACGGACGAGACCAGGTGGCGCAGATCATCACGTTCAACACCATGGCGGCGAAGGCGTCGATCAAGGATTGCGGGCGCGCATTGGACATGCCCTATGGCGACGTGGACCGGATTGCCAAGCTGGTTCCGGCGACGGCGGGCATGACGATCGACAGGGCGCTGGAAGATGTGCCCGATCTGCGCAAGGCTTACGACAACGACAAGCAAGTGAGGGAGCTGATCGACACCGCGAAAAAGCTGGAAGGGCTGGTGCGGGGAGCGGGGGTTCACGCTTCTGCGGTGGTGATTGCGCCGCGGCCGCTCATCGAGCTGGTGCCGCTGAACCGGACCAAGAACGACGAAATCGTGACCGCGTACGACATGAAGGCCGTTGAGAAGATGGGCCTGCTAAAGATGGACTTCCTGGGCCTGACGACTCTCACCATCATCAGCGACGCGGTGCGATTGATCGAGCAGACGCGCGCGGAGAAGCTGGACATCGAGATGATTCCCATCGATGATCCTGAGACCTTCCAGAAGGTCTTCCACACCGCGCTGACTTCGGGGGTATTTCAGTTTGAGTCGCCTGGCATGCGCGATATTTTGCGGCGCTACAAGCCCGACACGGTGGAAGAGCTGACGCAGTTGAACGCTCTGTTCAGGCCGGGGCCGATGGACATGATCGATGACTTCATCGAGCGCAAGTGGGGGCGGAGAAAGGTGGAATACCTGCTGCCGGCGCTGGAAGGGGTTCTGAAAGACTCGCTGGGTGTGATTGTGTACCAGGAACAGGTGATGCGGATCGCCAATGAGCTGGCGAGCTACAGCATGGGCGAAGCTGACCTGCTGCGGCGGGCAATGGGAAAGAAGAATAAGGAGGCGATGGCCGAGCAGCGCGAGCGTTTCATGTCGGGCGCGGCGGCAAATGGACATCCGCGCGCGGCGGTAGAAGAGATTTTCGATCAGATGGAGAAGTTCTCAGGGTACGGATTCAACAAGTCGCACTCTGCGGCGTATGCCTGGGTGGCCTACCAGACTGCTTACCTGAAGACGCATTACCCGGTGGAATTCATGGCGGCGCTGCTGACCTCGGAAACTTCGAAACCCGACAGCGTGGTGAAGTACATTGGCGAGTGCAAGGACCTGGGAATTCGCGTGGAGCCGCCGGACGCGCAGGTTTCGGGAGCGCAGTTTACGCCGCACGGCGAGGGGATTCGCTTCGGATTAGCGGCGGTGAAGAATGTGGGCGGCAACGCGATCGAATCGATCATGAAGGCGCGCGGCGAGGCAGGCGGGCGGTTCAAGAACTTCTGGGAGTTCTGCGAGAAGGTAGACCTGCGCCTGATGAACAAGCGCGTGATCGAATCGCTGATCAAGGCAGGCGCTCTGGACTCGCTGGGAACGCGCGGGCAACTGATGGCGGCCGTGGACAAGGCCATGGAACGGGCACAGAAGGCGCAGCGCGACGAGGCGCAGGGACAGAGCGGACTGTTTGGGTTGTTCGACGATACGCCGGCGCGCGCGCAAGCAGCCGATGCGCTGCCCGCCGCGCCGGACTGGGAGGAGAGCGAGCGCCTGGCGAACGAAAAGGAGGTGCTGGGATTCTTCGTATCAGGGCACCCGCTGGACAAGTATGCCGAGAAACTACGGAATTTGACGGGCGTGATCTCGGTGGCAGAGGCGCTGGAACGCAAGCCGCCGGAGCGCCGGTGGGGCGGGCAACAGGACCTGGCCGACGAGATCCAGGTGGCGGGAATTATTCATGGACTGCGCGTGCAAAAGAGCCGGCGGGATCAGAGGCTGTATGCGCAAGCGTCGTTAGAAGACGCCACGGGAAAGATCGAACTGATCTGCTTTGCGCGCGATTACGAGAAGCTTGGCGATCAGCTGAAGATCGAGGCGCCGGTGCTGATTCGCGGGACGCTGATGGGCGACGAGGATGCGGCCTCGAAGATCGCCGTGAGCCAGGTGCAGGCACTCGAGGAGGTAGAGGTAAAGCTGCCCTCGGGGATTCGCATTCGCATCAACATGGATCGCGTAACTGAGGAGATGCTGGCCGGACTGAAGAGCGCTGCGGATGGTTCGCCGGGACCGGGCAAGGTGATGTTGCACCTCGAAAAAAAAGGTGAGTACGCGGTGATTCTGGAGCCGGACGGCATGAATGTGGCGGCGGATCGAGGATGGGTAGAACGGGTCGAGGAACTCGTGGGTAAGGGAGCGGTGCAGGCGATTTGAGAAGCAGCGGTCAGGTTTCAGGTGTCAGGGATCAGCCGATAGCCGTCGCTTGCGGCTGACTTATGCAGTGAGCAAGGACTGGTGAAATACGGGGCGGCGCGTGGGGGCGCATGCAATACAGGAAGCTTGGCAACGGACCACTCGAAGTTTCGGAGTTGAGCTTTGGCACGTGGCTCACGGTGGCCGGCGGCATCGCCCGTGAGCAGGCGATTCGCTGCATTCAAGCTGCGCTCGACCACGGAATCACGCTGTTCGACACCGCTAATCAATATGGCGGAGGCGAGGCGGAGCGCGTGTTGGGCGAGGCGCTCAAAGGCTATTCGCGCGATCGGTTTCTGATCGCCACCAAGCTGTACTTCCCGGTTGGCGACGAGCCGGATCGCGGATTGTCGGCGGCGCAAATCGAGAAACAGTTGAACCGGTCGCTGGAACGGCTCGGTGTTGACTCTATCGATCTCTACCAGTGCCACCGATACGACAAAGAGACTCCGCTTGAGGAGACGCTGCAGGCGCTCGATCGCGCAGTGCGGGCCGGCAAAGTAAGGGCCATCGGGTTCAGCGAGTGGACGGCGGAGCAGATCGACGCGGCGGCAGCGATTGCCGGCAAAGAAGGCCTGGTTCCCTTCTCTGCCAGCCAACCGCAATACTCCATGCTCTGGCGCAAGCCGGAGAGCGCTGTGTTTGCTGCGTGCGCGCGGCACGGGGTCGGCAACCTGGCGTTTTCTCCCCTGGCCCATGGGGTCCTGACGGGAAAGTACGCTCCGGGCGAGCCGCCTCCGGCTGGAAGCCGCGCCGCCAGCGAGCAAATGAACATATTTATGGAGACGGCCGGGCGGCACTACCGGTCGGATTTCCTGCTCGAAGCCGTTGCTCAGCTAAAGCCGGTTGCGGCAGAACTCGGCTTGTCGATGGCGCAACTGGCGCTGGCGTGGGTGCTGCGCAGGACGGAAGTTGCTTCGGCAATTATTGGAGCGACACGGCCCGAGCAAATTGCCGACAATGTGCGAGCGGTCGGCGTGGCGCTTACGGCGGAGACGCTTGCGCGCATCGATCAGGCGATCGAGGGTGCGATCGTGCGGTAAGGGCGATTGTTGGATTCGATGACACGCGGGGGCCAGAAATCGAAATGGCGCGGATCAGGACGGCAATCTTAACGGTGAGCGACAGGGCGGCACGAGGAGAGCGCGCCGACCGCAGCGGCCCGGCGCTGGCGTCGTGGCTTTCACAGCGAGCAGCGGACTTGGTCGCCGCGAAGATCCTCGCCGACGATCAGGATGCAATCGCCGCACAACTCATGGCCTGGGCCGACTCGGGCGGTTACGATTTGATCCTTACAACCGGAGGAACGGGCGTATCGCCTCGCGATCGCACGCCAGAAGCCACAGTCCGCGTCCTCGATTTCGTCATCCCCGGTCTTGGCGAGGCCATGCGCGCGGAGAGTTTGAAGCGGAATGCGCATGCCGCGCTCTCCCGCGCCACGTGTGGGGTGAGAAAACAGGCGCTGATTGTGAATCTGCCGGGCAGCCCGGATGGAGCGGTTGAGAATCTGGCGGCAATTTGGCCGGCCGTCGCCCACGCAGTCGATAAGATTCACGGTGACGCGAGCGATTGCGCAAAGACGCCTTGATATAGTGCGTCGGGAGTTCGTTATACAAACCCCGCTCCAAATGCAGGTCCTTCGACTCCGTTCGCCGCGAAATACGCGGCAAACTGCGCTCAGGATGACCGGTGCAATGATAAAGCGAACTTTGGGCTCAGGACACTAATTCGCGCCCGCGATCGGGCTAGGAAAAGCCTGGGACGGCGGGATCAAGTTGTCATTCTGCTCCGAGCTTGATCGACACATCAGCGGGAAACGGTTCGCCATCGGCCCAGACAGCTCCGTCAATAAAGGTCTCCCTCTTCCAGACCGGGACTTTTGTCTTGATGGTGTCGATGAGCCAGCGACAGGCGTCGAAGGCCTGCGCGCGATGCGCCGATGCGACCACGATGAGGATGCTGCTTTCGCCCACCAGAATCTGGCCGAGGCGATGCACGATGGAAACATGGCGCACTGCAAACTGCTCTCTCGCCTCCTGCGCAAGGCGTCGCATCTGGCGCAAGGCCATTTCTTCGTATGCTTCGTAATCGAGGTGAAGCACCGGGCGGCCGCGGGTCTGGTTGCGAACGACACCATCGAAGACGACGATCGCGCCATCTTCCGATTGTCTGGCTTTGGCGATCAATTCAGCGGACGGGATGGGCGAACGCGTGAACGCAACTGCACCGCTTCGACCGCCAGTGGCATCTGCGATGTTTGAATGCGCGCCCCCGGAGACCGGAGGCAACAAGCCCACTTCATCGGCGTCGCGAAGAACGTGAGATGGCCTGGCAAATTCGGCATTCACGCTGACGGCAAGACTGTTGGGCACAGGGATTTGCCCGGATGCGGTGAGTGCCTCGAGCAAATCGGCCACAGATGCGCCTTCGGGCAGTTCTATGCTGGCGGCAGCGACGCCGAAGTTTTCTTTCAGGACCCCAAAGAGCAGCAGCCGGACGCGCATAATGCACGAAGAATACCACCCTGCGATGCGTGCTCTAGCTGCCTGGCGTAGGAGGCAGAGGCGGGGGTGCACCAAGCGCATCCATGGGTAGAGGCTCGGGGAGGAAGTGGGCTAATTGAGCTTTCGCCTTTTCGATGAGCAGCGGATCGAGGTTTTCGCGACTGCCGTGGCAGTGCGCATAGAGTTCCAAGCCCAAGCGGCTGGGGCTGATATCGAAGCTATCGATTTCATGATAGGAGCTGAAGTCGAAGACGTTCCGAATCAGTCCCAAATTGTAGAGATAGGCGAGATCGGTCGCGGCTCTGGCAAGATCATGGACACCAGTCAGCTCAATCATCTCTTTCGGAGTGAGAACGACAGAAGCAGTGGTGACCAAATCCCTGGCGCTGGAAGCGCGGACCAGACCTCGTTGGCACGCAAGGTTGTAGATTTTGGCCTGGGTAGGAGTGACGTTGACCAGCAGGTCGACAAGGATCTGATTGGAGTCGTCCGGTGTGTCAAACGTGCAGGAAGAGGCGAGCAGGCCGGTCCACAGCTGGGCGGTCAATTCATCAGGAGCCCAGGAGCCATCGCGCAGGATATTGGCAACCAGCGTGGGGTGGGCGCGCATGCGATCGGCATGGGGCTCAGCGGCAAGCAGCTTTTCCGCGCCGAGCGCAATCTTCACCAGGGTTGCGGTGCGATCGGGATGAAGATCGTTCCCCAGCAGAACGATGGATTCGGCAGCCCCCGATTGGCATATGCGCGACAGGAAAAGAATGGTGTGGAGAGTGCGAAACATGTCCGCGACTTGTTCTGGATCCTTGAGAACCACGATGTTGCGTACGAGCACGCCCCAGAGGTCCATATCCAGGCCAGGAGGCAGAACAAAGGAGAGGCCCATGCCATCCTCTGCCTCGCGGGCGACCCTTGCATGAAGGGAGATTTGCATCTCGGAGCCACTCTCGGCGTGGCCACGCTCTTCAAGCGTGAGCGTGATCAGGTCACCGGAATGGAGACGCTTTTCGGTGAACAGGTAGATGCCGGAGGAGCTGATGTTTTTGACGCCTGCGGGAATGGAACTGGAGTCGGGTCCGTAGTGGGCCGCGAGCGTGGGCGCCGGCAGACGTTCAGCCCGTGGCCGGGGCACGTCGCCGAAGTTTTTGAGCGCACGCTTAATGTCTTTCAGCCAAGCCATCGCTCAGAGCCTCCCGATTCGATTTTACGAACGCGACCCTCGATGAAGACAGCGCATCGGCAGCGCCAAGCACGCATAGCCGCAGACCACTCTATTTGATGGAATCGAGGCAGGGCAAGGCAATAACAGAATCGTGGGACGGGGCTGCAACCCGCCGGGGCAGGCGCCGCTGCCGGCGGTCAGGCCGGGTCGAAAATGGGTAGGCATCGGCCTAGGTGGATGGTGAGGCGTACCGAGGCAGAGCATGAGCGGCGCTGTGCGCGGCGACTTCTCCGGCCATAAGGTGGCACTCGACCCGCCGAAGGAAGGTGTTGCGTGGATCATCTTTTCTGAGGATCTGAAAATGGGTGTAGAAACTGTGGCCATCCATTTCGATGTAAAGGCCTGGCCTTTGACATTTGGGGCAGACCTGGACCTCGCCGCCGTCGACTCTTGTTCCGATAGGAAGAACTGTATAGTCAGCGATCAATTTAGTTCCTTTCTTGATCTGTAGCTATGTACAGCCCGGGGGATTCGGAAACCTGCTTTACCCGCGGCCGCTCTCACAGGCACGCAGTATTGGAAACTATAGGCGGGAATTGCGAAATGGGGAAGGATTTCGCCGCCGGGCGCCATTACGCGGGTACCCGCGCGCCGGAACCGAAGTTGTACCGAAGTTGTACGGGGTGTTGGCCTCGAAGTGTTAGTTGCCGGACCGCACGGATTCGACAGGAAACCCCCGAGAGCCGCATCGCCAGCAATGGCGTGTGTCGCGCCTGCTCACCTGCCTGATTAATCGCCGGTCTGCGGCGGGGCGTCGCGCAATTCCGGCGCGTGAAGGTTGCTGTGGCGTTTGGCATAGGCGAAGTAGACGCAGAGGCCGACGAGCATCCAGCTTCCAGCGGCGATCTTTGACGTGGAATCGACGGAGATGATCATGGCTAGGCAGAATATGACGCCGAGGATGGGAACGAGCGGAACCAGAGGCGCGCGGAATGGCCGTGGCTGAGCCGGGTTGGTCTTACGCATAACCCATACACCGATACATACCAGGACGAAGGCGAAGAGCGTGCCGAGGTTGGTCATGTTGCCGGTGATATCGCCGGGCAGAAGTCCGCCGAGAAGGCCGACGAAGACATATAAGACCCAATTGCACTTGTATGGCGTTCGGAATTTGGGATGTACGTCAGCGAAGAACCTGGGCAGCAGGCCGTCTTTGGACATGGAGTAGAAGACGCGGCTCTGCCCCAGAAGCATGACCAGCATCACCGAAGAAAATCCGGCGAGGATGGCGACGGAAACGAGAGTGGATAGCCATGCGAAGCCGGGCATGTAGGCCCTGATGGCATAAGAAACGGACGCCTCCATGCCCTTGCTGGGATCGGTGAAGTCGAGCGCTGGTGCAATGCCGGTGAGCACCCAACTGAAGAGGATATAGAGGACGGTGCAAACCGCCAGCGATCCCAGAATGCCGATGGGCATATTCTTGCCTGGGTTGATGGTTTCCTGAGCAGCCGTGGAGACGGCGTCAAACCCGATGAAAGCGAAAAAGACCACGCCCGCGCCGCCCAGGACACCGCCCCATCCGTGTTTGAAGATCCCTTGGTGGGTCGCATCCTGAGCCAGAACGAACGGAGTGTGATTTGCGGGACTGATGAAGTGCCAGCCGATGGCGATGATCATGAGCACGATCGTCACTTTTATGGCCACGATGACGGCGTTGACCGAGGCCGATTCCGAGATGCCCTTGATCAGAAGCAAAGTCATGATGAGGAGAATCAGGAGGGCAGGAGCGTTCACGATGCCGTGAATGCCGCCCGGTCCGATCTGCAAGGGCGAGTGTCGCCATGCCCATGGAATCAGGTTGGGGAACAGATTGTTGAAGTACTCGGTCCAGTAGATGGAGAGCGTAGCGGCGCCGAGCCCGTACTCGAGGATCAGAGCCCATCCAATCACCCAGGCCACCAGCTCGCCCAGTGTGACGTAGGCATAGGTATAGGCGCTGCCGGCAATGGGGATCATGGCCGCGAATTCCGCATAGCACAAGCCGGCGAACGCGCAGCCGATGGCGGCGATGACAAACGAAAGGGTTACCCCCGGGCCGGCATTCTGCCCGGCTGCCGCAGGGGTTCGGGCAAAAAGTCCGGCGCCGATAATTGCGCCGATCCCCAAAGCGATGAGCCCGGGCCAGCGCAGAGTGCGACGGAGCCCATGGCTTTCGTCGATCTGCGCAAGCAATGCGGCCAGTGGCTTGGTGCGAAAGAGGCTCATGATGGTACCTGAGTCTACCAGAGGAGCGATACGAACCCAGGGGCGAGCGTGGCAGGTCGACGGGCGTCCGATTGGGCGCTTTGCAATGCGATGTTTGGGGATGCGGAGCAGCCCGTAAGAGGGGCGGCCGATGAGGATGTATGGCGGGGACGACGGGGCTCGATGTTGAGGCGTTTTGCGTCAGCGAAGCGGAGGCCCGCTGCCAAAATCCCGAACGGGCTCGCGAGTCGAGTGACCTTGGCGGGAAATGGCGGGGACGACGGGGCTCGAACCCGCGACCTCTGCCGTGACAGGGCAGCGCTCTAACCAAACTGAGCTACGTCCCCATTCCTTTTCTTCGACTTACGCTAAGTCTAAGAACTTGCTGTC
>JBEKPO010000125.1:0-11644 GCA_049520675.1 Occallatibacter sp. | reverse complement strand
AGCATCGGCGCTAGCTTCAGGGCCGATTCAACCACGAACGTTCCCTTGTAACCGCCGATGGTGCGCAGCAGATTCCCAAATTCCTTGGCATCAGTGATCGCGGGAAAATTCCCTTTCGGCATCGGCGCAAGTGCGCCTTTCACGTCAACCGCTGGATTCCGCTTGGATCGTCCGCTCGCGATGGCATAACGGAAGACCATCTCGCTGTAGATTCTCGCCCGGTGGGTGGTCATCCGCACCCCGCGCGCCTCGATCCGTCGCAGGACGCTGAGCAGCTCCGGCGCTTCGATCTCGGCAATTGGGCGCAAGCCTATAAACGGAAACACGTCACGCTCCAGCAATCTCAGGACACGCGCGGCGTGCGCCGCGCTCAGGGTCGGAACTCTCTGAGTGTGCCACTCACGGGCAATTGCCTCAAACGTGTTTGCACTCTGGACGCGAAGCGCCGCTTTCTCGATTTTCTTCTGCTGGCTTGGGTCGATGCCGCGAGTTACCAGCTTCCGCGCTTCATCCCTGCGCTCACGGGCGTCTCTCAGGCTCACTTCGGGATGAACGCCGAGCGAGAGCCTGTTTTCCCGTCCAGCAAAGCGGTACTTGATCCGCCACCACTTTCCGCCGCTCGGGGCGACTTCCAGATACAGCCCGTCCCGGTCGTACAGCCGGACAGCCTTTTCAGGCTGGGGCTTCGCATTCTTGATCTTGGCTTCTGTCAGGGGCATAGAAATTTTGGCCTCCTATCAGTGGGGATAACTCGTTTTACGGTCTCCCCCACCTATCCCCAAAGTTATCCCCTGTTATCCCCAGAAGTCAAACAGACCTATACGGACCCCCGTAGACCCCTACAGACGCTAGTTTCGTTGATATGATTGAATTTACCTTTTGGAACAAAGGGAAAATTAGACGCGGATGGATTGCCTTGGAAGGGAAGTTGGTAGCGCTACCGGGAATCGAACCCGGGTTTTAAGATTGAGAATCTCACGTCCTAACCCCTAGACGATAGCGCCACTCATTGTGCGGGGGTGGCCCGCGAACGCGGGCTACTTCCCTACTTTAGCAAATACCGAAACCCTAGCCAAACTTGCAAATACTCGCCTAGATCCCCAGCTTCCGCACTTCTTCGTTGTAGTACTTGCGATAGAGAATGTCCCACTCCTGCGAGCCTTCCAGGATGATCTTGCGCTGGTTGGCGATCTTCAACCGCGCCGCGGTGTCGATGCGCGCCTCCTCGGTGAGCAGGCTCTCCAGCGCCTTGCGGGCCTCCTGGCGGATGGTGTTGCGGTCTTCGAGGAATCCGACTTGGTCGATTTCGGCCAGCGCGTCGGCCACCGTGTGGGCCAGCTTGTTCAGCTTGTCACGGCTGATCCTCATAGCACCGCCTTGTATTTCTTGGCCAGCTCGGTCTTCACCTTCTTGAACATCTCGGCATACTGCGCGCCGCTCTTCCGCATCTCATCCGAGTAGGCATCGAGAATCACTCGCACCTCTTCGTTGATGCGGTCCTCGAGCGACAGCTCTTCGACCAGCGCTGCATTCACACGCGCCTCCGTCACCTTCATGTCACTGGTGGTGATCATCTTGGCGTCAATGAGGTGCTTGAGCGTGCGGCGAGCCAGATACCCAATGTAATCGCGGGAAAAAATCATGGGTTAACCCTCAGGATAACGCATCGGGCCGCCCAATGTACACGCCAACCAGCGGTCGGCGCAATCTATCCTCTGCCTTGTCTCTGTCTCAGACGCTCTCGCGCTCGATCAGGTAATACGGCTGATTTTCAAGTGTCGGGTCGAACGTGGGATGCAGCCACGCCGAGCCGTTTTGAGCGCGAAACTCGAAATAATACTCCAGTGCGTAGGGCGATTGCGTGTACTCCCCGGGGATGGCCGTCGAGAATTTGTTTCCTTCCCGCGACGTTTCGGTTCGCTTCCAGCGTTCCGCCTGGTCCACATGCCGGGAGTGAAGAACCACCGAAGCCAGCGCATCCGCGGCCGGCGACTGGGGAACCGTCAGCACCAGCGCCAGCGGCGCTCCGGGCCTGAAGCCAGCAGGTGGCAAATGCGTGCAATCGATAGATAACCGGAAAGGCCTGCTGGTTGCGGCTTCGATCGCCTGCCTCGTGTTTTGAGTCGGCTCGCCGCCGCGCTGCGCGTTTCGCAAGCGCACGGTCATCGCGTCAAGATCTTGATCGATTGCTGCCAGCCGGTCGCTCCAGTGGCCGCGGCGCATCGCAATGCTGCCATACGAAATGTCCATGCGATACACTCCTGCTGCATGAGCGGCCATTCCAGCCCAGGCTTCCCGCGCAAGCCGGTACTGGTCCAGCGCCAGCGCGCCGGCCTGTGCATCGGCCGATTGCTCGAAGATCGCAAACAAAACGCCGCTGCGCAGCTTGGCCGCGAAGAATCGGCCCAGGCCAACCTGAATCAGGACATCCGCCTCGATCCTCCGGAATGCCGCCGATCGCGCCTTCGCCGCGGCCTTTGTCAGCGCCTCAGCGATCGCCCCGTTTGCCGCCTCCGCAAAATCTTCCATCCACTGCGCAACTTCAATCGGCGAGTATTTGGGGCCAGCATTGCCCGCGAGCAGATCGGCGGCATGCTCTTCAATCGTCGAAAACAGCTGCGGATCGAGCGGACTTACCGTTGCAAAGACCTTCGGCTGCGGCGTGTCGCTGTAGGGTGAGGCCTCGCCGCCCCGCACCATCGGCATGTTGGTGTAGATTTCCGGCCAGTACGAATGGTTCGATGCCGACGGCAAGTGCGCCGAAGTCAGCAGTGCCAGAATTCGGCTGCCGTTTGCCACAGCAGCTTCAGCCTGCAATGTGCCGGCGCCAACGGTTCCGCGCATCCATCGGCGCCAGGTCTCGGGGTTCGCATCGGGATCGTAGAGCCTGCGGCCCCACACGCGATCGTAGAGTTCAAACTTCTCCCAGTCGTACCTGGGGTTGAGTGCGGCATCGCCATATCCACATCGCCCTCCGGGCTGCCCCGAACCTTCCCTGCCCTTGAACGTCAGCGGTTCCATCAGATCAATTCCCGCCGCACCGCAAAATCTTACCGTTCGACCGTACGCCGCAGCCATCTCGGGATCGGCCGACAACAGGTGGCGCTGCGTCCCCGGCCACAGCCGGAAAAGCACCTTATACGGCGCCCCAGACTTCAGAAAATCCGCATAACCGTAGCGCGTAAACGACCGCTCGCCCCCGCTGATGCTGAATGGCCCTAACTTCCCAAGATCGCGTTTGGGAATCTCCAGCGCACGAATATCGGCCTGCTGGTATCCCAGGCTCTGATGCTCTGCTGCGTACTTCACGCTCAATTTCACCGGCATTCCCGTTTTCAGGGCAATGCCGATCATTTCCTCGTCCACGCCTTTGGCGTGCATGTCGATCTCAACCGCTCGTCCGCAGCCCTTAATCCCTTCAAACAGTGTTCGCCAAAAGTCGTAACTCCCCTCGGGGATTCCGCTCTCGCCGTGCACGCGCAGTGTCAGCCCCTCGATTTCCGGGCAACTTCTCAAAATCGCGGCCAAGGCGTCGCGGCAATAGGTGGCATGCGTCTCCGGCGTCAAGCCCTCGATGCGGTGATACGCATGCGGGCTGTCGATCCATTGATAGGCGTGCGTCCAAATCCCGAGATGAAACTGCAGCCCTCGCCCCGCCGTCTGTGTGGCGATGAACCGCAGCGCCTGAAGATTCTTTTCGCGCTCCACCGCGCTGAGCGGAACCGGATTCGACAGCGGCTTTCCGTCGGGCGCTGCAAGCTGCATCACGCGCACGTCGTATCCCGGAACCTCAACCAGGTATGGATAGACAAAATGCAGATAGTCGCTCGTCACGCCTCTGGGAAAATCGTATTCAAGTCCGAACCCGAGGCTGAAGCGATTGAATCGGCAGGCGGCGAGCAAATCCAGATAGCCGATCCACGATTCTCGGTCATAGATCCACGGCTTGTCCTCGAGTTCGCTGCAAAAATACCGGCTCACGCCGCGAATTTCATTGGCGGGCTTTTCTTCGAGTTTCTGCGTCAGGTGCAGCGCCAGCGTGTGGTCTGAACCAAAACGCACCCGTTCCGCCAATTCCAGCAATGCATAGACGAACCCGCGCTCGTCGCTGCCTGAGACCAGAATTGCCGCTGTTCCGCCTATCTTGCCCGGCGTCATCCGAAAACTCTCCGGAGCCCTCAATGTCTCGCTCGCGTGCGGAAACCCAGCCGCCAGACTCGACGGCCCGCCTGCGACGACGACGCGAAAAGCGCTGCCTCTGGCTTGCTCCGGTGCATCGACGATGCGGCAAAGGCCGCCTTTGCCGGCAATCGCGGCGCGAAGCTCATCCGCGGCCCAGCGCACCGGCGCAACTCCGGCCACGCGATCGCGTCCATCGATGACGATCGCGATGCCGCGGTTCGTTGCGGCCTTCGCTCGACGAGCCAGGCTCGCCAGAGATACCGCCCCCGCCGCCTTCAGGAAATCTCTGCGCTTCATCCCAAAACCTGGCTCCAGCCGTCTTGGCCCCTTGTTCCCCGTTTCTTACGTCCCTGCTTCAGCACGATGGGGACAACTCTTCGTGTTGATGCATCCCTCTGCCAGCCTCAGCCGCTCCACCGGTCTGCCCCCAATCAGATGCTCCGCCACGATCTCTTCTGCATCTTCAGGGCGCACGTGACCATACCAAACAGCGTCTGGGTAAACCACCACCGTCGGCCCGTGCTCGCATTGATCCAGGCAGCCTGATTTGTTGATCCGCACCTTGGCGCCCAGTCCCGCCTCGCGGCTTAGTTGTTGCAATCGTGTGTGCAGCTCGCTCTTCCCGTCGCTCGTACACGAGGGTCGCGGCGCATCGGCTGGGCGGACGTTGTGACAGACAAAGACGTGGCGCTCATACGCAGGCAAGCTCGTTAACCTCCTTGACTATGAACCTCTCCAGAGTACCGCGTTCGCGGCCCAATCGGTCTCCGCTGCCGCAAAGACAGACAGGCGCACTTGCACCGCAATGCGAGCATTTTTCCGAAAAGATTTCCTTCGCCAGCCATCGCCGACCCAGCTCCATCTGCGAAAATGAGTGATTGACGATGAGCACCGATAACCTCCTTTCGCTGAAAGACGACATGGTGGCCTTCATCGAGGGCCATGGCATGCGCCGCCTGCCCGGCTACGTCACAGACGATATTCCCTCGGTTCTTTGGGAGGGGCGCGGGAATCCCGACGCATGGAAAGATTTTGTTGAGATGGCCAAGCACGTCGGCGCACCCTTTGTCACGTTCAGCGAAATGACGCTGGAGCGTGAAGAGCTCGACGCGCTGATCGAAGAGGCCGGCGAGATGAACTTCCCTGATGAAGAAGCCACCGAGCTGGTTGAGGCCAAATGGCTGCGCAAGTACTCGGGAATGCTGGGCTACATTCAGCTCGGCTTCATCTACCAGGGCGTGGTCTTCCTTCACGAAACCACTACTGAGTGGTACGAGCGCTATCAGTCCCTGCTTGAGAATATCGAAAGTTTCCAAGACATCGTGATCGACGACGCCCACTCGCACGACGACGATGACGAGTAAGCCCCAGTGATTTCTGCCGGGCCCGAAAGTGAGCCGATCGCCGCGCCGGACGACGCAGCCGCGGCCTCTCAATTCTCCCAACGCCGCAACTTCGTGCCGCCTCAGCGTTGGGTCTTTGCCGAGCAGCATCCGGCCGAAGCTGCGGCCCTCGCCAGCGAAGCCCGGCTGCCGCATGTCCTTGCCGAGCTTCTGCTCGCGCGTGGCGTCACCACCGCCGGCGACGCTTTCGCCTTCCTCAACCCCGAGCCCTCGCATCTGCACGATCCGTTTCTCATGCTTGGCATGGATCGCGCCGTCTCCCGGCTCGAGCGCGCCGTCGCCGCCCGCGAGTCCATCCTCCTCTACGGCGACTACGACGTCGACGGCACCGTCGCGGTAGTCCTGCTCAAGACCGCCATCGAAATGCTCGGCGGAAACGTCAAGTTCCACGTCCCCCATCGCATGCGCGACGGCTACGGCATGCAGTCCAGCGTGCTCGAAGCGGCTCACGCCGACGGCGTCCGCCTCGTCATCACCGTCGACACCGGGATCCGCGCCTTTACCGAGGCCGAAACCGCCTGCCGGCTCGGACTCGATCTAATCATCACCGACCATCACCTGACTGAAGCGCACGATAAGCTTCCCACCGCCCTCGCCATCCTCAATCCCAATCAGCCGGGATGTTCCTATCCCGAAAAATCCCTCTGCGGTGCTGCCATCGCGCTCAAGCTCGCCCAGGCCCTGCTTGAGCGGCATGACCCCGTTCGCCTGCGCGAGAAGACGCTGCCCAGTTTCCTCAAGATGGCAGCCATTGCCACCATCGCCGACTCGGTTTCGCTCCGCGGAGAGAACCGCACCATCGCCGCGCTCGGCCTGCGCGAGCTGCGCCGGCCCGTTGGCTGCGGCCTGCGCGCGCTGTTCGCCGCCGCCGCCCTCGATCCGGCAGCAAAGCAGCTCACCGGCTACGATGTCGCCTTCCGCCTGGCGCCGCGCATCAACGCCGCCGGGCGCATGGACGTCGCTTCTGACGTCGTCGAGCTCTTTTCGACTCGCGATGCACTGCGTGCGCCGGAGCTTGCCAACAAATTGGAGCGGCTGAACCGCGAGCGCCGCGACGTCGAAGCCGCCGCCCTCGCGCTCATCGAAGAGCGCATCGCGACCGACGAAGAACTCTGTGCCGACCGCCTCCTCGTCGTCGATGGCGACGGCTGGCATCGCGGTGTCATCGGAATCCTCGCGTCGCGCGTCGTCGAGCGCACCGCCAAGCCCGCCATCGTTGTCAGTGTGGAAGACGGCGTCGCTCATGGCTCCGGCCGCTCCGTCGACGGCTTCGCGCTTCTCTCCTCCATTGAGAGCTGCGCCGACCTCTTTACTCGCTTCGGCGGCCACGCCTTCGCTGTCGGCTTCGCTTTGCCGGCCACTTCTTTACCCGAGCTCAAGCGCCGCCTGCGCCTCTACGCCGAAGAACACCTTGCCGCCCGTCCCGTGGAGCGCCTCCTGCGCATCCACGCCGAGTTGCCGCTCGACCGCATCACGCCCGTCCTCGCCGGATGGCTCAGGAAGCTCGAGCCGCTTGGCCATGGCAACCCCGAGCCTGTCTTCGTCGCGCGCAATGTGCGGCTCGTTGCGCCGCCGCGCATCATGAAAGAACGCCATCTGCGCCTCGAACTGGCGCAGGACCCCGCCCCATCATCGCAGAGAAATTCCGCTCGCTTGTCGGGCAGCCCAGCGCCTGTCAGCTCCATCCGGGCCGTCGGCTGGAACCTTGCCCATCGCGTCGCCGACCTCTCACTCGCGCAGGGCAGCGCCATCGACGCCGTCTACCGCATCCGTGAGAATGACCACCCCGACTTCGGCGGCCTCGAAATCGAAATCCTGGGCCTGCAACGAGACCCGGCTCTCCCAGCAAGCTCGCGATTTTCCGAGTCATAGCATTGCAAATTCCCGCTTTTGCGCATCTAACACGATGCGCTTCGATTCCTACCGGGAAGCAGGACAACCATGCCCAACAATTCCAATACGTCCGTTTTGATTGCCGGGGGCGGTCCCACCGGCCTGGCAGCCGCGCTCGAACTGCGCCGTTTCGGCATCCCGGTCAGAATCGTCGATGAAATGGAAGGCCCTACGGAAACCTCGCGCGCCATCGCCATCCAGGCACGCACGCTCGAGGAACTGGAATTGCGTGGTTTGGCAGATGAGTTCGTTCGTATCGGTCATCGCGCCGACGGCGGAGATATTTACGGCGGGGGCAGGCTCCTTGTCCACGCAGATTTTACGAAACTCCCCAGCCGCTACAACTTCGTACTTTTTCTGGCGCAAACCGTGACCGATCGCATCCTGCGAGAAGCCCTTGAAGCGCATGGCGGCTCTGTCGAGTGGGCGGTGAAAATGAAAGCCTTCGGCCAAGATCCCTCCGGCGTGACCGCGACACTTGAGCACGCAGACGGCTCGCTCGAAGAGGTCAACGCTGCATACATGATTGACGCCGAGGGCGCTCACAGCATTATCCGCAGTACGCTCGGACTGCAATTCAAAGGCAAGACTCTCGACGAAACCTTCGTTTTGGGCGACGGGCACGTCGACGGCAGCATTTCTAGCTCAAACTTCCACATTTTCTCTTCGGAACAGGGTATGCTCGCCTTGTTTCCCATGGGCGGCGGCCACTTCTGGGTTGTCGCAGACCATCCTCTGCGCATCTCTGCGCAACCGGAAAAGCCCACGCTTGAAGAATTGCAAGCCACCTACGATCAGCGATCGCACATTCCGGCAAGGCTGCAGCAGCTGACGTGGAGCTCGGTCTTCCAGGCCAACAGCCGTATGGTGTCGACCCTGCGTGTGAACCGGATTTTTCTGGCCGGCGATGCAGCGCATATTCACAGTCCGGCAGGCGGGCAAGGGATGAACACCGGCATCCAGGATGCCATGAACCTGGGCTGGAAGCTCGCGCTCGTGCTCCAAGGCAAAGCGCCGGAGAATCTGCTCGATACCTACGGGGACGATCGACTCCCAGTGATGCGTTCTATCCTTTCCACAACCGAAGGACTCACCAACGCTCTCGGGGGACCATCAATCCTGAGAAGTTTTTTCATGCACCTTGCTCCATGGATCGCCAATGCGGAATTCGTCCAGGATACTGCAACATCGCGCATCAGCCAGATCGCGCTGAATTACAGAAGCAGCCCTCTCTCTGACGATCATTTTGGCGACGGCTCATTGGTTGCCGGCGACCGCGTACCCGATTTGGCCGTTCGCGCCTCTGCCGGCCTGCAGAGCGAAATAAAACGAGCCTTCGACTTGCTCAGCTCCGATCGCTTCACGCTTTTGCTGGCGAATTTCACCGATCCGGCAGCTAAATCGAAATTTTCCGAATCGCTGACGCCCTGGAGCGAACTCATCGAAACGTCTTCTATCTCCGCGCCCGATGGCGACGACAAAAAGCCGTTCACGGAAGCCTTCGGAGAGACACCGTCCGTCACTCTCGTCCGTCCCGACGCGTATGTCGGTTTCCGTGGTACTCAATCGTCCGCTGACGCACTGAGCAAGTATTGCAAGCAGTGGCTCTCCTGCAGCCCAGAAGCAGGCCGCGTGACCGGCAGGAAAGCCGTCATCAAAATGAAATTGTCATCCTGAGCGAAGTTTGCCGTTTGAGTCCCAAAAACAAAGACCCTCCGCATCACGGAGGGCCTCGCTCGATCCCTTTGAATCAGCAGCTCTGGAGAACCGCAGGTAACAGTTCCACCGATGCGGCAGCTAACTTGCTAACACGCTCACTCGCTGCTCTTACCCCACCACTTCGATGCCCATCGAGCGCGCCGTTCCCTTGATGCTCCTGATCGCGGCCTCAACCGACGCCGCGTTCAAATCCGGCATCTTCTGCGTGGCGATCTCGCGCACCTGCTTCTCGGTCACTTTGCCCTTCTTCTCTTTGTTGGGCGTGCCCGAGCCCTTGTCGATTCCCGCCGCCTTCTTCAACAGAATCGCGGCTGGCGGCGTCTTGGTGACAAAGGTGAACGACCGGTCGCCGTAAACCGTGATGACCACCGGAATGATCAGCCCTGCCAGGTCCTTGCCCTGTGTCTTGGCGTTGAATTGCTTGCAGAACTCCATGATGTTGACCTGCGCCTGGCCCAACGCGGGGCCCACCGGCGGCGCCGGTGTTGCCTTGCCCGCTTCAATCTGAAGTTTGACGTAGCCGTTGATTTTCTTTGGAGGTGCCATTTTGGGTCCTTCGAAACCAGCTCTTAGCTCCTAGCTTCTGGCTGCCAGCTGGTCATTCATCTTGCGAATTTTGGTACTGCCGATTCAGCGTTTGCCTCAAACCAGAGCCTGCTAGGTCGACGCCTGGCTAGAAGCTAGAAGCTAGTAGCTGGAAGCTGCAGTTACGCAATCTTTTCTACCTTGCCGAATTCGAGTTCGACCGGCGTTGAGCGCCCAAAGATCGTCACCATCACCTTCATCGTCTCGCGATCTTCGTTGATCTCGTCCACCACACCGTTGAAGTTGGCGAACGGCCCGTCAGTGATGCGTACCTGCTCGCCTTTCTCAAACTTGATCTTGAGCCGCGGCTTTTCCTTGGCTGTCTCCGAACGGAAGAGAATCGAGCTCACTTCTTCCTCACTCAGCGCCACGGGCTTGTCGCCGGTGCCCAAAAATCCCGTCACCTTCGGCGTATCTTTCAGGACGTGCCAGAGTTCGTTGTCGAGCTCCATCTCCACCAGCACGTACCCGGGGAGAAAAACCCGCTCCACTGTGCGCTTCTTTCCGTTGACAATCTCCGTCACCGGCTCGGTGGGGATCATCACGCGGCCCACGCGGTTTTTCAGCCCAAAGGCGTGCACGCGGCTCTCGATCGATTCGCGCACTTTGCGCTCGAAGCCTGAGTAAGCGTGCAGAATATACCAGCGGAAGCGCTCGTTGCGCTCCGGCACGGGTGCTGCCTCGGCAGCCGCTGGCGCTTCGTTTTCCGCGCCAGCCTCGGCGTCGCCTTCAGCCCGCTCTGGCTCTTGGGCCTTCGCCGCTACCGTCGTCTCACCCTGCGGTTCTTCTTTTTGTTCCAACTCTTCTGACATTCCGTTCTCGATTCCCACCCTCGCGGTTTACTGCAATCCCCCTAAGCGGCCCAGCAATCCATACACCGCGACTCTGAAAACGCCGTCGACGATGAAGAAAAACAAGCCAAACAGGAAGACAGCAACGATCACAACCCCTGTGGTCGCTCTCACTTCCTTCCACGTCGGCGTCACTACCTTCTTCATCTCCGCGCGTACGTCGCGCAGAAAGCCGGTAAAGTCACTGAACGCGCTCATTGCATTGCCGCCCCATTCCTGCAGTGCGTTGGGCTCCCGCCGTTTTGCTGAACGTTCTTCGCCTTTTTCAATCGCTGTCTTTGTCGCCATACTTCAATTCCTTCTCTAGGGTTCAGGTGTCAGGTTCCAGGGCCAGTTCATTGTGCCGGTCCGACCTGCTCGCTTGCCTCGGCGCCGTTTTACTGATCCCTATTCCCTGATCCCTGTTCCCTGCTTCTCTGGCAGGGGCGGAGGGATTCGAACCCCCAAGTCCGGTTTTGGAGACCGGCAGTTTAGCCGTTGAGCTTACGCCCCTGTAAATGCAGCTTTTAGCTATTAGCCATTAGCCTCTAGCTCAATCATCGGAGACCTGAACTCTTCGTTCTCCCGATGCGAGAGCTAAGAGCTGAAAGCTAAAAGCTGATGGCTGCCCTACTTCGCTTCCTTATGCACCTGGTGCTTGCGGCAGCGCTTGCAGAACTTCTTCAGCTCGAGACGTCCGGTCACGGTCTTCTTGTTCTTCGTCGTCGAGTAGTTCCGCTCCTTGCACGTGGTGCACTCCATTGTGATGATTTCCCGCATGTTTCGTTTCCCTTCGTGAAACCCGTGAAGAAGTGAATTAAGTGAAGGAGTGAATCAGTAACCCCCGCCCTTCACTCTTCTCACTCCATTCACTTTCTTCACTTCTTTCACTCGTTACTTGATAATCTCCGAGATCGTGCCCGCGCCCACCGTCCTGCCGCCTTCGCGGATGGCGAAGCGCAGACCCTTCTCCATGGCCACCGGCGTGATCAGATCTATTTCGAGCTCCACGTTGTCGCCAGGCATCACCAT
>JBEKPO010000124.1:0-12156 GCA_049520675.1 Occallatibacter sp. | reverse complement strand
AAATCCGCGCCGGCGCGGCGGATGCCGAGGAGGGATTCGAGCATGGCGCGATTGCGGTCGAGCCAGCCTTTTTCGAACGCGGCTTGCAACATCGAGTACTCGCCCGAGACCTGGTAGGCGCCCATGGGCACGCCGAAGCGCTCGCGCGCGGCATGCACCACGTCAAGGTAGGGCATGGCCGGCTTCATCAGGATCATGTCGGCGCCCTCTTCGAGATCGAGCTCGATCTCGCGCATGGCCTCGCGAAGATTGGCCCCGTCCATCTGGTAGCTGCGCCGGTCGCCAAACTGCGGCGCAGAATCGGCCGCCTCACGGAATGGACCGTAGAACGCCGATGCGAACTTCGACGCGTAGCTGAGGATCGGCGTCTGGGCGAATCCAGCGGCATCGAGCCCCTTGCGGATCGCGCTCACGCGGCCGTCCATCATGTCGCTGGGAGCCACCACGTCCGCGCCAGCCTTGGCCTGGCTGACGGCAGTTCGCGCCAACAATTCGAGCGTCGGGTCGTTGTCGATCTCGAACGCGTCGCCCGACTTGACCACCACCCCGCAATGGCCGTGGCTGGTGTACTCGCACAGGCAGACGTCGGCGATAAGGACCAGCTTCTTTGCGGCCTCAGACTGCTTGAGCGCGCGCAGCGCCTGCTGCACGATGCCGTTTTCCTCCCACGCGCCGGTCCCTTGTTCGTCCTTCGCAGCAGGAAGGCCGAAGAGCAGCAATCCGCCGATGCCCAGCTTCGCAGCTTCTTCGGCTTCGCGAACCGCTTCGTCAATTGAGAGATTGAAGACCCCCGGCATGGAACTAACCGCATTGCGCACTCCGTTGCCCGGGCAGATGAACAACGGATAGATGAGGTCGCCGGGGTCGAGAACGGTCTCGCGCACCAGCGCGCGCAGCGCATCCCTGCGCCGCAAACGCCGCATCCGCATAGCTGGGAAGGCCATGAGTCGATTGTAAGACAGGGCTCCTGGGCTGGGGTCATCAGGGCCGACTCCGGAACCCCGGTAGTGGGTCAGTTTGGAAAGATCATGCCTCAGGGGCTAAAGCCCCGGGCCATTTTGCTGCCGTTACGGCACGACTCAAGCCACCCCAGCGACGAAGACCTGTCGCCGGGGACCCCGGCAAGTCGTGCCCTTTCAAATCAGATTCGAACTGCACCAGCACCGGAACCCCGGAACCATCCGCTCCTCTGTTATGATTCCGTCACGTTTTTTGCGTGCTACTCGGCCCATGGAGAGAATTTTCATGAGACAGCATCTCGCCGTCGCTCTGGCTTGCGGCGTGCTTTCCGGCGTTGGATATTGCCAGAGCCCTAGCCAGCAAACTTCGTACATCAAGCCTGGGGATAACATCGTCTTCGAAAACGTGCCACCTATCCCTGCGTCGATTGCCGAGGCCACCGAACGTTACGGCGATGCGCGATCCGCCCAATTCCTCAGCTGGAGCCCCACGAAGCGAGAGATGCTGATCACCACGCGCTTTGCCAATGCCAACGAAATTCACCTGGTGCGCACGCCGGGCGGAGCACGCGAGCAACTCACATTCTTCGCGGACCCGGTACGCGAAGCAATCTACGACCCGACACGGGAGAACTCCTTCATCTTCGCCAAGGACATCGGCGGAGGCGAGTGGTACCAGTTCTATCGCTTTGACATCGATACAGGCGAGATCACCCTGCTCACGGATGGCAAATCGCGTAACACCAGTCCCCTGTTCGAGCACCACGGCAGCCGCCTGGCCTATACCTCGACGCGCCGGAACAACCAAGACACAGACCTCTATCTGATGGATGTTCATCAGCCCGGGACCGATCACATGCTGGCTGAGCTCAAAGGCGGTGGCTGGGAACCGAGCGACTTCTCCCGCGATGGAAGCCGCCTTCTTTTGCGCGAATACTTATCAGTCAACCAGAGCAATCTTTATGTCGTTGACGTCGCCAGCGGCGAAAAGAAGCAGATCACTCCGGAACAGCAAGCGGGCCAGCAGGTCTTTTATGGCAGGGCATTTTTCAGCAAAGACGGCAAAGGAATTTATCTCACCACCGATCGCGATTCCGATTTCCAGCGCCTCGCCTATTTCGATCTCGCGACAATGACGCCGCGTTACCTGACCACAAATATCCCATGGGACGTCGAAGATTTCGACCTCAGCGAGGACGGCAGAACGATCGCATTTTCGACCAACGAAAACGGTCTCAGCAAGCTGTACTTGCTCGAAGTCGCCACCGGCAAGTTCCATCCTGTGATCGATGTGCCCGCCGGCGTGATCGCTGGTCTGGCGTTTCAGTTGAACAGCGAGGATGTCGGCTTTTCGCTTACCTCGGCCCGCTCGCCGCTCGATGCTTACTCGCTGAACATCCGAACCGGAAAGATCGAGCGCTGGACAAAGAGCGAGACCGGCGGGCTGAATACCGCCAATTTCCGCGAGCCCGAACTGGTGAGCTGGAAAAGCTTCGACGGCCGGATGATCACGGGTTTTCTTTACACGCCCGATCCCGCGAAGTTCTCCGGCAGACGCCCCATCGTTGTCGACATCCACGGCGGTCCAGAGGGGCAATCGCGCCCTGAGTTCATGGGTCGCTATAACTACATCCTGAACGAGCTTGGTGTGGCCGTTGTGCTCCCGAATGTGCGCGGCTCGACCGGCTACGGCAAGGAGTTCACCAAGCTCGACAACGGTTTCCATCGCGACGACACTTACAAGGATATCGGCGCGCTGCTTGACTGGATCGGCACGAGGCCCGACCTCGACGCCGGCCGCGTCATGGTCATGGGAGGCAGCTATGGCGGCCACATGACGTGGGCGACTGCGGCTTTCTACAACGACAAGATCCGCTGCGCGATGCCGATCGTCGGCATGTCGAACCTTGTCACGTTCCTGGAACATACCGAGGCCTACCGGCGCGACCTGCGCCGCGTGGAATACGGCGACGAGCGCGATCCGGCGATGCGCGCATACCTCGAGAAGATCGCGCCCATGAACCACCTCGACGCGATGCACAAGCCCATCTTCGCTGTTGTAGGCAAGAACGACCCGCGCGTGCCGTGGTCGGAGTCGCGGCAGATTCTCGACAAGCTCAACGCCCAGGGCACGCCGACGTGGTTCATGATGGCCAACGACGAGGGCCACGGCTACGCCAAAAAGGGGAACCAGGATCTGATGTTCGACGCCGCGGTGATGTTTATCCGCAAATACCTTCTCGACCAGGAATGAAGGGCAGCTGTTAGCTTTCAGCTTTCAGCCACTCGCGCTACTGGCCGGACTGAAAGCTGATAGCTGCCTTCACAGCTGATCGTAGAGCGCCGAGTTCCGGTAGCCGAGCAGGATGACCAGGGTGGCGATGCCAAGAGCAGTCCCGAAAGGGAATTTGATGAGGCTGAGAATCGAGACCACGATGGCCATCACCTTTCCCCATTGCGTGTGTTCCAGCAGGCCCCAGCCGGCGACGACACACAACACGGCGCGCATCGCCAGCATGATCCAGGCGAAATGAAAGGCTGCCGGGATCACCCAGTCGGGTGGCATCTGGCCCATGTGGCCGTGGAACCAGGGGCCGAATCCGCCTTCGAAGAACGCCTTGGCGAACGACATCGCGGCGATGCCGAGAATCATGGAAAGTCCGGCATAAACGAGCCATAAGACGCCCAGCGTCTTCACCTTGCCGGAATAGCTGGCGAGTTGGAACTCGAAGCCGGGAATGGGTGGAGCGGGGGGCGCGACCGGGCGGCCGCACTGCAGGCAGACCGGCTGCCCCGTCTCCAATGAGTGACCACATCCGCTGCAAAACATGTTGCCTCCTCATGCCGCCGTTTGCGAGCATCGACTTGTCTGGGAGATACTACGCAGGAATGGCGATTTCAGTTCCAGCGGGCCGCGAAGCACATACCCCGGTGGCTCGCGGCGATTCCGCTTCCACTAAAAAGCCTGGCGTCTTCCTCACCGCGGAGTGGATCAACCTGGTGATGCTGAACTATGCCGTCGAGCCGGGCGTGCTCAGCCGCTTCGTCCCCTCCGGCACGGAACTCGATGCATTTGACGGCCAGACCTACGTCAGCCTGGTCGGCTTTGAGTTTAATCGTACGCGTCTCTCCGGCGTCGCCATTCCGTTCCACGGCTCGTTTGAAGAGGTGAACCTGCGCTTCTACGTTAGGCGCGAAGCGAAGCGTGGTGTGGTCTTCATCCGGGAGCTGGTTCCCAAGCGAGCGGTTGCCGCTGTTGCCCGATTCGCCTTCGGCGAGAACTACACCTGCGTGCCTATGTCCCACGATATCCGCGCCAACACAGCAAACAATTCGATTGCAGGGGAGTATGCGTGGGGTTCCGGCCCAGCTCGGTGCACGATGCGGATCGAAGGCGATGGGCGTGGGTTCCGGCCTGCTGAGGGCTCGCTGAGCCAATTCATCACTGAACACTATTGGGGCTACGCAGCGCAACGCGATGGGGGTTGCTTGGAATACGAGGTGCAGCACCCGCGATGGAATGTGCGCGAGGCAACGAGCGCAGGTTTTTCAGGAGATGCGACGCTCTGTTATGACGGCGAGTTTGCGAGAATCCTGACGCGCCCGCCGGATTCTGCTTTTCTCGCGGATGGTTCTCCGGTGACCGTATTCAAGGGGATCAGAATCGCCTGATCACCGAGGCGTTGGCCGGTTCCGTATCACTTCGCCGCGATCGGCACCTGCCGCACCCAGCGCTCTTCGTGCCGGTTGTCGCGGACCACAAGTGCCGTCACGTGACCCTGCGGATCGCGCTCGAAGGTGACATGAGTCGTGAGCGGGCTGTTGGCGCCATTGGAATAGTAGAAGGCATTGGCCGATTCGGCTTCGAGCGGGGTGACCTCGCCACCGGGGGCGCGCTGCAGCAGCTGCTCGCCCTGGCGGAAGATGGTGATGATGGCCTTACCGTTGGGTTCGCGGTACTCGCCCACCAGGCTGTCGAGTTGCGCGGTAGTCAGCTTGATGACCGGCGGCGCGGTGGGGATCACGAGCCGCTCGGCGAAGGCCTGCAGCTCCGCGTTTGTAGTGCTGCGGTGCGAGAGCAGCCAGTGCGGCAGTTCCGGCTCGTCGTAGGCACGAGTCCAGGAGTCGTGCTTGAGGCCCTGATAGATCCACAAGCGGATGTTTCCGCCGGCGGCCTTGAAAGCGTCGTACATCAGCTCGCTCTGTTTCGGCGCCACCACAGGATCGAGACTGCCGTGAAAGAGCCAGACCGGTGTGTGGGTGAGTACATTCGCGTATTCGCCCGGCAGCACTGCTGACTCCTGCCAGCGCTCAGGCTCATAGCTCCAGAAGACGCCGCTCGAAGCAATCACAATGGCCGCCCAGCGATGCGGATGCATGCGGGCCAGCTCCCATGCGCCGTAGCCGCCCATGGAGAGGCCGGTCAGGTAGGTGCGTTCAGAATCGCCGTGGAACTCCGTCGACTCCTGGTCGAGCGCGGCCATGGCCAGGTCGAGCATCGGGGGATCGGTCCAGTGCGCGTTGTCGGAGCATTGCGGCATGACGATGACAAACGGCCAGCGGTCAGGGTGATTGCGCACGCCTTCGGCGATGCCAATCTGCGTTTGCCACATGCCCTCGGAGCCACGCTCTCCCCGGCCATGCAGAAAGAGAATGATCGGCCACTGCTTGCTGTCATCGCGCCGCCACTCTTCGGGCAGGTAGACCTGAAACTTGTATTCCACTCCGTGCGATTCGACTTTGCGATTTAGAAACCCGGTATCTTGCGGAGGCTCGGGTTTGACCTGGCGCGTTTTCGCCGCCTGGCCGGAGACAGAGTGAGGCCACAGACTGCAAATCAGTGCAAGGCAGGCAGCATAGCATGGATGGCACCGGAGCATGGTTTCCATGATAGAGATTCACGCGCGCGGAGCCGCCGTTTTTGGCTCCTGGCCTGTCGCGGCGGAATCAAATGAGGACACGCCCCGCCAGCAGGACGGTCCAGGCCCCCCCCTATACACCTTTCTTACGATTTGCATGAAACACTCAGAGTTGCGATGCTGGGCGCAATGACCACCCCGCTGACGGCTGGAGACGTGCTCGATCACTATCGCCTCGATGCGGAGGTCGCGCGCAGCGGTATGTCTACGCTCTTCCGCGCCACCGATTTGCGCGATGGCCGGCAGGTCGCCGTCAAGGTTCCCCACCCCGAGATGGAAGCGGACCCGGTGCTGCTCGAGCGCTTCCGGCGCGAAGAGGAGATCGGCCAGGAACTCAACCACCAGGGCATCGTGAAAACCTTCGACGGCGAAGAGCGCAGCCGCCGTTACATGGTCATCGAATGGGTTGACGGCAGGCTGCTGCGGGCCATCATGAATGAGCAGCGCCCGCTGCCCGTCGATCGCGCCGTGAAATTGACGCTGGCGATCTGCGACGCTCTCGACACCATGCACAAGCATGGAGTGGTGCACCGCGATCTGAAGCCTGAAAACATCATGGTCGACGACCACGACCGCATCAAGATCATCGACTTTGGCATCGCCTTGAAAGAAGATGCGCGGCGCATCACACACGCCTCGATGACGCCGGCGTTGGGGACGCCCGACTACATTTCGCCCGAACAGGTGAAAGGGCAGCGCGGCGATCAGCGCAGCGACATCTACGCACTGGGCGCCATGCTCTACGAGATGCTCAGCGGGCAGCCGCCGTTTACCGGACCGAATCCCTTGGCAGTGCTGAACGAGCGCGTGCTGAACGATCCGCGGCCGGCGCGCGAACTCAACCCCGAAATTTCGCCTGAGATCGAAGAGGTTCTATTTCGCGCGTTGCAACGCGACCCGCGCCACCGCTACGCGACAGCGCACGAGATGGCCTGGGAGCTAGAGCACCCCGAGCTAGTCGGCGTGGAAAGCCGTGAGCAGCGCGCGGGTTTGCGCGGGCGGCTGCTGCCGAGCACGAAAACGATTCTTCTTTACGCGTGTCTGGCCCTGGTGCCCCTGCTGCTGTTCGCGGTGATGTTGCTGATGGCGAAGCGGTAGCACCTGGCGCCGCGCCTGCGGAATTTGCCTGCCGAGAATCTGCGGTCAGGCCGGCACTCGTTTCAGGGTGGCGCTGGCACGGCGAAACCATGGCCGTTCGCGCCGCTGCAAATAGCGCGGCATGGTCGGCTTCTTGTCGAGAACCTTCTGCGCCCACTCGCGGGCTTCGGCGTTGCGTCCCTGGGAGGCGAGGAAGTCCGCATAGTTCAGATATGTCTCAGAAAGCGTGGAGCGTTCCATCGCCTTGCGAAACGTGGCATCGGCTTTCTCCGCTTGTCCGGTTTTCGCGTAAGCATCGGCCAGCAGGCCGGCGGCGCGATAGAAGTCGTGCCCGGGTTCATTCTTTATCGTCATCTCGAGATCGGGTAGAGCGGCCGGGGCGTCGCCGAGAAGCAGCGCGCATACGCCGCGTCGATAGAAGCAGTCGAGCGTGCTCGAACGGGCGGCGATGGCTTTCTCGTATGCGGTACGCGCCGCGTGCAGCTTGCCCTCGTCCATGTAAAGATCGCCGAGTTCCTCGAAGTTTCCTGGCGAAGGATTGTCGCGAATCTCGATCTCGAGCTGGTTGATGCGCTTGCGGCGGGGAAATCCTTTGAACGATTGGCGCAGCAGCCCGAAATCGGGGAGCACCTCGGCGAAGATGTAGATGAGCGCGCCCACCGGACCGAGGAAAAGGATGACCCAGATCCAATACGTATCGGGCCGCCGCCGGATGAAGTGCACGATGGCCGCAATTTGCAGCAATATGCCCCACGGCCAGAACAGCCCAGTTAAGAAGCCCATGCGATTCCGATCCAGGTGATGCATTCATCGTAATGCATTGATGAATCGCAGAGCACGTCGCGTGCCATCCGAATCGGACGATTCGGCCCGTCGCGTTGGCCGGGCCTCACCGGTACGATTCGTCGCGATGAATCACGAACTCCGGATAGGCGCCGCCGCCGAGTTCGTGCAGGTCCATGCCGATACGCTCGCCATCGGGATCGACGCGGAACGGAACGATTCGATTGAGGACGGCGAAGAGCAGATAGATGAGGGGCAACATCAAGCCCAACAGCGCGGCGATGCCAACGAGTTGAGCGAGAAGCTGGCCCGGCGCGGCCGAAAAGAGGCCCGCCGCCAGTAAGCCCCATAACCCGGCTACACCGTGCACAGTGATCGCGCCGGAGGGGTCGTCAATGGAGAGCGCCAGTTCCAGAAGTTCCACCAGAAGCGGCGTGAAGACTCCGGCAAGGCCTCCGATGAAGAGCGAAGCGGCGGGCGAGACGATCGCGGCGCAGGCGCTCGAAGCGACCAGCCCGGCCAGCCAGCCATTGGCGCACAGACTCGCGTCGGGTTTGCCGAAACGGAATCGCGTGACCGAGAACGTGGTTACGAGCGCGCCTGAGGCGGAGAGCAAGGTGTTGATGGCAGTAACGGGCAACTGAGCGAGCGGCGCGTGCAACCACAAGATGGCCCCGGCGGCGTTCCAGGCGAGCCAGCCGACCAGTGCCACGGTACATCCGAACAACACATAAACCGCGCTGTGACCTGGGATGGCGGTCGAGAGCCCTTCTTTGGGGAATTTGCCTCGTCTGGGCCCGGCGATCCATACCACCACCAGGGCGCTCAGGCCGCCGAGCAAATGCACGACTCCTGCGCCGCCAGCATCGAGGAATCCGGCGCCGAGCGAAAAGTTGGCGCCAAGCTGTGCCAGCCATCCGCCGTTCCAGATCCAGTGCGACGCCACGGGAAAGGCAATCCCCGCCAGCGCCACGGCCGCTGCCGAACCGCCCGCCAGACGCCAACGGTCCGCGCCCGATCCCCAGGGAATGATCGCCACCATGGCCACGGCCAGGAACTCGAACAAAAGACCGAGCTGCGCATGTGGCGAAGCAGACGAAATGCCGCGAAGCAGGAACGGCCCAAGTCCGAGCACGCCCCACGGCTTACCCGCGGCATGCAAAACAATTTCCGAATTCCCGAGAGTGCCGGCAAACGAAGCACCGACAAAGACGAAGACAACCATGGCGACGGCTGCCAATGCCAGGTTGCCCAGGAGAGTCTGAGCCCCAGAGCGCGCCCGTCCCAACCCGGTGTTGATGAGCGCAACACCGGCGATCGCCAGCGGCGCAACCATCAATAGGGCGAGGGTCAGCGCGAGTTCCGCATCGGTCATGGTCGCGCTGGCCGCGGCAACGATGGGTGGAATCGGGGTCACGGGCGGCTCGCCCCGCGGGCAGGAATGTGCGCGCGCACCGTCACCACCAAACCGAGACACTCCACTGCCAGCCCGCACAAAATAAACGCCGACCGCCGCGCCGGATCGGGGAACAGCACCAGCGCGGCTAGCGCAAGAAAGAATCCGGCGGGCATCACCAGAAGTCCGGCAACCTTCATCGTCGTTCCCTATCGGAATTCAGCTTGAGATATGGGCCGCGCCTGATGTGAGGGCTTCAGAACCAGCGGGTCCAAGTTGCATGAGTTTCAGAGAATGAGAGAGCCAAACGTGAATCCTTCATGAATTCTAAAGCATGCGATCTTCGCGGCAGCGGTAAAAGGCGGGCCGTTCGCGCGCCGGTTCGCAGTGTGGGAAGCCGATGAAGGCCCTTACAGATTCCTTTCACCGGGCGGGAAATAATGGACTGTGGCCATCTCTCCTCACTCCGCTCGAAGCCTTTCGCTGGCGCTCGGCTCGTTAACGCTCGCCGCAGTCGCGTCGCTGTTTCTTCGCGACGCCGCTCCCCGGCTGTTTCCCGCCAGGAGCCACGATTTTCTCGCCGCATTTTCGCTGGCGATGATCGCTGTAGCCTACATGATTTTCCAGCTCGTCCATCGCGGAGCTTTTGCGGAGCTGGCAAAGGCGATTCTGTTGGCGGCAGCCTTTCTTTTCTGGGCAGCGAACCAATTCTGGCCGGGCCTGCCCCAGGCAGCGCTCTTCAATGACATTGCCATTGGACTTTTCGTTCTGGATGTCTTCCTGGTAATTGCAGGCTGGCCGCCCGGGTCAAAGGACAGTGTTTTTTGCCAAATGAGCGGGACGAATGCCTGCCAATGTGGTTGCGACTGCTGCGATGACCGCGGCCGGGACGTGCAACGCTGCGACGCGCCGACGAGGAACCTGCGCTGCGTCGACGCAGGCGGGCGTTTCGCACGCGACCAATTGAATGAACGCTAGCTTTTCTCTCGGGGAGAACCGAAGTCGGAACGTTAATGCGCTGCCTTCTGGCGCGCGCAGATTTCGGCGTGATAAATTGTGATCAAAGTTGCCCAGTCCTTGATGCGCACTCCGTCAGGGAATATCTGAGTTGTTCCCGAATTCCCGGCTTGTCACAACTCATTTTCTTTTCTTCGCCTTACCAATCGGTTTCCCACAAAAATTTTCTCGCGATGTGGCACGCAAACCTTGAAGAGTGAGGGCCGTTCGCTGCTATAGTGAAACTTCGGGCTTCCCCGCCCTCCAGCAGAGTTCTATCGAAGAGCGTTTCTTGTACACCAACCATGTGATCGCTGATACAAGCGAACTCTTGGAAACGAAAGTCAAACCGGGAATCGTTCATGGCGCAAATCTTCGATCGCAGCTCCAATGCACTGGCTCGCATGAGCCTGGTGTTGACGGGGTTGATCACTATTGCGCTGGGCGTTACGCTCGACCAGCTGCAGCGCTCGCCATGGGTTACGCGGCAGGGCCAGCGCGCCGACCAACCGGTGCCTTTCAGTCATAAGCATCACGTGCAGGGGCTCGGCCTGCAATGCCAGTACTGCCACACCACGGTAGAGAAATCGAGTTACGCCGGCATTCCTCCCACGCGGACCTGCATGAACTGCCACGCGCAGATCTGGACCAATGCGCAGCTTCTTGAGCCGGTGCGACAGAGCTGGTACACCGGCCAATCCGTTCCCTGGATCAGGGTTCACGACCTGCCCGACTTTGTTTTCTTCAGCCACGAGATTCACGTAAACAAAGGCATCGGCTGCGAGAGCTGCCACGGCCGCGTGGACCAGATGCCTCTGATGTATGCGCAGAACACGCTGCAGATGGAGTGGTGCTTGGATTGTCACAGGAATCCGGCGAAGAACCTGCGTCCCACCAGCGAGATCTACAACATGGCGTGGACCGGCCCGGCCGACGACAGGCCGGTATGGTGCGCGGCGAACGCAGTCAGCTCCGGCACGCCTACTGCGCAGAGCGTGAGTTGCACGATACAGGATCCCAGCGCAACTTCAGGCGCCGGCGGCGAGATGGCGTCGTTGCACCTGCCCACTGCCGGAGCCAAGGGAATTGCCGGGGACGTAGCGGCTGCTGCGGTCCCCGCGGCGGCTCCAAACTATCAGAAGTTCACGAGCCAGGAAGATCTGGGCCACTTCCTCGAAGTTCATTACAGCATCCGCACTCCCAAAGACCTGACCAGTTGCGAGGTGTGCCACCGATGAGCACAAAAGGCAAGAACGGCATGAACCTCGCAACGAATGAGTCGCAGCAGGAGCCGATGACGCTCGCGGCAGTGCGCGCCAAGCTGAACGGTGCGAAGGGCAAGAAGTATTGGCGGTCGCTCGACCCCCGAATTCCAGGCCGCGGTGGAGCGCGAGTTCCCGTCAGCGGCGCAGGAGTGGATCGATCCGGTTTCGCGCCGCGGCTTTCTCAAAGTGATGGGCGCATCGATGGCGCTGGCCGGGCTGGCGGGTTGCACCAAAATGCCCGACGAACCGATCTACCCCTACATCAAGGCGCCTGAGGATCTGATCCTGGGCAAGCCGATGTACTTCGCAACGGCGCATCCGTTCACTACCGGCGCGGTGCCGCTGCTGGTGAAGAGCGACGAGTTCCGGCCCATCAAGATCGATGGAAATCCCGAGCACGCCTACAACGCCGGTGGATCGGATCCCTATTCGCAGGGCACGCTGCTTGATCTCTACGATCCCGACCGCTCGCAGCACGTGATGTACGAAGAAGAGGGCCGATCGTGGGGCGAATTTGCCGAGGCGCTGCGGCAGAGGGTCACCGCGAGCAAAGATGGAACTGGCATCTACTTCCTGAGCGCGACGATCACCTCGCCGACGTTAGCCAGGCAGTGGCAAGAGGCCCAGAAGGCGTGGCCCAAGGCGAAGCTGGTGCAATACGATCCGGCCATCGCTGGAACTTTTCTTGAAAAAGGGCTGAATTTTCGGTTCGACCTGAGCCAGGCCGATGTGATTGTCTC